>JBBQLX010000005.1:0-106901 GCA_038328375.1 Aggregatilineales bacterium | reverse complement strand
ATCTTTCCCGCGATCATCGGCTGTCAGATCTCGTCCCGCCAGCAAGGGGCCGCTGTTGAGTGCCGGGTTATCAGTATCGCGCGTCAAAATACTCAGCGGCAGGTTTTTGATCTTGCCCTGTGGCTTCACGGATACATTGTCAACCGTCGTGATGCGCCCCAGATTGATGTTGAGCAGCGTGTCATATTGAACGCTGTTTTGGGTGCTGAGGAGTGTTCTCACCAATGGCTGCGCGATTGCCCTCGGCACCAGTGGGATTAACATCACATTTCCGCCCAAGGTTTGCGCGAACTGGAAGCGTATAATTTCCCGTGCGCCCAACCCAAAATAAGTAATCGCGCTCAAGGCGAACATGCCTGCTGCTAAAGCCAGTAAGGTGGTGGCCGTTCGTACCCGCCTGCTGGAAAGGTTGCGTAGCGCCAACCGCATATCGACCTGTCCGAAGGTCGGTAGCCGTCCAATGAGCCATACCACGCCCCACATCACGCCTGTGAGTAGGGCTAGTATTATCAGCACCACCGCCACCAGCACAATCCCTATGATAATGGGGTTGGGCGGACTCACAAATCGGTCAATCGCGCTGTCGATCACCGGACCAATAATCTGGCCTGCGATTACCCCCAGTACGACCACCACCACCGATAGTGCGATCAAAATCTGGAACACGCTGGCACGGGGCAGATGCGTTTCATTCGGTCGCAGCACAATTGCTGGACGCACGTTAGAGGCCATCAGCACCGGCAACACACCAAAGACCAACGTCACCACCATGCCCAGCGCCGCGCCGTAAACCATCGCGTCTGGATGGAGTCGCCATGGCAGCTTTTGTTGGAGGAAGGTCTCACCAAAAGCATTCACAGCCCCGCTTAAACCCAGACCTGCCACCACACCGAGCAGGCTGCCAATCACACCGAGCAGGAATGCCTCAGCCATAAACAAGGCCGCTATTTGCCGCCCCTTGAGGCCGACGGTCTTGAGCGCCGCGATTTCCATCGTGCGCCTGCCTACCAGTACCAGCATGGTATTCATGATGCCCACGCCGCCGATCAGCATCGCCCCTAAGCCCATTGTCACGATGAAGCGCCCGATCAAATCCGCCAATTCTTGGTTGCGCTTCAAGAGCCAAGGTGTTGCGTTAATATCACGGAAACTCGATAAGGGGGTTAGTTCATCAGCCGCTTTTGAAATATCATCGCTGGTCGCGTCATCCGGCATCACGATACTGATGGTGTTCGGGTTGGGATTAAGCTGAAGGGAAGTCGCCTGTGCAATATCAAAATAGGCAAAACCGAAAAACGAAGCCAACACGTTGTTGATGCTCGACTCGGTTTCGGTTGCCACAATCCCGCGCAAGATAAACGGCTCGTCGGAATTGCTGACGCGGACTTCATCGCCCACTTTCAAATGTTGCGAATCCGCCAAATTGCGGCTGATCACCACCTCATGCCCGCCCGTAAATAAATCCTTGAGCGGAACGCCTGCCGGATCAAGTGCCACGATTGGACTCGACATGTCAAATGTTTGCGGGTCAATCAAAAAGGAAGTCGCAAACTGAGGCGCATTGGGTTTGCTCTGGTTAAAAGGGGTGAATTGGATGTTACTAATTAGCGCATAGGCTGAAATTTTGGCATTATGTTGTGCCGCCCAGTTACGCGTCCATTCCACCGTATCTTTACTGAGGATTTGAGTCTCGTAATCCCCACGTTGAAAGCTGAATGAGAACGGCCCGTAACTGGCAAGGCTGGTGACATTGATGTCGCCGTGATTAAGCTGTCGCAGGTTGCTGATGAGCGAGTCATTGATCGCCAACCCCAGACTTCGCAGCGCGACCACTGTTGCCACACCTGCTGCCACGCAAAACACCGCGAAGGTCGTCCAATGTCCACTGTGACGCAAATTGTTGGCAGCATGTTTGAAGTAAAACAGGAATCGGCTCATAAGTTGTAATGACCTAAATGCTGGCACTCAAGTTTTGTATTGTAGCACTACTCTTAGGCCATGTTTCGGGCTTTTAGCCTACGCTCATTTACAGCCTGTTTCCGTAAATGTCGTCAGCTTTTTCAGTCCTAACGCTTTGAGCTTATCCGAAGCCGTCGTGTTATTCGCATCTTTTTGGAGTACCCGGCTGTACCACTCTTGTGCTTTTTGCAGTCTGTTCGCCGCCTGAAAACGATCCCCAATCAGCACCCACACATCCAAGTTGGTTTGCTGGTAATCTTCCAAAATAGCTGCCGCTTCCAGTGCGTAAGCTGAAAGTAAATCTTGATTTTGCTCGTGGCGGAAGCCCTGCCATGTGTACAGTTCGTTATCCATATCAGCGACATTGGCTAGCTTCTTGAAGACACAAGCTGCCTCCTGTGTGTGTCCCGCCCATGTATAAGCCAATCCTAATCCCTTAATCGTGGCCTGATAATCCGGCTCGGCAGCGTAGGCTTTTTCCAACAATGGCACGGCTTCATCAAATGCACCCGTATCCACATAGAGATTGGCTAAACGTCGGTTGGCATTTGGGAAATCGGGATCAATTTTTAAGGCTTGTTGATATTCGCTTAGAGCGAATTTCACATAATCATCGTGATCTTCGTGGCTCAGGTTCGGTTGGATGGTAGTGTCCGCGCGGGTTTCATCCAATGCGCCTAAATTGGTATAGAACGCCGCTGCAACCGGCTTTCGTAAAATGATTAGACCAATCGCCAATAGCAGCACACCAGCCACCGCGATCAGCCTCAGTGTGCGCCAGTTGCGCCGTCGGTTGATGGTGGAGTCTTCGAACGCCTCTGCCCGTATCGCATTGATGCCGCAGCCAATCGTCAGTGCGATGCCGACAAACAGCAAGGGTAGGTTGAATGGACTTTCCACATACTGCCGCGCGTCCGTCAATCCGTGAACCAATGTAGCTGTGACCCCAATCCAAGCGCCGTAAAACAGCGGATCAATCTCGATAATCTGCACCACCAACAGCACCCGCAGCACGAACAAATAAAAAGTAATGATGACGATCAGGAAGGCCAGTAAACCGATGATGCCTTGCCCCAACAGCACTGCCAGAAATAGGTTATGGGTATAGGTGATTTGCGGCACGAAAATCATCAAACTGTAGCGTGAATAAACCATCGCGAAGGTGTCGCCTAGCCCAATCCCGCTGAAGATATAATCGCCCGCCAGCGTCAAACTGTTGCGGTAAATTTCTAAGCGGCTGCCTGTCACGCCCACCAGTGAGGCAACAAACGGCACACGCGGCCCAATAAGGATTATCCCGCCTATAAACAACACCATAATAACCCCGATGCCGATCACCAACATCACGGCTTGCCTACCTGTAAGCCGCTTTGCACCGAACGTCGCCAGCCCGATCAACAGTGCTACCGCTAAGCCCACATATGCGCCGCGTGAATAGGTCAGCACGAAGGCGTAAATCAACACGGCTAGGGTAAACAGCCAAAAGAGCCGTTGATTGCGGCTGGTCGTCATCAGCAGAAGTGCGAAAACAATCGGCAGCAGCAGTTCAATGACGGTTGCGGCGCTGTTCTGGTGGATAAAGACATCCAAATTGGGCAAAAAGGTCGTGATGCCACCGACCGCGTTGATGATACCCGGTGTCTCGATGTAATTTTGGTGCGCGAACTGGCTAATAAAGAACAGGCTGAAAAGCAAACCTACGCCGCCCGCCAGCATCGCAAAAAAAGGTTGGGTGTCCAACCGTCGCAATCGGCTTACTAAGGCGAAGTAGACGATAATACTCAGCAGTACCGCAGCGACTGTCGCCTCGCTCAGCGTTGAATCGTAAGCAGTCCATACACTAAACAGTGCAGTTAGGCCGTACACAACCAGCGCGATATTCATCACCAATAAAATCGGTGATAAGCGTAATTTAGGCATCTTGGATTTTCCTCAATGAAGGTGTTGAATGGTATTACGTACAAACTGCCCCACGCAGATTGCGCATCAGCAACCATGGACAAACAGTAGTATAGCTATGAAAATACTTGCACCTGAATATCATCGACGTTTCAGTGTAATAAATGGCATCGTCGCTGTGTCTATACTTCACATGTAAGGATCAGGATTGATGGCAGAACCACTTGTTTTAACCGGGACACACTTGGAAATTTGCTGTTGAGTGACAAACTCGCGCTGATTCTTTTCTCGAATGACAGTAGCTTAAAGCTGCTGATGAATCGTCTATCGTTTTTGCGAAATTGACCCCGCCACCAACCCGGAACTGGCGCAGCATTTCGCAGTTAGCGGCAAAGAATCACGCTGATTGTTGAAATGATGTAGGCGGCAGTCCATCGCACCAGCCTGAACTATCTCAGGCAATTATGGAGCTAATTATGGAAGAGAAGAACCCTGTAGTCGTTGAGAATTCACCTGTTCATGTGACCGATGCCACCTTTGAAGCTGAAGTCATCAACCATGACAAGCCTGTTTTGGTCGATTTCTGGGCGGAATGGTGCGGGCCTTGCCGTCAGGTTGCGCCTGCACTGGAAAAACTGGCGAAGGAATATGCGGGTCAAATCCGTGTCGCCAAAGTTGATGTGGACGCGAACCCCGGTCTGTCGCAGGCTTTCCGTGTAATGAGCATTCCGACCATTATGCTCGTTAAGGAAAAGACCATCGTTTTCAGCCAACCGGGTGCGCTGCCCGAATCAGCTTTCCGTGACCTCATCAAGCAGCTTATTGACCTTGATATGTCCAAGGTTACGCCTGAAGACGGTCAATCGAACTAAAACCATCCGGTTCACTAGAGTTGGTTTTAAGGGCAAGCTATCGTCTTGCCCTTTTTTATTTCACCTGTTTAATGTGGTACGGCAATCCGGGAACTGTGTATTCGCTGATCTTATCGCTGATAAGGGTGACGCTAACCGGATTCAATTCGGCTGCAATACCGGTTTCGGGATACCAATAACGCCCTTGCCTGACTACGATAAGCAGTCCAAATTCATCGCCAACGGCTGAAAAACTATTGCTTCCCGCACCATCATAAATGGTTATGCCCAAGGTATCGCGCAATGACTGAATGGTTTTTTCTACATCGTTGCTTGTCAACCCGATTTCGCTGATTGACAAAATGCTGCCCTCGGAAAACGGTTCATCGCTGGCATTTGGTTGGTTGTGCCGCCCGATAAATTCCAAGATATTCCCCGCAGAGTCATAAAAGTAAACCATGTTGGCGTTCCATCGCTCGGTGGAACGGAATATTGTTTGTCCATTCGAGCTTGCAATCTTCGCTTTCGTGCTAATCCACGCCGCCGCTTCATCAACTTGGTTTTCCGGCACATCAAATGCAAAGTGATACTTGCCTTGCCAACCCACCACCCGTTCAAACGCCAAGCGTGAGCTTCCCGCTTGTAACACCAATAATTCAGCCGTTTCTTCCAGCACAGGCAGTTGTAGAACATCATGGTAGAAATGTCGCGCTTCTACCAAGTTCCCAATTTTTAATCGCAGTTCATATATTTTCATAGTGTCATGCTCCTTGTTCCTCATGATGACATATTCCCATCGCCAAGTACATCCGACTTGGGGCGGAAGCAGACTCGGACGAAGGTACAGGTTGCCTATTGCCGATTCTGACATGCTTCCAATAGTAAATGCATATCATAATATCCATCACCCGTGCCAGTTTTAAAAGGGTTTTGCCTGATGACTGGCGACTGTAGACTGATAAGATGACAGACATCAAAGTACTGCTTGTTGCTGAAAATCCACTCGCCCGTATGGGACTTGCCGCGCTCTTGGCTGGTGTATCCGGTCTGACTGTTGCGGGGCAAAGCAGTGGCAATCAAGTCTCGATTGACCTTGATCTGGCGAAACCGGATGTCATCGCTTGGGATTGGAGTTGGAACGCTGTGCCTGAACTCCCGCGTGAAATGCCGATTGTCGCACTTCTTAAAGAGTCATCACAGGCTGCGGAAGCGTGGCGGGCGGGTGCGCGTGGCTTGCTGCTCGGCAATCTCGACCCCGATAGTCTTGGCGCGGCTTTAACGGCTGCCTCACACGGTTTCGCCGTCATCGAGCCGACGTTGGTGAGCGCACTGGCTCAGGTCGAAGCCGCCCAACCGGAAGGCCAAGTTGAATCGCTGACTCCCCGCGAGATGGAAGTCTTGCAACTGCTGGCATCTGGATTACCCAACAAAACGATTGCCAGCCGTTTGAGCATCACCGACCACACCGTCAAATTTCACGTCAATGCCATCATGACCAAGTTGAATGTCCAAAGTCGTACCGAGGCGGTTGTCCGTGCCACCAAGTTGGGGCTGATTATCTTGTAGAAAATGGTTACCTGAGTGGTGCTATACTAAGCCTATGGTAAATTTACTTCCTCTTTCCAATGTATTTGATGCCGATTGCCCGACTCGCCGCGTATTAGATCTGATTGCGGATAAGTGGACAGTCTTGATTATTAGCCTGCTTGAAGACGAGCCAAAACGCTTCTCACATCTCCAACGAAGCATCGGCGGCATATCGCAAAAGATGCTGGCTCAAACCCTCCGCAGCTTGGAACGGGATGGCCTCGTTACGCGCACCATTTATCCTGAAATCCCGCCGCGTGTTGAGTACGCTCTGACTCCATTAGGATGCACATTGATTGAGCCGATAACCACCATTCGGATTTGGGCAGAATCGCATATCAACAGTGTATCTGTCGCCCAAGATACTTATGATGCCCGCCATGTTGAGAACCACGACTAATCCAATCCCCACAAAATCTCCAGATTCGAGCTAAACTGAAGGTCAATTAATGTTTATGGACATAAACTTAAATGACTACCATCACGCTGGAACATATCAGCAAACATTTTGGCTCGGATCAAATCAGCGGTGATCCTTACGTTGCGGCTGTTGAAGATATTTCACTCAAACTGAATACAGGTGATGTGCTGGCGATTCTGGGGCCGTCGGGCTGTGGTAAATCGACGCTGCTGCGTCTGATCGCAGGCATCCACAAACCGGACAGCGGGCGCATCCTTTATAATGACGTTGACCTGCGCGATGTTCCCTTACGGGAACGGGGCATTGGCATGGTGTTTCAAGAAGGGGCGCTTATCCCGCATTGGGAAAGTCGCAAAAGTGTGGGTTTCTTTCTCTCACTGCGCCAGCGTGAAGAAGAAGTGCCGGAAAAGCTCCACCAAATCGCCAAGATTACCGGCATCGGCTTAGATAAATTGTTACTTCGTCGTCCGGCACAGCTTTCCGGTGGCGAGAAGCAGCGTATCGGCATTGCCCGTGCGCTTGCTCGTGATCTCCAAGTGCTGCTGTTTGATGAACCCTTCGCCAACCTTGACGCGAAATATCGCACCGAAGCCCGTGTTGAACTCAAGCGCTTGCTGAACGCGTTTCCGGTCACATCGGTTTATGTGACCCACGATCAAGTTGAGGCTATCGCTCTATCCCACCGCATCGCGATTATGCGGGCTGGTAAAATTGAACAGGTCGGCACTTATCAGCAGTTGTACAGCAGCCCACACAATATATTCGTCGCGAGTTTTGTTGGCAGTCCGCCAATTAACCTCCTTAAAGGTCACAGTGTAAATGGTCTCTGGCAAGGCGAGAATTTTGGTGGCTATCCGCTGCGGCGTGACTTGCCTGAAGATAGCAAAGTGACGATGGCGATTCGTGCTGAGCATATGTTTCTGCAAGAGGGCGGTGTTCCCGGTGTTGTCGAACAAGTCGTACCGATGTTAGCCGAACGTCATCAGTTGATCACCGTGCATCTCGCTGGTGAAACATGGACACTAACCGCGCCACTCGACGCGCATGTTGAAAGCGGTTCGACTATTTACTGTGGTTTAAAGGCTGACGAACTACTGTTTTTTGATACCAAAACGACTGTACGCATCGGTTAGTCGTAAATCTTTTTGCCTTCATTCAGCATCGCGATAAATTTTTCGAGGCGTTTTTGACGGGTTTCGGCTTTCTTAGCGGTCGTAATGCGGTAGAGGATGGCATAGCGATTCACACTGTTGAGCGTGTCAAAAAAGGCTTGCGCTGCTGGGTTTTGATTAAGCGCCACTTGCAAATCTTCCGGTACACCCATCTTACTTTGCGACTCGTAAGCTGCTTCCCAACGTCCATCGGCTTTCGCCCGTTCGATTTCTTTCAAACCACCTTCGCGCATTCTGCCTGCATCAATCAGTGCCGCCACTTTATCTTGATTAACCTTCGACCAAGGACTTTTGGAACGGCGCGGCGTGAACTTTTGTAAGAAATATTGATCATCAAACTTCAGCCGCTGCCCATCAATCCATCCGTAGCACAAGGCCACATCCAACGCTTGCGGATGATTAATCGACTCAATCCCCGACTCTTTCTTTGCTATTTTGATCCACAAACCATCACATGTAGCACCGTTTTCTTGGTACCACTGTTCTAATTCTTTGTCAGATGCAAAAGGGATAATCGGTAACTCAGGTTTATTTTCGGGCATGTCGCCTCCCTTAGTAAGTGATGAATAACATTTTATCAGAAGTCATTTTAGATGCTTGTGAATGGCTGCCACTCATTAAATACTTAGCTAGACCCCCTAAAAAGTGGTGTATTTCTCAACCCCTTATGCTGATACCCTAGTTACACTGACCGGCGTAGAAAGAAAGTAGAGGCAAATAATATGCCAACCAATTTACGCTCACAGAAAACCGTGAACTTGAATGTTCCCGTTGAAGAAGTTTGGGATGCACTAACCCGTCCGGAATTAGTTCGGCGTTGGTTCTTTGGTGTCGATACCCGAACCACTTGGATGGAAGGCACACCCATCACACATCGTGGCGAATATCAGGGTAAGCCGTATGAGGATCGTGGCGAAATTCTAAAATTTGAACCGCCAAAGTTGCTCGCCTACAGCCATTGGAGTGCAATGTCCGGTTTGCCTGATGACAAGGAAAACTACCAGATCGTTACTTATTCGCTGGTATCCAAGGGTCGCAGTACTGAGCTAACCTTGACCGAGCAAAATCTGCCAAGTGACCAAGCACAGGAACTCTCAGAAAAGAGTTGGGATGTAGCACTCGATATGCTCAAGCAAACGCTCGAAAAACATCCTGTCACGTAGGACATCATGAACACAATAATCAAGCCGGGGCGAATTCTCATCCCGGCTTTTTTATTTCCCAATTGGCCTATCCAAGTAGTGTGCAATTTTAGGAGTCGTGTGTCAAACTCTGGCCTTCTTCGTAGTGATAAAAGCTGAAGAGGTCAATTGTGAGCGAACTTACCAACAATGTGGATGCCATTTTTGCTCAATGGAACAAGAGTAACAGCCCCGGTTGCGCTTTAGCCGTGGTGCAGGATGGCGAAGTGATCTATTCACGCGGTTACGGCATGGCTAATCTGGATTATGATCTCGCCCTTCGTCCCGATTCTGTGTTCCATATTGCCTCCATCTCCAAGCAGTTTGCAGCTTTCTCGATTGCCTTACTCGCTCAAGAGGGCAAACTGTCAATTGATGACGATATTCGCAAATACATTCCTGAAATGCCTGATTATGGCGACACCATTACCATCCGCCATCTAGCGCATCACACCAGCGGCCTGCGCGATCAGTGGGATTTGCTGTCGATGGCAGGCTGGCGCGAAAATGACATCAAAACCAATGCCGATGTTCTGTATCTGGCAGCGCGACAAAAAGAACTCAACTTTAAACCGAACGACGAATACTTATACAGCAACACAGGCTATACGCTGCTCGGTCTGATTGTCGAACGGGTTAGTGGTCAAACGCTTCGCCAGTTCACTACCGAGCATATCTTCAAACCGCTTGGCATGAACAACACCCACTTTCATGACGACTTTGAGATGATCGTCAAAAATCGCGCCTATGGTTACTCACCACGACCGGAAGGCGGTTACCGCATCAGCATTCCCTTATTTGATACCGTTGGTGCGACTAGTTTGTTTTCAACCGTTGAAGACCTCGCGTTGTGGGAGCAAAACTTCTATCACAAACGAGTCGGCGGTGAGGCCATTATCGACCTGATGCTTAAGCCCGCTGTTCTCAATAGTGGGGAAGAAATAGACTATGCCTTTGGCCTTCGCGTGACCAACTATCGCGGTTTAAGAACCTTTGGACACAGTGGCGCAGATGCCGGTTATCGCTCGGACTTTTTGTGCTTCCCCGACCAGCGCTTTGCAGTCATCATTTTCTGCAACATTGACAATGTGATGCCGGGTATACGGGGTAAAAAAGTCGCTGATATTTATCTGGCGGATAGCTTGCAAGCCTCCGAAGCTGAAGCCGAAAAAGTCACACTGAATCATGAGCAGCTTGCCAGCAAAGCTGGAGTCTATCGCGATCCGAAAACCAGCGGAACTCGTCGCCTTGAAATACGGGATGGTCAGCTCTGGGCAGTGATCGCTGCCGATTTTGTACTTCCAATGGCTGCAACTTCCCCTGAGAAGTTCGAGGTTCAAGGCTATCCCATCAAAATGGAGTTTGTTGATAACGCTGGCAAACGCGAGTTGCACGAAGATGCAGGTTCCGGTAAGCCGGCTGTTTACGAATGGATCGCTGCGCCAATCCTCACCCTCGAACAGCATCAGGACTTTGTTGGCAAATACTACAGTGTTGAACTTGACACTCAATATCAGGTTGAATACACAGCAAATGGCCTCGTATTCAAACACTACAAACATCAACCACAACTTTTAAAACCAACCGCTGTGGATGCGTTCTTCGGGCAGGGTGATTTGCAGTTTACCCGCGACTCATCTGGCAATGTCGATGGTTTTACGTGGTTTACCGGACGTATTCGTAAGCAGCGTTTTGAACGCGTGGGCTAACTACGGCATTATTCGGTTGGGTGCAATTTTTGAGCGAGTGTGTCACACTAGAGGTCTCTCGGCAGATAGATAGGCTGGAATAAAAATGCCAACGATTAATCTGGTTACAGAAATCCCCGGTCCAAAAAGTAAAGCGATGGTCGCACGGCGCGAAGCGGCAACCGCCCGTGGTGCTTCTAAACTCACTCAAGTCGCCGTCGAAAGAGCCGAAGGCGCAGCCGTTGTGGATGTAGACGGCAATACCTTGCTCGACTTTGCAGGCGGCATCGGTGTGCTGGCGGTCGGTCACTGCCCACCGAATGTGGTCGAAGCGCTGCAACGGCAGGCTGCTGAACTCATTCATATGTGCGCCATCGTCGGCACTTACGAGCCTTATGTGCGTACCGCCGAACTACTGAACGAAATCACCCCCGGCGATTACCCTAAGAAAACCGTGCTGCTCAACAGTGGTGCGGAAGCGCTGGAAACCTGCGTCAAAATTAGCCGTGCTTATACCGGTCGCCCCGGGATTATCGTCTTTGAAGGCGCGTATCACGGTCGTACCAACATGACCCTTTCGATGACCAGTAAGTATGGTCTATTTAAGAAGAGTTTTGGCCCGTTCGCACCCGAAATCTATCGTTTGCCGTTCCCTAATGTTTATCGTCGTCCGGCAGGTTTGACCGAAGAACAATATGTGGATGATTGCATTGCCCGCTTGGAGAACGCCCTCATTGCCCAGATTGATCCGAGTGCTGTAGCGGCTATCGTGATCGAAACGGTGCAGGGCGAGGGCGGTTTCATTGTTACGCCGCCCAAGTTCCTGCAACGTATTCGCGAAATTTGTACCCAATATGGCATTGTCTATGTGGCGGATGAGGTGCAGTGCGGTTTCGGACGCACTGGTAAGCTGTTTGCCGTTGAACACTACGGTATCGCGCCCGATTTAATTGCTACGGCTAAATCATTGGCTGCGGGTATGCCTTTGGCAGCCGTCACAGGTAAAGCCGAAATAATGGATGGGCCACATCCGGGTGGTTTGGGCGGCACTTACAGCGGTAACCCGTTGGCCTGCGTAGCGGCGATTGAAGCCATTGGCATGATTCGCCAGCCAGAATTTTTGGAACGCGCCTCCCAAATCGGTGATCGGATTCGTCAGCATTTGCTCGACTTAGAGGCTGAAGTGCCGTTGATTGGTAACGTGCGCGGTTTAGGTCCGATGCTGCTCATGGAACTGGTACGCGACCGCGATACAAAAGTGCCTGCGCCGGATGAAACCCTGCTGCTAACTCAGGAATGCCTCAAGCGCGGCCTAATTGCTATTCGCTCCGGTCTATATAGCAACTGTATCCGTTTTTTGCCGCCGCTTAACATCACCGACGAGCAGGTCGATGAAGCGATGGGCATTATTGCTGAAGCGCTGCGTGTCGTGGAAACCCAACGTCGCGAAGCTGCCAGCGCCTAATATCGTTTGATTTCTTCCCTCCCTCGCTTGCGGGGGAGGGCTAGGGTGGGGGTTCTTTCTCTGCCCTAATTTTCGACCCTCCAAAGGTTTGTAAACTCGAACCGAACGCGCTTTACATTGATGAACTTATGTTCTAAAATAAAATGCAACCTAAACGCTATTTAACAACTCACACTTTTGCTGTTGACTGTAAACCGATAACTGATGACTAACAACTATGAAGCAAATACAGCAGCAGCGTACCCATATTGCACAGCGGTGGCATCAGCCGAGCCACCCGCCAAATCACTGTCATTTCAGTGGCATTACGCGGGCTTCCCGCCGACACAAAATGTCAATTCAGCGATTTCTCCCCTGCCAGCCGCCGGACAATTCAGCGGGAAATATGCAAAAATTGCGAATTGTGCAGCATAAATTGCATATTTTGCATCAAAAAGTATCCAAATAGGCTGTTGCATGAACGAGGGTTAGCTTACAGTCTTGCAACGATACAGGCAGGCGTTAGGCGAGGCCAAAGAGAATGTGCTATTATGCGAATGGATAGTGTTGCCATTCTCCCAGACCGAGGCATAAAGACTGCTTATGACCGACGTATTTATTTCATATTCCCGCCGAGATAAAGAATTCGTTCAACAACTCAACGATGCGCTAGCCAAACAGCAGCGTGATACATGGGTCGATTGGGAAGATATACCGGCTACTGCGGATTGGTGGAAAGAAGTTACAACCGGTATCGAACAAGCTGATGCTTTTGTGTTTGTCATTAGCCCGGATTCAGTGCGTTCGCAGGTTTGCCGTAATGAAATTGACCATGCGATAGCCAACAACAAACGCTTTATTCCTTTATTACACCGCGAAATTACGGATGCTGCCGACCAAAGTGCTATGTCGCCAGTCATCAGTTCCCACAACTGGATTTACTTCCGCGAGACAGACAACTTCGACAACGCCTTTAAGTCATTGGTTAACGCGCTTGATACCGATTTGAGCAACGTCCGAACGCACACTCGATTGTTGGTACGGGCGAAGGAGTGGGAAGCAGGCAACAATGATCCCAGCTTGCTCCTACAAGGTGACGATCTCCATAAAGCTGAAGTGTGGCTAGCAGAGGCCGTTGCTAAAAAGCCTGCCCCTACACCGCTTCACGCTCAATATATCGCTGCTGGTCGTCAAGCCGCTACTAATCGCCAACGTCGGTTACTGGCGGGTGTGAGTGTGGCGTTGGTCATTTCGATAGCGCTGGCGATTTTATCGCTGTTTCTCTTTGGAGAAGCGAACACTCAACGAAGTATTGCTGATCGCAACGCCGCGACGGCTACTGTGGCACAAGGACTAGCTGAACAACAAGCTATTGTCGCAGTTAACAACGCCGCTACCGCCACCGTCGCACAAGGGCAGGCTCAAGAACAGGCGACAGCCGTATCACAGGAACGCAACACATCCCAAAGTATTGCGATGGCTGGACAATCGAGGGTTGAACTGGACGGTGTGCGGCCTGAACGCGCCGTGATTCTGGCACTGAATGCCTTCCAGATTAAAGTTACTTGGCAGGCTGAACGGGCGCTGGCACAGGCAGTTAAAAAGCTGCTGGAAAAACATGTGCTAAGTGGGCATACGGACATCGTTACCAGTGTAGATTGGTCGCCAGATGGTAAACGGCTTGTCAGCGCTAGTAATGATGGTACGGCGCGGATATGGGATATAGCGGGTAACTCGCTGGCTGTTTTGGGTGGGCATCAAGGGGCTGTCACACGCGCATTGTGGTCACCGGACGGTAAGTTGATCGCTGCTACCGGAGCTGATGGTACGGTGCAAATCTGGAACGCGAGTGATAATAATCCAACACTGCTGTATACGCTGACCGGACATACCAAGAAGATCAATAACCTGACGTGGTGGGGCGAAAAATCCAGCAGTTATGAATACGATAAGCAAGAAATTGTCACCGCTAGTGATGATGGTACTGCTAAAATTTGGGATGCTAACAAAGGCACACTGCTGTTTACTCTAACGGGTCATAAAGGTGTTGTGAACTATGCGGCCTTTTCACCGGATGGTAAACGCATCGCTACAGCTAGTGTGGATAATACCTCTAAAATTTGGGACGCTGCAACGGGCGATTTACTCCTAACCTTGAGTGGACACAAAGCGAGTGTCATCCGTGTGGTGTGGAAGGGTGATAGCACACAGGTCGCTACTGCCAGCGCGGATAATACGGTCAAGGTTTGGGATGCTAATACGGGTACAGAAGTATTCACACTCGTCGGTCATATCCGGCAGGTGACGCGTGTTGCATGGTCACCTGATGGCACTTATATCGCCACTGCGAGTGCAGATGCAACGGCTAAAATATGGGACGCGGCAGATGGTACATTGGTGCGAACTCTGTTTGGTCACGAGGCGGAGGTCAATGGGTTGGAATGGTCACCCGGTGGCAGCCGTTTAATCACGGTCAGTTCGGATGGTACAGCCAAAATCTGGTATACCGATAGTGGTGGTGAACTGCTCACTTTTACGGGTCACAATGGCATCATTTACAGCTTAAAGTGGTCGCCTGATGGTAATTATTTTGCGACCGCGGGCGGTGATAATACCGCACGGGTCTGGCAGATTTGGCGCAATGCTCAAGCGCTGATTACCTTTGCGCGTAAATGCTGCGTACCTCGAACATTGACCGACGAAGAAAATATTCAGTTTGGCTTGTC
Source organism: Aggregatilineales bacterium (assembly GCA_038328375.1). Lineage (GTDB taxonomy): Bacteria > Chloroflexota > Anaerolineae > Aggregatilineales > Phototrophicaceae > CFX2. Next base: position 91,973 of record JBBQLX010000005.1, on the reverse strand, counting down.
AACGGCTACACCCGCGCCATCACCCACACCCGCGCCTGCCAGTTGCACGACTGATCTGCCTTCGAGGTTGTATGCGGGGGCGCGCGGACGCGTCACCGCCAGTGATACAGATACTTCGACGGTTAGTGTCCGACGTGGCCCAGCTACGACTTACGAGCGCATCGGTCGAGTCTCGCCGGGGCAAACTTTCCAGGTGGTGAGTGGCCCGACTTGCGGCGAAGGCATGGCATGGTTCGAGGTGCTTTACGGCATCGGTGCGGTACGGGGTTGGTTGGCGGAAGGACAAACAGGTGTGTACTTTGTCGAGCCAATTTATGCGACTTACGATGCCGGAAGTTGAGTTTCTTTTGTAAGACAATCGTTGCTTTGTCCGTCTTTTGATTGTCTAGAGGGCTATCAAAGGGATTGTACTCATGCCTGAGATTGTTTCGTTACAGGTTGGACTTCCGGCTGAGCGTCATTATGGGAATGACTCGGATGGTGAGGGGAAAGTTTGGCGTTCGGGCATCTTCAAAGAACCTGTTGAGGGCGCGGTTTATTTGGGCAAGGAAGATTTTGTTGGTGACGCACAGGCTGATCTTAGAAATCATGGTGGGCCGGATAAAGCCGTCTTAATCTATGCGGCGAGTCATTATGATTATTGGAAGCGGGTGCTACCACAGCATGATTGGGTGTATGGTGGCTTTGGTGAAAACCTGACGGTTACTCAGATGACCGAGGATAAGGTTGCTGTCGGTGATGTTTATGCGATTGGTGAAGTACGAGTTGAGGTGTCACAACCACGACATCCATGTTGGAAGTTGGCTCGGCGCTGGCAACAAAAAGATTTGGCTGCCCGAGTCCAACAAAATGGTTTTTCGGGTTGGTATGTGCGTGTTCTACAAGAAGGTAACGTCGAAGCCGGACAAAAACTTGAACTGCTTGAACGGCCTTATCCTGAGTGGACAATCAGCCGTGTTTTCGACATTGTCTACAACCTTGAACGGGATGTTGAGGAGTCGTTAGAACTCGCCCATTGCCCTGCCTACGCTCGTAAAATGCGAGCTTCGATCTTGCAACAGTTGCGGTGAGGAATACGGGTGAACTGCCAAGGCATTTTTAACACAGAGGCTCAATGACTCAGAGACACAGAGGGTTGAGTTTTAACTGCTTTGTCAACTGAATAAGTTCGCATATTTTTCGCGACAATCACAAATGGGATGCGGTTCTATTCCCGACCAATGGATGCCTGCCAACATCGTTTGTAAAGTACACATGGGCAAGCCGACCACATTGGTATAACAGCCGTCAATTCGCGCTACGGGTTTGAAGATCGGATGTTGAATGGCGTAACTGCCTGCCTTATCGAACGGATCACCTGTCGCGATATAGGCCTCAATTTCTGCATCAGTGTAATCGCGCATGGTCACATCAGTGCGCGTAATTTGGGTTGTGTTCGTTTGTCCACTACCTTCAGATAGTACAAGCAGTGTCATGGCTGTGCATACTTGATGAACCCGTCCACGTAAGCGTTGGAGCATGTCACGAGCATCTAACGCATCTACAGGTTTGCCAAGGATTACTCCTTGCCCATCAATACCCATTGTATCTGCACTCAAAATAACCACTGTATCTGCGGCTAATACAGTCGTTGGGCTACTTAAGTGCTTCACCACTTGCGCGGCTTTTTCACGGCTCAGGCGTTGCACATAATCAAGCGGTGCTTCGCCCGTGTGTTGACTTTCATCAATATCGGGTTTGAGAACCGTGTAGGGGATGCCAAGTGTACTCAACAACTCACGACGACGTGGGGAACTTGAAGCCAGAATGAAGTCGTTCATCAGTAATCAACACAATGATAATAGGTGGCAGGTTGGAACGAGGTTTTGAAGGCAGTGTACATGAACAGTTTCCGGCGGATTTGAACATTTTTAGGTGCTGAAATCCGCCAGAATGTGGTCACTAGAGAATCGAGCCTAAAGGCTTATTCTTCGTCGTCTTCGAACATGCCAGCCAACGAATGTGGATGACCATGTTCCAGCTCTTCAGCGTCAGCTTCGCGCAGGCTAATAATCGTTACATCGAAATCCAATGTTTTGCCAGCCAACGGGTGATTGAAGTCAACTAAAATTGAACCGTCTTCAATCTCGACCACTGTACCTTCATAGATGTAACCATCATCGTCTTCTACTTCGACGATCATGCCGAGTTCGAGATTTTCCGAGCCGGGAATTTCATCCGCGGTGAACTCGTCCATCTCTTCGTCGTCATAGTCACCATAGGCATCTTCAGGTGGGACGGTCACTTTTACGCGGTCGCCTACCTTTTTGCCTTGAAGGGCTGTTTCAAGACCGGGAACAATATTTTCCGCGCCATGCAGATATTCCAACGGTTCGTCTTCGCCTGCTCGGCCTGCTTCTTCGCCATCTACAACGAGCTGGTATGTCATACTGACAACCACGCCGTCCTCAATTTTTTCAACGCTCATCTTGGTCATTCTCACTTTCAAGGCCCGGATATTCAGGCCAAAACGCCGCGCATTATAACGGTTTGCTAGGCTAAAAGATAGGACACAAATAATAAATTTATATAAGAACTCGTCAGTTGCCCTATCAGCACTAGCGAATTAACTGCCTACAGCTACTGAGTCGATAACGTCCGCCACCAATTCGTACCGCCCAAATGCTGGAATGATATACGCTCCCTGCACCATCCCGCGCATGTCACGCAGAAGTTCCTGTGCGATCTTGACACCCTCGTTCGCCGCGTTCTCGCCTGCATTGTCCATCCGCTCCATCAGCGCATCGGGGATGCTGATACCCGGAATTTCATTGTGCAAGAATCGCGCATGTTTCGAACTGTATAGAGGCATCAAGCCCATCAAAACCGGCAGTTTTAAATCCTCGCCCGTAATCTCGCGGTAACGCTTGTGGAATAGTTCAATCCGGTGTGGCTCAAACACCGCTTGTCCCAGCGCGAAATCGGCTCCACTTTCCAACTTCTTAACCAGCGTCCCAATCTCGCGATCTATATCACTCGCGAACATATTTAACGCGCAGCCCACGGTGAAGCTGGTCGGCTGCCCGATGCTGTTTCCCGCCTGATCGGTTCCGGTATTCATCTTGTGCTTGATAATCCCGATCAAGGCCGATGGAGCCACATCAAAACTATCCATCGCCTCTGGATAATCCCCAATCTTGGTCGGATCGCCCATCACCACGAACAAATTCCGAAGTCCCATCGCGTGTGCCGCCAACAAATCCCCTTGTACACGGAGCAAATTACGCCCTCGCGTCGGGAAATGCAGCACCGTTTCCATATGCACCCGTGTCTGTAAGAAGTGGCACAGCGCCCACGGACTCATTCGCATCCGTGCCGTTGGGCTGTCCGCCACATCCACCATATCCGCCCCGGCTTCCTTCAACAGTTGCGCCGCTGCCAGCAATTTTTGTGGGACGAAACTTCGTAATGGAGCCATCTCAACCGTGATAACAAACTTTCCTTCAACCAACTTCCGTGCCAATTCCGTCGGACGTTCAGGAACCGCCAGCATATCATCCGTATGTGCCTCATACACTTGGATATGAGGTAGGGGCAAATCCGGGTTATCGAGTACCTTTCGCATCGCTGCGATGTGTGCCGGAGTTGTCCCACAGCACCCACCAATCATCTTCGCTCCAATTGCCTTGAAGGTCAGCGCGTAATCCGCAAAGTATTCCCCCGTCGCCGGATACATCATCCGTTCTCCCACCGACTCAGGGAAGCCTGCGTTCGGCATGGCAGATAACACCGCCGCCGGTACAGCCTGACGCATCGCCTGAAGGATACGTGCGAGTTGTTGCGGCCCACCTCCGCAGTTCACACCGATCACATCTGCACCCGCCTCATGCAATTTCCGTGCCACTTGCGCTGGTAAATCCCCCAGCAAGGTGCGATCATCCTGTCCATAAGTCATGTGGCAGACAACGGGTAAACTCGGCGCGGATTCTCGTGCCGCTGCCAATGCTTCCAGCAGTTCCATCTGGTCGCTGAATGTCTCCATCAGGATAAGATCGACACCTGCCTCAGTCAAAGCCTTAATTTGCTCACCGAAAGCCGCTCGTGCATCTTCGGGCTTCACCCGTCCCATCGGCTTCATACCCGTCCCCAACGGCCCAACTGATCCTGCCAGATAAGCCGCCTTACCGCTGGCATCAATGACTCGCTTTGCCAGTTCCACACCCGCGCGGTTGATCTCAGCTACTTTATCGGCAAGACCATGCTTGGCTAACTTGTAACGACTCGCACCAAAGGTATTGGTTTCGATCAGTTCCGCCCCCGCTTCCAGATATTCACGGTGAATCCGCTCCACCTGTTCGGGATGCGTCAGGTTGAGTTCATCGAAACAGGTGCTAATCGGTACACCATGCTGGTGCAGCAGGGTTCCCATCGCCCCATCACCCAAAATCGGGTTCGCTTGTTGTAGCCGTTCGCGGAAAGAAAGGTGTCTCATTGCGGTTTAGTACTCACTCAGGTTTATCAGTTTTTGAGGAAGACACTGAATAATCTTCAATGATTTGACGAATGACCTCGATACTGATGTCTTCTTGTTCCGTTTTGGAATAAATCGCGATCATGATGATTTGTTCAGCGAATTGAAAATAGTAAATTGCGCGTAATCCTCCACGTTTCCCACGATTTGCAGAAGGATTTTTCAAGCGCACTTTATGAACGTCATATCCTACATTTGGGATTTTGTCACCCGGATGTTCACCTTGCTTGAGTTGTTCGAGCAATGAGTCAACTTCGTGAACAGCTTGTGGATATTTACGAGCAATTCGTCGAAGTTCTTTTAGGAAATGATTCGAAAATTCAACTCTAATCTTGCTCATCGGCTATTTGCTTTCGGAGTAAAGCCATTGCTTCATCTGCTGGGATTGTTTGCCCGGTCAGTGCCTCATGCAAACCTTGTCGGATGTCCGCGATGATCTTTTCATCAGGCGTATCTTCATACTCGTCTTCATCAGAAATATCGAGATACTCCTCAATCGCTTCACGCACCACGTCACCTAAACTGGCTTGTAGACGATTAGCTTCCGCCTGCAAGCGCTCGTAAACTTCCGGTGGCAGAATTTGCTCTAACTCAATCGTTGTGTGTGCAGACATTTCAAACTCCATCTACTCACTTCTAATCCCGATTATAAGGGTGTTTTGAGCCGCTCAAACTCGCGCTTAAACGCGGCTTCCATCTCGGCCTTCTCGCTCTTCGACATCCGACTCGCCCTCACCCCATTGATAACCAAGCCTGTCAGTGCCGCTTCATCCATCCCGAAGACTTCTGCCGCTGTCAGATATTCATTGGTCAGCGAGGTGTTAAACATCGGTGGATCATCTGAGTTGAGCGTCACGTACAAACCATCTGCTATCAACTTCGGTAACGGATGCTCTTTCATACTGGGAAACACACCCAAACAAACATTGCTCGTCGGGCTGACCTCCAACGGGATTTGGGTCTCCCGCAAATACTCCACCAATTTCGGGTCTTCGATGCAGCGTACACCATGCCCGATTCGTGCTGTTCCCTGCTTGATCGCACCCCAGATGCTGGCTGGTCCTTCGGTCTCCCCGGCGTGGAGGATGCAAGTGAGTCCCGCCGCATGTGCTTTCTGGAATGAAATCGCGTGTCTCTCCGGAGGATATCCAACTTCCGGCCCACCCAACCCCAATGCCACCACACCTTGGTTCATGCCCATAATCGCCATATCGGTCGTCCACAATCCTTCTTCGGGTGTGACGTTTCGCGAAATATCGAGTATGAATCCGCACTTAACGTCATGTGTGTGCTCTGCCCACGTCCTTGCCCGATTCAACGCATCGAGTTGTGTCCGCGCATCTAACCCCGCAATCTTATAATGCAGATGAGGCGTGTAAGTGATTTCGGTATATTGGATATTCTGCTCGGCTTGTCCTGCCAAGAATCGCCGCGCCATAAATTCCACGTCATCAGCCGTTCGAATCGTCCCGCACACCGCCATATAAATCTGAATGAAGTGCGGGAAGTCCTTGAACACGAACCAATCACGTATCCCCTCAATCGTATTCCCCGGCAGTTTCACGCCGTTTCGTTCGGCTAGCTCAAGCCATGTTTCCGGTTGTGTCGCGCCTTGTAGATGAACATGCAGCTCAACCTTCGGCATCGCTTTGATGAAGTCCACTAACGACATGCAATCCTACCCTCCGCAATAACCGTATAAAATGATCTGGCTGCCTTTGCCTTCCGGTGCTTCATCCACAGTCCAATTGGTGCGTCCCATGTGCTTAATAGTTCCCTTTTGAACATCGGCATATACAACCGCTCCAACCGTCCGCGAATACCAATCACGCACAACCCCAACCTCGTCATCCGAGTGCAAAATCATCACCGACTCGCCCATCCCAAACTGAGTCAGGAAGTTGTGCTGTTCCAGCTTAACCGTCGTATTGGGATAAATGGGCAAACGCGGTGACAAATCGGAAACACACGTTCGGTCAACACCCACCAACGTCACCGATATACACAGCACAATTGCAACGATAATCGCTAACGTTCCGATGATCGTCTTCCTGCATCCCTGCGATCCTCGCTCATCCATTTAAGTTTCTTTCAGCATGGCTTTGGTCATTCTCACAATTTCTCACTCATTGCAAAGGATGCGGCTGGGCTATCCCTCACCTAAAATCTGCGCCGTCCGATCCAAACTACCGACGCTGAAATACTTCGCGTCAGGATGATGAATCACAATCGCCGCAGTGCTTTGTTCTGGCACAAGCTGGAAGCTCTCAGTCAAACTCACACCAATATCGGTCTCGATTTGCGGCATCAACTGCCACACCAATTTGTGATCATCCAAATCGGGGCAGGCCGGATAACCCCATGAGTAACGCTTACCTTGGTTATTCGGAATGCCCATCTGCTGGTTCACTACTACGCGGTTGACATAGTTGGCGGTTGCTTCGGCTGTCTGTACCGCCAACCCGTGGAAGAAATAGGCTTCGCTGTAGTTGTCAGCGGATTGCAGCTTTTCAAACGCTTCGTTGGCAGGTTCACCCACCGTTACCACTTGCAGCGCCACGGTATCAACCACACCGCTGTCAATCGGTGCAAAGTAATCTGCGAGGCACAGGTACTCGCCGTTGTTCTGTCGTGGGAACGAGAACCGTGCTACTTCCCGCTTTTCCGGTTCGCCGCCATTCGCGTTTGCGAAGGGCTGCCAATCCCAGATCACCAGATCATTACCCTCGCGATTGCCGGGGAAGTAACCATAGACTGCTTGTGGTCGCAGTGTCTTATCGCGCAGCGCTTCTTTCTGCATCTTTTCCAGCCGTGCTTCAAATTCCTTTTCCAGTTTCACCCAATCCTCGCCATGCGTATTGGTCGCACCCCATGACAACCGGAACAATTCCGGCTTGTGCAGGTACTTGAACACAATCTCCAATGGCATCTCAAGGATAGACTTCACACCCCAAAACGGAGGCTTTGGAATACTTGGCGCGGGCTTCACATCGCTTGTCTTATTCGAACGTTCCCGCTTGGCAGGTCTGACCTTGCCGATTTCCTCGTAGGCTTCAGCAATCACGTTCTGCAAGAAGCCATCATGCTGCTCACTCACCAACTTGTCCATCACCGACAACCCCTCGAACGCATCCTTGCAGTAGAACACACCCGGTTCATAAGGCTGCTTGCTCTCGTCCAAAAACAGAATGCGCCGTCCAAAACGTCGGTTAATCGCCGCCCCACCTATAATCACCGGATACTTCAAGCCGCGCCGTGCCAACTCATTGATGATAATCGGCATCTGCTTCGATGTACTCACCAGCAGCGCACTTAAGCCAATCGCGTCCGCTTTGAGTTCTTGTGCCTTCTCGATAATCGTGTTCGCTGGAACCTGCTTGCCCAAATCATGCACCGTGTAACCGTTGTTGCTCAAAATGGTCTTGACCAAGTTCTTGCCGATGTCATGTACATCGCCGTAGACCGTCGCCAGCACAATCGTGCCTTTGGTTGAGCCTTCTACCTTATCCATGAACTTCTCAAGATAAGCCACTGACTTTTTCATTGTCTCGGCGCTTTGCAACACGAACGGTAGGATCAACTCGCCCGACCCAAACTTATCACCAACTTCTTTCATCGCTGGCAGCAGCACATTGTTCAGCACACCCACCGCGTCCTGACGTGTCAGGCAGTCGTCAATGAGCGCTTCCACGCCCTCTTTCTTACGGTGGACAATTTGCCAATGAACCGCCTGCTCGCTGGTCATACCCGCCGTTGGATCTTCGACTTCTTTAGCCGAGCTTTGAACCGAATTCTGTTCAAAGTATTGGATGAAACGCGGCAGTGCATCTTGATCGGTATTGAAAATCACATCGTTGGCAATCTTGCGTTGGTCATCTGGAATTTCAGCGTAAGGCGTAATGTGCGCCGGATTGACAATCGCCATATCCAAACCGGCCTGTACCGCGTGAAACAGGAACACACTGTTCAACACGCCGCGCGCCGCCGGAGTCACACCAAAGCTGACGTTACTCACACCCAACGCCGTCATCACACCGGGGATGTTCTGCTTAATCAGCCGGATACCCTCGATGGTTTCCATCGCGTCGTTCCGCAAATCTTCCTGTCCGGTCGTCAGCGGGAAGGTTAGTGCGTCGTAGATCAAGTCTTCTGGTTTTAATCCATATTCATTAACCGCAATATCCGTGATGCGCTTGGCAATCAAGTACTTCTTATCGCGGGTATGCGCCATGCCTTCTTCGTCGATGGTCATGCTCAACACTGCCGAGCCATACTTCTTGACAATCGGCAGCACCTTATCAATCCGGTCACGCCCGTTTTCAAGGTTGTTCCCATTGACGATGCCACGTCCCGGATACAACGCCAGTGCTGCCTCGGCTACATCAATTTCCGTCGTGTCAATGATCAACGGCACAGTTACCGCCATCGACAACTTCTTGATGACCTTCTCCATCTGCTCTTTTTCATCGGCACGTTCCGTCAGTGCCACGCAGATGTCCAACATATGCGCCCCACTGTTGACCTGATCGACGGCGATTTGCACCAAGCTGTCGTAATCGTCCGCCAGCAGCAGTTGCTTGACCTTCCGGCTGCCTTGGCTGTTGACACGCTCACCAATCAGCGTCGGGCCGGGATTTTGGATCATCGGCGTAACCGTCATTCCGCTGGATGCCACCGCCTCGTGTTGAATTTCACGCACTTTCGGCGCGACCTTTTCCACCAGCTTATCCAACTTGCTGGTATCCGGTGGCGTGGATGTGCCGCCGTTATGCAGCGTCAGTGAAGGAATCAGCGACTTGTGTTGTTCCAAATACTCTTGATACGAATGCCCGTGAACCTGTTGATAGATGTGGTCAATATGTTCGGCAGTCGAACCGCAGCAGCCGCCTACCACGCTCACACCCCAACGCGTGAACTCAGCGATCATCTCGCTGAATGGCGCGGGTTCCATCGGATAAACCGCCTCGCCATCCACATTGATTGGCAAACCGGCGTTCGGCAGCACGCTAATCGGCATACTGCTATGCTCGACCAGATACTTAATCGGCTCGCGCATATATTCGGGGCCAGTCGAGCAGTTGATGCCAATGATGTCAATCGGCAGCGCTTCCAGTGTCGCCAGAGCCGCTGCAATATCCGTACCAAACAACATACGACCGCTCACATCCAATGTCACTTGGCATTGCACCGGAATGCGCGTGTTGCTGTCGGCAAAATAGCGATTGATGCCCACAACCGCCGCCTTGACTTCAAGAATATCTTGGCTGGTTTCGATCAGCAGCACATCCACGCCGCCTTCGACCAACCCTTGTGTTTGCTGGTAGAAAATCGAAGCCAGTTCTTCAAAGGTGATGTTGCTCAAATCGGGATCATTACCACTCGGCAGCTTACCCGTTGGCCCCATGCTGCCCGCTACAAAACGTGGGATGCCGGTTTCCTTCTCAAATTTATCGGCCACTTTTCGTGCGATTTGTGCCGCTGTCCGGTTGATTTCCAGCGTCTTATCCGCCAGTCCGAACTCATTCAATGTCAGGCGATTGCCGCGAAACGTACAGGTTTCCACCACCTCGCTGCCCACCGCATAGAATGACGCGTGGAGATTCTCAAGGACTTCCGGCTTGGTCAACACCAGATGTTCATTCAAACCGTTGTATTTTTCGCCACCGAAATCCGCTGCCACCAGATTCAGCTTCTGAATGTTCGTTCCCGTTGCGCCATCAAAGATCACCACATGATCTTCAATCGCGTCCAAATAACGTCGGTTACTATAGGTCAAATCGTGTGTGCGTGTCGTCATGTAGATCGGTTACTCCAAATATCTTACTTAGAACAGAATATCGCCCGAAACCGAATTTTCATTCAATTGATTGTTTTCTGATTTCTCAACTAAATGTAAACGAATAGTGTTAGCATGATCAGAGTTTGGTTCAGGAAACAAGTTGTTCTTTGCCGCTACTGTTTTAAGTAGTTTCTGAGCAGTTCCTGTAGGTAAATTGAGTTGTTTGTCAAAAGATTTGTAGTCGATAAGTGAGCCATTACACACATAGTTTCGTTCTTCAACCAACCAAGGTTCACCAATTTCATTGGCCTGAAATATTGCCATTTGATAGTCTCTTATGCATGAATGAAGATAATCATCCAGTAGTTCAGTTAGCTCTGCCTCTGAATAATGCGAGTATGGACTTTCATATATTTCTTCTATTTTCTCGCCAGAGTTATTTATTTCGACTACCTTAGCTTCGAGAGGTTCGCGAATATTTCCATCTTCATCTACAAATCCCATGTCATCAATTAGTTGTCCAAATAATTCTTGATCTTCTTCACCTATTATCTTCCCTTGCAGCGTATTCAATGGACTAGGTATCTGAATTCCTTTTTGATACATTGGGTAAATTCTAAATTTTTTATTGTCACGCCGCTTTTTCCAAAAGTAACCAACTTCGAACCATACCCAAGGTCTATCAATTGAATTTGGTGTAACCAATACAATAAGCGCATCTGATTTATCAAGTTTCGTCACAACTGTGTCAAACCATTCACGTCCAATCCGAATAGCGCTTGGTGCTGTAGAAACAAAGACTTCTATTGCGGTGTTTAAGTCCTTTTTAAACCCTTCTTCAAGTATGTTTTTGTATATTTGGGCTTGAGCCTTATCCTCAGAAGCATGACTTATGAAGAAAACAGGTTTTTTACTCATTAACCAATCCGCCACTTTCGGTTCATCTTCACCCGCATACGCCAGAATAATGTCCTCACGCTTTTTACCCGCCTGTACTAGCGCATCAACAATCACTTTGTCGTTCTGGTCGCATTCTACAATCACCTTATCCGCCACAATTCTCACAACCAGATTCACACCGGAAATGTGTTTGCCTTTGGCCTGTGCCACATCCACTATTGTGTAGACGCTTCTATCTTCGCTATGTGTGAGAGTGCTATACTCAATTCGTCGATGGCAGTTTCCATTAACTGTAAATCTTCTCCACTGATATTGACCTGACGAGCAGCCTCGACAAAACTCCAACCCGGTTCGCCTGTATACCGTACAGGATTCGCCAAACCTCGAACGATCTCTAACAAGTGAGTTTGCATCCCAATATCAAGCTTTCGAACTTCCGTCAAGATTTCCTGTTCGAGTGTCTTTGTATCCATCATTTAATACCTCTCTGCTCGCCCGCCAAAAGCTAACCGCCATTTACTTCAACTCTCGCGCAAACAGCTTCGTGAGCCCCTCGCCACCCTGTAACGTGAAGCCCATTCGCTTCAGATACCTTTGATGAACATCATCACCACACACACTGTAGAGCTTGGTCACCTGTTTGGCTGGAAGCAACTGCTCCAATTCGTGATACAAAAATTGTCCTGCCTTCAAATCACGGTAGCCCGATATCACATAATCCAGCTTGACTAACGCCCGCCCACTGGCATCCCGTTCCATCACAAACAGCCCCACCGGTTGCAAATTTCGTAGGATCAAATACACCATATCCGCACGATCCGGTCGATACACAAAATGTGAGAAGAACTTGGCGATGTCGCTCTGGTAAAACTCTAGAAAACTGGTCAAGTAGCTCGAATTGCGGTCAACCTCCAACAGTTTGAAATACGATTTTGCCATCAGCATTTGCCGGATAAAGTACAGGTTGATGCACATGTTAACGAAGTTAAGACCAGCCACAGGCACAGATTGCAGCAGCAGACCATAAACAAAAAACAGCATCCCGCCTGCCAGCCCGATGATCCGAAGCCGAAAGATCGACTTCATCAACAGGGATATGATAATCAAAACCGATGCCACATACCCCAGCAAATCAACCGTTGTCATCCTTCAACCCTTCAACGCCGTTCCCAAGAAACAAAACGCGCCCCTTCAGTTTGGAAGGAGCGCGATGGAAGTTTTCTGACTTGTCGCACTCATCTTCCAGTGACCTCACTGGCGGATTTAGCACCTTCCCGACGCTTCAGGGGTTGCTGCGAGATCAAAGGGCCGTACCCTCACTCGCTCTTGATGAGATAGTTATGTTTTTACATCTTAGATGATTGAGACTTTTGTGTCAAGTTTTTAACAATCATCGCAAGTGTCTCTATATTTCTAGACGCATCCTCAAGTCCAAATCTTATTTTAAGATTTCTCAACTTCTTCCATATTCGATACCTTTTACTGTCGAATATGCGCTAGCGTAGGGGAGCACCTATGTGTGCTCCCGTATTAAATAATCCTTCAAAATATCCTAACCCAATTCCCCCTCATGATGGGCATTCGCAAGGTCGCCTCGCGTTACTATTGTAGGGACGGCATCTGCGTAGCATGCCGTCTGAATTTCCGTCATCTAATCACCTCACTAATATGTAAATCACCCTTACCTTTAGCTGGTGGCGAACGGATACCGAACAATCTAAACTTGAGCCATAATTGTCACTACCGCTTCTAGCAATCACAGTTTGATGGTGATTATCCATACAAGGAATACAGCAGAATGAATTCAACCAATCGTATCGCGCTCGTCACCGGCGCTGGAACGGGTGTTGGCAAACGAACATCACTGCTTCTCTGGCAAGCCGGATACTCCGTCGTTCTAGCAGGCCGCCGCATCGCGCCGCTGCAACAGTTAGTTCAAGAAGCGGGTGTACCTGAATCACGCACACTGCTCATGTCCACAGATATTACCGATCCACAAGCTGTAGCGGCATTATTTGCAGCTACCGAAGCCAAGTTTGGACGGTTAGATGTTTTGTTCAACAATGCGGGTATAAATATTCCGACACTGCCACTCGAAGACATCACTTACGAGCAGTTGCGTAAGGTCTTCGATACCTGTGTGACGGGAACATTTCTCTGTACACAGCAAGCTTTTCGCATAATGAAGGCGCAAAATCCACGTGGCGGGCGCATCATCAACAACGGATCGCTTTCCTCACAAAAACCACGCCTCAATACCGCAGCTTATACCACTGCCAAACATGCCATCACGGGTCTTACCAAATCCACCGCGCTCGATGGTCGAGCCTTTAACATTGCCTGTGGACAAATTGACATTGGTAACGCGGAAACCGATATGACATCCTCTATGAAAGACGGTGTACTGCAACCCAACGGCGCGGTGATTGCCGAACCAACAATTGATGCCGAACATATCGCGCAGGCCGTTCTCTATATGGCAAACCTGCCGCTTGATGTCAACGTACCCTTTATGACCGTAATGGCAACCCAGATGCCTTTTATGGGTCGCGGTTAGTTCGAGATTTGGTGTAACGTGCAGATCATTTAAAAACATTTTGGTGGATTGAGCGAAGCCTGCTGTCGATGGTTCTCTTAATGACATTACTAGAATTGTTAAGACTAACCTACGCCAATCATGTGCTTTTAAAAGTCGGGTTATAATAACAAACTATGAAAGCACGTCGCATTCCCATGAATCGCACTTGGATACCCAACAGCGTCACCGCCCTGAGTGTATTCCTCGGCTATCTCTCCATCATGTATACCTTTCAAGGGTATTTCGTCACGGCAGCATGGCTCATTGTGTTGGCAGGCATCCTCGACTCAATGGACGGCAAAATCGCGCGTAAAGTCAATGGCTGTAGCAAGTTCGGCAGCTATTTCGACTCTTTAGCTGATGCCATCAACTATGGTGTAGCCCCTGCGCTGCTCTTCCAACGCGCTTACTTTTCCGACTGGACAATTTTAGGCAGCATCGTTACCTTCCTGCCCATCGTATGCAGCGCCATTCGACTGGCACGTTTTAATGTTCTCAGCGAGGAAGAAGAGAAAGACGGCTTCTTCGTCGGATTGCCAACCACCGTTGCCGCCGGATTACTCGCGAGTTTCGTCATCTTCATGAACGAACTGCTCAAAGGTTATGGTTCGCCAACCCTCGCTGCTGTCCTGATGGCAGGTTCATCTTTATTAATGATCAGTGCTGTACCCTATGAACACAACAGTATTATCACTCGTCGTGGCTGGAAGGGCTTGCTTTTACTGCTAGCCGTGGTGACGCTCTTGCTCTTCCAAGGACGAGCGTTGTTTGCGTGGGTCGCCCTCTATGTGACCTATGGCTTAATTCGCAGCCTTTTACAAAATATCCGCGATCTAGAACAGAGGAAAACCGCTTGAAGCGACAATTTTGGTTCGGGCTTTTTGCAGGCATGGCAGTAGCCTCAGTGCTGCGCCAAACCAGCAAGAACGCCCTCACACAATCACGTCTGGATGCCTACTACAAACGACGTGCCGAAAACTATAATGACACCGACTTGCAGGTCAATATTTTCGGACGCTGGCCGCGCCTCGAAATGCGTGATGCTATCATGCGCCTCGCCAATCTCAAAGACGGTGATAAAGTGTTGGATTTCGCCTGTGGAGCAGGGGCAAACTTCCCCTATATTATCGAGCGCATTGGCCCAACTGGTAAACTGGTCGCCGTCGATTACAGCCCTGAAATGCTATCTGCTGCCCAACGCGTCATTGACCAGCACGGTTGGACGAACGTCGAACTCATCCAATCCGATGCCGCCACCATGCAGCCCGGAAATGATTTTGATGTGGTGCTGTGTACACTCGGCCTCATCGTCATTCCACGTCACGAACAAGCCATGCAGCAAGCGTGGGATGCCCTCAAACCCGGTGGAACCTATGCCATCGCTGACATCTGCGAGAGTGATCTGTGGTACGCTCGTCCTATCGGTTGGATGATGAACATTCTCGACCTGTTCATTATCACCGACAGTACACGCCACCCGTGGGAATGGCTTGCCGCCCGCACCCAAAATTACTGGCGCGATAGTGTGTTCTTTGGCTTCTTCTACGCCGCTGTCGGCACCAAGCCATCAACCTAAATTTGTCTCTTGCTTAGTCCCTTATCCGATGAATTTTTCCTAATAAAGATTGGGCTGCTTGTAGGGACAGGATTATGGTCTTTTACTTTTTAAAGTGGTAAACATATGTCAGCAGTTTTCGCCTTCTAAAAAACGAATTTTCGTAGGGACACGGCATGCCGTGTCCGCCGACTAAATACCACACTAATTAGTAAATCACGATCATCCTGTCCGGCATTTCCCAATCCAACCACCACCAAGAAAATAATTACACGCGATGCTGTCTCGCAATCATGATTTTCCATGTAGGGGCGCAAGGCTTTGCGCCCTATGTGTACCAAATGCCGCTTAATTACCTTTTTCCGGCAATAACTTTTGTACACTGGTAACCAACTCCGGCGGATCAAAAGGGGCGATGAGAAGTAAATCTTCAATCCATTCCACGTCAGTTTCAAGATGCCATGTACCGCCAACAGTCACCAGAATGAATGGAATATGTTGCGTCGTTGGTTCGGAACGGATCATCTGGAGTAATTTTCGCCCATGCACCTTGGGCATAATACTGTCGGAAACCACTAAATCAGGCAGTTGTGTTTTGGCAACCTCAAAGCCTTCTAAACCATCCTTTGCCGTTAGCGTTTGATAACCCGCCCGTCGCAGGATAATTTGGAATAGCATGAGTATCCCCGGCTCATCATTCACCACCAAAATCGTAGCTGTCATATGTCCGTCTTTGTTCCCCTCTGCCGTACAATTTCAGAGGACGACATTTTTAAAATACAGAGATGTCTTTCTCGTAGGGGAGGGTCTTTGACCCTCCCAAATAATTTTCGTTTTCTCTTATGTCCACAAAAGGCCGTCAATGAACATGAAATGAAGAGGGTTTAGGGGGTGAGGATTTTGCCTCATCAGCAGCGCAACCCATTCACCACTTACTTCCCCAAATACTCATGCACAGCAGCAGTCAATTGCTCTAATGCCGATTGTTGCATCAGTTCTTTCATACCTTCGTCATAGTCCAACCGCATATCCACCCACTGTACACCCGTCAGCCCGAACGGAATGGCGTTGCTCTCATCGCCCCGTACCAGCACCGTAAATACCCGCTGCTTGCGTATATGGGCGTAGCTCAATTCCTCGCTTACCCACTCCGAGTCTTTGGCATCTGGAGAAAGAATAGCCACCACACAACCCGCGCCTTCAATCGCCTGCTGCACATCATTTTTCCACGAAGGACTCCCCGGTTCTAAACTTTCATCGCTCCATACCGTATATCCTGCCTCAACCAGCGCATCCCGCGCGATCCGCATCACCGCCCGGTCACGACGGCTGTAACTGATGAAAACATCCTGCCGCAGCGGAGTCGTTCCCCGTCCCACCGCCGCCATACGCTTGCGGATCGTATCTTTCGGTTCAGTCAACGGCTCGATACTCAAACGATCAGTTGGCGCATCGAATGTGGTACGGAAGCGCAAAATAACACCTTGCTGGTCGATCATGCCCAGTTCGATTACATCATTGTCATTGAGAGAGTGTGCTTTGTGCGGGGCAATTGGTTTACCCGCGACTTTTGTGCCGGAGGAAGAGCCTTCGTCAGTAATCATAAAACAGCGCAGAGTTTTGTGGAATTCCAGTGTGCAGTGCAAACGGCTGACACTGCTCACTTCATCCACGTTATAGAGTTGAATCGTCGCCTGTTTGGGACTTCGCCCAATCGTCACCCGTTGGTCACGGATTTCAACATGCCGACCAACATTCACACCTTCCACAAACGCATCGGGACCTTGCTCAACCTCTAATGCCGCCAGCAAACCCGGCATGACATCCGATAAAGGGATAGGCAGCGCTTCCGTCGGTGCATTAGCCATATCTGTGGATAGATCATTCTGTTGGGTTGATGGCTTTTCTGCAACCGTCTTTGTTTCCACAATCGCAGGCTGCGGTTCAGCTTTCAGTCGCCGCCAATATAGTACCGCCGCAACCACCAGCACCAGTACAACCACCACCAGTACAATTGGCCCGGACTCCATGAATACACCCCACCATCTTGAACTTGTTATTAATGCTTATTGTACCTCGAATATTACATTCGTGTGATGTTAGCCGAGCCGTGGCGGACACCCCCATTTTGTGGGGGATTACAGGTAGATGAAGAGGCCTAGAATGAACGGCGTGATAGGACAAATCTAGATTGCGGAGTGTTTACACATCGATGCTTAATCCGAATCCGTACATGGTACTCTCTGGTGCGTTGGGTTTTTCCGCCGCCGATTTAAATGCGAATCGTTTAGGTGTACTCACACCCTACCAGCGGCAGTTACTCTCAGGCCATCGCTTACGGACGCTCAGTTGGTCTGCGGGGTTGATGATTTTTCTGGCGGTGTTGGGCATTGCTTTTCAAATGCAGTTCCTATTGATCGCATTTTTGGCAGCCTGTTTTGTGACCATCATGCTGGCGACATGGCAGCGTTACCAAGAAGATTTTGATGTTCCTGTGGAAACAATTGCCGGGAACTTGATGCTTCAACCCTTACCCTTGGGACGATATGCGGCTGTCATAAATGGGCAGTCCTTTAGACTCTCCAAACAACTTAAGAGCGCTTTTAACGAAAGCCTTCGCTATCGTCTGTATTACGCCCCCGGTACGCGCACCATTCTCTCTGCCGAAATCATCTAGGTTGCCCTTATCTCTTTCCCTCATAAAAATTTGGTAACTGCGCATCTCGCAGTTGTATCCTTGTAGGGACGGCATTCTTGCCGTCCGCCGCAATTCATTCCCATAAATTTATGAAATGGGTATAAAGCGTTCACTAAGCCGTCCCGATTTTCACCCACCAACCTTCGTCTTGACGGGGTAAAACGGTTGCCGCATAAATCGCCCCATCTGGCATCTGCACATAAGTAGTATAGGACACACGTCCGGCAGCCTGAACCGTCAAGCTGATTTGGGCTTCCGGTGCAGTTCCCCAGCCCAACCCACTTTTCTCGCCGCCCAATTGCGCCCACACTTTGCCAAAGCCCCGTTTGGGAACAAAGAAGGTATTCGGTGGCTGAGCCGTCGGATCAGCTTCACCATCCACGTAGGTGTCATCAAACACCTGTAATTGACGGCTGTCGTTAGTAATGACCCAAATTTCGCGGGTGTCTTCCCGCCAGATCATCATGCCATTTTGGAATAACTGCTGCGCCCCTAAAATGCCTTGTGCTTGCACTGCACAATCCAACGATTTGACAATCTGCTGACACACTTCGGCAGTAGCTTCTCCCGTAGATGTCGCTGGCAGCCACACTACCGAACCCACCGGCAGCGCCATTGGATCATCAATACAGTTTAGTGCAGCCGCTTGGGTCACACTGAGTTCACCAACACCCTGCATCAGTGAAGGCAGTGTGTCGCCTGCCTTGACGATAGATGCTTCCCAACCCTCTTGGTAAGGTGCGGAACATATTGTGGGACGTGGGTCTTCCGGCTTCGGTGGCAGGGCAGTTAGCGTAGCCGTTTTAATCGCCCCTAACACCATCGGTGTAACAGTTTCAGTAGCATCGAGTGCTGCTGTAGGCGCTTGCATCCACGCAATTCCGCTAACCATCACCAGCAAGCACGCACTAATTGGAAATAATCGTCGCATCATTGCCATTTGACCTCACTGTAAGCTCAGGATAACGGCATCCGCCATCAGTTTACAGGAAAAACATGAGCATTTGGCTAATAATATCGGTGCTTTGCCTGCGTTATACAACTTAACTATTTAATGTCAACTGGTAAATAAGCTTTAATTTTTATAGGGATACGGCACGCCATATCCGTAAAGTGGGGTCACTAAAGGTTTGAATGTGGTTTGAACTTCCAAGCCTTATCTTCTCAAATCGGGTTCAAAAAGGGTCACTTGACCTGCTCTCGTCTGCAAAGCAGGCTAAAACTCGTAATGTTTCTACGTAATGTTACCTGTTATCGCCTGTTTATCAGGCCATTTGTAACGATGATGGTAAATCTGGCTGCTCTGTCACCAAAATGGCTGGCACAATCACTCGAAATGTACTACCCACGCCCACCGTACTATCTACCTCAACCGTACCATGATGTGCTGCTACAATCGTTTTGACAATCGCCAAGCCCAACCCAAGCCCCACACCACCCGTCTCGGTTGTCCTTGTTTTATCTACCCGGTACATCCGGTCAAAAATATGTGGCAAATCGTTTGCCGGAATACCTTCACCTGTATCCTGTATTTCCAGTGCAACATCCTCACCATACCGCCGTGTATAAACCGTCACACTGCCGCCCTGTGGTGTATATTTCAAAGCATTCGTCAGCAGATTTTGCAACACTCGCACAAACTGGTTGTTATCTAAAGCGACTTTAGGCAGTCCATCCTCCAACTTCAAATGCAGTTGAATACTTTTATCTTCTGCCAAAAAGCGCTGCAAATTAACCGCTTGCTCAGCCAATAAATTCATATCAGCCGGCTTAAAAACGAAAACCTGTTTATCTAGCTTGACCATCTCTAACATGCCTTCGACCAAAGTCTGCAACCGTAACGCACTGGCATCCAGATTGGTGCTTTTTTCCCGCATAGCATTCACAGTTGTTTCCAATGTTGAAAACGCTGTTGCCGCACTCTCAGGATTACTTTTGGCCTCAGTCGCCGCCAGACTAATTTTGTCAGCCAACGCCCGTAGCAAATAAGTGGAAATCCGCATCGCCGAAATAGGTGTCATAATGTCATGTGACGTATCGCTGATAAAACTCTTCAGCAACTGTGTTCGTCCACGCTCTAAAGCCAAATCAAGCGCATGTTCTTCGGCTCGTTTAGCTGCACTCACATCCCGCAAAACAAGAATACGACCCGTCGTTTGTTTATCGGTATTTCGCAGTGGTGAAATTCGTAAGTCAAAATACCGTGAAGTATGCTCCTCACCTTTTAACTCGATGATTTCTTGTGCATCAAAAACCTTGTCAAATCGTTCGACCAGATGCGGCAAATCACTGAATACCTGCTCGGCTGAATGCCCGATCATGGCCTCTGGTTGGAAGTTTCGTAAGGTAATCGCAGCCGGATTCGCCTGAACAATACGTCCATGTAAATCCAGCACCATCACCGCATCCTGCATACTTTGTAGGACAAGACTTTGTGCCGCAGGCACAATATCCAGTAAACGGTAACGAAATAAGGCTAACCCCAACGGAATAGCTGCCAAACATAAGGTAAAAACCGGCAAGTTGAGGTTAGGTATCGGATGAATACCAATGACTTCTAATACGATGCCGAATGTAGGCAGCAAAATGGCAACCAGCACATAAATCACCTGCCCTCGTATGAGTCCCGGTGAACGAACAATCGCCCCCCGGATGACAAACACCATGATGCCAACCACTGCCAGAAAGTACAGTTGCCCCATCCAGTACACAGCACTACCAGTAGCATCTTGATATTGGGAAAAGAGCAGTGTCCCCATCCGCACCATCGTATAGGACGACCATTGTAGGTGGTAAGTGTCATTCGTCCACACAGCAAATAGCCGGATCAATGGCAGGATGCTGAGCAGTAGAAAGTTTCTCCATGTCACCCATTCATCCCTCCCCAGATAAGCAAGGATAAATAGCAGACCTAACGGTGGTACAAATATGGAAAATATAAACCGCATCCGTACCCATAGCAGCAAACTTGCTGGATCGGCAGAAAGCAGTTCAAATACGTAAACTAGTAACGTCCAAGCTGAAACGAATGCACAGGCCATAAACAAACGGGCAGCCAGTGTCGAACGATGCTGATTAGCACGATAGACAAAATAGACCAGCGGCATCAAACCTAATAGGATCAGGATTACGTAGGGGTTAAATTGCCAGTACATGCGTCAATGATTTTACCGAATTTAAAGTGTTACTAAATCCATTATAGACTCTATAAATGCAAAAACATCTCAATCCGGCGAAACTCCTCGAAGTAATTAAATTGTTGTAATGTCACCCAACCGATTTCCCCAACAGGGACATTTTCAATCTTGGTATTGTGGTCAGGATAAGCCCCGTGCAGATGATGCAACAAGCTCTCTAACAGTTGTTCTTGCATAGGCGCTGCGGTCTGCCAAATCACATGGCTTATCTCAGAGTTTTTGCGTTGGAAAACGATCCATCCACTGTAATCGGATGCTAAACTAGCCCGCAGACCTTCTAATTTCTCAATGTGATTTAGCGATGTATTCTCGTTCACCCACGATTCATCGGCATTACGCTGTGCCAAACACGCCCAAATCTCATCTCGACTAAGCAAACGAACGGTCATATCAGCCACAGGCGGTTTATCAGGAAGCAATGCTACTGGACGGCGAATGACCATCAAACGGCGTGTTTCTTGGAAGCCACACCGCAAAAACAGCCGGTGTGCAGCATCATTACCCTCGATCACCTCTAGTTGAATTAGCCGCATATTCCGTTTACGAGCAGCGGTAATCAGCGCTTGCATCATGCACATGCCCATACCACCTTGACGGCGTTCTGGTGTGATTCCCAAACGGGTAATCCAACCACGATTATCTCGCATACCGAGCATCCCGATCCCAGCAGGTCGATCTTCAGAGTCCAATATGACCACCGAGGCATCCAAATCGACATCATACATATGGACGTAATTTCGGAGACTCTCGGTATCCGTCAACATCGGCACGATATAATCTCTGCGTCCCGCATTGTAAATCTCTGCCAATTCCTCTGTACCAAATTGGCTGGCTGGGACAAGTTTGTAGGGGCAGTCGTGATTATCAGCATCAGACATGATCGTTACTTGGCCTTTAACTTTTCATTTGTGCCACAAACTGTTATCTAGTCATCACCAGACTCACTTATGGACTTCCGAAAATGAGTTCAAATAACTTGGTGGATTGCCAATTTTAGTCCGTTAAAGAGTGCGGTCGGGATTAATCCCGACCCTACAGATGTTCACCGTAGTCGGGAATTTTTCGTTATCAAACATTATTTGGTTTTATTTTCGGTTCTCCATTAGCAATATCGTTCCTCAAAAGGATTTATACCAGCCTGTGGAGGGTATGGTTAATGGACAACTGGCTTATGTTTCAAAAGGCGAACATTAAGTGTGTTTTTATTTGCAAATTACGCATTAAATCCGCTGAAATGGCGGGCGGGGGTGAGGGAGCAACCCGCTGAATCAGCACAATTGAAAGGCGGGTGGTTCGGCTGATGCCGCTGAGTGCAGCGGATTACTCGCGTGTGTCCACCGCGTGCATATTGGGGTGCTGCCGCAGCGGATGTGAGGGAACAATCCGCCGAAAATGCAATACGATTTAACGCAAGGGCGCAATGTAGCAAAGACGCAAGGGAACAGATTTTTAACACGAAGACTCCAAGACACAATGACACAAAGATAAAGACAGTTTAGCAGAAAACGGAGGCGAATGGGTTACATTTGGTAGCTTTTTGAGAGGGAAGTTGTTAACGATTTTGAGGGAGTAGCAAGGTTAAGAAGGTAGCGTAATGGTTAGAAATTGGTTAAATGTCATGATTTGTCATTATTGGCTATTTGGGTTTAGGTAGTCGGATAAATTTTGGCTATAATAGAACAAAATTATCTCCCTACCGCTGAACGTGAGTGTGAGTAAAAACTGCTAGATGCCTGAACAAAATAATCTGCCACATCGTCAAGAAAGTCAGTGGCATGTAGAGCGATTTTTCGCGCTCTCCCCCGATATGCTGTGTGTTGTTGGCACTGACGGTTATCTGAAACTGGTCAACCCCGCTTTTGAAAAAGCACTCGGTTACACACAAGCAGAACTCCTCGCTCAACCGCTATTGACGTTTGTTCATCCTGAGGACAAGACGCTCAGTACGAACGCGATTCAACAAGTGACTTCTGAAAACCCTTCAGTATATTTTGAAAACAGGCTTCAGCGGCAAGATGGTTCATACCAGCGATTCGTATGGACAGCATCCTATAACGATGAGCAGGTTTTCTATGCTGTGATACGTGAAGTGAGCGATCAACGGCTGGCAGTCGGATCACCATTTGAGACGCTGAATAATTGGTTGATTGATGCGCCTGCCGGAATCATCATCTTACAAGGGCTGGAGCATGAGATTACGCTGGTTAATGCGCTCTATGAAAAAATATCGGGACACTCTCAAGAGCAGCTTGTCGGTCGAAAGCTTATCGAGGTGTTTCCTGAATTGTTTGAGCAAGGTATTGGCGAGATTTTTAAGGGTATTTATGAATCCGGTAAGGCTTTTAGGTCTGAGGAATTTTATGCCACGTTTGACCATAGAGGTCAAGGTTTTTTGGAGGAGGGCTACTATAACTTCGTTGCCCAACCGGTTAAGAACAACAGCGGACAAGTGACCGCTCTTTTTATCCATGTGTATGAAGTCACCGAGTACGTGCTGGCACGGCAAAAGCTGCAAGAAAGCGAAGAACACTTCCGGGCGATTTTTAACCAATCGACTGTGGGGAACGCAGAAACTGATTTAACGGGTCGGTTTATTCTTGTGAACGAGCGCTATTGCGAAATGATTGGGTACAGCCGAGAGGAGCTGCTTCAGAAAGGGATGCAGGAGATTACGCATCCTGATGATTTGCCTTACAACGCCGAATTGTTCGAGCGCATGACTAAGGATGGAACGCCTTTTGTTATCGAAAAGCGGTATATTTGCAAAGATGGATCTATTGTTTGGGTTCGCAATAGTGTGTCACCGTTACGGGATGCGATGGGCAATATCCGTTATGCGTTGGCGGTCATTTTTGATATTACCGATATTAAAGCGACTGAACAAGCGCTGCTGGAACACCAACGCGAGCAAGCTGTGGCTGGAGAACGTCAGCGATTGGCACGAGAACTTCACGATTCAGTGACACAGACGCTTTTTTCAGCAGGCGTGATTACCGAGGCGATCCCGCGCATGTTACAGGCTCAGCCGCAAAAAGCCCTCGCTCAACTCAATAACTTGAGTGAACTGATTCGAGGCGCATCGTCCGAAATGCGAACGCTGCTGCTGGAACTGCGTCCAGACCGGATTACGCATACTGGATTAGCGGCGTTACTGACCCAGCTTGCGTATGGGGTACAGGCGCGGAAGCCAATGAAGGTGTGGCTGCGGGTGCATGGCGATAAGGAAGAATTTCTGCCGCCGCAGGTGTTGATGGCCTTTTACCGGATTGCCCAAGAGAGCATCAACAATATCATTAAACACAGTGAGGCGACGCAACTCACGATCCTGATCCGGCGGACAGAAACCTACATGATGCTCACTGTCAGCGATGATGGTCAAGGATTTGATACCCGCCAAGTGCGTCCGGGCTTCGGGTTGATGACTATGCATGAGCGGGCGGACGAGGCGGGTGCCGATTTGGCTGTACGCAGTGTGGCGGGCAAAGGGACACGGATTCGTCTGTTTTGGCAGGGTGAGGCTGAACCGCGTCAAATCAGCAGCGGGGGATAGGCTCGACCTCACAAGGCAAGGATAATGGTCTTCTGCTAGAATCAGTACTATGAACGAAACACACGACACCACAAGTACGCCACCGGATTCGCTGCTATCGGCAGAGGCAATGCGGCTGGCGATGGATACCCCTTGGAAAGCCATCAACGAGATTGAACGGCTTCTGCTTTGGCCTATGGCGCGGGTACAGTGTGCGTTGGCAGGAGTCGGTTGGGGAGCCGGTTGGAAGTTCTACGGGCTGCCGATCATCCAGAAGCATCGACGAAGTACGATGACGATTGGTGCGGGGATGGAGCTGCGTTCGACGGCGCGGAGCAATCCGTTGGGAGCGAATCGACCGTGCATCTTGAGTACGCGGGTGGCAGGTGCGGTGCTGCAAATCGGCAGTGGATTCGGCATGACAGGTGGGAGTGTGGTGTGCGAGGAACGGGTCATCATTGGTGATCGGGTGATTGTGGGTGCTAACAGTGTGATTAGCGATACGGATTTTCATCCGTTGGGGGCGGAACGGCGGCGAACGTATATCCTCGATGGGGCGACGGCTCCAGTGGTGATCGGTGATGACGTGTTCATCGGCATGGGTGTGCTGATTTTAAAAGGTGTGACGATTGGTGCTGGCAGCGTGATCGGTGCGGGAAGTGTTGTGACGCGGGATGTGCCAGCGGGTGTGATTGCGGCGGGCAATCCGGCGAAGGTGATCAAATCAATTTAACCACCGAGACACAGAGGACACTGAGAGAAGATAATTCTAGCTGGCTTTGACAGTGTGATGGGTGAGGAGGTAGCTGTGGGCTTCTTCGGGTGATTTGGTGAAGATAAATTTGGGTGTTTTAAATGTACCTGATCCTGCAAAGGTAAAGTTCATAATCCTGATCAGGCCATTGATGAACTGCACCAACACTTTCGGTGCGACAAAAACGAGCAAGCCGCCATTGGGATGATCAATCTCCGAGACTTCTTTAAAGTGTGTTATGGCATCAGGCGGTGGGAAGCCACCATCGCGGATGTCGAAAATAACATCGACGCGATAATTAACGGTGTTGAACAAACTAAGCATTCTCTCGACAGCTGAATCAAAATCTCTCCACGTCCAAGGGCGATGAAAGACGACCATCACTGTCGTCTGTTCGGGGTTGTCCCATTGAACATTGATTGCCACTTTGATTCCTCATTCCCAAATTGATACCGAAGAGGCGTTAGAACTCTACCATACTAGGGAAAGATTACAACCGCTTACAGTCCAAGAGTAGGTAGAATATGCCATTTTAATCACCCGACTCGCTCATTACATAAGAGGTACTTTGGGCTATACTCGCGACAATTATCACCGGAAGGTCAGCAAAAAAGCGACATGGCACACATTTTCATCAGTTACAGTAAGCAAGATATTGAGTTCACACGTTACCTGCGGACGCTGCTCGAAGCCGAAGGATATGCGGTATGGGTGGATGAAGCACGATTGACACCCAGTGCGCGCTGGTGGAAAGCCATCGAGCAGAACGTCGAGACGTGCAGCGCGTTCGTGATCGTAATGTCACCGAATGCCTATGAGTCGGATTGGGTGGAGCGCGAAATTTTATTGGCGGAAAAAGAGAAGCGTCCGATTATTCCCGTGCTGTTGGCAGGCGAGGCGTGGTCACGGCTGGCGAACATCCAGCATGTGGATATGCGCGGTGGTCTGCGGGCAAAACTCTCCGAGCATTTTTTGGACACACTCAAATCGCATGTTGATCCTAAGACACCGGAAGTCATCTTCACGATTGGCTTTGGTGACATCACAACCTATCAGGCGGATGTGGTGGGATTCAAATATGCGGGCGGATTTCATGGTGTTGATAAAACCGTGAGTGAAAAGTTGGTGGAAAAGGGTGTCGAGACCTCTTCTTTTGCACCGAAAGAGACGGGCGAATACAAGTCGGTGGAGAGCAAAGGGGCGATCCAAGCGGATAAAGTGTTGTATGTTGCTACGCCGAAGATGCGAAATTTGGGCTATAAGCAACTGCGATTGTTCGCAAAGCGGATGGTCGAGTCTTTAAATGAAACCGCGCCAACGACCAAGCATCTGGCGATGACGGCGCACGGTTCAGGCTTCTCGTTGGATGAACAGGAAGCGATGCTCTCGGTATTCGCCGGACTGCGAGACGCGATGCAAGGCGGGAAGATGCCGAGCGCGTTAGAAAAAATCAGCATTGTCGAGATCAATACCAAACGGGTGAACCGGCTGCGAACGGCGATTGATAAGGTCATGAAGCAGGTGGATTATGCCACACCGTTGAGTGACGGTTGGGGGTATACGCTGAAGTATCAGGGTACATCCGCCGAAGCTGAGCCTGACGATTTGCAATCGGCAGGTGGTGCAAAACCAACCAAACCCCATGCCTTCGTGGTGTTGGCAGCTAAAGATCAAGATGAGGATTTGTTTGAGTATGGCATTCAAACGCCAGTTCATGCACACGGGTTGCTGTGCGAACGGTATGAGGATGTGGCGGAAGATCAATACAGCGAGCAGGTTTTGACTACGATTAAAGAAAATATTGACCGTGCGCGAGTGGTCATTATCGAACTGACCAAGGCTGATCCCGGCGTCTATTTACAGTTGGGGTACGCATGGGGCAAAGGTATACCCACGATACTGCTGCTCAAAGAAGACGAAAAGTTTTACTTTGAAATACCGGGCGAAGTCATCCGCTACCAAAAGATCAAGGATGTAGAAACGGCCATCAGCGTTGCACTAGATGCATTGAGTGCTGACGGGAAAATTTGAGTCACGCTCTGGTTCTTATAGTTTATAACGATATTAACAGTCGGCGTTGATGCTTGTCTGACTGTTTGTTTCAGTTATACTCATGTTGTTTTATGTTAACCAGAATATTCGGAATTTGTGGTCAATATTTTTATCTGTTCCTCAAACAACATGAAGTGCGATTGATCTCCAATTTCTGTGAAAGCTGACGGAAAAATATGATTGATTCGACTCGTCGCCCGCCAGAAGCTAATTTTTTGATTTCCAAACTGGCACGGCTTATCTTCCGAATTGCAGGCTGGACAGTGACGGGTGAGCTGCCCAACTACCCTAAAATGCTGATGATTGGCGCACCGCATACCTCGAATTGGGATGGGGCGATTTTTTACTTGTTCACGTTAGCTGCACGGGCGCATATTCACTTTCTGGGTAAGCACACGTTATTTAAGTGGCCTTTTGGTGGGCTGATGCGCTGGGCGGGTGGCGTTCCGATCAACCGCAGCACGACAATCAATGCTGTTGACCAAGTGGTGGCGGCTTTCAACGCGCAGGAGTCGATGGCGCTGGTCATCGCACCGGAGGGAACGCGCAGCCGAACCGAGTATTGGAAGACGGGTTTCTATTACATTGCCCTGAAGGCACAGGTTCCGATTGTGATGCTGTATGTGGATTATCCGCGCCGCGATTGTGGTGTCGGGCCGCACTTTATGCCAACAGGTGATATTGATGCGGACTTCAAGCTGCTTCAAGAATTTTATACCGATAAGGGTGGTCGTCATCCAGAGAAGAAAGGGCCGATTGTGCTGCCGCCGAAAGACGAATGATCTCGGCCTATTCGTATGGGCATAACAGATGAATAGCGAATTGCAAGGCATCGAATGACGCGGGTATGGTATTGTTTGGCGCTGGTTTGCCTGTTATTCAGTGGCGCGTTGATACTGCTGATTCATGGCACAGCTTGGGATGGGGATGATTTGTCTGTGGCGTTGGAAGAAGACGATTGTGCCTCACCGTGTTTTATGGGCATCCAACCGGGTATGACGAGCGGCAGTGTGGCCTATGAACGCTTACAAACCCATCCTTGGGTGATGGATGTGAATGCGGTGCTGGGTACGGCTGATACACTGAATCAGAGTCGCGATGCATTATTTACGTGGCGTTGGAATGGGCAACAGCCTCATTTACTGCATACGCCTTTTTTAGAGGCGGGTCAGATTGAGGTGCAAACGGGTATCGTGCGTTCAATTAAAGTGCGGACTGTCATTCCTTTGGG
The DNA here is from genome assembly GCA_038328375.1 of Aggregatilineales bacterium. Classification (GTDB taxonomy): domain Bacteria; phylum Chloroflexota; class Anaerolineae; order Aggregatilineales; family Phototrophicaceae; genus CFX2. Next base: position 63,190 of record JBBQLX010000005.1, on the reverse strand, counting down.
GACGGTGTGGTTGACATTCGGGCGACCGGGATATGGCTTTACACGTCCGTCTAAGATTTATCTGGGGCGGGTTGCTAATCAGTTGGCTTATTATCCAGCAAAGGGATTGCTGGCACAAAGCCAAGTTCAATATCCCATTTCGCCTGATGGCTTTTGGAACGCGCCGGTGGATTTCTTCCTAACGACGGGTGCGGCGCAAGGCAGTGGTTACGAGTCGCCGTGCTGGTTGCGCTGTGATGAGTAATGCGAATACCAACCCCACACTAACCCTTCATCAGCTACAGTCGCAGGCTCCCCCGCTGATAGCCCGCAAGCGATGGAGGGAACCGATACCGCGAACAGTGATTTTCGCAGCACCTACTTTGAACTTCTGAGAGTCAAAGTATTCGGATTTGTAGTACCAAGCGGTTCGCCATAGCGGGGGATGTCTGAGTACAATACCGGACACGATAGCAAACCATCAGAAAGCGGGTTAATAAGATGAAAGTTGATTATGCTGCGCGACAGGCGAAGCTGCGTGAGATTGCGGGTTTGGATGCAGTGGCTCTGGTTCCGGGCTTTAATATGTACTATTTCACCGGATTGGAATTTCACCTGTCAGAACGTCCGGTGATCGCGATTTTGACACCTGACGGCGAACTGTCTTTTATTATCCCGGGGTTGGAAGTGCCGAAGCTCACTCAACGGCCTGATCTGGAAGCGCGGGCTTTTCCGTGGTCAGATAAGGATGGTTATGCCGATGCGTTTAAGCAGGCGGTCAATGAGTTGGGGCTAGGCGGCAAAAAGTTAGGTGTAGACGGCCTGACGATGCGCGTAACGGAACTATTGGAATTCCAAAAGGTGTCACCTGACATCAAGATCAGCGCGGTTGAACGGCAAATCATCCGCATTATGGCGATGAAAACACCCGATGAAGTTGAAGCGATGCGGAAGGCCTGCCAACTGAGCGAGGCGGCACTAGATACGGTGATGGCATGGGTGCAACCGGGGATGAGCGAGCGCGAGATTGCCATCCGATTGAATGAGGAAATGACCGCACAAGGCAGTACGGGGGTGGCATTTGAGCCACTGGTGCAAACAGGGCCGAACAGTGCTTTGCCACACGGCATGTTGACGGATCGGGCGTTGGGTAAGAATGAATTCCTGTTGATTGATTACGGTGGACGCTACGATGGGTATCCGGCAGACATTACGCGGACGTTTTGCCTCGGTACACCAACGGCTGAGATGCAGAAAATTTATGATACGGTCAAAGCGGCTAATGAGGCGGCGATCAAGATTAGTGGGCCGGGTGTGTCGATGGGGGATGTGGATAAGGCTGCGCGAGATGTGATTAACGCGGCGGGGTATGGGGCTTATTTTATACACCGCACTGGGCATGGACTCGGCTTAGCAGGCCACGAAATCATCCCGCAAATTGCTGAGGGTGTGACCGATTTATTGGAGTCGGGGATGGCCTACACCATTGAGCCGGGGATTTATGTACCGGGTTTGGGGGGCGTTCGGATTGAGGATAATGTGGTGATTACGGAAACTGGCGTGGATATTTTGACCAGTTACCCCAAGTCCCTGCTGAGGGGTTAAGCTCTATTTACGGTTTTTAGGGAGCTGCGAGTCTTCATTATAAAAAATGGATTGCAGCGCTTCAATTTCGTTGGTCATAAAGCCCTGCTTATAAAAGCGCCTATGAGCATTTGGTCGTGATTTACGTTTGAGGGGTGACGCAAACTTACCAAGGAATTTTGATAGAAAACCTGTCACTTGCATTCGGGTTTAGACACTCCAAGAACCTGATTTCTAGATGAGTGTATGCGAATTGAAGTGTGGATATTCCCCCAATAAATGGGTATTGGCAGACAAAAGAAATAAAAGAGGCGGGTTCGAAAACCCACCTCTTTTTCATTGTCTGAGACTAGCCTAGCAGAGCTTAACTAGCTGGCTCCGCCCATGCCGCCCATCATGCCACCGATGAAGGTCATCAGGTCAGCATATGTGGAGACGGTTGCACCGGCTGGTGCGGCGATGGCCTGAGCTTCGCCCAAGCCACTGTACTTCAGGTCGAGAGACACTTTGACTGCTGTAGGCACAGCATCGGTGCTGCTGTCTGCGCTAGCAGCGTTCATCGCGGCGATTGTGCTGCCGGGAAGGTCGATATTCAACTGGATTTCGCCGAGCTTATCACCAGCAAGAGTGAATACAACCTGAACGGTCGCATCATCCAGCGAATCAATGGCGGCTTGTTGTTCCGCGGTGATTTCCTTAGCGGCATCAGCATCTTTTTGCAAAGCTTGGAATTCAGGATCGCTGACAAGCCCCTTGAGATCAAGCGTACCGGTAAAGGTGTCGCCGTCACGGGTATATTCCAGATACTTGGCAAGTAGTGCCTGAACCTTGGGCAAATCTTCTGAGGCGGTTGCTGAGGCGGCACCGGTTGTGTCAGGGCTGGCGGTCATCATGCCACCCAGATTGGTGACGGTATCGACCAAATCCAGACCAACCCAACTCTTGGCAATCTTCATCTGGTCAAGCAAAGGGGCAATCGAGGCTGGCAGCTTGGAAAGGTCAATATAACCGTTACCATCAACCATAATCAGGCTCAGAACCAGCGGTTCGCCACCGGTCATAGCAGCGGCTGCTGTGGGCAGACCAAAGGTAAGGTTCAATTCACCACTAAAGCCCTTAAGCCCAGCAGTGGCTGCGGCAAGGGCGGCGGTGGGATCGGCACTCATGGCGGTCATATCGGTCATCGACATGGGTGTAACGCCACTAAATTTGCCGTCGGCGGTAATGGCAACCTGACCAGCCTGTGACGCATCGTCTGATTGAACGTCGATATTTGCATTCAGTGTGAATGCACCTGAGCCAGCAGCACCGGTGTTGGTAAAGGCCGTGGTTAATGCTGTGCAGTCATCACCCGACAAATTGCCGCAAATGGTGGTGTCCTGAGCCATAACGCCCGGAACCATTGCAGCGATCAATACGAACATCATACACAATGCTAGTAAACGGGACTTCATAAATTTCTCCTTGTAATGTGGACATAAAAGTATTGCTACCTAAATGTCATTATATCTGTAATCTGTACGTTTGATATGTGAGAAAAGTTCTAGAGATTGTGGATTTTGCTGAGAGATTAATTGTTTTCTAAGGGAGCAAGGCTGCAACACGCTCAATTATGGCTTCGGCGATGCGAGTTTTGGTGGCTAAAGCTAAGGGGGTTTGTGTGCCGTCTGCACCGAGAATCACTACACGGTTGGTATCAACTTCAAAGCCTGCATCGGGAGCGGTAATATCATTGGCAATCAGTAAATCCAAACCTTTGCGCTCCAATTTGGCGCGGGCGTGTGAAAGAAGCTGCTCACTTTCGGCAGCAAAACCAACTACGACTTGCGGACGACCGATAGCGGTGCGCTGCTCTTTGACACTCATCAGAATGTCGGGTGTACGGGCAAGGACGATGGTGGGGGCTTCGTCCGAGTTGTCTTTCTTTTTGATTTTTTGGGTGGCGCGGATTTGTGGGCGGAAGTCGGCAACGGCTGCGGCCATCAGCAGCGCATCGGCTGTTGCGAGATGGTCAAGAACGGCTTGCTGCATATGTTCGGCACTGCTGACGCTGATGATTTCCGCACCCACGGGCGAGGGTAAGTCGCTGGCTGTTACCAGTGTCACCTTTGCACCGGCATCCAAGGCGGCTTGCGCCAAGGCATAACCCTGCTTGCCACTGGAACGGTTGGTGATAAAGCGTACCGGATCAAGGGCTTCGCGGGTTCCACCAGCAGTGACGATGACTTTTTTCCCGGCAAGCGTACCCATGCGTCCGAGCACCAAGCGTATATGCCCGATTAAGGCAGTTGTATCCGGTAAGCGTCCCTGCCCAACGAGACCGGAGGCAAATCGACCTGTTTCCGGTTCGATGATGGTGACACCGCGCTGACGCAAGGTTTCAACATTGGCTTGAGTCGCGGGGTGTTGGTACATGCTGCCATCCATCGCAGGGGCGACCACCAGCGGACAGTGAGCGGCTAAGGCTGTCACGGTCAGCAAATCATCTGCCAACCCATGCGCCAATTTTGCTAGGGTGTTGGCAGTGGCAGGGGCGACCACAAACAGATCAGCACCTTCTGCCAAACCGACATGCGCGATATGAGTTGGTAACGCACCTGAAGAGTCATTTTGCCACAGGTTGGTATAAACAGGACGGCCTGTGACCGATTGGAAAGTCAAGGACGTGACGAAACGCTCAGCCGCTTCGGTCATGACCACATCGACCCATGCGCCCTCCTGAGTCAATTTGCTGGCGAGGTCGGCGGCTTTATAGGCGGCGATGCTGCCTGTAACCGCCAGCACGATATGTTTATTTTGGAGGAGCGTGATGGTTTCTTGTGTCATGGTGTGATGCATTTTGGGTGTATTAACGATAGAGGCGGTTTTTTAGGCCGCCCTATCGCGGATTGAGTGAAAAGGTTATGAACCCGAACCCGTATATAAGGGCAATGTGGACGCTAGGATGGGTGTGCCGGCGCGTGTGATACGGATGAGGCTGGCCTGTGCCAAAATCCAACCTTCGGTGCGTGTGCCAGTGTTGGGATTAATGAAGCGAATCCGCACCCATTGACCGTTAGTATTGCGTCCCAAGACTTCGATTTCGGTGTCTTTTGGCAACTGGATAACACGCCCTGAAGTGGCATCTGGCCTTTCACGAATGTTAGCGTTGCCGAGCAAGACCCCGTTAAAAGCGCGCTGTAAGGCTAAGCCAGAACCGTAGTCTTCAAGAACCATGGTCGTCACTGGAGGATTGCCATTGGGTGATCCGGTGACGACAAAGGTATAAATGACCCCCGCTACCAATTGAATATTGGTGATATTCGTGAGCGCATTATTACCGCCTGAAGGAATGAAGTTGAGCTGGGAATACAAACCGGGAGGCACTTCACCCACGCTAGCTTCGGCTCCAAAGGCGGCGTTTGATGCCAAACTGATGCCGGGGAAAGGCACAGGTGTCGGTGAAGGGGCTAAGGTTGGCACAAGTCCATCGACAATTTTAACCGGAGCGGCAGGAAAAGCGGGTGCGAAAACTGTTAGAGCCTGCACGCCTTCTGCGGCATCAATGACTCGTACCCGTGCAAAACCGCGCTGCGTCTCTGAAAGATCATCAGGCAGCAGTGTCATCATGACATCACCGTTTTGCGTTTGGAAGATGAGCGGTGCATTGACATCTGCGGCTGTATTGTTATTGCCCTGCGCGGGGTCTGTAGTCGGTGACAGCGATTGAACGGCAGATGTATTTTGTGGGTTCGAGTTGACGAGCAGCAGCGTATAGTCAATTTGTTTGCTGTTCTGGGTGGTACGCGTCAGGCTGCCACGCGCTAAAGGTTTGACATTCGGGTCGGTCGGATCGTCCCCAAAGCGGCGGATGGTAATGGTATGGCTAAAATCAGCAAGGCCGAGATATTCAGTGTAATCGCTATAATTAACGCGGCTGGCAACCAAACGCTCGTCAATATAAATATCAACCACAGCAGTGCTATGAGCAGCATGGACGATACGCAGGCGTAGGCCATTATTAGCCGGGGGTTCCAGCGGCGCGCTGAGGACAAAGGTTTTAGTTTGGTTTGAAATGGTTCCAACGGTTGTTGGTCTACCTGATGGAACGGCGTTTGGTACGACGATAAAAGTGTAGAGCGTGTTGGAATAGAAGTTGATTTCACCTATACGTTCCAGCACGGGGGGTGTAGCCGAAGGTGGTGCATCGGCATTCAGTATCGCCAAGGTATAGGGTTTGGTATCGACATCAATTGTACCGAAGGGCTGCTTGAGACCGATTTGATAGAGCAGCGCTTCACCCGATGGGTAGCCAATGCTAATGCGATTGGGCGTACCAACAGCCAGATGAACGGCAGAGATGCGAGTCTTGCCTAACTGAATGGGGCTGCGGTCATCGTTCATGATAAATACCGCGCCTGATTGGTTGATGGTGACACCGGCTGTGCTTCCGTCCTCGAACTGTGTTTGGTAAATCACGGCGGATTGACTGCCATTTGGTGCAAGATCAATGAGAATATCAGCGATGGGAGCCGAGAGCGCGTTGGCACTGGAGGTGCGTACTGCCAACGCGTGCCGTCCGGCTGCGATAATAAAGTAGGTGGTAGCTTCTTCAGGTCGCAAACTATAGGCAATAATTTGCTCGTCCAAATAAACATCGACTGGCCCGATGCCCGGAAGCGCGTTGACGATACGCAAACTTCCGACATTTACTTTATTTTGGGCTTGCACACGTCCACTATAGGACGCGCCACTGACCAGCAAGAGTGCCAAAGCTGCGATTGCGAGAAAGGTTATCTTTTTGAGCATGTGCGATACACCTATCCTGATTGCTAAGTCGTAAGGGGCAACACACGCTGCCCCTTTAGTCCATAAAAACCTTAGGGTTGGGCGGTAGCCGTTGGCGTAATTTTGGGATCGGCAATGATGAATTGTGCGTAGGCAGCTTGTTGTACACCGCGTGTACGGCAGTCAGCACAGACCCGCAAGCTGTGAACGCCCGGTAGCAAGTTGCTTGCCAAGGGAACAGTGGCTAGCACTGTACCGTCGTCATTGACCTGTCCGGTCAAAATGGGCGTTTGGTCACCATCTATCGTAATGACATATTGCAGTTTGGGTCGGAAGTTTTCGCCAACCAGACTGATTGTGCCAATGGTTGTATCGGGTGGTGCCGGATTGACATTCACTAACGGTTGTTTGAATTCTGGTGTGTTGGTGGGGCGTGGTGTATTGGTCGGTATCGGTGTACGGGTTGGTGTGGGTGTGAAGGTTTGTGTGACCGTTACCGCAACCTGAGGCGGAGCCAATGACGTTAATGTACCGGATACCGCCTCATAAACTGCGGTCGGATTACCTAATCCTTGAACCAACTGTGTTATTTGGACGGATGGCTGAACCATCAATAATTGTGCCGAACCGGGTTGTGAACCGGTTGCAACCACGAAGTCATAGATGCCACCTGCCAAAAGCTGCTGCGGTGGTAGTTCGGCAATGACCGTTTGGCTGCCGCTTTGTACCACGCGTATCGAGTAGATGTCCGGGTTGCGGCTGAAGTAGGCTGATCCGGTGCTGTACTCGGATTGGGCAACAGTTGCCCATGCCGCCGCTTCTGGCTGTTGTCCGGTTGCATCTGCCGCCGCAGGAGCGCGAAGCGGACGGATTTGCAAATTGAGTGGTACGGCTCCGGGTATGGCATGAACGAGACGGATACTCGCGTTGATGGCTGAACGCGGCGCATTTTGTGAAAAAATAACCGGGATAAAGGTCGTTTTGTTTGTCGTTTTGAGATCCGGCAGCAGGAGGACGATTTTATCCGAGTTGGTATCGGTATCGTTCGTAAAGGGTCCGAGTACGCCATCATCTATCTTAATTGATGTGTCGTTTCCATTTGAAACGACGAAACGTGCGCCAACGATGGGTACAGGGACACTTGGACTGATTTGTCCGAGTTCTAAATTGTCAATCGCGGCTTGCCCGATGGTAATTTGAACTGAACCAATATTGGTCAAGGCATTGATAAAGCGCATACCGACATCATCTTTGACCCGTCCGGTTAGACCCGTCCACTGGTCAGAAATAGTCAGTGTGCCGGCGTTCAAATTAGGTGGTGGTAGGAAAATTAGGAAGTTGCTGACTTGTCCGGTTAAGTCGAGCGCGAAGTTGCTTACTGTAGCTACCGAATCGGCGCGGACATCGTTTAGGTCAATTGAGAAATGACCAGCAGGAACCTCTAGCGGCCCGATGATATTGCCGAGGGTAAGATTAGTTGCCAGCCGGATTCGTTGATCCGCAATATCAATGTTGACAGGTGGCAAGGCAGGATTGGCTTGAATAATCGTCAAACGAGAAGCGCCAACCGCCAGTGGTGAAGGGTCTTCGACAATGGGATATAAATTTACATCGTTTATCTTCATCGCGAGCATGGTGATAACACCACCGGGCGGGACATCCACAACGGTCGTGACAATGGCTACATTGGCTCTGGGATTATTGGGGGCTTGGTCAACATTTCGGATGGAGATGCGAACCGAACCGGGGGAAACCTGATAATAGTTGGTTTGGCTTCCATATTCCACACCCCGCGCAATACGGTCGTCGTTGACGAATACATCTACCGGTACTGAAGGGGCTTGTGTATCGCTGCTGAACCAGCGGTTTACAAAGCGCACCCAACCATAAGACGGGTTGGTGGGAGGGGCAGGTGTGTTGGATACGATTGGTATATAAGTTGGCGTGAGTGTATCGCTTGGCAGCGCCGTTGGAGTAGCCGTCACCGGACGCGTGGGTGTGATGGTCGATGTGGGTGTGATGGTTGGTGTGGTGGAGGGCGTAAGCGTCATGCCATTGTTGGCGATGACGGTTTCGGTGAGGTGAGCATTGGCTTGACCCGTTGCTGTTAGCGCCTCTGCGACCGCTTGCCCTAAGGCTTGGGTGTCATCAATCGCCGTGATATTGATGGTAATTGGTGGTGGCGAAGGAACACTGGTATCACAGGCTGTGAGTGCAGCCAATACAATGATCAGGATGAGTGAGAAAAATTTTGGTTTGAAAATCAACTTCTTACCCCTTATAAGAGTTCGGGTATGAACACTTTATCGCCGGGGTTTACGCCCCGTTTGGCGAGTGTTGGATTATCCATGGCGAGAATTTTTTCATCAATGTTGTTGCGGGAAGCAATAGATACGAGATCATCACCACGCTGGGCAATATAAGGCTTTTTGAAACGGCGAGGTGGTGTAAGCTGCTTCACACCGCGTGTAATAATAATCTCAGTACCGTCACCAAAATCGACGGTGGGCAGCAGGTTATTTGCCATGCGAAGGACATCAATGGTGGTGTCGTATTTTTCAGCTATGGCGAGCAGCGAATCGGTTGGCCCTACTTTAAGTATGATGTAATGCGGTTGGTCGGATTCGGCAGTACGGGTAGCATTGTAAAGGGCATCTTGAATGGCGGTGGAGACGGCTTGGGTGATCAAGTCGTAGCCCATCTCCACCCGTTTTTTCTGGGAATCGCGGTAAATATAATAGCCGATGGCGGCAAAAATCGCTGCGACAAGCATCAAAATAAGAAGATTACGAATGAAACGGCGAAGCAGCATAAATGATCCTGACCTGTAGTTTCAGGGTGCTATAACCTTAATTAACCAGAATAAAGCGTATCATTAAAGCACTTTTTTAAATAGAGTGATGCAAGTACTGAATAAAAATAAATTTCTCACCTTTCATGAACATAACGAACACCCTGTTGATTGCTGCTTGGTTTCTATAATACACTGAATTTAATGTAATTATCATTTTTCGTGAGGGGTAGCAAAGTGCTTCTGATTGCTCGTGCGCCTGTACGTATTAGTTTTGGTGGTGGCGGTACTGATTTGCCCGCTTACTATAATCAGTTCGATGGTATGGTGGTTAATACGGCTATCAACCGTTATGTGTATACGTTTGTTTCAAGTGGAGTGAGCGACGCACTTCAGATTATTTCGTCGGATTTTCGGATGTTTTACCGACATCAGGCGGGGAGCGAATTTAGTACTGAGGGCGAGTTGGGGTTGGTGAAAGCGGTACTGCGTGAATTTAATGTGGCTGAGGGGTTGGATGTGTTCGTCGCCTCACAGATTCCACCGGGAACGGGTTTGGGCGGTTCGGGCGCTGTGGCGGTTTCGATGATTACGGCGCTGGCAGCATGGCAAGGTCGTAAGCTGAATAAGATTGAAACGGCTGAGATGGCTTGCGACATTGGCATCAATAAACTGCACTTGCCCAGCGGCAAGCAGGATGAGTATGGCGCAACAATGGGCGGGCTAAATCACATTGTTTTCACTAAAGAGGAAACCACCGTCAAGCCGGTTAGCCAACCACCGGGCGCATTGGAACTGTTCCAGAAGCGTTTGATGTTGTTTTACACAGGCAAGTCACGCGATTCAGGCAAGATTCTTTCGGATCAGTCGAAGGCCAGCCGTGAACAAAATCCCGCGACATTGGAGCGGATGCACAAAATCAAGGCGTTGGGACACGACATTTTGGCGGCGCTTTCCGAAGGACGGTTGGACGATTTTGGCGATTTGCTGCACCAGTCATGGGTTCAAAAGCGCGGAGTCAACCGTGACATCAGCAATGACCAAATTGATGTGGCTTATGATGCTGCCCGCACGAACGGCGCGATTGGTGGGAAGATCACGGGCGCAGGCGGTGGTGGATTCATGATGCTTTACTGCCATGAAGATAAACAGGATGCTGTGACCAAAGCGCTGCAAGTATTGGGCTTGGCGCGGATGGATTTCCAGTTTGATTTCGATGGCGCACAGGTCATGTTGAATACACAGTAGGGGTAAGCCATTTGGACGGCATCTGCGTAGCGTACCGTCCTTACAAATGCACTTTGTGTAGGGATATGGATTAGAAGCGACGACAAATAAATCCAAATCGTTAACAGGTGGTGATTTGCAGCGCCTTCTGTGTAATATAGGTAATTATTTCACGATGGGCGAGACAGGATCATTATGAGTGAACGACTGCGGATTGGGATTATTGGTGCGGGTGCGGCGGGTATGGCTGCGGCATGGGATTTGGCACGGGATGGACACGAGGTTCACCTGTACGAAGCGGAGAAAAATGTCGGCGGATTGGCAGCCGGATTCAAGGATGAAGGCTGGGAGTGGACGATGGAAAAGTTCTATCACCACTGGTTCGAAACCGACAAAAGTATCTTGAAGTTGGTGGATGACATCGGCAAGCATGGCAAGGTGCTTTTTCCGCGTCCGAAGACTAGCTACTGGTTAGATGGCAAAATCTATAAATCGGAGATGAATGCCTCGGCACTGTCACTGCCACTTTCGTTTCCATCACTGATACGTTTGGGACTGGCAGGGGTTTATCTGAAATTCCTTACGCAGGATTGGAAGTCGTTGGAAAAAGTGACGGCGGATAGTTGGATGCGGCGATGGATGGGCGACGAAGCCTACAACAAGTTGTGGCGACCGCTGTTGATTGGCAAGTTCGCTGACCGCTATAAGGACGTAAATATGGCGTGGATGTGGGCGCGGATTTATACCCGCAGCTTGCGCTTGGGTATTTTTGAAGGTGGATTTCAGGCGTTTTTGGAAGCGCTGGCGGAAGCGGTTCAATCGAAAGGTGCGGTTCTCCATTTGAGTTCACCTGTGGAGGCGATTGGCTCACAAGAGGGCAAACCGACTCTGACAATTAAAGGGCAGACCGAAGCATTTGATCGTGTGATTAGCACGGCTTCACCGGGATTGATGCTGCGGCTTGCGCCTACCTTAAAGGATACGCCTTACGGTAAGCAAATCGCTGACCTCAAGAGCATCGGGGCGTTGTGCGTGGTACTGGCACTCAAGCAATCGGTTTTAAGCGATGGAACCTATTGGCTCAATTTGCCTGCGACGAGTTCGGATAAGCAGGCCAGCCAATTTCCATTTTTGGCGCTGGTGGAACATACCAATTTTATGGACAAGTCACATTATGGTGGCGATGTACTGGTGTACTGCGGTGATTATGTGCCGACAGATCACGAGTATTTCAAGCTGACTGATGATGAGTTGGTCGAACGCTTTTTGCCCGCGCTAAAAAAGGTTAATCCAGCCTTTGATGCCAGTTGGATACGCAAGTCATGGGTATGGCGTGCGCCTTATGCCCAACCGATTCCATTTGTGAACCACAGCCAGAATATTCCGGCGCTCAAGACTCCACTGCCGGGTGTGTTCTGGGCGAGTATGAGTCAGGTATATCCGTGGGATCGTGGGACGAATTATGCGGTGGAAATCGGTCAGAAGGTGGCAAAGGAAGCCATAGGTTAAGGCTTGATTGTGAGCAGATACTTTAGTCGTTCTTATCCCATAAAGATAAGGCAGGATAAACGCGACCTGCCATGATGTCGGCCCAACCTTCACGGAAGGCTGCTTCAGGATTAAGGTCTTCTTGATCTTCAACCTCAAGGGTTAAATCCTGCATCATAATATGATGTAGATAATCTTTTAATGCGTCATAACCTTGTTTCCGGGCAAGATCAGCTAACTTTTCATGTTCGTCGGGTGTAAGTTCTATTGAAATGGTGACATGTTCTGAAATGTTCATCAGGTTTCTCACCTCAGTTGAATGATGAAGCGATTATAACATTTTTGCCCAGTGAAATGCGTGATTGCCTCGCCAATTGAGGTGTTTGTAAGGTCGGCGCAATAGTGTGTAGGCGCTGTTGGTCAGGCTGGCAGCGTCAGTCATACGTGGGGCAATCATTATTATCACGTCTAAGAGTTCGTGCTACACTGGTGCATAACTTATCAAAACAGCCACGCTCGATTTCAACTGGCACATCATAATTTCTAAGCAAAAAGACGCATCAAGAGGTAATGAATGAAGATCATTGTCGCTGGAACTGGATTTGTGGGGTTGACCCACGCCGCTGTACTTTCGGAGTACGGACATGAAGTTTATGCCTACGATGTCGATGAAAAGAAACTCGACGCTTATCGTTCGGCTGATGCGGCACGTATCGGACATTATGTGAGCGAACCGGGTTTACCTGCCATTATCGCGGAAAATATCAACCGTTACCTGTTTTTCGTGAACGATATTACGGATCTTGTGGATGGCACGGACGCGATATTTCTGTGCTTGCCGACACCACCTCGCCCGAATGGATCATCCGACCTGAGTTTTTATTTCAAGGCACTGGATCAAATCGCGCCGTTGCTGGCAAAGCGGCAAGATAAACGTCGAATTGTGTTGATCAACAAAAGCACTGTGCCAGTTGGGACAGCCCGTCAGCTTGAAGACAAGCTGAAAGAACATGGCGTACCGAACTTCGGCATCGCTTCCAACCCCGAATTCTTGCCAGAAGGTGACGCGGTGGAAAAATCACGTCGGCCTGACCGTGTGGTAGTAGGCGCGGATACCGATGACGATTTGCGTATCCTGCGGCGGATTTATTCGCAGTTCACCAACCATGTCCGTATTGCTTATATTGAAACAACACCGGAAACCGCCGAGGCTATCAAGTATGTGGCGAATACACTGCTGCTGACTTACATTTCGTTCTGGAATGGCGTTGGTGCGCGTTTGGGTGAGGCTTTCCCCAACGTAAGTATGGAAGACCTGAAGCGTGGTGTGACCGCTGACAACCGCATCAGCAAGTGGGGTTCATATGTGTCGAATGGAGCGGGCGGGTCGTGCTTTGGCAAGGATATTCAATCGCTGATTTACCAGTTCAAGAGTAACAGCCAAGCGACTGCGCTGCTCGAATCGGTGTACGACATTAACGAGTATCAAAAGACGTACTTGATTGATCGGGCGGTGCAGGAAGCCGGCGCGAGTTTCAATCATAAGACAGTGGCTTTGCTAGGGCTCTCATTTAAGCAGCGTACCAACGACATGCGCGATTCGTCATCGTTAAAGGTGGTTGAATCGCTGTTAGCGCGGGGGGTGAAAGAAGTGCGAGCCTATGATCCGCTGGCGGTAGACGAGGCCAAGCGTTACTTCCATCCCGATAAAAATCACCTGTTCGAGAAGGTGACTTACCACGAATCGGTAAAAGATGCCCTGACAGGCAGCGACATGGTCTTTATCTCGACGGATTGGGAAGAGTTTCGTGGGTTATCACGGACGATTGAGCAAGCGGTGAAGCCTCCATTCCTGATTATGGATGGTCGCCGCATGATCCCCGATTTCACAGAACTGGTGGAACGTGGTTATAGTTACATTGCGGTGGGTTCACCATACATGACCCCTGCTAAATAAGTCGGTTTTCATAATGCGACAAAGGCGGTCAAAAAAGATCGCTTTTGTCTTGAATCCAGATGACCTATCCTGAAAATGTTTTGTGAAATGTGAATATTTTTATACACAATTCAGCCCTCTATTTTTATAGAAACAAAAAAGAGTCTAACCGACTCTTTTTTTGTTGGCGATGTGATAAATTTTAAGCCGAGGTTTCGCTAGGCAGTTGTGTTTCGCGCATTTGCGGGGTGAGGTTGCGGTGACGTTGGCGCACCTGCCAGACGCGTGCGGCGGCCTCAATTTGAATACGAATGTCCATCTTGGATTCACCCAACTCACGGTCGGGGAAGTAAATCGGAATTTCCGTGACGCGGAAACCTAAGCGGCAGGTAACATAGGTCATCTCGACTTGGAATACATAGCCGCTGGAACGGATACGGTTGAGGTCTAGACCGATGAGGGTATTGCGCCGCCAAATTTTGAAACCACCGGTTGCATCGCGCACCGGAATGCCAAGAATAGTCGGGGTATAAACACGGTTAGCAAACCATGTCAGCAACTTACGATAGACACTCCATTTTTCATCGACACCGCCGCCTTTAGCAAAGCGCGAACCAATGACTAAATCATTGGTTTCGATAGCTTTAATCAGTTCAGGAATGTATTTGGGCTGGTGGGAAAAATCGCAGTCCATCTGGATAATGTAGTCGGCATCCATTTTAAGGGCTTGTTTGAAGCCAGCGATATAGGCTTGCCCCAGACCATTTTTCTCCTGACGATGCAGCACACTTACTTTTGGGTTATGGGTGGCGAAATCATCCGCGATTTTGCCCGTACCATCCGGTGAATTATCATCGACTACCAGAATATGTAAGTTATCTAAATTCAGCGCGAAAAGCGCCTCGATCATCAGGGGAAGATTTTCTTTTTCATTGTAAGTCGGTAGTACAACGACAGTCTTAAGCATAACGATCTCCACAAAGTGGTTTTAGTAACAGCGAACGAGCGGCTGAAATACGCATATTATCTAGTATACATCAGTGCCTCTGGCTGAGATGAGAATATTCTTAAGGCATGACTATTTAAGACCGTTTGATGTCTTTGCAAGTATGCTAAACTTAGCATTATTTGCCTTGCAATTTCCCAACGCCATTTAATACTCTCTGTAAGGAAACTGATTTGGGAACGATTTTGACACTTGAGGCAGCACAGGCCGAGCGTCTGTTGATGCGTATTGCCGGAGAAACTCTGGTCTTTACCAACGGACATTTTGATTTGCTGCACGTCGGACATCTGGATTATCTGGAAAAGGCACGGGCCTTGGGCGATGCCTTGTTTCTCGGCGTGAACGGCGATACAAGTACGACACGATTGAAGGGCAAAGGACGACCGCTTATTCCTGCTATCGAACGAGCGCGACTGCTGGCGGCCTTGCAACCGGTGAGCGGCGTGATTATTTTTGAGGCGGATACGGCTGACGAATTGATCCGTGCGCTGCAACCAGATATATATGTAAAAGGTGGGGATTATGCACATAAAACCCTGCCGGAGCGCACAACGGTCGAGGCTTATGGTGGGCGAGTAGCTCTGATTGATTATTTACCCGACCACAGCACATCGGCCTTGATTGCGAAGATTAAAGCGCTGCCTTAATGCCTAGCTGTTGATGTTCCATTCGGCATCGAATTGGTCGAGAAATTCGCGCATGAAGGCGTGGCGACGTTCGGCTAATGCGCGGGCAGTAGGCGTGTTCAGGCGCTCTTTGAGTAATAATAATTTTTCGTGGAAGTGGTTGATGGTCGTGCCGCGACTGGCTTTGTATTGTTCAGATGTGGCGTGCATGACGGGTTGCGCTTCGGGATCGTGCATTTCGCGGCCTTTCGCACCGCCATAGGCAAAGGCACGGGCAATGCCAATGGCTCCAATGGCATCGAGCCGATCAGCATCTTGCACGACCTGACCTTCTAATGTAAGGGGCGCGGCTTTTACATCCGCACCTTTGAAGGATAAATTGGCGATGATGGTGCAAACATGGGCGATCACATGTTCCTCAACGTCCAGCGATTGCAGCCATTCACGGGCAAGGCGTGGACCGATACTTTCATCCCCTGCATGGAACTTCCAGTCGCCAATATCATGCAGCAGTGCGGCAAGCTGTACCACATCGCCATCCACATTTTCATGGGCAGCGATATACAGGCTGGTTTGCCAGACGCGATAAATATGCCACCAATCATGTCCGCTGCTTTCGCCTTGCATGAGGCCGCGAATGTGGTCGGCGGTCTGGGTGATAATGTCGGGGGAGAGATGAATGATGATGCTCCGTTCGGTTGTGTATATGAGGAAGGTTTATGGTTGTTATTCAGCGGACGGCAAGAATGCCGTCCCTACATCAATGCAATTTCGAGATCAAAATTTAGTTGTCGAGGCATTTAGGCGGGTATGGGTTGCAGGCGAATCACCGGAATTTTACGGGTGGTCTTCTTTTCATATTCGACGAAATTGCTCCCTAAAGCCTTGAAATTTTCATAGAGTTTATCGCGTTCGTCGCCCGAAGTGATAACCGATTTTACCGGAACTATCTTGCCATTAATCTCAATCGTGGCTTGGGGTTTGCTGTTGAGATTGGATAACCATGTCGGATTTTGGTCTGCGCCACCCGCCGAGGCAGCGATCAAGTATTCATTATCCTTGTGGACATACATTACGGGGGTGGTACGTTGTTTGCCTGTCAATCGTCCGGTAGTGGTGAGCATCAACACCGGATTGCCATTCATTGACCCCCATATTTTCCCGCCGCTGGTGTGATAGAGGAAAACATGGAGTCCTGTGACTATTTTAAATATCCGATTTTGTAAAGTTGATGCCATTTTCTGCTCCCCATATTATATGAGTCGTGCCTATTATAGCCTATGCAAGCCTACCTAGGTGTGAGGGGAATTTTGATGACTTGCGCTGTCAGTGTACAATCGAATTGAATAATTGTTAGATTGTTGCAGGAGGCCGGTCATGGTCACGCTCGAAAAGCAGACTGCACCCACCACAGCGCAAACCCCACTCCCGAAGACCGAAATTGTTGTCATGAATCCGGTAACGGGGCAAGCCATTGGCAGCATACCGATAATGAGCGCGGATGCAGTGCGGCAAGCGGCTGACCGCGCTCGCGCAGCCCAACTCGCATGGGAAGCGCTGGGGGTGAAGGCCCGAGCGACTTTGATGCGGCGCTGGTCAGATATGCTGTGGGACGACCAGAAGAACGCGATGGCGGTTATCCGGCGCGAGACGGGTAAAACGGAACTCGGCGCATGGGAAGAAGTGGCGGTTGTTGATACGGTTGTGAGTTATTATCACAAACATGCCGCGCGATTTTTACGCCCGCAGACGCGACGTTCAGCCGTTCCGGTGCGACATAAGGCGCGGGTGTATTACAAAGCGCACGGCGTAGCAGGATTTATCACCCCGTGGAATTACCCTCTCAACAATGCTTTTATTGATTTGATCCCGGCGTTGTTCGCGGGCAACACGGTGCTGCTCAAACCCAGCGAGATCACACCGTTCACAGCCCAATATGCAGTTGAGTTGATGTACAAGGCAGGCATTCCCAAAGATGTGATACAGGTCGTCACGGGTGGCGGTTCAACAGGCGCGGCGTTGGTGGATGTGGTGGATTACATTTCATTTACGGGCAGCACAGCAACGGGTAAGAAAATCGCGGTGTGGGCAGCAGAACGATTGATTCCGTGCAGCCTTGAATTGGGCGGCAAAGACCCGATGATTGTGTTGAATGATGCTGATGTCGATATGGCAGCGACCGAGACATTGGTGGGCGCAGCCAGCGAAAATACCGGACAGGTGTGCATCAGTACCGAACGGGTTTATGTCGAAGCCGGGATATATGACCAGTATATTGAGAAGATTAAATATTATGCCAGCCAACTCAAAATCGGTTCGGGCGATGGGTTTGATGTCAATATCGGCAGTTTGACCAATGAACGTGAACTGCTGCGGGCTGAGGCGCAGGTACAGGATGCGGTGGCGAAAGGGGCGCAGTTGATTTATGGCGGCAAACGTCGGCCTGATATTGGTCCGCTGTTTTACGAACCGGCGATTCTAACGAATGTGAATCACACGATGGATGTGATGCGCGAGGAAACGTTTGGGCCGATTGTTCCGATTATGCGGGTCAAGGATGCGGACGAGGCCATCCGCTTAGCGAACGACTCCGAATATGGACTATCAGCAGCGATTTTGACCCGAGATTTGAAGCGCGGGGAACAGCTTGCGACGCGCATCCAAAGCGGTGATGTGCATGTCAACACGACCCATTGGATATTTGGCACACCGGGGTTGCCAATGGGCGGCGTAAAAAACAGCGGCATGGGGCGGCGCAATGGGCCGGAAGGCTTGATGCGCTTTGTGAAGTCTCAGTCGATTGTGATTGATAACCTGATCATGCAAAAGCCGACATTATCGCGAGTTGATGGGTTTATGTTAAAAGGGGCGCTGCTGTTACGCCGCATCCGCCGAGCATTCCCATTTTTACCGCTTGAATAACCGATGACATCCGATCCTATACACTACCTGACACCGGGCGAGATTTATGCAGCGGCGGAAGAAGCCATCGGTCAACCGATGCTGGCGCGTGAACTGCATCTGGTACGGGCAGCAGCGGCGCGTCCGATGCTGTACGCTTTTGGCACTGAAGCCTACCCAACACTAATGGACAAGGCGGCGGCAATCATGCATTCGGTGGCGGCACATCATCTCTTTTGGGATGGTAATAAACGGGCGGCGACACGGGCTACGATTCTGTTCTTGGAGAAGAATGGTTACAAACCGACTTGGGATGCCGAGTCGATTTATGCTTTCGTGCTGGAAATCGCACAGGATAAACATGATGTGCCGGAAATCGCGGAATGGCTAAGCGCACATACCGCGCCGATTGATGAAGGATAGTGATGTGCAAGGTGCTTAAGCGATAATAAAAACTGTAACACTGGAAATGCAGCGAAACCGTAACCGAAAATCTACGCTTTTGTATCAATACTGTTACGTGTTGCCTGCTCCTGACCTAACAATATGTGTGATAATCAAGGCGATTATTACGTTGTTTCACACTTTCTAAAGAAGCTAAATATGCCTGAACCACAAACTGCCTTTGCCAACTTACAAGCCATCATTGAGTCTTTGAACCAAGCGGAGACCTCGCAGCAGGCTGCCCAACAGTTGGCGGATTGGCTTGGGGAGCAGGTGGGTTCAACGGTTATTGCTGTTTTGAATTTGGAAACGGCTGACCAGCAATCGTACACCAGCTCAAATTTTACAGCGGATGAGGCGCTTACCCGATGGATGCAATCGCCTGATTCGTGGTTGAACTGGCAAGGTTGGACGGTTGCACGTTGGCACGCGGCGGCTGATCCGGTTCCTGATCTGGCGACGGATGAAACGGGTTTGCTGCTGCCGCTGCGTTACGCAGGGTCGGTACGCGGCATGATCTGGTTGGAAGCGAAGCAGGATGCTAAACAACTTGAGTCTGCGGTGATATTGGCTGGCTTGCTGGCGGCACGGCTCGACCATCTGAAGACCAGCGGCGGTTGGAACACGCTGGTGGATAAGCTCAATGATTTCAGTCGGGCGCAGGCTCAACAAGGGGATGACCCAGATGGCTGGAACTCGGTTGGTGAGCGCTTTACCGAATTGTTTGATGCCACCTCGTTTTTTGTGGGCTTTTATGACCGGACTACCGGACTGCTGAGTATTCCAATAGCAGGTGAGGACGGATTTCCAATCGAGGTTGAGCCGCTGCCCTTACAAGGGGTAAGCAAAGCGGTTATCACCCAAGGTAGTCCGCTTTACTTCCGTAATTTATTAGAAGAACAAGATCGGTTGGCGACTTATAACACCGAACTCAGCCCCTATGAACCGGGCAGTAATATGCTGTCGTGGTTAGGGGTTCCGCTGCGTAACCAGACCAACGAGATCATTGGACTGATTAGTGTTCAAAGCGAACTGCCGAACCATTTTGACGACTCTGATCTGGCGTTGTTGATTTTGATCGGGCTACAGATGGCGCAAACGGTCGAGAACCGGCGTTTATTGGAGGCAGAACAAGATCGGCGGCGGATTGCCAGTACCTTGATCGAAGTGAGCCGCTTGGTGAGTTCAACGCTTGATCCAGATGCAGTGCTTAACCGGATTCTGGAACCGTTGAACCGTTTGATTCAATACGACCGCGCTTATATTATGCTGCCGAACGCGGGCATCACCGATGGCAGCCGGATGACAGTTGCTGCTAGCCAAGGGACACAAGCCTTAACACGCGGACAAGAAATCCTGCTGCAAGATGAAAGCCCCGGACGCTATGTGACGTTGTCGGCGCAGCCGATGGTGGTTCCGGATATACAGGCGTTGGTGACACAGGGGCGAACCTCACGTGGCGATGGGGCGGTTACGCGCTCGTGGTTGGGTGCGCCAATGGTGACCCAAGGGCGTGTGATTGGTTTGATTGTGCTGGAAAAGTTCGAGCCAAATTTCTACACTGAAGATCAAGCCAGTACGGTGTTCGCGCTAGCGCGGCAGGCAGGAATCGCAGTCGAGAACGCCCGCTTATACGAACAGACGATGGAGGCCAACCGCCTCAAAAGCGAGTTTTTGGCGAACATGAGCCACGAACTGCGTACACCGTTGAACGCGATAATTGGTTACAGCGAACTACTACTGAGCCAAGTTTACGGCGAACTCAACGCCAAACAATATGACCGCGTATCACGGGTGGTCAGCGGCGGTAAACATCTGCTGGAGATGATTAACGGCGTGTTGGACTTGTCGCGGATTGAAGCCGGACAGATGAACCTGACACTGGCGCTGGTTTCGTTGGAAGAAATTGTTTATGAAGCGATGGCTGATATTACGCCGCAGGTTGAGGCCAAAAACCTGAAACTCTCGGTTAATCTGCAACCGTTGCTGCCTCTTATTCAGGCTGATTCGCAGCGCGTGCGGCAGATCGTCACCAATTTGATGGACAACGCGGTGAAGTTCACGGCTGAGGGTGAAGTGCTGGTGCAAGCGGTCAGCGCGACATTGCAAGGCGGCCTGACGATAGCCGGACATACCATCCCCGAGCGCCTCAAAGTACGGGACGGAAATTGGCTGGTCATTTCCGTGAAGGATACGGGCATTGGCATCGCTAAAGAGAATCAGGGTTTTATTTTTGATGCCTTCCGGCAGGTCGATAGTTCCAGTGTCCGCAAGTTCGAAGGCTCAGGCTTGGGGTTGGCGATCACACAGCAATTGGTGCGGATTCACGGCGGGTTTATGTGGGTCGAGAGTGAGTTAGAAAAGGGCAGCACCTTTGTTGTTCTGCTACCGATCCGCACGGAAATGACTTACCAACCGATCATTGAAACGATGGATAGTTCGCGTCCGACGATTTTGCTGGTGGATGATGATCCGGCAGCGCTGCAAATTTTACAGGACTCGTTGAGTGGGACACCTTATCAGGTGATGGCGACAACCAATCCGCAGCAAGGGTTGGAGGTGGCACGGCGGCTGCGTCCGGCGTTGATTATCGCGGATGTGATGATGCCGGGTATGAATGGCTGGGAACTGCTGTACGAATTAAAGACTGATCCACTGACGGCTTATATTCCGACAGTGATTATCTCGGTGACCGATCAGCGGCTGGATGATCCGCAAGGTTGGGCGGCGGCTTATTTAACCAAGCCTGTTACGCGTGAGTCCTTGCTGCATACGCTAGACCGCTTGGGGATTACATAAATCATTTACCTCGCATTATGAGATGGGCATCCTAGCCCATCTTATCCATTTATTTTCCGTGTTTAATGGAACCAAACTTGATGATAAATCGTCTTGAAACGAAGGCGATTTGTTTTTATCGCGTCTCTGCGTAGGATGAAGATGAGCGCGTCACATTAAATGAAGGAGACAAAGAATGCGGTTCAAATGGATAACGATTTTGAGCTTATGTCTACTCGTCACACTTGCTTTACAGCAAGTTGCGTTCGCCCAAGATACGCCTCCAGCAAAGACGATACCGATTACCAGCAGGGGATTTGGTGCAAAACTGTCACCGGATGGGAAAACATTGGTGACATTCGAGAACACCATTTTGCTCAATTTGAAGGAAGTTGACCCGACGACACTGCCGATGCGTGTGATTGACATCAGCACGGGCGAGGAACGCGGACAGTTGACTGGCTTTACTGACTACGCTTCGGATGTGGCTTTTACCAGTGGTGGGCAACGGATGGTTTCGGCGCACATGAACGGCGACATTTATGTTTGGGATGTGCCTTCGATGAAGGTGTTGAGGTCGTTCCAAACGCCACTGCTCGGTAGTGCGCAGATCAAGATGTTTCCTGATAACAAACGCATATTAACGCTGTTGGCTGGGACTCCGCAGCGTTTCTTGGTGATTGACACTGACACCGGAGCGATCACACAGACGTTTGGCAGCCACTTCGATTCGTTTATGGACTTTCAGGCGAACTATACGCAATTCCCCCAGCAAGGCGATGTGATGTTCGCGGGTTTCGGCCTGTCGGATGATGGTCGTTTGTTGGCAACCTCAAGCGCGAATGACGAGGTACGGTTATGGACGATCAAGGATAACCAATATCAGGTGGTTCGCGAAAAGTCGGAGAAATTCGGGCGGTTCGGCATCCGACAACTGAGTTTTACACCGGATGGGAAGTCACTGGTTTACTTCGATGGTTCAGATAGTAAGACCCATATCTGGGATATTGCTAGCCAGTCCGAGAAAGCTGCGCTGGACATGGGTGCGGATAACTTCGTAGTCTCGCCGGATGGGACGATGATGGCATGGGCGACACGCGGTAAAGATGTCCCTAACACGGTGTCGATTGCGCCTGTTGATGCGCCGGATCAGGCAGCCGTGGTGCTGACGATCAAGGATGGGTTGCAGGTTGCTCCGCGCATCACATGGTTGAGCTTTACGCCGGATGGCAAACAATTGGTGGTCGGCGGATTTTTCGATCAGGATGAAGTGGGCAACGAGATTTATGTGGTGGATGTTCCTCAGTCGTAAATCATGGGCTGACTATCGAAAGAGGCGTGTTTGGGAAACCGGACGCGTCTCTTTTTTATTGCACAAATTGCAAATTATCCGCTGAAATGGCGGGCGGGAAGCACGGGAGAAGCCGCTGAATCGGCACAAAATGCAAACGGCTGGCTCGGCTGTATCCGCTGAGTGCAGCGGGTAGCTCCTGTGTGTCCACCGCGTGCATATTTGGGTGCTGTTGCAGCGGGTGTATGGGAGTGATCCGCTGAAAATGCAAAGGCGAATGAAGAATACGAAAGACTCAACGCAAAGTCGCAAAGAGGCAAGGACGTAAATGGAGAGAAATTTAACACTCAGACTCCAAGACACAATGACACAGAGATTAATACAGGATAGCAGAAAATGAGGGAGAACGGGTTACCAAAATGTAACTCTTTCGAGGCGAGTTTATTAACCCAAATGAGGGAGCAGGAATGTTAAATCGGTTGGAGAATGGTTTGAAATTAGTAGAGTGAGATTAATCGAGTGGGAATCTACCTGCGATAGGCGGATGCCAACCTGCCCGTACCCATAAACGGCGTGAGGCCAAAATGCTTTCACGGTTCATACGTAAGCGACTGATGGTGGCACGTCCAATTGGTGTTAAGCCGATAATACGTAGACCATCTTCGCTCCATCGAAAATGATCGTCCCAAAGCTGGGTTCGAGGATTATAGAGAGGATATGTATCGCCAGTTTCGGGATCAATGGCTATTTGAAAATCGAGTTTGAAGCCGTTACAACTGCGACATGTAAGACAGAGATTGGTTTCTACAGTCTGACCATCTTCGATTTCTGGAACAATATGGTCAACTTCCATTGTTACGACGATGATCTGTGCTGTCTGACAATATTCACAGAGTCCGTGTGCGCGTTCTATGACAAGATTTCGCAAGTTTTGGGAGATACGTACCATTATGCACCGAGTTTCAAGCGTTTTTCGACATCGTGACCACGTTGTTTGAGCAGGAGAAGTGCTTGCGAACGCAGAAGTACATACTGATCATAAGCGTCAATGAGCGTTTCCAATTCGGACTGTTCATCTACTGATAAAGCTCCGTGTTTGCCTAGGTCACTCAGTTCACGCAGCCGAACATCCTGAGGCCAAGCAATCGGTCGATGGACGAGCGCCCAAAGTTGTTCGTCAGAAAAATTGGTTAGCTCTTGAGGATTGATAGTGGGAAGATTTCCAAACAGCAATGTTAGGCTGTCTATCAACACGCTTTCTACAGGACGATGGCTGTAATCGGCGATTTCACGCAAGCGTTCGTAAAGTTCATCGGGTAATTGCAACAGGATTGGTGATTGTGTCATAACTCAAACCTCTAACTATTTATCACTCAATTATAGCGTGGGTTGAGAATTATAGGGTGCAACGGATGTCGCACCCCGATAAACAATGTGCGTGTTACTCGTTAGGCAGCAGCGAGTCGTGAACGGCTTTGAGCAGTGCATGATCGGGCGAGTCGGAGGAGAGTTCCCAGATCATGACACCTCCGAGGTTGTTCTTTTTGACGTAATCCGTTTTATAACCGAGCGATTCGGGATCATCGTAGCTGATCATCATGCCCGTTTTGGCGTTATAGAGCCACGGCACTTTAGCGGTGTCATCCCAAAAACGCTGCATGTTGGCGATCCAGAACTTGGAGAGGTCGCTGTATTCAAACACGCCCTCGCCATACGTGCCGTTGGGGATTTGACCGTAAGGTTGGAATAAACCATCGGCCTTATCGGTGACATCTTTAAAGCCACGTCCGTAGAAGGGTACACCCATGACCAGTTTGTCCGATGGAACACCCGCTGCCAGATAAGCTTTGAGGACGGTATCGGTGTTGTTATTCGGGGCGGGATCGTTGGGCGAGGCGAAAAGTGGTGCATTAAAGCCGGTGTTGCTGACCCACGACCCCACAAAATCGTAAGCCATGACGTTAATCCAATCGAGCTGGTCTTGAACCTGTTTCCAGTCCACTTTGCTGATCGCGGCGATGTTCGCTCCGGCGGCGATGGTCAATAGATAATGTGCGCCATCCACGCCACCTTCGGCATCCAACTGGCTGCGGAGTTCGGTCAGCAGCAGGATGAAGTTGGCGGGGTCTTCGGCGCGTTCGATATTGCCGGCATCGCCTTCGCCGGTTGGATATTCCCAATCAATGTCGAGGCCGTTGAAGCCATATTGTTTCATGAAGGCCACACAGGAAGCGGCAAATTTCTTGCGTGAGGCATCTGTCAGCGCCACATCGGAGAACTTGGCTGACCATGTCCAACCACCAATTGAAATCAGCGTGTGCAGGTCGGGATTCTTCTCTTTGAGCAGTTCCAATTGATGGAAGTTGCCAAGCAAGCCATCGCCTTCTTTTTCACCCGGATAAGGGAATTGGGTATCTGCCCATTCGTCGCCGATGGCACATTCACCCGCGTCACTGATATTGGCGAAGGCATAGTTAATGTCGGTGAGCATATCGGCGGCAATGTCGGTCACAAAATATTGGCGGTCATAGATACTCCATGACGAGAAGTAGGCGATGATGTGCTGCGGCGATTCCCCTTCGGCAGCAGCTTTGAAGCCGATGAGCGACAGGCTAAGCACCAATAAAATCAATAAACGTCGAGTCATTATCAACTCCCTAAAACTCATTTTAAGAGACAAATTATAAGTAAAACATGACGTGAATTTTACCACGTCAACTAGATGTCAAACACGGAGTATCTATTGCGCGAGTTCAGTCCAAACGAGTGATGAAGCGATCTTGTATCTGGGGAATCTCATCACCCGTGATGTCACGATAGATTGTGGCAAAGTACTGCTGGCGGTCAGGGTCATCGCGGAATTGATAGTGTTTCAATACGAGTTCGTAAAAGCATTCGTCACCACACCAGAATGCGGTTTTGAGTTGAGTGACAGCAGCAGCCGATGAATCTGGATCGTTCAAAATCGTGAGCAGCGCGTTGTTGACATAGCTTGTGGTTGTGGTCTGTAGAAGCAAGGGAATGATGATTGCCACCAGTGCGCCGATGAGGGTGTTCCGTGCGCGATGGGGCAGCATTGAAGCATCCGCTCGCGCGAGTCTGTGCTGATGGAAAAAGACAAAGGATGTGACAAAAGGGGTTAAGCCTAAGAGACCGAATCCCGTTATACCAATGGCAGTGAGGCTGTCTGGCAAAATATAGAGTGCCAGTAGAAAGGCCATCACCTGTGCCATCATAAAGATGCCATCCAGATAACCACTATAAGCAGCCAGTGGTCGTCGAAAAATCAGCCATGCAGCCAGCGCGGTGACACTGATGGCGATGGAGGTATACGCAGCAATTTTGAAGGCGGTTAACATTCCGCTGGCGAATGAAATCGTTCCAGCTCTAAAGACAATTGGATCAGCAATCAGGCAAATCAGCGGCACGAACACGCCGAATGTAAGGTCAAATATGAAGCGAATGTTTAGTCGGGCAGGTGACAGAGGCGCAGTTATTGTACTCATAACAATCCTCTCGAATGTTCTTAAGGCGCTTATCCATATTTTAACACTATCTGGTTAAAGGCGCGGCATTGAGGCACAATGCGCCGCAGTTTGATAGGACTGAAAAGGTGAAATGCTTTTGCAGCATGTGAAATTGCTCATTCAGAAGCCGCTGTTTTGGTTGGCGCTAACACTGATTTTGGCAGCCGTGCCGCGGTTGGTGAATTTGGAGCGCGTACCTGTTGGCAGCGATGGCGATGTGGCGTGGTACGGCATCAATGCGCTGGATTGGGTTGATCGTGGTGTGCTGCCTTACTATATCCGCGAGTTGTACGGCACAGAACCCTTGTCGGTCTATGGCATCAGTGCGATGATCCCCTTGGTGGGAATCAATCAGACAACGGCACGCTTAGCCACTGCGTTGTGGAATGTGATGGGCATCGGGTTATTGTACGCGGCGGCTTATTGGCTGCTGGCTGATGCGCCGAGACGAGTGCGCGTTCGTGCCGGATTGTTGAGCGCGTTGGCGGCAGCCATCAGTTTACATGCCATCTTTATCAGCCGACTCGGTTTGCCTGCGCCGTATATTCCAACGGTGGTGGCGCTGTTGATCGCCTGTACCGCTTGGGCGCGGACGAAAGGTGGCTGGTGGCGCTGGGTATTGGCGGGTGTGGCCTTAGCACTAACCCAATATATCTACATCGCGGCACGGGTGATACCACTGGCAGTGATCGTCTGGTTTTTGCATGATGCGCTGTTTGATCAGGCAGGTTTCAAAACCCGTTGGCGCGGCTGGGTGATTATGGCGGTGGTAGCAGTGATATTGGTTTCACCTAACTTATACACCTATCTCACGCTGCCTCGCGCATTTTTCGGACGAGCCGAGGCCGCAACTCCCTTTAGCGGGGCATTAATTTGGACGTTTGATAACAGCCGTTATGGTGGGCCATTCGTTATGGTCTGGAATAAGTTGGTGCATAACTTTGAGGCGGTTGGCATCGTCTGGAATTCCGGCCCATATACCACCGAGCTAGCCCAACCGATTTTGACACCGTTGTTTTTTATCGGCTTCTTGTTGACGTTGGTGATCTTAGTGCGGCAACCACGACGGATGGCTGCCGCATGGTTATGGCCTGCGATGCCCTTGGTTCTGTTACCGGATTTGCTGACGAGCGCTAGTAGTCAACCTCATGCCATGCGCCAGATTGATGTGCTGACGTTCGTGTTCTTGCTGTCGGGTATCGGGTTGGCCTACGGCTGGGAGTGGCTGAGTAGTTATTTGTCGAAATCTCACTCCCCGACCCCTTCTCCAATGCTTTGGAGAGAGGGAGCAATTCCAAAGCTGCTAATCGGATTGGCAGTGATTTTGATTATTGTGCCGTCAGCGTCGGATATGTACCGTTATTTTGGGGTGCGAGTTCCAGAGGTGTACGGCGATCCGAAAACCAGTTGGTTTAACGACCAAGCCTCATTAGACATCAGCCGCCGGATTGTGGCGCAACCCAACCAAGCTTATCTGATCCCCTATACCGAATGGGAACGCTCGACGATTAGTTGGATGACGGCGGACGTTTTTCGGGAACGCCGCAGTGCGATTGCAGCAGTCGGGGTGTTGCATGCAGAAGGGATATTACATGTTGATGATCCACCGGATCGCCTGACGATTTTACGTGCGGGTGATCCTAAACGAGTGCGTTGGGATGGCACAACCGCGCAAGTCGATGACCGTTTGTGGGTGCTGTTGGATAAAGGTCGAACGTGGCTGCTGCCGCCTTTGACTGATGAGCAAACCGAGGCTGTCAGGCAAGCCCAAGCCTCGGCAGGCGCAGAGGAACTCCATGATAAGAGCGACCTGACGATTGGCTTCTTCTATCATGTGCCGACGCCTGCTGGATTGTTTGCACCACAACGGGTTATATTTCCGCAGGTCGATACCAGTTTCGGAGATGAACTGCATCTAGATGGATATACCGTGCCGAACGTTGATCTCGTGCCGGGGCAGCCCTTTTTCGTAACCTTATATTGGTCGACGCTCAAACAGCCGAGTGAAGACTACGAGATTTTCGTGCAGTTATGGAATGACGCAGGGCAAGCAGTCGCCCAGTGGCAGAACGTACCTTTTGGGGCGATGTATCGCACGCGGATTTGGCGGGATGACGAGATACTTGCGACGCATCACTGGTTGCAACTACCGGATGATGCACCTGTTGGACGTTACCGTTTGGTCGCGGGAGTCTATCGTGGTTTGAAAGCGCAGCGAGTGACAGTGGAAGGCAGCAGCGCCGATACAACCAACAATGTGGCGATATTTGGCAATCTGCGTGTGCCGTTGTCGGAAACACCTACGAGTTTGCCTGAACCTTCACAGGCGATTACCTTAGGCGGGTTGTTCAGCATCAAAGGCTTGACGTTGGCAGTGGATGGCAGTTCGCAATCGTCTGATAGTTCACTGTCGCTCAAAGCTGGACAGACCATCAACCTCAAATTGGCGTGGAATGTGCTGAAGCCACCGCCGTTAGATTACACGTTGTTTCTGCATCTAACTCCTGTGGGGAGCGATCAACCAGCGGCACAGGTTGACCGTCTCATACGACCGGATTATCCAACGGGTGTGTGGCGAGTAGGTGACCAGATTAACGATTCGATTGACTTCGCGCTGCCTGCCGATTTACCCGCAGGTAATTATGAGCTGTGGATGGGTGTCTATTACTGGCAGACCAATGAACGGCTGGCGATCAAGACACGCGGTGATGGCGATGTCACGGCAGATCAACGGTTGCGACTGGCACGGGTACGAGTAGATTGAGTAAAATCGTTTCTTTATTTTGAATGGTTCTCTTATTCATATTCCAATAAATTTTGGCAACGCCAAATGAACAAAGGTGTGCAGGAAAATGGCATTTTACTATGATCAACCATCACGTACCTTCAGCGAATACTTGTTGGTTCCCGGATATTCGTCGGCAGAATGTGTGCCAGCGAATGTTTCATTGAAAACGCCGCTGGTCAAGTTCAAAAAGGGCGAAACGCCCGCACTGTCTTTGAATGTCCCGCTGGTATCCGCCATCATGCAGTCTGTTTCGAACGACACAATGGCGATTGCCTTAGCGCGTGAGGGCGGTGTCTCGTTCATCTACTCTTCGCAGTCCATCGAGAAGCAGGCTGAGATGGTGCGGCGCGTGAAAAGCTATAAGGCGGGCTTTGTTATCACCGACTCGGCTGTCCATGCAGATCACACATTGGCGGACATCCTGCGTCTTAAAGAAAAGACTGGACATTCGACCGTCGCCGTCACCGAGGATGGTACATCAACAGGCAAGTTTATCGGGATTGTCACCAGCCGCGATTATCGTGTCAGTCGCATGGACAAAGACACCAAAGTGTCCAGCTTCATGACCCCGCTGAATAAAATTATCTATGCCAAAGATGGTATCAGCTTGAGCGAAGCCAACGACATCATCTGGGAACGCAAAATCAATGGGCTGCCGATCATTGACGATAATCAGCGGCTTGTGTCGTTCGTATTCCGCAAGGACTATGACGTGCATAAGGAAAATGTCAACGAACTGCTTGACGATTCAAAGCGTTACATTGTTGGTGCGGGCATCAACACGCGCGATTATGAAGAACGGATTCCGGCGCTGGTCGAGGCAGGCGTTGATGTGTTATGCATCGACTCATCGGAAGGCTTCTCGGAATGGCAGAAGCGTACACTGGCATTCGTGCGCGAGAATTACGGCGATAAGGTGAAGATCGGCGCGGGAAACATTGTGGATCGCGAAGGTTTCCGCTTTCTGGCTGATGCTGGTGCAGACTTCATCAAGGTGGGCATCGGCGGCGGTGCAATCTGCATCACCCGCGAGGCGAAGGGCATTGGTCGTGGTCAGGCGAGCGCTGTGATCGAAGTCGCACAGGCGCGTGATGAATACTATGAGGAAACTGGCATTTATGTGCCGATTTGTTCGGATGGTGGCATCGTCTACGACTATCACCTGACACTGGCGTTGGCGATGGGCAGCGATTTTTGCATGTTGGGACGTTATTTCGCCCGGTTCGACGAAAGCCCCTCGAATAAGGTGGTCGTCAATGGCAATTATATGAAGGAATATTGGGGCGAAGGTAGCGCCCGCGCCCGTAACTGGCAGCGCTATGATTCGGGTGGTGATGCTAAACTCTCGTTCGAGGAAGGCGTAGATTCGTATGTGCCGTATGCGGGCAATTTGCGTGATAACCTCGCCATCAGCTTGATTAAAGTGAAGTCTGCCATGTGTAACTGCGGCAGCCTCTCCATTCCTGAGCTTCAGCAAAACGCGCGTTTGACATTGGTATCGTCGGTCAGTATTGTCGAAGGTGGCGCACACGATGTCTTAGTGCGCGATCAGCAGGTTAGCGCAACCTCATAAGCTCTTGAAATGATGACTATAGGGGAACATGTCTTTTTGCTCCCCTATAGAGGCACTTTGCAGAAGCGATTGTAAAACTCAATCGCCCGTTTTGTTCCGCATCTGTCTCCGATACTCGGCGGGACTCACATTGAAATAGAGCTTAAAACGGCGCGAAAAATGGAAAGGCGATTGAAAGCCTAAATCGCTTGCAATCTCGTAAACAGGTCGCGAGGTAAATTCCAGCAGCCGCGCGGCGTGTCGCAGCCGCAGTTTGAGGAACATCTGCAACGGCGAATCGCCAACTTGCTCCTTAAAGAGATGTGCCAGCCGCGAAGGCGAAATCGCTACCAGCTTCGCCAGTTCATTCAAACTGACAGGGTCACTGATATGTTGGGCAAGGTAGTTGACGACCGTTTCAACGCGCGGGTCGATCCCTAATTGGCTCATGCGCGACTGATATTGGGCGATCAACAGTAGGATTTCTTCCAACGCATTGAGGGACAATTCTTCGCTAATACTGCCTGTCGTGGTGTTGTCTTGGAGCAGACGTGCAAAGCCTTGCGTTATGCGCTGCTGAATACTGCTATTCTCAATAGATAGGAAGGCTAATCCGGAGTCCAATTCGGGCAGTTGCAGCCAGCTTATCCATGTGGGACGGGGGATAAAGTGCGCCCAATAAAACTCCCACGCTTCGGAGCCAGCAGTGCTGTAGTCGTGCGGTGTACGCGGGGATAAGAGCATCACGTCACCCTGCTTACACAAATAGCTCTGACCGTTCAGGTCATTACGCCCCTGTCCCGCAAGTGTGAACATCATCAGCCAGTCGTGCGTTCCGCGTGAACGTCGAACATGATAGCCCGGTGGTTGAATGAAATAACCCGCGAGGAGAATACCGGATGCTGGCGCTGGCACATTTTGACTGAAGTTTATAGCAGAATCAGGCATGTTCCCAGCACTCCAATGTATTCACACAGTGGGGATTTTATCCTACAGTGGCACTAGCTTTCATGTCCATAGAGAATTAATGCCAGCAGTAACGTGCAAGGAGATCGGCAGATGGTTACAGAAGCACAGAAGAAATTTTACGACGAAAACGGTTATGTCATTATTGAAAATCTATTCTCAGATGATGAGGTCGCTTCCTACCGTGACCATTACATGCATTTGCGCGAATCCGGTACATACGAGGGAGATAACGCAGGGATTGATTTGGGGAACGCCGATCCTCTAAAGCGCTATCCTCGCATGATCCACATGCACCGTTGGGATGACGTGAGTCTGCGCTGGTTGCTTGATAAGCGCTTGAATGAGTGCTTAACAGCGCTGGCAGGGCGCGAACCCTTTGCTGTCCAGACCATGCTGTATTTCAAACCGCCCAAGGCACGCGGACAGGCACTTCATCAGGATAATTACTATTTGCGCGCACAGCCCGGTACATGTGTTGCGGCGTGGATGGCGCTTGACGACTGCGATGAAGAAAACGGCTGTCTGGAAGTCGCGTCGGGAAGCCATACGTGGCCTATTCTTTGCACGGTTAAAGCCGATGTCAACGAGAGCTTTACCGATGTGACGGTACCCATTCCAGAAGGGCAAGAAGTACGCCCGATGATTATGAAGGCGGGCAGCGTGTTGTTCTTTAACGGCTCGCTCGTTCATGGCAGCAAACCAAACATTTCACCCACACGCTTTCGTCGTGCGCTGATCGGGCATTATATTGAGGGCGATGCACAGGAAGTATACCGCTGGTATCATCCCGTTTTGCGAATGGACGGTAGTGAAGTGACCATAGACTCCAGCGAGGTTGGCAGCCAATGTGGAGTCTGGGTCGATCAGGAACACGACTTTGAGCTGGTTCCCAGTGAGCCATTCCCCGAACGCTCGGAATAAACGCATAAGAACAGGCCAGTATACGATCAGGCTAATTTTATACTGGCATCAGTCCAAGAAGCAGCGTTTGCATTGAGTGCCGCAGATACGATCTTGAATTGACGTTCCGTAAGAGATTTATACCCCAACGGGCTTGACGCGAGGCCAGAGCACCGAAGCCAATGTGACTGCGGCAGCAACTTCGAGCAGTCGTCCAAGAGGCTGCAAGCTGCTAGCGTTCGGCAGCCATATGCCAAGGATGAACAGCAGGATGCCAGTGTTCAACAGGGCAAAACCGACCCACCCACGCCGCACTGCACCATAACGTGGTTCCTGAGTGAAGCGTGGCAAAATCCAGAAGGCTACGCCCAGCGCTAACTGAATGAGCCAGCCAACAATCAACATCTCCAGATGAGTGCTCACGAGCAGCCAGATGCGCAGGTCAATCAAGCTGCCTTTGTTCCACAGCATCAGCGTACCCAGCGTGATGCCAATTCCCAAGTGCAGCAGTGCCGAACGTACCATCCATACGGATAAGCGCGGCATATCAGCGCTCCTTCACACGCGGCCAAACCACGATGATGAACATCCAGATGGCGAAAAATTGCATGAGGGACGAGAGCGGCAGCATCCAACCAATATTCAACGGTTCACCGATGACCCGCAGTGCTAATCCCACATTCAATAGGGCGAACACCGCCCAACCCACGCGCTCATCGCCGCGCGGTTCTGCTTTGGAAAATTTAGGGAACATCCAATAGGCGATGCCGATAATGAGCTGAGTGATCCAACCGACAACCAGCATGTGCAGATAGGTTGGTGTCATGTTGGCGAGTGCAGCAGGTAGGCTCAACAACGTTCGGGCGCTGATTAAGAAGCTCGTCAACAGACCGGCAGCAAAATAAAACATCGCGGCTTTGATAAAGTAACGGGTAATTCTTGGCATTATATTAGCCTTGCAACGCACCTATAGCTAAACAGACCCAACCCGCAAGGAAGGCCACCCCGCCCAAAGGAGTTATCGCTCCCAACCAGCGTTTACCCGTCAAACTCAGGACGTACAGGCTGCCCGAAAACAAAATGATACCCAGCAAGAATAACCAACCCGCCACCGGAATGAGTCCTGATGTAAACTCTTTCGTCGCAAAGGCCACCCCCAATAGCGCGGCGGTGTGATAGAACTGATACTGCACACCGGTTTTGAAGTTGGCTTCGAGGCGTGGTTTATCACTGAAATAAGCGGCGAGGCTGTGCGCGGCAAAGGCTCCCAACGCCACACCTAAAAAGCCGTTGATGGCAGCCAGAACAATAAAGGTTGAAGTCATTGCGTGTCATTCCCGTGTTGTAAGCGTCAGATTGGCGTTGAGTATAACGGATAATGTTATGATAGGGTGAGGGTATGTCATTCGCTCACAGGGAGTATAGAAGTGCTTCAACGTTTTCTGATTATGCTGATGATGGTGTTTGCCTCATCATTCTTTGTTCATGCCCAAGACGCAACCGAAAGTCAGCCGATCATCGCAGTTTCCAAAGGCGATATTTATGCCATTAATCCCGACGATGGCAGCATCACGCAAATTACGCATCATCCAGCAATTTCGGGCGAGTCGAGTCCTTATTCGCAGCGTGATTTGGCAATTTCGCCGGATGGACAGTACTTAGCATATTTACAAACCCCGCGTTTTTTCGCCCAAGCGATGAAGAATAATCTAACTGGTAATTTGGGCAGCATACCATCAGATATTGTGCTGCTGAACCTCATGACAGGTGAGGAAAAAGTGATTGCTGAACAGCAAGCCAACGTGAAATGGTCAGATTCACCACGTTTGTGGTATCGCGAAAATCTCACTTGGTCACCCGATAGCGCCCAGATTGCCTATTATCAACTTCGGGGTGGTTCGACTTATCAGGTGATGATCTATGATTGGCTGATTGATAAGACTTTTACCTTTGTCGATAGCAAAAAACCTTTAGAGAAAATTGCATGGCTCACCGATGGGATTTCGGTTGGGCCAGTCGTTTATAACACCAACAGCGAAATTATCGCTCAGCATACGCTAGAAAAAGGTATGACTTTCGGGCATCCATTGATATATCAGGGCGGGGAATACGCTTTTGTAGAGCGATATGACGTATCCTCATCTAAAGGGCATGTTTATCTGATTGATTTGATGACTGGTCAGTACAATGTGGTCGAAGGTTACGAATCCAGTATCAGCGCTTTTACCCCTGAAAACTCTTTTGTGTTCGTCCGCGATGATAACGACACCCGCCCATCCTATGTCATTGATCCACAAACAGGCAACCGCTTTACACCACCCGATGAAGCACCGTATGCGGTCGATTTCACGATTGCCCCTGATGGACAACATTTCGCTTATACCCTCCTCAATACCAGTGTAAACATCACGGATTTGAAGGGGCATGATTCAATTGTTGATTTCAAAGCGGATGCGCTTATTTGGGGAGCGAAGCAATATACCATTGCAAGCGAAACGGGCGAACAATTTGCACCTGTGACACCAACGCTGGCTTTTTATAATACCCAATTGTGCGGCACACTCCAGCCTGTAGGTTTTGTTTCCGGTGGACAAGGAAAAGTTGTTGGCAACGGGTCAAACCGTATACGTGTCACACCAAATGATATAGCAGAAGTGATTGGCCAAATTCCTGAAGGTGCGATTTTCACAGTTGTTGACGGACAAACTGTTTGCAGTAATCATATTCGTTGGGCGCAGGTGGAGTATCAGGGTATAACCGGTTGGACTGCCGAAGGCGCGGACGGACAAGTATTTTTAGAGGTTGTGCAATGAATCAAAAATCTTCGCTTAAATTGAAACTACTTACAGATGTCTTCGGCATTCTCAAATTAGCGCCGATGCATCCGTTTCCGGATTGGTTGACAAAAGCCCCTGTGTTTTTTGTCGCACGGACGGAAGATGAATTTTCGATCATGTGTCCACAGCGTTTTATTCCAACGGGACAAACTTACAGCGCGGGATGGTTGTGCCTGCGTGTGGAAAGTGATCTGGCTTTTGATGAAGTGGGCGTGGCTGTCCGTTTATCCAGTCCCTTATCTGAGGCTGGCTTGAGCATCTTCCTTGTATCTACTCATGACCGTGACTATGTCTTGATTTCCGAAAAAGATTTGCAGGCAGCACTCTCGATTTATGAAAGTGCTGGCTTCAGTATCGTGAATCATGGTAACACCACAACCATTTAACAAAGTAGAGATTTTATGCACCGCAACGTTTACACAGTTCTGATTGTTGCCTTGTGTGTGTTGATGACCTTCACGATGGTCAGCGCACAACCCACACCTATCCCTTCTTGTCCCACATTGGGGGATTTGCCGACACGCTTGAAAGCTGGCATGTGGGCCAAGACGGTGGCAGGTTTCACCATCAACCGCCGTGCCGAGCCGGATTTGCAGAGCGAGCGCAGCGGACAAATTCCCAACGGTGACATCGTGCGCGTGGCGGACGGGCCGCGCTGTGCCGATGGCTATGTGTGGTGGCTGCTGAACTACGACAGCATGATGGGCTGGTCGGCTGAAGGCGATGTGAAGTCCGGTGATTATTGGTTGGAAGGCGTTGGCAAAATTGCTGAACCTGCCGCCGACAGCAGTGAATCGGATGGCTGTTTGCAGCCACCCGAAGTTTACGACCGCATCCAGATTGGTTTTTCGACTCTCAACCTGCGAACACTGGCGATGCTCGACCATGCACAGGAGTTGTACAGCGCCGAAGGCGGCGTGATTCATCTACGGGATGTGATTATGCAGGGCAGTTATAACCCCGGTGGTGTGACAGCCAGCTTTGGCACACATGATGGTGGTGGCGCGTTGGATATTTCGGTGCGTGAAATTGGAACTGGCAAAGTGCTGACCGACGAAATTAAGCCGCTCGTTCATGCACTGCGGTTGGCGGGATTTGCGGCGTGGTTACGTGATTTTGACGAACTCTATAAAGGCTCACCGATTCATATTCACGCGGTTGCCATTGGTGACGCGGAACTCTCCGAAGCCGCCCGCGCTCAAATCGACGGCACGTTCGGCTACTTTCGTGGCTTTAATGCTCTCCCGCAAGATAACGGCATACCGCTGCCCGATACCTCTGGCGACATGGTCATCTGCGACTGGATGAAGGCGCAAGGTTATGGTGATTTGCGCGGCGAAGGGTAGATCAATTTGAAGCGAGATATTTAATGGCAAAATCTGCGTGAGAAGTCTACTTTATTTTTGGTTCAGAGTCTTTCTCTGTGAACAAACCCATATTTATTGTAAAGGATCAGAGAATTAAAAACGTCGGCAATCCTGCCGACGTTTGCATTTCTAAAGGGTATTTTTACGCTTTCTTGAAAATGGATTGAAGATCGACTGGTTTATTTTTTCCTGATCCTCATCATCTTTCCAAACAATACGCAACTGTTTGAACTGTCGATGCGTACTTTTTAGCCTGCTTCTAACCGTCTTTATATCTTCGACAAGCGCCAAATCTTCAGGCGGTGTTTGGCTGATTTTGATAATGGTTTGTCGAACGACCCTACCTACAGTTTTAGCAGCGTCTTCAAGATCGTCTTGGCCTCTCACATCTTCGTTCTTGATTTTGGCTTCTGTTTGAGTAATGCGGAATAAATTTGCTGCTAATTCCTCTTTACCCATAAAGTCTAGCAGGCTTCTCTTCTCATCTTTCAGACGCTTATAGTGTTTTAACTCGTTCATATTCATGTTGTACATGCCGCGATAGCCCGCATTCTGAAAAAGCTGCCAGTTGACAACCCCATGTGAGCCAACAACTCGACTAAGTGATGTTTCACTATCGGTAATCTCGTTGCGGATCATAACTCGCTCGACATTTTCAGACTCTTGAAAATAATCGAGTCTGCTTTCCGCTGCTTTAATAAAGTACATCTGGGCTTCAGCAATGCGTTCCATTTTGGGATCGCCATTCATTGTCACCAAAAAGCAAGCAAATTTAGAGAGTTTGAAGTCAGTTACTTCTTCGCCGCCGATGGTACGTTTGACCTGCTCGAAGTTGCCGAGAATATCAATTTCAAGAGTATTGCACGCCGTTATAGCACGCTGAATGACCTTATTGAACTTCTTATAATCCTCGTATCCGAGAAGCTCCATTAAATCCCGCGCATACCAAAAATCAATGTCATTGGAATGCCCGAAGTCGTCAAAATTCTTCCGGTCTTTATCGAAATGAAACACGTCGATTTCATTTTTCATTCTTTTCCCTTTCGGTCAATTTGGAAGGAGAAGGCACTGATTTTATTACCGCTTGACCTCACCTATATTGTACATTATTTCGTAATTGAAACGTTGATTTATATCATTTCCAAACTCGTTATTAACTTTCTTTAATGATAGTTGAATTCGAACTTTTGTGCTATGCCTAATAGTCAATAAATATCGGTGATTCGCCTCTTTTATTTTCTGGATAACTACTAACAACGTCAGTTATGGATAAGCAACTTTTCAATCGACCAAAGGTTTGTAAACTCGAACCGAATCACATTGACAAGATGCAAACTTTTGTTCTAAAATAAGCTATGTAACATCGCCTTTGCGTTCCTACATTGCTCCCTCCATCGCTTGCGGGGGAGGGCTGGGGTGGGGGTTTCTGCTCTGCGTCTCTGCGGTTCAAAAGTATTGCAACTAAAGCAGCGGCAATGCACAAATTGCGCGCGGTGGCATTAGCCGAGCGACCCGCCGCAAAAGTGCTATTTCAGCGGCATTGAGGGAGCTTCCCGCCAGTACAAAATGTCAATTCAGTGGCATTAGCCGAGCCATCCGCCAGCCATTTCAGCGGTAAATGTGCGAAATATGCGAAAATTGAGAATCATTTGCATATTGCGTTGCTAAAACAGACTCTCTTATGACTTCAAATGGGGTATTTTCTCCCCTCCCTGTGTTTTGGCTATCAGCAGAATGAGCCTGCGAATGTTGCAGATGTGGGCTGGGGGTGGGGTATGAAACATAAAAACGGGCAAACCATTTGGCCTGCCCGTTGGAAGATATGACCGTTTTATAGCTTAGACTGCCGATGTCCGTCGGCGGTAAACAACCCGACGCGAACGGCGGAAATCGTAGTTATAGGTACGTGTCAGACCAAATTGGACGACGATGCCAATCAGTGCGATCACCAGTATCCAAATCGTTGGCAGTCCCAGCGCGACCACAAGCAGTTGTGCGCCGACCAGTGACGACAGAATGATGAGGAACTGGAAGGACAGACCCAGTAAGATCACACCACCAATTACGCCGCCGATGATCAACACCAGCGGTGAAACGGGCTGCAAGGCGAGTGTCGTCGCCAGCCCGTTCGTCAGTAAGATGCCGAAGTGGACACCGATGAGGAACACTGCCACATAATATAAGAAGAAACTCAGTACCGCGCCGATCACTCCACCAACCAGCAGCACCAATAGATTGGTAACTGCATCAGTTGATACGACTAATGAACTGGCAATCGCCGCGCCGACCATTGCTCCGGCAATCACGATCACGAATTCGTACACACGCCAGCCTGCGACCAGCAGAACCAACCCAACCACGATCATCACCACGCGCATGATGGTCGAGTCCGGTGTTTGCGTGAGGCGGTTAAAGAAGTTGACCATAATATCGGTGGTGGCTGCCGCCGCGTTGATGGTTCCGGTCACGATTGGAACGGTGGTCGGCACAGGGTCTTGCGCCACCGCTTGGCTAAAACCGATGAAGTTAAAAATGACGAATAAAATGGCTGCGATTGCCAGCCAATAGGTACGAACGGCATTTCGGATAGTCGCCATGAGATTTCACTTTCAATTGAACTTATTAATCCCATTTCTCTCATAGTATAGAAAGCTGGCGATAGACAAACATGCGTTATTCATCCTATTAATGACTAATCGACTGGCTAGAATAGGATTGGGTGGGTTTCCAGTGCGGGTTGCGATAGAAGGCCGGAATGATGGTCAGTTCATGGGGAATACAGTCAGTCGATTGTCTCAGACATTCGTCGATAGGCAGTTGGAATAAGCCCGAATTACTATTGGTCGTGAAGGCCGAGAAAACAATCGAGTCGCCGTCGGCTGACCACGCAGGTGTGTCATTGCTGATGAAATCGCCGGTGTACAGCAAAGTGGATTTGCCGAGGTTGTTATCCCACAGGTAGAAGTTGGCCTTTTCATAGCCGGATATATAGAGCAGATAACGCCCATCCGGTGACCAAATCGGGTTGGTGGCGCTGCCGACTAAAATCGGGCTGATGATGCGCGTTGCGACATTCAAGTTATAGATTTTAGTGTTCCAACGTTCGTCCAAATCGGAAACGAAGGTAATATTTTTGCCATCCGGTGACCAAATTGGGCTGGTGTGGGTGCGGTAACTGTCGGTCAGGCTTTGGGCTGTGCCAGTCGCCACATCGTACAGCATGATCTGACCATAACCCTTTTCTTCTTTGATGTAAGCGATGTGCTGTCCATCGGGCGACCAAACCGGGTTGTACTGGTTGTCGCTGCTGTCGTCGATCAACCGGCGGGTATGATTCCCCTGTGCGTCGCTGATATAGATGCTGTAATAACCATCACGGTCACTGACGAAGGCGATGCTCTGCCCATCCGCTGACCAATCCGGCAGAAAGTCGTTGTTTGGATTATGGGTGATCGCCAGCGTCATTTGGCGTTGCAGGCTAGTGCGGTAAATGTTCAGGTCACTGAGGTTGAAAGAGGCGGTAAACAAGAGTTCAGGTTCGGCTGGCAGGTTGCGCCCGATTAAAATGGTCACGGTCATAATAGAGATGCAGACAAGCGATAATCTGCCGATGAGTTGAAGCAAAAAACGTGTCATGGTTGATGCGGTCGCCAGCGCGGATTACTTGAAAATGTTTTGTCCTGTACGAGTTTCGGTGAACAGCGCCCCGATTGTCGCAAGCATTCGGCAGCATCTAATTGATAGAGAGTCGTGGAATAAGAAAGATACAGAATAGATCGTCCATCCTGCGACCAATTAGGGATATTTGATCCTATAATCGGGCCTGTATAAAGCAGCGATGTTTTCTCGCTGGTCATATCGAAAAGATAAAGAGAAATTGGATCAACATTTAGGTAGAGTAAGAAATGTCCATCCGGTGATAACACGGGAGAGTTAGCCGACCTTACCAATAATCGCAGACTCCCACTTTGAATATCGACACTCTCAATATCAAACTGTTTATTGCGACTGTTATAGCTGAGAAAAATGATTTGAGAACCATCCGGCGACCACGACAGCGATGTACTCAAGTCCGTGTTGCTTGCCAATAAATCGACATGTCCCGTTTGTGTGTTGATCGTGTATATATTTTTATGATTGTCATTGGGTGTGCTAGAGATAAAAGCGATTTGTGTGCCATCCGGTGACCAAATCGGACTTTCAGGTTTGTATAACCCGTCTGTCAAAGTCTGCACATGCGATGTTTGTACATCTAAAAGCATTAATTGAGGGTAAGAATTCATTTTCCGAATATAGGCGATGGACTGATTATCCGATGACCAAATCGGGTTTTGAATCGGGTAAATCTCATTGGTCAACCTGCGTATTCCATGCCCTTCCGCATCCATCAAATAGATGCCAGAACTAACAGGCGTTTCGCTCACAAACGCGATTTGCTGCCCGTCATGTGACCAGCCAATGACCCACTCGTCGCTTGGATCATGGGTCAGGGCGACACTGATGCGATGCTCGATACTCATGCGATAAATATTCAAATTCCTTGAACCAAAGTTACCGTTGAGGCTGATTTCTTCTTCATGAAGCATCCGCCCAACGGCGAGCGATATGAACACGACACCGATACAAACGAATACCGCCACAACGGTAATCCGAAACAGAAAGCGTGTCATGGTGAGTTAGGTCGGTAACGCGGATTGCTGAACAGCCCGTTGGTCGGTGTGATGAGCTGTGGCTGACAATGTTGGGTAGTATCCAGACATTCGTTAACATCCAGTCGGAAAATACCCGAATGGTTATAGCTGATGAAATCGGCATAAATAATATAACGTCCGTCCGGTGACCAATCGAGCGCACCTTTTTGAGCAAGATCATTATAGAGGAGATAAGACTTGGACTCCTGCAAATCCCAGACAGAGATGACAATGTTATAGCCCTGACTGATGTAGGCGATATAGTGACCGTCAGGCGACCATCTTGGGAAAAATTGATTCTCTGGGCTTGGAAACAAAGGATGAACAACGCCCGTTTGCAGGTCAAGAATGTTAATATCCGACTTTCCAAAAGTGTCTTCATTGCTCACAAAGGCAATCGAACGGTTATCTGGCGACCACGCGGGATGACTATTGTTGTGATACTCGACGTTGGTAATCGGCTTTTTCAAACCTGATTGTAAGTCTGTTAACATCAATTTTGAGAAGTGATCTGAACCGAAGGAGATATAACTCATCATTTGACCATCCGCTGACCACACCGGACTATTTACGCCGCTGGTATCATGAATTAAATCTTGAGTGATTCGGTCGTCTAGATCGCGCTTGTAGATCGTAAATCCTTTTGAGCCAGCACCGACATAAGCGATTTCATTACCATCCGGCGACCAAGCCGGTTCATAGCCCAAGAGATCAACATTTTTCATATCATAAATAAACTGCCTCGCAATATCCATGAGATAAATGTGCATCTCAGGCGTATTAATGGTGGCGGTAAACACGATTTCGTTATTGGGGATCGAGATTATTTTGCCGAGGTTCACCATCAACAGCGTAGCACCCACACACATGAACAGCATCAAAGCAATGAGTCGTATTGAAAAGTTTGTCATGGGCTGCGAGGCCGCCAGCGAGGGTTATCGTAGATTCCGGCGACATGGCTTATCGCTTGGGGTGTGCAGTTGTCACGCTGTTGCAGGCAAGCTGTCACATCCAGTCGCAGGATATTGTTGTTGCTGCCATTGGTCAGTGGCGCGTAGATGATATAGCGGTTATCTTGTGACCAACTCGGATTACGCATATTGAGTACCTCTGGTGCGAACAACAGCACCGATTGGTCTTGCGTCGTATCCCATAGATAGATACCGGAGTTGGAGCCGTAGGCAAGGTACAGCAAGTAGCGCCCATCCGGTGACCATGTTGGATTGAGTTGGATGTCGTGGCTGGTAATCAACGGATTGGTATCTCCGGTTTGAATATCCAGATCGTAAATAATGCGGTTCGGGCTGCCGGTTTCGCCAGAGGTAAAAGCCAGATGTCGGCTGTCCGGCTTCCATGTTGGACTGATGGCATTGGGATATTGGATGGTCATGCGGCGGGTTAAACCGGATTGTAAATCGGTCAGCAGTACTTCCGTGATTTGCTGCGCGAATTCTTGCCGCGCCGTGACATAAGCAATCGAGCGATCATCCGGCGACCATGTTGGGCTAAAGTTATTGCGCGGGCTGTCAGTCAGGGGATGAACACCACGCCCTTCAGCATCCATCACAAAAATCGTATATTGACCTTGGTGGTTACTGACGAAAGCGATTTGCCGACCGTCCGATGACCATGCGGGTTGGTTGTCATCGGTGTTGTTGTGTGTCAATGGAATAGACAGTTGGCGGTCAAGCGTCATGCGGTAGATTTCAGCATCGGTATTATCCAGATCGGCGGCATACACGATCTCATTCTCGCTTGGGAGCATATGACCCAGCGCCAGTGACAGCACGACCAAACAGATGCATCCGAAAGTAACGGCGATTAGCAGACGAAGGAAAATGTGGTTCATGGCGGCATGGGTCTCCAACGTGCTGAGGCTATTTGCCCACCCATCGAGGTTAGTTGACGTGTGGAACCATCCGCAACCGATAGCAGATACAGTTCTTGGCTGTTGTTGGAATCATTCGAAAGCAGCATGATCTGGCGACCATCCGGCGAAAACGATGGATATAAGCTATAGGATAACGTACTTTTCAACAGGGTGGCACAATCACCCACGCTGCTCTCACATTTCACACCAGTTTCATAGATTTGCGGCTGGCTGCTACGGCTGTTCCCTTGACC
Source organism: Aggregatilineales bacterium (assembly GCA_038328375.1). Taxonomy (GTDB): domain Bacteria; phylum Chloroflexota; class Anaerolineae; order Aggregatilineales; family Phototrophicaceae; genus CFX2. Next base: position 19,617 of record JBBQLX010000005.1, on the reverse strand, counting down.
AAATTGGAAAGCGATTTCGGCGGAGGCCGGCAGTATCCGTCCGAGTGTGAAGGCCAGTACGATGCCACCTATATTCACAATGAGTAGAAGTTCAATGATTGTGGTGCGCCACCCATACGCCATACTCAACCGCGTTTGCCGTGCAAGAGGGTCATGAGGTTATAAATGATATGCGGCTGGCAGCCTTCCGGCAGGGTATAACAATTGCTTCTTACAGCGTACAGGCCGGGTTGGTTGCTGATGCCATCCCTGCCGCGAAAGTACACCGCATCTCCATCCAGCGACCACAAGATCAAGAACGGCACAATCGGATGCTTGAGGCGTAAACGCCGGGGTATTTGCGAACTGCACTTCTGTTGACCGGCTTGCATACAGTTCATATCGAGCATATAAATTTCGTAATCACCGCTGCGGTCAGATAGAAATGCGATTTTTGACCCATCCGGCGACCAAACTGGAATGGTATCTACCACCAGTTCATTGGTGATCGGCAGCAATTCACGGTCACAGCGCAGTCGGCAGTCCGCATCCACCACAAACAAATCAGGTAAATCTTGGTATTGGCTGGCGGCAAAGATCAAATCATGCCCATCCGCTGACCATGCCGGACTCGCATATATCCCCGCTTTGACGATGGTTTGCATGGGTGAATCGGCCTGAGCCGCAGCCGTATAAATGCCGCGTTTGTTATCCGGCTCCAAGCCGACGAAGGCGATTTGATTGCCATCCGGCGACCATGCCGGATTATCACCACCCATGGATTCGGTTGTTAGCTGATGGTAGTCATGGTCGTAGAGATTACCGACAAAAATATGAATTTTCCGTCTGTCGGACATACTGAAAGCGAGGTGCTGTTGATCGGGCGAGACCACTGCGTTGAATACCACACTCGGATTGCTGCGGAGGGCGGCAGCCATATGACGGTTGGCATCGACCAGCAAAATAGTCGGGTTGTTGTAGGTGACAACCGGAATGATTTGCGCCAGTGGCAGCAGTTTGCCCATTACCCCCATCAATAGCACGAGCAGGATAACAAGCACAGTGAGGGGTACAGTCAGGCGCAGCATCAAGCTAGACATGTGTAGAATTTCTTAAGCATACTTTTGATGTACCAGTTATAATGAAAAGTATCCGTCCACTACAAACGAAATATAGCACCAAACTACTATGTCACGCAGCCGATTACCTTTAAACCGTGGTAAATCTAATTCGCTCATCATGCGCCTGATCGTCTTGGGTGTCGTTCTTGGCGTGGGATTTTTAATGGTTCAGCGCTTTCGTCATCCACCCGAACCGCCTCCTCAAGTCGCTGGTTTAACCACACTGACTCCGAGTGCTGTGCCGACCAAAGCCCCGACTGCTGTGCCACTGCCGACCAATACCGCTTATCCACGGGCAAATCTCAGCGCGCCATCAGTGGGTATTAACGCCGATATTGTGGATGTCTATTTGGATGGGCAAAGCTGGGATGTGACCCAACTCGGCAACAACATTGGTCATTTACAGGGAACGGGTTGGTTTGGCAAAACGGGCAACATCGGTCTCGCCGGACACGTCGAATTGGCTGATGGACGAGTCGGCATTTTCCGCAATCTGGAGAAGATGGCGAAAGGCGATCCGATTATGCTGAGGATAGGCGATTTACAACAGAATTATCGGGTCACAGAAGTGAAACGTGCCGACCCAACCGATTTGACTATTCTTGAGCCGTCTACAGTCGATACCATCACGCTGATCACCTGCGATATTGGTGCTTATAATCTTCTGCAAAATACCTATCTGGATCGAGTGGTGGTGGTTGCAGAACGGGTGCAGTCCCAATAATGACTGGATTGCGCGGCTGGTTGCTCGACCGATTGTGGTATGTGCAGCCGATGACGGCGTTGACCGTCAAAGCGCTGCCCAACGACTGTGTGCGAGCATTAGCATTAGCGACTCGCCCTAATCTTGACCGTCTTCACCTGCGGAACTTGTTCATAGGCGGTCGCCGCTATTATGTGGATGTCCTCAAAGACGGCTTCCAGATGACCAGCAACACCAGCCTGCCGTGGCGACCTCGCACACGCGGTTCAATTGCCGCTGTGCTGCGCGGGCAATTTAGCGCGTCGGGCAACAACAGCACGGTTATTCGGATGCAAGCACGGATGCGGTTGCTTTACCTGCTGAATATTTTCCCGATTCCGCTATTTATGGCTGCATTGCTGATTGCCTCACCATGGCCCAAACCCTTAATCATTAGCCTTATCATCAGTCTGTTCTTTTTGTCGTGGGCAGGCCACCGCTTGAGTGCTTCGCTGCAAGCTGCCGATATGGTTTACTTTGTCCAAAAGGTGCTGGAAGAAGTCATCACCACTGATACGCCGCTGCTGAGTTCTCACAGCGAAACCATTGTCACACCGGAGCAGGATTTCCTCGAACAGTGGCAGAAGTTCTACGACGAGCATAAGAGCGAGACCTAATTGGTTAGGTAGGTCGCTTTAGCGGTTAATCTCGATTAGCAGCACCCACGCATCCAGCAGGGCTTTGACAAATGACACTATCAAAGCCGGAACCAACCCATTTAGGCCGCCGATGCCCCATACCAAGATGCTGATACAGACGATATATGTGAGTGAGATTGTACCGCTTCTGTGTATTCGTAGGGACAGGTCTGTGACCTGTCCGTTTTTTCGTAATTTGTTGCTACGCCCGTTCAGGCAGGGCATATTCCTTATACTGTTCGCGCATGAGCTTCTTATCAAACTTGCCCACACTCGTTTTGGGAATGGCCTCGACAAACAGGATGTCGTTCGGAAGCTGCCATTTGGCGAAGTGTGGCGCTAATAAATCGTAAATACTTTCTTTGGTGGGCTGCTCGGTATTCGGACGCACCACGACTAATGCCAAAGGCCGCTCCTGCCACTTGGGATGCGGCACGGCAATGACGGTGGCTTCCAAAACAGCGGGGTGTCCCATGATGGCACCTTCGAGTTCGACCGTCGAAATCCATTCACCGCCGCTTTTCACGAGGTCTTTGGTGCGGTCAACAATCTGGATATAACCTTCCTCGTCAATCGTCACCACATCACCCGTGCGGAACCAACCGCCCTCAAAGCGTCCTGCCGAGCGTTCATCATTGTAATAACTGGATGCAACCCATGGCCCGCGCACTTGCAGCTCACCATAGGACTTGCCATCCCACGGCACTTCCTTGCCCATTTCATCAACGGCACGTAGTTCCACACCGGGTGAGGAGATACCTTGCTTGGCGCGGATATGATATTGTTCCTCTTCTGGCAGATCAAACATTTCGCGCTTGAGGTTACAAACCGTACCGAGTGGGCTGGTTTCGGTCATGCCCCACGCGTGAACCACACGGACGTTATGCTTTTTCTGGAAGCCTTCAATCAACGATAGGGGTGCTGCTGAACCGCCAACCACCATCGAGCGCAGGCTGGATAGATCGTAATGTTCGGTTTCGAGTAAATTAAGGATGCCCAACCACAGCGTCGGTACACCGCCCGTAATCGTGACCTTTTCATCCTGCATCAGGCCAACCAAATCCTTCGGAGTCATATGTGGGCCGGGATAGATTTGTACCGCGCCCAGCAGAGTAGCCGCATAGGGCAGTCCCCACGCCAGCACATGGAACATCGGCACAACTGGCATCAAAACGTCACTGGAGGTCAATCCCAAGCCATCGCCAAAGCACACACTCATAGCGTGGAGATAACAGGAGCGATGCGAATAAACTACACCTTTAGGATCGCCTGTTGTACCGGAGGTGTAGCACATGGCAGCGGCTGTATTTTCGGGGAGATCAGGCCATTCGTATTCCGGTGACTCGGCGCGGAGCAGTTCTTCGTAGCTGAGTGCGTTGGGCAGCGTCGTTTGCAGTGGCCCATCGGTCATCACAACGAAATGCTCAACCGTTTTCAGGTATCCCGCCAGTTTTTCCAGCAGCGGCAGCAAACTTTGATCCACAAATATAACTTTATCGGCGGCATGGTTGATGATGTATATCAGTTGTTCCGGTGGCAGGCGCAGGTTGAGTGTGTGGCACACCGCGCCCATACAGGGAATGCCGAAGTACAGTTCGAGGTGGCGATAGGTATTCCATGCCAACGTCCCGACCCGATCACCGGATTTCACGCCGAGTTTATCCAATGCATGAGCCAGTTGCGCCGTGCGGTGATACAAATCCGCATAAGTGTAGCGGTGCATCGTCGGGCCGACTTTGGTAGCGATTTGGCGTTTGGGAAACAATTTATAGGCACGCTCCAAAATAGGGCGGAGCGTCAGTTGGTAATCCATCATAAGACCTTGCATCATTTTTCTCCTGAAATTTAATTATTCTTAAACGATTTTTTGAGGGAACGGTTCGGCTTCGGCTTGCCTCCATTGCTTCGGCGTAAACAGTCAGTTGATGTGTTGGCATTGTACCACTTTAGGCCATGATGCTAGAAAAGCGCTTAGTAGATGTTTATAATCATAACAGTTGTAAATTAGAGCGATGGAGAACGCCCCTCATGACTCAGATTGCCAGCATTGTTTATAAACCAATTGGTATGGCTGAACCCGAAAACGAATACCTGCGTCTTGACCTCGATGATGCCACACTCGTCGCAGACTTTGGCATTGAAGGTGATGCCAAAGGCGGACATAATCCGGATCGCCAGCTTAATATCATGTCCTACGAGACACTGACCATTTTACGCAGTCAGGGTTTTTATACCGAGCCGGGGCAGTTGGGCGAGCAAATTGTCCTTCACCAGTTGGATGTGGATGCGCTGCCAGCAGGCACACAGATACAGTTGGGTAAAGAGGCGATTATCGAAGTGGTCAATCCGCGTACTGGTTGCGAAAAATTTGAGCGTATTCAAAAGAAACCACGCGCAAAGGTACAAGGCCAAATGGGGCAAATGGCTAAGGTCATCGTCGGTGGCAAGATCAGCGTGGGTGATCCGGTACGTGTGTTGAAGAACACGCCCGTCAATCCATAAATGCCACAAACAATCGGCATCTTACACCCCGGCGCGATGGGGCTTTCGGTTGCGGCCTCCGCCCAAAACAGCGGCAATACTGTTTATTGGGCATCAGAAGGCCGCAGCCCTCAAACTTCCGAACGTGCTGCCCGTATAAATCTGTTAGATGCTCACTCGTTGGCGGCTATCTGCCAAACCTGTTCGGTCATCTTCAGCGTATGCCCACCTGCCGCTGCTGAAACCCAAGCCAATGACGTTTTGGCGTTGGGCTTTCGTGGCCTCTATGTCGATATGAATGCCATCGCGCCGCAGCGTGTTAGTCGCATTGCTGAAACAATGGCGGCACATGGTACACATTTTGTCAGCGGCTCAATTATCGGTGGGCCAGCTTGGAAGCCCAACAGCACTTGGCTGTATCTTTCCGGCGCGGAAGCCCAAGCCGTAGCCGATTTGTTCAGCGCTGGGCCGTTGGAAACCACTGAGTTGGGTGATGACATCGGCAAAGCTTCCGCCCTCAAAATGTGTTTTGCAGCTTATACCAAAGGCACAACCGCCTTACTTTCAGCGGTGATGGCGGCTGCCGAAGCGTTGGATGTGCGTGGTGATCTGGAACGCCAGTGGTCGCGCAACGGCTCAAACTTTGCTGCGGAATCGGCGCGAAATGTGCAGCAGGTAACCGCTAAAGCATGGCGATTCTCCGGCGAGATGGAGGAGATTGCCGCAACGCTCGGTGGCGCAGGTTTGCCCTCTGAATTTCATCTGGCGGCGGCTGATATTTACCAACGGATGGCTGAGTTCAAAGGCGCTGATCCGCTGCCATCGCTCGATGATGTTTTAGCGGCACTCATCAACAAGCCTGCCGACTCTTCTAATGACTAATAGCTAAAGACTATCGACTAACTATGTCTGAATATGTAACCGTCGAAACCCAGCCAACCGATAACCCTGATATGTTGGAGATCATCACCAACCAGCGGATTGCGTTGGATGGCGATGAGGTTTACGAAAACTTTGAAGCGGGTGACGATGGTACGCCAGTTGCCCAGATGTTGTTCAACGGTGTGCGGGGCATCCAAGCCCTGACCATCAGCGGTGGCACTTTGCTCGTCACCCGCGATCCCGATGTGTCATGGGAGGAAATTGTTGATGAAGTGCGCGATGCCCTCCGCGATTTCTTCTTGTAGACTCGGTATAATTAATTTTTTCCTTTCCTACAATAAGCATCTTTGTGGTTCTTTTACCCGGTCGTTCTCAATTTTCTGACGATAGATTTACGCTTCGTACCCGATCTGGCAAAATCTTCCCTTGTGAAATTACTCCTGCAACTGCACCACGGTTGATGCAGCTTCGCGCTCAAGTTCTGATGAATGAACGGGGTGGATTAACACTGCGTTCTGTTGATGGATACTCTTACAACTGTGTCGGACTGATTTTTGCTTCAAGACGCTATTGGATTGAAATTGATTACATCTATGAATTGTTTGAAGCAGATGGTTATACAAATATTCAACGAAATGATGTCATCGAAGGTGATGTTGTACTATACTTGAATGATAATGAACCCGTACATGTGGCACTCATTATCGAGGTGGAAATGGTAGGCCAAGAGCGAAGTATTAAGGTCATTAGCAAGTGGGGTAAAGATGCAGAATTTATCCACTTTGCTGAAAATGTTCCTGACAATCTAGGAAGACCAGTACAGTTTTATACAGATAGGAAGAGACGTGGATACATCGCTACATGATCTCATGGATACTGTCGAAAGTATTGAATTTGACGCTCAGATGAGTGTTTTCAGTGGCTTTAACAGCTTTTTAAGAGCATTAAACGAAAATTCAACAATCACACAGATAAAGCAACTTTTGGCAAATAGTCGTCCCAAATATGCAAAAATCGTACTAAGGGTAATCGATTTACTAGCAGAAAGCACCGACCCGCAATTCGCTCATCCTAACGATGTGGCGATAGCCTCCTACCTCTATGTTTTATCTTCAAGTAAAGAGTTCTCAGTTTTGGCGGCTGAAAAAGTTTTGCTAGTATCTAACTTTATGTGGGCAAAGCGACTCGCTGAAACCATACTAGCCAATCGAATGGTTGTCAGCCAACCATAAAAATCTAGCTTTTCTCACTATCCAAACGCGAGTTCAGCCTGCGCTTTGATCGCCCCAAGTTGCATGGTGAGATACTCAGCCACCTTTGCATCACCCTGTTCCAAAACGCGCTGCTCCAAATCAATCTGCAAACCCCAGATTAGCCAAGCCGCTGAAAGGTAACGCGCTGCTTCGAGGTCGAGTGCCTTTAGTTCGCGTACACTGGAGTAACCTTGTTTGAAAGCTTCCCATTTCTCAGCATATTCGGCGTTCTTATGCGCCCAGCCTTGCATATCTGCCGCCCGCCAACCCGATCCGCCCGAATCGAAATCATATAGCACAATTTGCCCATCATCCGTCAGATGCAGGTTGTCGAGCGTGGCATCCCCATGTATCGGCCCCCAATCAAGCTTGAGCATTTTGCGTGTTTTCAGTTTATCTCTAACCTTTGCGGCTATTCGCAGTAAGGCAAGTTGCTCCTCCCAGTTTTTTATCAGCGGTATCACGAGTCGAATAGGACGTGCGATGATGTGTTCGCTATCAAGCGGACTTCGTTCGTACTCAGTCACAAAATCATCAGAGAATTCGTGCATCTGAGCGATGGCGCGACCAAAAGCAACATACAACTCATTTGAAAAAGGTGGCTGAGGTTTCTTGCCTGCCGCAAATTCAAATAGTAAGGCGTACTGTTCACCCTTGGGCGTAGCCACTTGATAGATGTTTTGACCATCCTTGCCAGCGATTGTATTGGCGACTCGTAAACCTTTCTTGGCGAGGTGTTCAATCAGAGCAACTTCATAGCGAATCTCGGATTCTGTGCGCCACTTAATGCCGTAAACCTTGAGAATATATTGCTGGCTTGCCGTCTTTACCAAGTAAACGTCATTGGTATGCGAACGTAAAAGCTCAACCTGAACCGGTTCTTTAAACGGATAGGTTACGCTTAGCCATGTCTCAAGTTTGGACAGATCAAAATCATTCATATCTCTATTAAGCAACCCTTCTGCATAATCTCACGTATTATAGATAACAAAATAAATGTGCAGGAGGTAAATTATGACTTTCTTTTCAAAACGCAAACGTAAAAATGATGATCCGCCCCGTTTTCCCGCTTGGATTTTGGTACTGATTGCGATTGGCTTGGTGATTATTGTCGAAATGATTTTCCAGCCTGCAACCAGTGTCACTGCGCCAGCCGTTATGTCCGCAGGATCAACTTTTACCCTTGACCCTATTGAGATCACCGCCACCTATATCATCCAGCAAGCAACGGCTATGGCTCAAGGCACACCACAAGCGGAGGGCAGCTTATCCAATGATGCGACACTCGATATCTTCAAGACGGCTACAGCCATCATCAAAACGGCGACTGCTCAGGCGAGTACACCCGCTTCTTAAGTTTATGACTTTATAAGGAGTTTTGATCAGCCGTTCGTCAGCTAAAAAATGGCGCTAATGCTGGATTTCAGGGTGTTCAATATGTCGTAACCTAATAGTCACCATCCCATTACGAAAGGTTCCAGACAATGAACAAGTTACGCACCACCCTTATGCTCGCCTTACTGGTCATCACCATTCTCGTAGTCACTGTCGCTCCGGCGGCAGCCAAACATGTCAATGAATACGAAGGCCAACATATCCACTAAATAGGTGGACTAAAAACATAAAAGGCGTACCGTTTCAGTACGCCCTTTGATTTCGAACTCACGAACAGATTATGTTTACGAACTGCGCGGATTCACCACAATGTCAAAGCCGTCGTAACGTGGGCAGCTTGTCTTGACACTTAAAACCTGCCCCGGATAAATGCGGGTGCGGTCTTCAATCTTGTTCTCACTCACCAAGCAATCGACCTTCACATCATACTGTGCGCCAATCGAGTCGAGTGTGTCTTGATACTGCACCACATAGGTCACGTCACCCTTACTGAGATCGGTCGCCGTTGTGGTAACAGGAGCGCCACCACCACCGCCTTGACCATCACTTGCTGCGGGGGTTTGCCCGAACGGAGGCGCACCGGCTGGGATGGTGATTTCCTGACCGGGTTGTAGGATGGTGTTGCCTTCCAAACCATTGGCTTGGATCAAGGATGCCACCGACACATTCAAGGTCTGCCCGATGCTATCCAACGAATCGCCCCGCTGCACTTGATAAGGGGTCGATGTCGCGCCACCACCGCCGCCTTGTCCCAAGTTTTCGGTCACATTCTTATTGACCTCACGCGGCGTTCCAACAGTGTCCACACCGTCATACTTTGGACAGTCAAAGCTAATGCTGATTACCTGACCCACATTCAACCTATCGCCCAAGCCGATATTGTTAGCCTTAGCCAGACATGCGGCCTGCACATCATAAAACGCGCCAATTTTATCAAGCGAGTCACCGGTGACCACGGTGTAACTGCCGTCCTGAGCAAAAGCCACAAACGTGCCGCCTAATAATACAAAACAACCAATAAGTGTAGGGATGAAGCGGTTTAAGCGAAACATAAGCACTTCTCCATTACGGAATATATAAAGACCTAATTTCATTCTAGGCCGATTCTCACTTCCCACAAATAGGAGTTTGGTTTGAAAACGGCATACCTGTGCTATTCTTAGAGAAATACCCTGTTTTTAGGGTATAACGCAACTGATTACTACGTTAGACTCGTATGGAGTGATAGTGGCTAAAAGCCAGTTATTCGTTTAGCGGACATCACGCCTTATCAAAGCAGGATACGCCAGTATGCGACAACGCGGAACAATTTTTATCGTCCTGTTTATCCTCATTGCAGCCGCAGTTATCGGTTTCAGCCGTTTCCTCGGTTCACAACCCCCAACCGAATATACGTTGGCGGTTGATCCGCTGGCTCAAAGTTGGGCAGAAGCCGCTGTAACAGCCTTCAACACCAGCCAACCCACTGTGAACGGACACCGTGTTCAATTTAGAGTGGTCGCTACCGATGACCTGAACGTTTGGCAGGGACAAACGGTGTGGACAACCAAGAACCATCAGGACGCATGGTTAGCGGCCTCATCCGCCTCGGTTGGATACGCTCGTGCAAATGGCTTAAACCTCGTCAATGTATCCGACTCGTTGGCACGTACCCCGATGGTCTGGGGCGGTTATATCAGCCGTGCCGATTTGCTGACGACCAGCGGCGCGATTCCTTTGGATTGGGCGCAGGTTCAAGGTGCTGCCCAGAAGATGCAGTTGAGCAATTGGGCGGCCTTGGGTGGTGATTCAAGTTGGGGTTTCCTCAAACTGGGCTTCGGTCAGGCCAATACAAAAATGGGTGGATTATCCGCGCTCTTTACGGCGGCTGCCAACTTCAACCAGAACCCTGATTTGACTCAAATGGCGCTTAGCCAACAAACCTTTCGCACTTGGCTCTTATCCATTGTCAAAAGCAAGCCCAGCTTCTCGACAAATGGTGATCCGGTTTTAGCCATGACGCGCGGCCCATCCACCATTGAACTCGCAATGTTCCCCGAAGCCCAATGGCTCTTGAATATCAAAGGCATGAATAATCAGGAAGAAGTGCGGCTGAATTATCCGGCCTATCAATTTGTGTTGGACTTTCCTCTGGTACGCTGGCAAGACGACTCAACCGATGATGCGGATCGTCAAGTCGCGGTTAAGCTGCTCGGTGATTGGCTCTCGACTGCCCAACAGCAGGGCAAGTTGCCGGATTATGGCCTGCGTCCCGCCACTACTGAACCGACTCAAGCCAACGATTTGTTCAGGGTAGCCATTCAATACGGAATCTCATTCACGCCCAGTTATGGGCAGGCGGTTCTACCACCCACAGCCAACGAAACGCGCGGCCTAATCCAGTGGGTGATGAGCAATAAATAATAGTTTCTGTAGGCACACGATCACGTATTTAACTTTTTAATGCGGATAATGATCTTCTGAATTGCTCCCTCCATCGCTTGCGGGGGAGGGTTGGGGTGGGGGTTCTTCTCCACCGTGTTCACCATATTGATTTTTAGTTCGGTTTTAAACGAAGGATAGATTTATGCACCATCTTAAAAAACGGTTGATAGCGTTCCTGCTGGTGATGATGGTCGGCTTACTCGCCGCCTGTGATTTGGGTGGCGGTGGAGCTTCGACCACACCCGGCGCTCAGACCGGCAACAAACCCGCCAACGCGGTCGAAGTCAGCATCATCTATGCACCCGAATCAGCGCTTTATATGCCACGTATCATTCAGAGTTTTAATGACATCTCGGGACAGGGCAAGAATCCGGTGACGGGTGAGGCCTATGCCAGCGGTGCGAAACCCATCTGGATTACCGACCCCACCAATGGCGCGGGTGGTTCATCCGGCACGGTCATGCAGGGCATTATCAACGCCATCATCGCGCCCAACAACGTCAACGTCGCCAAGCCCGTGATCTTCGAGCCTTCCGTCAGCCATTGGCTGGCGCTGGCAAATGAACGCAGCGGTCGCCAGTTGTTTGACCTTGCCAACAGCCAACCGACTGCCAACGCTGCTGTTGTGATGGCAATCTGGGACAGCCGTTTGCAGGCCATCCGTGATAAAGTCGGTTATCAGGACATTGGTTGGGAAGAACTCTTACAGGTCTTGAACAGTCCCAATGGCTGGTGCGATTATAATCTGCCGAACTGCCGCCGCACCGTTTATTATGGGCATACCGACCCGCGCATTAGCTCGACGGGTCTTTCCACGCTGATTGCCGAGTTTTATGCCTCATCGCGCCTGAATGGTTTCACCGGACGTGCTTTAACGACTGACCAGATTCGGGATACCAACGTCCAAGATGGCGTGCATAACATTGAAAACCTGATTCGCCACTATTCCAGCCGCACCACCGAATTTAAAGAATACATCGCCCAAGGCCCCCAATTCTTGGATTTCGTGGCATTGGAAGAAAACGATCTGATCTTCATCAACGAAGGCAAGACGGCCTACAAGCCGCCGGAAAAGTTAGTGGCGCTCTATCCCAAAGAAGGCACGTTCTGGCATGAGCATCCCTTTGGCATTGTTAATGCCGATTGGGTGACGCAGGAACAGAAAGATGCTGCCGCTATTTTCACGCAGTACGTTTTGGCAGCACCCCAGCAGGAAATCATCATGGCGGAAGGCTTCCGTCCGGTCAACCAGAATGTCAAGTTGGGCTTCCCCTTCGTGGCGGAAAATGGTGTCACGGTTGAAGGCCCCAAGAACGTGCTGGATGTTCCCGCCGCCGATGTCATTATCGACATTCAGGAAAGTTGGGCAGTCGTCAAGAAGCAGGCTGATATTACCCTCGTCATTGACACCTCCGGTTCGATGAATGATGAGGACAAAATCGGTCAGGCCAAGACCGCTGCTGTCAAATTTATTGGCGAGATGGATCCCAATAACCGTGTCTCATTGGTGACCTTCAGTGATTCGACTGTGCCGCAGGTCAAGCTGGGGACGTTGGAAACCGTTAAGAGTCAACTGGTGAGCAGCATCAACGGCTTACGCGCCGATGGTGGCACAGCGCTTTTCGATGCTATGACCAGCGTCCTTTCCGATATGAATAAGGAAACTGATGGTGATCGTATCCGTGCCGTCGTGGTACTCAGCGATGGGGCAGATACCGCCAGCAACGGACAGTTGAACCAAGTCTTGCGCGAGATCGAATCCAGTCGCGGCGATTTGAATCCGGTGATTGTCATCGTCGTGGCTTATGGCTCGAACGCCGACATTGATACCCTCAGCAGTATCGCCCGTGCCAGTTCAACCACCGTCCAATCGGGTGATCCTAAAAACATCACGCGCGTCTTGGACATCATCAGCAGCTACTTCTAGCATCATTTGGGGAATTCAATTAATATACTTCTCGTAGGGGCTTGCCGTCGGCAAGCCCTTTAAATTCTATCAATCCATTTGGGTTAGTCTGAGGTTATTAACACCATGACAAAAGCCAAACTCCTCCTAACATCATCCGGCATCACCAATCCCAGCATCCAAAAAGCGTTAGTCGACTTACTCGGCAAGCCTATTAGCGAGTCGAGCGCCTTGTTCATCCCTCTTGCCATCTATGCCTATCCCGAAGGCCTCAAACATGCGTGGCAAGTGATAAAAGGTTGGGGAGATTTAGGTTGGCGAGACTTAGGTGTGTTGGAGTTAACAGCATTGCCCACCTTACCGCGAGACATATGGCGGCCTCAACTGGAAGGAACAGATGCCATCATCGTGGGCGGTGGCAACAAGTTTTATCTCAGTTATTGGATGGAAAAATCCGGCTTATTTGACATGCTCCCTCAACTTTTAGGACAGGGCAAAGTCTATGTCGGTGCCAGTGCTGGCAGCATGATGATAACTTCTGCTCTAAACTTTGATGCCGGTCGGCTCCAAAAAACCGGCATCTATTTCGATGATGAATTTAATGAGGAAATGGTCGCATCTGCTGGCAGCGCTAAGACACTCGGTTTGGTCGATTTCGTCATCCGTCCACATCTGAATGCAGATTATTTTCCGCAGGCCAACTTGGAAAATGTCGCAAAATGGGCAGCCAAAGCAGCTAAACCCCTTTATGCGCTCGACGATCAATCCGCTTTGAAGATCGTTGATGGAAAAGTTGATGTGATTTCGGACGGTGTTTGGAAACGATTTGGATAGCACTAAACAATGATCGCGGGCTTTTGAAGCTGCCTTTACATTGATGACAAAAAGCCAATTTGCTTGATCGAACATTCTTTATTATTGGAGCGCCTTTATGAAACGGCCATTTGTTTATGCAGTCATCGCCCTCATTCCCCTCGTTGTCGTTTGGGCAATCGCATTAACCTATGATCCAACCCGTATTGTTCCTGAGACTCCTACGAGCGCACCAAAGTGGGTTGATGAAGGCCCCTATGGCACATTTGCCACTTGCAACGCAGCCATCACCGGAACAACTATCACCAACCAATCCCCAACGATTGATTCGGCTCGTGCTGCTCGTATCGGTGCAGGAGTTGTTCAAAGTCAAACGGATTTGCACACCTTATCGGGACGACCAATCGGTGATTTTACACCCATATTGCTCACGCGTGATTTCCCTGATAACCAATCACATCTCGCATGGGCTTATGGCGAAGGCCGTCGCGTTGATACGACAGGCTTGGAGGCGAGAGCCGAGATTGTCTATATTGATGCAGCTACTGGCGAACCTCTTTTGCTCATCAAGAATATCGTGATCTTTGATGCAGGTTTCACGTGCCCTCAGATAGACGAGATTGATCAGAACCATTTTCAAAAAAAGGCGCAGCAGATGATTGTGCAATTGGCTGCCGTTGTCATCACTGTCCTCTATCTGATTGTTGCTGTTGTCCTTGGTATTCGGTTCTATCGGCGGCGACATGCTTTACCGGCTAACACATCTGTATCGTAGGGACTTGATTGTCATTTAGTTTGATGTGTACCAACAGCGAACTGGAGTATGTTTGTGAAACGGTTTATCGTTTATCTGATTGCATTAATACCCCTAGCCGTTTTTTGGCTGCTCATAATACTCCCGCTTGATCCCATGCGTATTGTTCCAGAGATACCTCATTCCGCGCCAAAATGGATCGAGGCGAGTACTTATAGCACCTGTTTCGATGCTATGACTGGTAAACGGTCACAGATAAATCGGTTATTCAATCAGTAAGTATTGAAGTAGACGAAAACCGAGCCGCCCGTATTGGCGCAGGCGTTATCGCTAACCAAACTGACTTACTGAACATCGCCGGAAGAGAAGTCGTTGCGCTTAAACCCTTTTTAGTTGAGCGACAGTTTCCGGATAACCAATCGCATTTGGCGTGGGTTTGGGGCGAAGGTCGCATAACTGACGATGTTGGTATGAGCGCTACTGCCGAAATTGTTTATATTGATGCTGCCACAGCCGATCCACTGCTGCTCATTAAAGACGTACATGTTAGCGATCCGAATTTTAGCTGTTTTGCCCCGCTTGATTCGTGGCGGCTTGCGAACCAATCAAAACAAGTTGTTCTATATGTGGTTGCTTTGCTCGTCAGCGCTGTTTATCTCATAATTGCTTCAATTATCAGTTCGCGTTTTTATAAGCGGCAGACTTTACCTACGGATACACTCGTTTCATAGGATGGGATAAAATCCTTCTTCCCTCAGATTCCAACGTTGATCCTATAGAACCTGTGGCAAAATAGACATTATGATCACCTACTAAACCTCACCTCTCCAACTTTTCAAACCGGATTCAAACTTGCCTTTGTAGCCCTTTTGTTCTATAATGAAATCATTCAACCAAACGTATTTTTGTACGGACACGTAAGGGTTGAACGTCGTAGTGGTGTATCAACAAAATGACATTAAGATAGCTCGATTGTATTTGAAGTCCCTTTAGTGGACTTGTCTTATGGTTAGCATCATGGCTTTAGCCTGATACGAGAAAACCACCGATTTATTGTGATCTAACCTGTTGTCATATCACTTCCTCTATTGGCGAAATTGCCAACTTCGCCAACGATTAATGTTATTCAATAGGCTTAATTACCCGAGTAAAACGTGGTTTTTGGCAAAGTTGGCGGCGGCAGTCCCTAGCGCTAAATTTGCCAAGTTTGCCATTGATGACTTGTTATTCTTGTCTCTTGAAACTTGTTACTTGTAACTACTTCGAGGTGTGAAATTGGTGAAATTGAAGAATGTTGTGAATATTTACACCCCCAATGATAAAACCCGCCGTGTGCTGACCGCCGCCATCGCCGCCGCCGTTTTGGTAGCTGCCACCGCCGCGGTTGGTCGAATAGTCACCGGAGGCTGATTAATCCTACAAATTAATATCCTCATTTTCGGAGAGACGAAGCGTGCTTCGTCCGCCGTAATTTACCCATATAACTTATGAGATGGATCGTCCAATCCACATCAGTAATAGGGCTGCACAGTTTGTCATTGAGAAAGTTACAACTCGGTTCTGACGAGATTTATTTCGCTACCAAAACCCAATCTCACACGTACAATTCAAATTAGACGTTCAAACATGGAGCATACATGTCTGTTAAAACTCGCGACCCGCAAGGTGAGCGTTCCTCTAATTCCCGCAAAAAGCCCGCTCGACGTTTGACTTTACCCGCGCCCGTTCAACGTCATCTTCCCGCGTGGTTGGTGCTGGCTGCGGTACTCGCAATCCTCACTCCGCGTGTTGCCATCGTCACTTTGGAGGCGGGTGGTCGTGTCATCAGCACGATTCCCGACACGATTGGTCGCTTGTTACACGGTTCAAGTGATATAGCACCCTTGTTCAGCCGTGAAGTTCAGCATTGGGGTAATGATATTGATCGTTGGGCAGCTAGCTATGAACTTGACCCGAACCTGCTCGCAACAGTGATGCAAATCGAATCCTGCGGTCATCCAACGATTAACAGCTACGCCGGAGCGCAAGGCTTATTCCAAGTCATGCCCTTTAACTTTCAAGCGGGCGATAATTTCCTCGACCCCGAAACCAATGCTGAACGTGGCATGAATGTCCTTAAGCAGTGCAAAGGTTTTGCCAATGATGACGCTGGCTTAGCGATGGCCTGTTATAACGGTGGTCCCTCAGTCCTCTCGAAATCATTCGCCTCGTGGCCTGACCAAACCCGTCGCTATTATTATTGGGGTACAGGCATCTATGAGGCCGCGACCCAGCACCAATCCAATAGCTCCCGCTTGGACGAATGGTTAGCTGCGGGTGGCGCGAAACTCTGCCAGATGGCTGGCACAGCCCTCGGCATCTAATCTCAAAATTTTCTGTCTACAACTTGAATGGCTGTAGGGGAGGATCTATGTGTCCTCCCTTTTGAATGAAGCACTTAATCAACCTCAGTAAAACGAGAGCCGGGCGCATGTTCGCCTCCTTTGTTTCGCTCAACTTTCAACCCACCGTCTGCCCAACGTCCAACTCGAGTACGGTTGACTCACCTTTCCCACATGTTATAATGCCGCCCGTAGGTAGGCAGTCTATATCTGACTTTTGCTGCTTGCCCTTTTGACTCTAAATGATGATCCATACGCGGCCTGCGGGTTGGTCTGGGTTAGGAATAAGGTGTGGCATATGAAGACGCGTTTACGATTACTAGCGCTCTTAGTTTTGGTAGTGTTAAGCGGGACAATGATGACCAGCGCTCAAGATGATAACAAGCTGGTAAACGGTGGCTTGGAAGAAGGCTCGTTCGGCCCTTATCTCGGACGGCGTGGTGGTACATTCCCCATTTACGTGCCTGCGAGTTGGAATTACTGGTTTGCTGCGGCGACCAGTGACCGTACCAATGTGGGTGAGCGCACCAGCATTCAGCCTCATCCCGGCCCCGGCCCTTCACCCCATGGTGGTACTCGTGCGCTCAACATTAGCTGCGGTTACTTTACCTGTACGGCAGCTATTTTTCAGACGGTAAATAACATTCAAGCCGGAACCAACGTTCAGGCATCGGCATGGTCACAGGTCAAAGCGTGTAACCTCGGTGGAGGATCAAGCTGCGGTTCGTCGCCTGCCTCTGGCTCACAAACGCGCATCGGTATCGACCCCACAGGTGGAAGCGATCCCAATAATCCCGCGATTGTTTGGTCAGCATGGGTTACTCCCCATGATACATGGCTTTCACAAAGTGTAAGCGCGACCGCTAGCGGCGCGAGTGTGACGGTATTTCTCTACTCGACTCAACCCAATATCGCGGACTTGAACAAAACCTATTGGGATGATGCCTCGCTGACAGGTGGCGGTGCAGGTGGTGTGGCTCCCGGTTTGACTCCGGCTGTCCCACCGACGGCAACTCCTCCCCCTTATGTAGCCTTCGTCGTGCCACAGGGCGAACAACCAGACGGCTCGATCATCCATACCATACAAAATGGCGATACCATGGATAGCATCGCTTACGCTTATGGCACAACCCGTACCGAACTGCTCAAGCTCAACAATTTGCAATCAGCCAACTTTATATTCCCCGGTCAAAAGTTGATCGTGAAAGGGCCGACCAAGACCGTCGAGCCGACCTCCGAGGCCACGATAGAAGCAACGACCCAACAAACAGGCGGCGAAAATGTTGCGCCTGCGTCTTCAACAACTGTTCCCAAGCCAACCACTGACTCATCTTCACCCGCGACAACTCCCGAAGCTGATGTGACCAGCGTCGCGGCTGTTTCAACTGATGTTCCGGCGACTGTACAGCCTACTGAAGCTGCACCAACAAATGCACCGACCAACGAACCCGCAA
This sequence comes from Aggregatilineales bacterium, assembly GCA_038328375.1. Classification (GTDB taxonomy): domain Bacteria; phylum Chloroflexota; class Anaerolineae; order Aggregatilineales; family Phototrophicaceae; genus CFX2. The sequence continues at coordinate 1,394 of JBBQLX010000005.1, read as the reverse complement.
CCGCGCAGCCGACTACTGAAGAAGGCCAGCCCACGAATACGCCAGAGCCAACCAAACCGTTAGCGACTGCGCCGGTTGTGGTGGCAGATGCGGGCGCACTTGATCCTTCAGCCGTGACCGCGCAGGTCTGCGTGCTGCTCTTTGACGATGCCAACCAGAATCGCATTCAAGAGTCGGGTGAAAATTTGCTAGCAGGCGGCGAAATCTCATTGCTTAAAGGTGGTGACTCAGCAGGCACGTATACAACCGATGGCAAGGGTGAACCACACTGCTTTGATAAATTAGCCGCAGGCGATTATGTGGTCGCAGCCAGCGCACCCGGCGGCTACGGTTTGACCACACCCGACCAACTGCGTGTCCAATTGCAACCCGGCTCGGTTATCAATTTGGTGTTTGGCGCGGCTCAAGGTGTTCAACCTATTCAACCTCCGACGGCTGACGCGGCAGTAGCCTTAGCAGTCACTCCCGCATCCAACGCGCCCGTACCACTGGCAAATCAACTGCTGTCGATCAGCGGTTTGGTGGTGTTCGGCTTGGCTGCGGTAGTGCTTATAGGTGGTATCGGCTTGGCGATTGTGCTGCGCCGACGTTAAGTTTATTAATCGTAGGGGCGCAAGGCTTTGCGCCCTTATATTTTCCTGTATTTTGTAACTTGCATCTTCTGACTAATGACTAAGGACTAAAATTATGCGACGGATGGGGTGGAGCATCATCGCGCTCTTACTGCTAATCGGCAGTACTGTTCAAGCCCAAAGCGGTGGACAGTTCTGTGTGCGGGCATTCGAGGACACCAATACGAATGGCAAGTTGGATGCGGGTGAGGCACTGCTGACTCACGGCATCAATGTCAATCTGCTCAATGCTCAGAACGTAACCATTGCCAGCGCCTTACTGGATCAAGCCCCGACAGCCGCGCAGGGGGTGGTCTGCTTCCAGTTTTTGGCGGCTGGTCAATACACCATCGACATCAGTAGTGCCGAATATAAGGCCACGACTCCCGCTTCCATAACCACCACCATTACCGATGGCGGCTTGCCGACTGTCGTAGAGTTTGGTGGACAATCGGTTGCTGCGCCTGCCAACACCGCTAATACGGACACCAGTGTAAATGTACCCGCTGTGCCTGATGACACCAACCAGCTCGTTCGTATTCTTATCTCGGTAACAGGAACCTTGTTGGTCATCATCGGCATGGGCATTTTGGGTGTTATTGTCTATTTGCTGGCTTTCGGCAGACGACAACCACTTCCTGATCCGCGTCTTACCACCGGCTCAATGCGTACCGTTGATATGCGCGATACAGGTAGTATGCGGGCAGTTGATGTAACAGGTGATACAGGCAAAATCAAGAAGGTCTAGGTGGAGAGCCAAACAGAAGGGTTAACCCGCTTACG
>JBBQLX010000004.1:0-107130 GCA_038328375.1 Aggregatilineales bacterium | reverse complement strand
GAGGGTTAAACTTCGCTCAATTAGTTTCTAGGGAATAGGCGCCGCTATGGATATTGGTCAAATACGTTCCGTAAACATCAACGAAGAGATGCGCGGGAGCTACCTCGATTACGCGATGAGCGTGATTGTCGCGCGGGCGCTGCCTGATGCGCGTGATGGGCTGAAGCCGGTGCATCGACGTATCCTGTTCTCGATGTTTGATCTGGGTATGCGCAGTAACACGGCTTACAAGAAAAGTGCGCGTATTGTCGGTGATGTGCTGGGTAAGTATCATCCACATGGCGATACGGCGGTATACGACTCGATGGCACGTATGGCGCAGGATTTCTCGCTGCGGTATCCGCTGGTGGATGGGCAGGGGAATTTCGGCAGCGTAGACGGCGACCGTCCGGCGGCGATGCGTTATACCGAGGCGCGGCTGGCGAAGATGGCGGAAGAACTGCTGACCGACCTGAACATGGATACGGTCGATTTTATTGATAATTATGATGGCACGACACAAGAGCCGGCTGTATTACCGGCGCGTCTGCCCAATATGCTGCTCAACGGTGCAAGTGGTATCGCAGTGGGTATGGCGACGAGCATCCCGCCACATAACCTGCGCGAACTGACTCAGGCGATCACGCACATCATTGATAATTATCACCGGATTGATGACATCACTGTTGATGATTTGATGCAGTTTGTGCATGGACCGGACTTTCCAACAGGCGCACAGATCGTGGTAGGTGATGACTTGAAAGAAGCCTACGCTACGGGTAAAGGGCGCGTGATGATGCGGGCAGGCGCGGAAGTTGAGGAGATGAAGGGCGACCGTTTCCGTATTGTGTTCAACTCGATTCCGTATCAGGTGAGCAAGACGCTGATTTTGGAGCGGATTGTGGAACTGGTACACGAGGGTAAGCTGCCACACGTTTCCGACCTACGTGATGAATCCGACCGTAAGGGTATGCGGATTGTGATTGAATTGAAGTTCGGCGCACAGCCCAAAACGGTGCTGAACCAGCTTTATAAATATACTGGTTTGCAAAGCACATTCAGTATTCAAATTCTAGCGCTGGTCAACAATGAGCCACGTACACTGGGTTTGAAGCGCTGCTTGCACATCTATGTTGAGCATCGCGTTGATGTGATTGTGCGGCGGTCAAATTTCGAACTGCGTAAGTTGCAAGCACGGGCGCATATTCTTGAAGGGCTGCTTAAGGCACTCTCTAGTCTAGACGCGATTATCCAGACCATTCGTGCGGCGGATGATGTGGAGGATGCGCGTAATAACCTAATTGGGCGCTTTGATCTGAGCGAAGCACAAGCGTCAGCTATCCTCGAAATGCAACTGCGGCGTTTGGCAGCGTTGGAACGACAGAAGATTCAGGACGAATTCAACGAAGTTATGACGCGGATTGCTTATCTGGAAGACCTGTTGGCTTCTCCTGATAAAATTTTGGCGCTGATCCGCGAAGATGTGCAACTGATGACCGAAGAATACGGGGACGAGCGCAAAACCGAGATTCTTTATGGTGTATCAACGGACTTCCGTGAATCAGATTTGGTGCGCGAGGAAGAAGTTATCATCTCGATGACGGGACGCGGCTATATCAAGCGCGTACCTGCATCAGCTTACCGGGCGCAGCGACGCGGTGGTAAGGGCGTGAACGGGATGGCGACCAAGGAAGAAGATGCGCTGCTGGACATCTTCGCCTGTAACAGCCTCGCTCATTTGCTATTTTTCAGTGATAAGGGCAAGGTGTATGCCGAGCGCGCGTTCCATATCCCCGAAACCGGACGTTCTAATAAAGGCACACTGATTCATACGATTCTCAATCTGGATGCAGACGAACGGATTACGGCGGTGCTGCCAGTTGACTCATTCGAATTAGATGGTCATTTTGTGATGGCAACCAAACGTGGACGCATCAAACGGGTGACGCTGGACGAGTTCGCGGCGGTACGACCGAGTGGGTTAATCGCGATGGGTTTGGAGCCGGATGATTATCTGGGCTGGGTGAAATACTCGGACGGTGATCAAGATGTGATTATGGTGACGGAACAGGGGCAGAGCATCCGCTTCCATGAATCTGAGGTGCGTGTCATGGGACGGCCTGCGGGTGGTGTCCATGCGATTAAGCTGGATGATGATGCGGTCGCCGGAATGGATGTGGTAGACGAGAACCACACACATATGCTGGTGGTGACCAAGAATGGTTATGGTAAGCGGACTGAGTTGAGAGAGTATCGTCAACAGGGGCGGTATGGACTCGGTGTGCGGACGCTGGCAAGAAATGAGAAGACGGGGCCGATTGTCAGTGTGCGCTGCATCAACGAAAATGACGACATTATGCTGATCACGTTGAATGGCGTGGTACTACGGACGCGGCTCAACCAGATTCGTGAGACTGGACGCAGTACTCAAGGTGTGAAGATCATGGATTTGTATAATGGTGATGAAGTGGTTGGTGTGGCGATTATGAGCGCCGAAGTTGTGGCTGAGATTGAGGGTGAAGAAGGTGGCGATGTTGAGGGAAATGAAGCCAGCAGCAACGGTGCGGTTGAGTAAATCTTCCGCAGATTAGTGAATGAGATATTGAAGGATGGCACACAAGCCATCCTTTTTTGTTTGTGAAGAAGGGGTAATGCGAGTTCGTATCATTAACTTGTTTAGTTAGTAGTGGGCAAATCATGTTTAACAAATTATTACGGAGAAAGAACCCTCCCCCGCAAGCGATGGTGGGAAAAGATACAGGGAAATAAAAACGGAACACATCAGTGTGTCCCGTTTTTGATTGTGATTTCAGCGAAGAATTATTCGGCTTCTTCGTCAGCCTTGCCCTTCTTGATGATTTCCACCTCACCTGCTGCTGCTTCAGCGGCTGCATCTTCTTCAGAGCGGGCTGCTGCTGGTTGTGAAATGCGGGCAATCATTTCGTCCATGTCATTGATGATGACGATCTCATCACCGAGCTTCAAGTCACGGACATGAATAGCGTCGTTGACTTCATTCAAGCCAGAAATGTCGATCTCAATTGAGTTCAACAGATGGCTGGGTAAGGTTTCAATAGTGATAGTGGTTGGGCCAGTGACCAGAATACCTTTTTTGGTGTCGACCGCGGCGCTATCACCCACAAAGTGCAGAGGAACATCAATACGAATTTTAGCAGTCATATCGACGGCGAAGAAATCGACATGCATGATGTCGTTACGAATAATGTCACGCTGAACTTCACGCGCCAGTACGGATGTGGGTTTGCCATCGACGCTGATTTCGATAAGGTTGGTACCACCAGCCTTCATCAAGGCAAGTTGGAGAGGACGGTAAGCAACCTGAAGATTAACAGGTTGTGATTTCGGCCCGTACACCGTCACCGGGACAATACCCTGACGGCGTAATTGGCTGACCTTTTTGCCGACGATTTCGCGCGCTTGCGCTTCGATAACATGCTTTTCGGCCACGAGTGAACTCCTTGGTGTGCTGTCTGCCATCAGCGTTCAGGAATTCAGCCCATGCGCTTAAGGGGAAATGACAGCTAATTATTTCATTTTATGAATGAGTGTATTTTAATGGGATGGTGCGGGTTCGTCAATGCCAAGTCAGATTGTGAACATGGTTTGAGGCGGCGAAAACGATTGGCAAAGTAGAGAAGTTGATGATATGACAAAAGCCCTGACAGTATTCAGGGCTTTAGATGTTTAACATTTCTATGATGCCAATTCGAGATATTCCTGATTATAGATTATCTGGGATTGTCAAAGGTTTGGTACATGACCAAGCCGATAAACAGTTCGACTGCACCAATGATGCCAACCATACGATAAGAGGTTTGATTAGGATACCCAACCAGAAAAATAAAGCCAATCACCATCAGCATGACACCGCCCATGACTAATTTGCGACCGGTTTCTTTGGAAAGAATGCGCTGCTGAATGGTGAGTACTTGTCTATTGTTATTCAACTTTGATTGTTCCTTAGATCACTACCAAGCAATTGGGGATACATTCATCTTAAAAGTAAAGAGCCTTTTGGTTGCATAAAGGTTTTACATTTCCTATTTTATTCATAATCACTTCTTTTGGAGTATTGGAAGAAATGGAGAGATGTGTGCCAAGTACTTTTAGGCAAGATGCTGTATTTGGACTGTAAAAATAGTGATTGGATAAAGTACACAAAAAGCCGAAAATTGCTTGACAACATCGCGTGGATATGTTTGAATTCGAATAACAGTTTACGTATTCATAAGCAAAAGTTCCGTTATTTATGACCCGACACAATAAAATTATTCAAGGTTCGCGTTCGATTACGATGCGTGATGTCGCGCAACTGGCGGGGGTATCCCAAACGACGGTTTCACGGGTGCTGAGTCAATCGGAATCCCCTATTGCTATCAGTGTCGAGACTTATAAGCGGGTTCAGGATGCGGTTGAACAATTGGGTTATTACCCGAATATTGCAGCACGTAGTTTGCGCGGTCAACCTGCTGAAATGATCGCCATCATGATTGCGGACATCTCGAATCCGTTCTATCACTCGATTGTCCAGAATGTTCAGGACGTTTCGCGGCAGCACAATTTCGATGTTTTGATCGCCAACACCGACCACGTTTACGATAATGAGATGCATTTTTGTGAGGCCATGATGCGCCGTCCAGTAGATGGAATCATCATGGTTCCGTACCATCTGTCGGACGCGAATATTGACCAATTGATTCAGCGCACTGGAGTGGAGGTCGTGGTACTGGGAGAGCATATTCATCACCCAACCGTGGATGTGTTCCATGCGGATGATGAGAATGCGACATTCGACACCACCGAATGGTTGATCCAGAAGAAAGCACATCGACGGATTGGATTTATTGCCGTCCAAAATACGCCACCGGGTGATCGACGATATAGAGGATACACACGAGCGCTAGAGGTGAATGGGATCGAGATTAACCAAGACTTGATTATTCCGGGTGATTGGTCGGTAGACAGTGGGTATAAGGCGACACAGCGATTGCTCGATTTGGTCAGCCGACCTACGGTGATTTTTGCCTGTAACGATCATATGGCGATTGGCGCGCTCAACTGCGTGTTGGATTGTGGACTGCGGATTCCTGAAGATGTCGCGATTGTGGGTTTTGATAATATCCCTATGACAACACTGGTTCGTCCCAAACTAACGACGATTGCACAATTCCCTGTAGAAATCGGGCATCTGTTGGCACAAGCCTTATTTGAGCGGATCGAACAGTCTTATACGGGGCCGAGACGCGTATTTGCAAGGAAGATGCAACTGATTGAGCGTGATTCGACGTAATAGATGTTTATGACTTCAATCACTAACGAAGAAATATTATTTATTGGGAGTAAAATAGCTTGTTAGACTTTAACCATAATCCACAGGTTTTTCCTCAGGCTTTTGATACGATGCAGGTGACTGATGGAGTAGTTCCACTGGTTGAGTCCCGCGCATATTGGGATAACCAAACTGTTGAAGTCCGATTGCAAGCCTCCCATGATGCTATTACAGATTGGGCAAATAACAAATTACAATGGGAGTTGAGCGGCGTAGTGGGTGTGGAACAAATTAAGCCGAGTAAAGGCAGTACAGTTGAGACTCAATTTGGTTCGATACGTATTCCTATGTCGCGTGTTCAATCTACAAAACTTATTCCCTTGAAGTTGACTCTTATTGACGACACAGACCGTGAATTCACATCCAACCAAGCCAATTTATTGGTACTGCCATCGCAGGCGGCTCAAGCCCGTTATGGAGGTTGTGTCAGTATTTTGACGTATGATGGCAGTGAAGCCACGATTATACGACAACTCAATTACGATGTTGAAACCCGATTATGCGCCAATACTGATTTGGTGGTGACCAATTGCCCTGACGCGGAATCGCTGCGATGGGTGAGGGATGGCGGTAAGATGCTGTTCATCAGCGAGGACGAGAACTCCCCGTTTTGGCAACGTGCGCGATGGGGAGCCTCTGATGGAAACTGGATTAAAAGTTCAAGTTGGATGCGCCCAGAAGTGTTTCCAAATTTGAAGATTGATAACCCGCTCAAATTGCCTTTGCGACGTTTGATGCCGAAGGGCAGTATTGCAGGGTTAGTCAGTGAAAATCATTTTGACAATGAAGACTTGTTAGCGGGGCAAATTTCGGGCTGGGTACAACGTCCGGCTATTCATACTGTGCAATTTCGTTATGGGCAAGGGCGCGTCATCATGACGACTTATGCGCTTTTAGAGTCCTTGCGCTTTGGTGATGTTGATCCGGTTGGTGTGGTGATGTTTAATGACCTGATTGATTATCTGGGTTCGAATCGGTGTCAGCCAAAACTGAGGATGGATTGCTAATGGGGAGCTGAAAAAGATCTAGATAATTTATCAGGCGGTCGAGGCACGCCTCGACCCTACATCATACACATTCTTGTTCAGTTGCTTATATGATAGCGATCTTTGAAGATCAAAATGAAATAGCGAGGTGCAGTTTTTGGTTGCATCCCGCTATTTTTATGCTAGCTGTTGAGACTAATTCTTGCTTAGTTTGGTGACGCTTTCCAAGATACTGCTGGTTGCTTCCTTGGTTGCCGCAGGAATGTTAAAGCTGAAACGGAAGCGATCATTAGCATCGTACTTGGCCTTAAGTTCACACAGGCGCTGGTAATTTTCGGGTGAGAAGGCACGTTTTGTTTGTTCCCACTTTTCCGCACCTTCCAAGAAGTTGATGTAAACGCCGCCCGTCGAGAAAGGTTGCAGGGCTTGCTTGAACTGCTTGGTGTGTTCGATGACTGCCTCATGCGCTTCTTTAGTTGGTGTTATTGCCACTACTTCTAAAATATGGTTGGCATCGCGATTACCATAGGCGTTTGTATCCGCCTTTACACGGGCAATTGCGCCGCCTGCATGTCGTATTTCAACGATGGTGAGTGGAGATGGTGCCACGCCATAACTCAGCATGACATCCAGCATTTCGTCGCTTATTTCACGTAACCATACCGAACTAGCATGACCGGGCATGGGGTCATTCGGTTCATTGCTGATAGTGGCAGCCATCGTGAAGGGAATAGCTTTGAAGTCATCAATGATTGGTGCTTGCCATTCACGCCACCACTTGAGTAATTCCTCACCTTTTTCAACTGCGCCTGTATAACAACCACGAACAATGGCAAACGAATGTCCGCGCATAAATTCTGGAAGGCTTGGCAGCGGTGGGACGTTCATAATCGAGATTGATGATGTCAGTTCATCCGGTGCGTTAGCAATCCATTCGCGATAGTGAACGAACACTTCTTTTGCATTTTCAATCGGATAGAAAAGGTTGCCTGCGTAAACCGTTTCTACGGCATACAGTTTGATTTCCATACCGGTGATGACACCGAAACTACCACCGCCACCACAGAGCGCCCAGAACAGATCACTGTTTTCGGTCTGGCTGACATGCAGAATGCGTCCATCGGCAGTTACCATTTCAAAGAAGTTGACACTATCAGCCGATAGACCGAATTTACGTGCCAGCCAACCCATGCCACCGCCGAGTGTGTAGCCGATTGCACCCACATCTGTGGATGAACCCAGCAATGGTGCTAGGCCGAAAACCTGTGCTTTTTCCAGCACAGAACCCCATTTAACACCGGCTTCAACCCATGCAGTTTTGGTCACGGGATCAATGCGGACACCCTGCATGGGCGAGGTGTTGATGAGGACAGCGTTATCGGCTGCCAAGGAAACACCATGACCTGTTGCTTGTATGGCGATACCGAGATCATTATCATCGGCAAAGTGAATGGCTTCGACTACATCTTTGGCGATTTGTGCCATCACGACGATAGTTGGGTGATGCTTAAAGGATAAGTTCCACGGCTGGCTGGCTTGTTCATAACCCGCATCGCCCGGAATTAATACAGACCCTTTAATACGTGATTGTAAGGCTTCAACTGTCGATAAAATTTGTGATGAACTGAGCATTTCCATTTTTGTATTCTCCCCTAAACTGTCAGCTTGTGGCTGTTAATCTGCTATGCCATAACAATAAGCTGGAAGCGGTTTCGGTTCCTCTAGCCAAGTGCTTATTTTCGGTCTATATATTTAGTGAGAAGTTGTGTCAGTCCAGCGGGCTATGGAGGTTAAGACCTTCGACGGATAGGGAGAGGGAAATGAAGAATAAATCACCAAGTACGCCAAGCGATGGCGAGAACGCCAAGTCGTTTTGATAGAGATGTTGTGTTATTGCGTTTTCGGAGTAGATGAAGCAGATACAAAAATAGAAGCGATTGCAGAACTATAAGTATTGACCGAGAATTTCCGACACTGTGACTACGATGTTCTTTTTTCTTAAAAATTGTTGCTATTATCGAGCAATCCAGCCAAACTTCTGATATGGATACCGGTAGAGTTATTGTGAATCATTTGGGGGAAACATGACATTTCTTGCGATTGATGTCGGCAGTTCTTCGGTACGTGCTATCCTATTTGACCGAGATGCCAATGTGGTTGAAGGCAGTACGGTATCGCGAAAATATAGCTTTAACGTGACAGCCGATGGTGGTTCAACGATTGATGCCGAATTCTTGCGCGGATTGGTCGAGCAGTGTATTGATGAAGTGCTTACGCATCCATCAGCAAACACTATTCGGGGAGTCGGCATGGCGACTTTTGTTGGCAATTTGATGGGCGTTGATAAAGAGGGACAGGCGCTTACCCCCATTTATACCTATGCCGATACGCAAAACAGCGAGGATGTGGAGTTACTTGCGAAGGAGATGGATGCGTATAGCACTCACCAGCGCACGGGTTGCCGGTTGCATACAGCCTATCATCCGGCGAGGCTGCATTGGTTACGGCGAACGCAGCCTGAGCTGTTTAGCGCGGTCAACTGCTGGATGGATTTTTCCTGTTATTTATACGCGGCTTGGTTTGGGAAGACAGTCTGTAGTTTTTCTGTGGCATCGTGGAGTGGGCTACTCAATCGGCAAGCGTTGGTATGGGACGAGGAATGGTTGGCACAATTGGGGCTTAACCCTGATCAATTCCCACTCCTTAGTGATTTTACAAATGTCCAGACTGGTTTAGTGTCGGCCTATGCTTCTCGTTGGTCGGTTTTGCCTGACATTCCATTTTATCTGGCAGTTGGGGATGGCGCGGCAGCGAATGCAGGTATGGGCGCATCCACACCGAGTAAGCTTGCGCTGACGATTGGCAGCACGGCGGCGTTACGTATCTTATATCCTTTGACTGACCAAATACCAACTGTGCCAAAAGGATTGTGGGCTTATCGCCTCGATAAAGATCACCATCTAGTCGGTGGGGCGACCAGTGAAGGTGGGAATGTTTTTCAGTGGTTACAAACGATGTTTCCATCACTGGATTTTGAGCGTGAGCAAGAGACTATTATGCAGCGCAGTGCTGATTCGCATGGGTTAACTTGTCTGCCTCTTTTTAATGGCGAACGCAGTCCCGGTTGGAACAGCAGCGCGACGGCTACTTTACATGGGCTGCGCCTTTCGACGACTCCTACTGATGTATTTCAGGCGGCTTTGGAAGGGGTAGCGCTCCGACTAGCGCTGATTGCGGGACAACTGTCTACGATTCCTGAAACCATCTATATCGGTGGTGGTGCGGCATTGTCATCACCGATGTGGGTGCAAATGATCTGTAATGCGATCAATCGTTCGGTACAGTTTGTGCAAGAGTTAGAACCAACGGCACATGGTGTAGCGTTGTTATTACGCTATGCAGTTGATAGTGTGCCACTTGGTACATATACTCCCGTCACAGCACGAACATTCACCCCGCAATCTGAAAATGTTGTTCGGATGAAGGCGGCTAGCGAACGACAAGCGAATCTATACCGACGTTTATATGATGTGGATTTGTCATAGCCGCGCAAATTGTGCAGAACATCCGCTGAAATGGCGGGCGGAACTGTGGGAGCGAGGCGCTGAATCGACACAAAATGCAGGCAGGAAGTCCGGCTAATGCCGCTGAGCGCCGCGATTGGCTCGCGTGTGTACGCCGCTTTGTCGGAGTTGTGCCGTTGCAGCGGTTATGTGGGAGCAATCCGCCGAAAATGCAAATACGAAAGACTCAACGCAAGGGCGCAAGGAAGCAAAGGCGCAAAGAGAGATTATTAACACAAAGACTCTCAGACACCGTGACACAGAGATTAATAATTGTAGCACGAATGTTCTTGGAAAGGGTTACCAAAATGTAACTCTTTCGCGACCAATTTTCTAACCGTTTTGAGGGAGAAAAGAGGCGGTTAAGGTTGATAGAAGGTTGGGAAGTGGTTTGGATAATATTTTTGATTTTTTTACAGGCTTGTAAAATCAACTTCTAGAAATAGATAATTAATTAGAGAGTGGTTATTTTATTAGAGTTAAATGATTATCGCCTAGAAATACAACTTTCTGATTTTAATTTATAATGCATATTGCATAAGTAACATCATAAAACTAAATACAGTACAACTTAACTGAAAATCAGGAGCTCAAAATGATTTTACCTGATGATTATCGGAAATGTGTCATTTTTGTGGGTTACAAAAAGTCAGATGAAACGTATGTAAAACTGGGCACGGCTTTTCTTGTAAGTGTTCCAAGCGAGCGTGAAAACCGAGGCTTTAATTATATTGTGACCGCAAAGCACATCATTGCCAGAATCAGCGAATTGAATTTGGGTAAAGTCTGGTTACGAGTAAATACCTACGAGGGTTTTCAATGGGTTGACAGCGATATTACTCACTGGGAACCTCACCCTGAAGACTACAACCTTGATGTGTCAGTAGCAATGCTGTTATTGCCAAGAGAAAAATTCGATTTCAAAACAATCGCTCTTGAGAATTTTACAACTCATGAAGTTATAGATGACTTCATGATCGGAGTTGGCGAAGAAATATTCTTGATGGGTCTATTTTCTAAACATACAGGCACAAAGAAAAATGTTCCAATATTCCGAACCGGAGTTATCTCGCTTCTAGCCGATCCGAATGAACTTGTTGAAGTCAAAATTATGGGTGTGCGTTGTGAGATAGAAGCTCATTTAGTGGAAGCACGTTCGATTGGTGGTTTAAGTGGCTCCCCTGTCTTTGTATATCTCGGAAATTTCCGTCCTTCTAATGCGAAACGCACAGAGGCGGAGATTTTCTTGCTAGGTCTAATGCATGGACATTGGGATGTCGAATCAAAGCCTGATGAATATGAAGAAGATGAGGTATCTCTAGAAAAACAGGAAAAGGTAAATATGGGTATCGCAATTGTAATTCCGTCAACAAAAATTGTGGAAGTAATCAATCAGCCTAAGCTTGCTGATTTTCGCAAACAGCATGAAGAAAGAATGCGACAAAAGGATTAATGCAAACAATGTTTATAAAAAAGAGCGCCCAATGATATGAAGCTCTTTTGATTTAATAGTAACGATACTCGAATTTGTGGCATTTTGCTTTGGAAAAGTATCGCGAATTGTTTAGCATAAGATGATTGTCAATCGGAATTACAAATATTTGTGATTGTTGATGTGTCACAGAGATATTGGTAATTTATGTGACACAGTTTAGCCACACACTGATCCACTTTTTATTTCTAATTTTTTAGACAATCTTACTATTCAAAACTCCTGGAGAAGCTATGACATTGAATCCTAAGTTTCAACGATATGCTGATCGAATTAAAGAGTTAATTACTGAGGGAAACCATTTATCTACTCTGGAAACTCCATCTCGATATGGTGGCGATCCACTTTTCCAAGGAAATAACAAGATCGTTTCAGAAGCCTGGCGAACTAAGGCGTTCAACATAATATCACTCGTTTTTGGTGAAAAAAGTACCCACTTTCAAGAGTTTACCAAACATAGAAATCACTATTTTCACTTTGAACACAGTTATCAAGCTCTTCCTCTTATCGGAGTTTTAACAGCAGCTTTAGATGATTTAGAACACGGCTTTCTTGATGGACAGGAATTCATTGTTGCTAGTGAGGTATTTGATTCAGTACTTAGACAGGCTAAATTCCTACTTGAACAGGGTTTTAAAGACGTAGCTGCTGTATTAATGCGAATAGTTGTTGAAGATGCACTACGCCGTCTTTCGCGACAAGAAAACCTAGAAGATACAGGAACAATGAACACAATGAATCAAGGTTTATGGAAAGCAAATCGGTACACGCAACCTCAGTGGAATCAGGTTCAGGCTTGGATTACCATCGGTAATAAAGCTGCTCACGGAGAATTTAATCAGTATGATACCGAAATGGTAAAACGAGCAATTGAAGATTTAGAGCGTTTTTTGGTGAACGAGTTTCGCACTTAAGAAAGACCCTAGCACATTACCAAGCTTTTAATTCATATCCAATTGTTTCTATTCATGCTCTCACCATGGTTGATGGCTCGCAATTTTGATCCGCGTGAATTGCCTTCATTGGATTTTTGAAGTGTGTAAGTAGGTGTGTAAATAGAAAGATCGCCGAATTTCGGCGATCTTTTTCGTTAGCGGGTAAGGAGACTCGAACTCCTGACATTTTGCTTGGGAAGCAAACGCTCTACCAACTGAGCTACACCCGCGACTAGAGGGAATTATAGGATGTCGGGGGAGGGATGTCAAGAATGGGGAGTTGTGGCAGCAGTTGAGTCTCGGCAGGGGTTTACGGAGGATAGTATAATGCGCCTTTTGTGCATGGGATCATGGAAAGGCGCTGACACGGGTGAAACGCTGGCGCGTCGGTTTGCTGGGGCTGATTGTTAGCCTAGCAGCCATTTACTTTATTGCGTCGCAGGTGAATCTCAATCAACTTAAAGACGCGGTTGTGGGCGCACGATACATCTATGTGCTGCCGACAATAGCCTTTCTGTTGTTGGGCTTAGTCACGCGCGCTTTGCGCTGGCAAGTGCTTTTGAGTGGGGATTTGCCGATTAAGCGCACGTTCAGCATTATGAACGTGGCCTATCTGGTGAATGGGGTGCTGCCGCTGCGGATTGGCGAGGTGGCGCGGATTTATCTGGCTACACGCTCAACTCCACCTGTTCCTGCTATGAAAACGGCGAGTACGATTATTGTCGAGCGCTTGTTGGATTTGTTGGGCGTGGTGATGATGGTGGTACTCGCTTTGATTTTGGCAGGCGGAACTGTGCCTGATTTTATTCGCGCATCGGCTGTGTTTAGTGGTGTTGCGGCGCTGGTGGGGTTTATTGTATTGATTGTTATGGCTCGGCAACGTTTGCTGGCACGTAATCTATTGGCTGGCGGATTACGTCGCCTCGGTCGGCGCGGTGAAACACCACTGGCGGCACGAATAACAACATGGTTTGAGCATTTTCTGGATGGGTTACAACCGTTGACACAATCCCGTGCATTGTTCGCGGCGCTTGCTTGGACAGTCGCCAGTTGGGGATTTTCAGCGATTGCCGGGTATATATTGATGTTTACATTCTATACACAGGCGAGTTGGGCTGCCACGCTGTTGTATATCGCGGCGGCGGCGTTCGCGATTGCTGTGCCTGCTGTGCCGGGTAACTTAGGCCCATATGAAGGCTCGATTTATCTGGCGATTAGTGCGATGGGTTATGCCAATCCGGCTGGAACAGCGGTGGCGTTCGCCGTGTTAGTACATGGTGTGAATCTGGCGGTTCATGCCACTACAGGAGCTATCGGATTTATTCAGGAAGGTATTTCACTGGAACAACTTTCACGCGGCGTACAGGAAATGCGCCAGTCATGAACGAGGAGACGGGGCAAAGCATGTCAATTGCCGAACACAAAAATCAGAAAACTACTATCGAGCGCTACGAGGAAGCAGAAGTCATTAGGAGCAGTGGCGAAGGTAAGCTCAAAATTTTGATGTGCTTGCTGTATTATGTGCCGCACCGCACCGGTCTGACGATTCATGTGCAGCGAGTGGCAGAGGAGTTGGCACGACGCGGACATGAGGTTACGGTTTTAACGGCGCGTTATAAGCTCGATCTGCCGCGCGATGACGAAATGCACAATGGTGTGCGTGTGGTTCGATTAGCGACACCGCCGATTCCGATCAGTCGCGGCCTGATTATGCCAGCTTATCCATGGGCAGCGTTGGGTTTGATGCTGCAAAACGATGTGGTATTTGTGAATACACCGATGCTGGAAACCGCGCTGATTAGTGTTTTGGCAAGTATAAGTGGTCGTAAAGTGGTGGCAACACATCACGGTGATCTCATTCTTCCGCCGGGGTTGACGAACCGCATCATTCAGAATGGTATGTTCGCCATGTTCAAGTATATGGCAAAGCGAGCCGCACGACTGATTGCGTATAGTCAAGATTATGCCGATCATTCGTATTACTTGAGGGACTTTAAGGATAAAGTCACGCCAATCTATCCGCCTATTCACATGCCGCCGCCCAATATGGAAAATGCTAAAAAGCTGCGGGCAGAATGGTCAAAAGATGGTGGGCCAATTATCGGTTATTCAGGTCGGTTCGTGCAAGAAAAGCGACCTGATTTGTTGATTAAAGCGCTGGAAGTCATCAACAAAACTTATCCGAATGCCCGTATTGTGTTCTGCGGTGAATACGAGATTGCTTACGAAGATACATGGGAACGCCATCAGGATTTGGTGGCAAAGTACCGCGACCAACTCATCTTCCTCGGTCTGCAAGATGATATGCAATACATGGCGGATTTTTATGCCGCGTGTGACGTGTTGGCATTGACCAGTGACAGTGAGTGTTTCGCGCTGGTACAGGTCGAAGCTATGCTCAGTGGAACACCTGTCGTGATGACGGATACACCCGGCGGGCGTGTGCCTGTGACTGTTACTGGAATGGGCAAGTTGGCGCATGTGGGCGATTGGCAATCGATTGGTGAGACACTGGTCGATGTCATTCGCGACCACGATCAGTATGTGAAACCGCGCGAGGTTATCAAGGATGTCTTCTCGTTTCAGCGCACGGTTGACCAATATGAAGCGATTTTTCGGCAGTATTCACGACAAAAGCAAGGCAGTTCCTAAGCAATTTATTCGCTTAACCGTAGAGGCAGAGAGTATAAGTGGTTGATTTAGCGACGATTGAGCATATGACGCAAAACGAGGCTGATATGGCCTTCAAGAAGCGGGTGCGAACAATATTTGAGTGGATCGCACCGCATGATGACTCGGTGATATTAGACTGCGCCTGCGGACGTGGGTTTTACCTCAATATGTTTCGCTATGTGAGTCAATGTAAGTTGGTCGGCTTGGAATTGGATTGGCCAGTTATCGAGAAGGCCAAAATTAATGTCGGTCACCTACCCAATCTACTGCTGACAAATGCCAATATCTATCGACTGCCATACCCTGACAATGCGTTTGATGGCGTAATCCTCTCGGAAATCTTGGAACACATTGACCACGATGTGGATGGATTAAAAGAGGTTTATCGTGTGCTGAAACCGGGTGGCGTTGTGGCGATTACCGTACCCAACGCTAACTATCCCTTCTGGTGGGACCCGATCAATAAGACACTCGAAACCCTTTTTAAGACGCATATCGGTAAAGGACCATTAGCGGGAATCTGGGCGAATCATGTGCGTTTGTATAGCGCAGATCATCTCCGAAAGAGTGTGATTGCAGCGGGATTTGATGTTGAAGAAGAACGGGCATTTACCCATGCGAGTTTCCCATTCATCCATAATTTGGTTTATGGGTTAGGTAAACCGTTGCTGGAAGCGGGAGCGCTGCCAAAATCAATGGCAAATGCGGCTGACCGCACCACCTTTGACAAAAATGATGGTAGTTTATTGAATCCGATGAATTTGGCGCTGAGTGTGCTGAACTTTTTTGACCGCCCGAATACAATGAGTGAGCCTCCGGGACGCTCGACGGTCAATTTGTGTATTAAAGGGCGCAAGAAATAGCGGACTATAAAGAATTGATGTAGTGTATCAACAGTACACTGCTTCAACTTCTCGTTTGTGTGTTTCCTATTTAGAATGTCTGACGCGAAATTTACCACTCTAATTACAGAAGTAAAGTGCTTGAAAATGACTTTATCATCCGACCAAGATGAGCAACGGTTACAGCCTAAAGAACCTGTTTCTTCCGACACTATTGAAGATGAACTGCCTACCTCGTTTGCGGTTGAGGAAAATCAGCAGGTTCATGATGTCATCGAAGCAACGCCTGCCGATGCTATTGAAGACCTAACATTGGCAGAAGTGTTTGGTCAAGTGCTGCGCGCGCCTAGTCAAACACTACGTGCGCTTCAGCAGGTGATCAATACGCCCTTAGAAACCGATAAACGGCAGGTTGTCGGTTTTTCGGAGCGACAACCTGCCGCTTGGCGACCGGTTAGAAAAAATTTAACGCGAGTAGCAAGTCCGCTTTCGGAGGCTGAACGGATTGCTCGTCAGCGCGAAATCTTCTTGCTGAGTATGCGTTTAATCGCCTTCATGGTGGTCGTTTACGGAAATTGGATCATGGCGACCGACCGAACTGAATCAAGTGGATTAACAGACGGCCTTCCATTTTTGTTCGTGGGATTTTGCGTTTGGATAGTAGGGGATGTTTTTAGCGCGTGGCCGCTGCGAGGTTCAAGGCAGGCTGAGCAGGTTGAAGAGATTGATGTATTGCCTGTGGGTGTATTTAACCCTTTGAAGCGGGATTACGATTTTTTGCCATTGGCGCTGCGGTTTTTGGGTATGGCGCTGGCGCTCACGATGAGCGTTATCACACTATCGGCAACATCCAATAATCGTTTTACAACATTGGGTGTCGTGACATGGGCAGCAAGTATTGTACTGTGGGTGATTGTCCTTGCTCCGCGTGAATGGGGTATCACGGTATTTGTAAGTGCCATACGTGGAACACGATTGCCGCGTGGATGGACAATGGTGCTGCTGGTTGCAATTATGCTGGTAGCGATTTTATTCCGTTTTACGAATTTGAACGGCATCCCGTCGGAAATGACAAGCGACCATGTTGAGAAAATACTGGATTCACAGCGCATCCTAAACGGCAATCCACAAGTGTTTTTCCCCAACAACGGCGGGCGCGAAGCTATTCAATTTTACCTGATGGCAATTATTTCCCAGATTCCCAGTTTGGGTATGAATTTTTTTACACTTAAATTTTTGACTGCCATCGAAGGCTTAATTTGCATTCCCGTGCTGTGGTGGATGGGGCGTGAAATCATCGGGGAAGATGAACCGCAGCTTGGGAATGCTGTTGGGCTTCTTTTGGCGGCGTTGGTCGCTGTCAGTTATTGGCATACCATGCTCAGCCGCTTAGGATTGCGGATTGTGCTGACAGTCATTGTCACGGGTTTGTTAATGATCTTTTTGAGCCGTGCTTTAAGGCGAAACCGTCGGGGCGATTTTATCAAGGCGGGGTTGGTATTGGGAGTGGGGGTATACGCTTATCAAGCTGTACGGATGCTGCCAGTGGTTGTTGTGGCAGGTGTAGCGTTGGCAATCATCTTTAGCTTATTTAGATCGGGACGGCGTGAGCAAATAACGCGTTATGTTACCAATCTCGTGGTTCTGGTGGTTATTACAATGGCGATATTTGTACCATTGGCTGGTTTTGCACGTGATTACCCAGAGGATTTTTGGCGACGGACATCTGGACGTTTACTGGGCGATGATACCGTACAAACCACCGACACAAATGGTCAAATTGTCACACGAAATGCAACGATAGAAGAGCGGATGTCCGCATTCCAGCAGAATTTAGGGATTCTGGTGAATAATATCCGAAACGCCCTGTTAATGTACAACTGGAAGGGGGATGTGGCATGGATTACGGCTGTGCCAAACCGACCAGAAATGGATGTGTTTACGGGATCGCTGCTGATTGTTGGGCTGGGAGCTTGGGGCGTGCGAATGGTCAAGCGGCGTGACGTGGCAGATTGGCTGATGCCAGCCGCGTTGTTTATTATGCTGCTGCCATCTGCACTTTCGATTGCTTATCCGATTGAAAACCCCAGCGCGACACGCACTAGCGGTAGTTTGCCAGAAGCTTATCTCTTTGCTGCCCTGCCACTGGCGCTTGTGTGGCTGACGATTCGCCGGCTATTTCCAAATTGGTTGGGTAAGGTGGCGGGTAGTGCTGTTGTTGGCGTTGTATTGCTGGTGGTTGCAAAAGCCAATTGGAATATGTATTTCGTAGATTTTAATGAGTCATATACCAATTCATCACCTGCACCCTATACTGAAGCAGGGCGATTCTTGCGGGGATTTGCTGACAGTGGCGGCAGTTTAGGGAATGCCTTTATGATTGGCTATCCTTACTGGTGGGATTACCGCGCGCTGGGTATAGAAGCGGGTGTTACCGATTTTCCAAATGGAATCTTTAGTTACAAAGATGTTCCAGAATTCATTAAGACTACGGCAGAGCGTAGTGGTAAGTATCAACTTGATTCTGATAAGGATTTGTTGTTTTTCTATAATCCGGCGGACACTGATTCGGAGACTGAGTTGCAGACTTTGTTTCCCAATGGAATGAAACAGCTTATCCACAGTTATAAGCCGGGTGATGATTTCATTGTGTATCGTGTGCCAAAGCTAGGCGAACAAGGTTTGTTGGATTTTGTCACTAGGAACCCATAAATCGCTATGCAGTGAGGAAACTGCTGCGACTTGGTGTATAGAAAACGGTTCTTGGTTGCTGATTGATGTCACAAAATAATAGGCTTACCAAGCGCAGAGTATGCGTCGCTAAAGGGTAAATATGGTAGAAGCAGTTATGAGTCCGGAAAATAAACGAACGTGGGGGCTGGGAATCAGCCGCAGCGATGTTTTGGTTGGGATACTTCTCGCGCTGGTGCTGATGGGCGGCGGATATTTCCGTTTCATCGGGCAAAACTGGGATGAGTACACGATCTGGCATCCCGACGAACGCTTTTTCACCAATATGACCTCCGAACTCAATGGGCCACAGCGTTTTACGGATGACAGTATTGACCCAATTGCTGCCCAAACCGCGACTTGCCTCAACCGTTATCCAGAGTCGGGCGGTGTGGGCGGCTTCTTTGACGCACAATGCTCGACTATGAATCCCAATAACGTAGGCGAAGGTTTGATGGCCTACGGTACATTTCCTGCATTTTTGACCCGTTGGACGGCAGATGCACTCGCACAACTCAAAGGTGATCCCACTATCGCGGGTTATTATGGTGCGCGTGGAGTAGGGCGAATCATATCGGCGTTGTCGGAGATGTTGGTTATTTTAGCAACGTTTTTCATTGGATTACGGCTGCATGGCAAGTGGGTCGGGCTGCTGGCAGCGCTGCTGTATTCCTGTACCGTATTTTCAATCCAACAGTCCCATTTTTATACAGCGGATGCGGTCGCTGACCTGATGGTCGTTCTGGCGATTCTTGGTGCGGTCTGGGTACAGACGGACGGCAAGCTCAGTTCATATATTTTTTGCGGTATCTTCTGCGGAATGTCCCTCGCAAGTCGCGTTAATACGGCTCCGGTCATTGGGCTGTTATTTTTGGCGGCAATGTTACGCGGGATGCCGTTACTCGATGCACGTTTATCATGGAACGAACGCGGACGCTTGCTGGCGACCTGTGTTGTGGGTGTTGCTGTCGCGCTCTTTCTGGCCTTGTTGCTGTTTCGCCTGTTCAATCCCTATGCCTTTACCGGACCGGGATTTTTTGGTCTGAAGCCTAATTTCCGCTGGTTGCAAGATGTGGGTGAAGCACAGCATCTTGTCAGTGGTGAGGCCGAGTCACCACCCAATTGGCAGTGGGCCGGTCGTACATCCTATCTGTTCCCATTCGCTAATATGGTGTTGTGGGGCATGGGTATCGGCTTAGGGCTAGCAGGTTGGGCAGGTTGGT
This sequence comes from Aggregatilineales bacterium, assembly GCA_038328375.1. Classification (GTDB taxonomy): domain Bacteria; phylum Chloroflexota; class Anaerolineae; order Aggregatilineales; family Phototrophicaceae; genus CFX2. The sequence goes on along the minus strand of JBBQLX010000004.1, from coordinate 87,357 downwards.
TGTGGAGTGGTTGGCGCTTGCTGCGGGGTAAAGCAGGCGCAGTACTGAATATCCTGCCGTTCGTATGGGTGCTGGTTTATTTTGGCTGGTTGGGGCGCATCTGGGTCATGACCATGCGCTACTACTTTCCATTATATGCCTCGATTGCGGTGCTGGCGGCATGGCTGCTGGTTGAATTGGTACGGCGGGCAAATCGTGCAGACATCGCATGGCGCAAGATTGCCACCCGTGCTTTATTGGTGGTGGTCGCAGGATTTACGGTGCTATGGGCGGTGATGTTCACCAATATTTACCGCCATATGTTTGCCCCGGCGCAATCCACGAATTGGGTGACTGAGAACTTACCTGCCGATTTTACGATGCAGTTAGACGGCCTGAACGAGCCGCTAATTAACATTGCGGTATACAACCGACCGGGCGGTGATGATACTCCCGTTGACCAGATTGCCTCGCGCTACGAAGACGGACAGATTTTCCTGCAAAGTTTCGTTGCACCTGCCGATGGTACGGTGACAAAAGTATCCTCGCTGCATCTGGGCGACCCTGATGATACGCCGGGTATGAAAACTCTGACGGTCAAAATCGGCCTTCCAGACAATAATAATGTGCTGGCTGAAGGTATTTTAACGGCTGAGTTTAAGCGTAATAATAATGCGCTGGGTGATGCTTATGATATTCCCCTGAGCGAACCCCTAATTCTGAAAAAAGGTCAAAGCTACAGCTTTTCGGTTCTGGTTACAGGTGGCGCATTAATTAGTTCAGGGCCCGTGATGGCATGGGAAGGGCAGTGGGACGAAGTTTCGCTGCCGAAGATATGTGCCATGCCGCCGGGTTTCTCGATGGGTGATGAGATGCCCCCCAGCAACCTCAGCGTGAGTGACTGTACCGCGCGTGATGTGTGGGCAGGCCAGTTGATTCCGCAGCAGCTTCAAATTTATTGGGAAGATGACGTGAATAAGCGCGCGATCATGCAGCGCGGGTTGGATAACTCGGATTATCTGGTTATTTCGACCAACCGCCGTTATGACTCGCAATCGCGTATCCCTTATCGCTGGCCGATGACCATGCGTTTTTATGATGCGTTGTTTAATGGTTCGTTGGGCTTTGAGGTAATTAAGACATTTCAGGAATCCTATCAATTAGGTTCGTTGCGGGTTTCTGACCAATATTTACCCACTTATAGCGGGCCAAAGTGGTTGAATGAATTTGAGGCGGAAGAAGCCTTCCACGTTTATGACCATCCGACTGTGTACATCTTCAAGAAGACCAGCGCGTATACCAAGGAAAACACCGAAAAGATTCTAGACAGCGCACCGTTGAATCGGGTTGATACGGCACAGACGCGTTATGCCTGTCCGCAGATTTCATCGACTTCACCAATTAATTATTACTGCGATTCAGCTTTGGTTGGCATTGTGCCGCTTTATTCGGTTCCTGCTAGCAAAATTCCAACCGGATTGCAGCTACCGCCTGATCTAGCAAAGACGCAGTACGACAACGGCACATGGTCAGACCGTTTCCACAGCGAAAGTATTATCAATACGCAGCCTGTGGTCAGCATTATCACATGGTGGGTCGCCATCGTTTTGTTTGGTTGGTCCGTGTGGCCTTTGCTTTTCACACTTTTCCCCGGATTGGCGGATCGCGGTTATGCCTTTACCAAAGCAGCAGGTTTGTTATTGGTGGGATGGCTGGCGTGGTTCGTTTCCAGTGCACAAATTCCGATGTGGTCGCAAGGTGGCGTATTGGTCGCTCTCCTATTGATGGCAGCATTGAGTCTGGCGATGGGCTGGCGTAAACGCGAAGAACTGGCAGCCTACATCCGCGAAAATGGAAAGCGTTTGCTGTGGATTGAAATCATCACACTGTTGGCGTTCATTTTCTTTCTGATCGTGCGGCTGACGAACCCCGATTTGTGGCATACATATATGGGCGGCGAGAAGCCAATGGACTTCGCCTATTTCAATGGTGTCCTGCGGAGTACGGTTTTCCCTCCGATTGATCCTTGGCACGCGGGCGGCTACATCAACTATTACTATTTTGGCTATGTGATTGTTGGTTCTCCAGTTCTACTGTTGGGAATGATGCCTTCGATTGCCTACAATCTCATTGTGCCGACCTTGGGAGCTTTAACAGGTATGGGCGCGTTTTCGGTGGCCTTCAATGTGGTGAGCAAGTGGCAGCAGAAGGTCAAGATTGTTAAGCACAAACCGATCATTGCGACTACGCCTGTCCTTCAAGAACTGCCTGCTGACGTACCAACTCTTGACCAACAATTGCAGATGGCTAGTATGCCGGTTGAAGTACCACTTCTACCTGTTGAGCTTGAACCGTCGCCCGTAAAAGTTATTGAACGGGTGAGTGTGGGGAATCCTTGGGTCGCTGGCGTGGCTGCGCTGCTGCTGGCAGTCGTGTTGGGAAATCTAGGTACGCCGCGCGTTTTTCTTAACGAAGGTATCTTAAAGGCGGGTGGCTATCAGCAACCGGGTATTATGCAGCAGCAGTTGATGTTGGAATACCGGGTGAAAAATGGTACGGATGCGACCGGGGCTGACCTCGATAAGATTACGCAAGAGGCTATTGATGAGTCGAACTCATTCGTTGATAGTTTGGTGCGTGGCTTAAAGGGCGGCGTTAACAACGTGATGGCGCAAATTGCCCCTAATCGCTGGTACTGGGCAGCAACCCGTATCTTACAAGAAACCCCCGATGGTGGTGGTGGTGCGATTGCCGAGTTCCCATTTTTCACCTTCCTTTATGGTGATTTACACGCGCATATGATCGCGATGCCGCTGCTGTTCATGGTGATGGCTTTTGTACTCAATGAAGTGTTAGTGGCAGGTGATGACCGGCGTGGAAATTGGGCGCTGTTCCTCGCGCTGGCCTTTGGCGGGTTAACAGTCGGTATGCTGAAGGCGACCAACACATGGGACTGGGTGACATTTTTGCTGCTAGGCGGGCTGGGTATAGGGTTCGCATGGTGGATTAGTACGGCACGTATTACGCGGCGTTCGCTGATTTCACTTGGATTGCGAATCGCGGTGTTCGTGGGTATGAGTATTCTGGCGGTACTACCTTACAGCACTTGGTATGCCTCGGTTTACAATCGAGCGTTGGTTTCAGAGCAGCCTCGTTCCGAAGTCTGGCGCTATTTGACCATTTATGGGCTGTTTCTGTTTTTGATCGTTTCACTGCTGATCTGGGATACCGTGCGCTGGTTAAAAAGTGTCTATGTGCGTTCACTGCGCGGGCAACTTCCGCTGTTATTGGCAGGATTATTACTGGTGATCGCGGTGCTGTTGGTGGCAGTTGTGCTGTCGTCGTTTGAGATACCGCTGAATATTACCCAAAGTGGTTTGCCAATTAAGCCTGTGCCAGTCGCTATCATCACGATACCTTTGATCTTGTGGATTGCGCTGTTGTTTGTGCGGCAGGGACAATCACGCGAGATGCGCTATGTGTTGGCGTTGGCAGGCTTATCTATCGTGTTGACACTTGCCGTCGAACTGGTGGTACTGGATGGCGATGTTGGGCGGCAGAACACCGTCTTTAAGTTTTATATTCAGGCTTGGTTGATGCTCAGTGTCGTAGGTGGTGTAGCGGCGGCCTGTCTGATGAAGAGTTCAGATAACTGGCATCCTGTGGGACGATGGCTTTGGTATCCAGTCGGTGCAGTATTGCTGGCGGTCGCAGCCATGTATCCGTTGATGGCAACACGGGGTAGAGCGCAGGATAGACTAGCACCGTCAGGTACACAGACAATGGCGGATGTGCCGCTAACGCTCGACGGTATGGCTTATATGAAATATGCATCGCTGTATGATGGTGACGCTGATGTCGTGGCGGCTAATCCAAGCTTTGCAACATTCCCACTGGCTGCTGATTACGATATGATCCGCTGGCTAGAAGAGAATGTGCAGGGTACACCGACGATCATGGAAGGTCGCTCAAGCGGCGAGTACCATTGGGAAGGGCGCGTATCCATACTGACGGGCTTCCCGTCGGTTAACGGTTGGAACTTCCACCAACGCCAACAGCGCACGTTTGATCCATTGCCGCGCTTGGTCGAGCAGCGCGTGGCTAATATCAACGCCTTCTATGTCACCGATGACATTCCAACGGCATGGAGCATTTTGCAACGGTACAATGTGGCTTATGTCATTGTCGGCGGGTTGGAACATGCTTACTATCCCGCGTCAAGTCTCGCCAAGTTTGATACGATGGTGACGCAGGGACTCATGGAAGTAGTTTATGAAGAAGGCACGACCAAGGTCTATAAAGTGAAACCAGACAGTTTATTCCCATTGGAAGAGAGTGTGCCCGGTGGTATTTGATTGGCTCGCCCGCGAGGGCTGGATGGTTCTTAGCTGGTGGGTGCTAATCACGCTGGCGGGTTTAGCTGTGCTGCCAATGTGTACACGCTTGTTGGGTGCGCTGCCGGATAAGGGCTATACCTTGGCGCGGGCGGCGGGTTTGCTGCTCACAGGTTATGTATTTTGGATACTCGGCAGTTTGGGCTTTTTGCGAAACACCAGCGGGAGCATCATTGTTTCGTGGTTGGTGGTGGTGGTAATCAGCTTGACGGTTTATTTCCGTTCTGGTGATCGTTTTGACTGGAGGGCATGGTGGCGCGAAAACCGAACCGTCGTGGTCGTTGGTGAACTATTGTTCATTGTGCTGTTCGTGGGTTGGGCGATCATCCGAGCTTATCAACCGGAACTGCATTCAACCGAAAAGCCGATGGATTTGATGTTCATCAGCAGCATTATGCGAAGCCCGACATTCCCACCGAACGATGGTTGGATGGCAGGCTACTCGATAAGCTACTATTATTTTGGCTATTTTATCGCGGCGATGTTGGCAACAGCCAGCGGGATCGCCAATACGATTGCCTTCAATCTAACGATTTCGATGGTGTTTGCCATCACTGGACTCACAGCTTTCGGCGTGGCCTATAACTTGGTGCGCTCACGACAGATTGAGAGAGCCGTTTCATCTGCTCGTGCAGCCGTATTGACAGGCATATTGGCAATGGTCATGGTGGTGCTGATGGGCAACCTGCAAACGGCGCTCATCTATGTTCCCTATGCCACCGGCAGTGTACCGGACAGCTACTTAAAGTTCTGGGATGTCCAACGCTATGACACGGCGCTGCCTGATGCAAATCCAAATTATAACAATACGATTGATTGGTTTTTCCCCAGCCGTATTTTAAAAGATTATGATTTGGATGGCACTGAGATTCCGGTACAGCCGATTGATGAATTCCCGCAGTTTAGTTTCTTGCTGGCGGATAATCACCCGCATGTAATGGGCTTGCCTTATGTGCTGCTGGTTTTGGGTCTGGCGACGAATTTGGTGCTGCGGAAACGCAGGCCAACTGCGGGTGAGATCATCTTTTACGGGTTGTGTGCTGGAGCGCTCATATTCCTGAATACATGGGATGGCCCGATCTACATGTTGGCATTAGTGGGCACAGACGGGCTGCGGCGTGTCATCAATCGACAGGGACGATTGTCACAATCTGACTTCTTCGGCATGGCAGGCTTGGGTGTGGCGCTGCTGGTTCTTGCAGGTGTTTTTTATCTCCCATTTCTGATTAGCTTCCGTTCACAAGCATCGGGTTTCTTACCGAACATCGTCACGCCAACCTATTTCCCACAGTTCTTCTTGATGTTTGGGCCGTTCTTGCTCATTTTGGTATTTTTCTTGGTGAACGAAATACGTTTGGGGCGGCTGCGGATGAATTGGCTGCTCGCGGCGCAAACCATTGTTACATTGTTTGTTGGGCTGTTGGCGGTCGTACTGGTACTGATACTGGTTGCACTGCGCGTACCGGAAGTCTATGACAATGTGATGCAATTTGGCGCACGTTTCGGCGGGCTTGATAAGGTTTTGCCTTTAATTGCCCAGCGCCGTTGGGTGACGCTGCCAACCACCTTGTTCTTGCTAGCGATGCTGGTGATCGTCGTAGCGCGTATTTTTCCACGTCGGCAAAAATACCCGGAAGGCGAAGTTGAACAGGAAGAGCGTCAGGTGGTTACTTACTCATCCAGCACCGGACTGGCGTTGGTGATGGTGGCATTGGCCGTTGGATTGACCCTCGTGCCGGAATTTTTCTATTTGCGCGATAATTTTGGTGTGCGAATTAACACCATTTTCAAGTTTTATTATCAGGCATGGGTGCTGTTTAGTATTGCCAGCGCCTATGCGGTTTACGTGATGATTTTCGACATGCAGACGCGTCCATCCATTATCCCGCGTATTGCTTTTGGTGCGGTGACGATTATTGTGGTCGGAAGTGGTTTGCTGTATCCTATTTTGGGAAATTACACCCATTCTATTGTGGATACTCATCGCCTTAATGCGGGGAACACCACTCCAATTACATTGGATGGTGCTGTCGATTCGGGGATAAGTGCCACGGATTATCAGTCGATTATGTGCTGGCAGAAGCAGATTGGCGATCAACAAACAGTGGTAGCTGAAGCGCTCGGCGGTGCTTATGATCCTAATTTTGGGCGGGTTGCTGCGTTTACGGGTGTCCCGCTGGTATTGGGCTGGGAAAATCATGAAAGCCAATGGCGTGGCTCGACGTATTCAGCCGTTGCTGGGTCGCGTGGCACGGATATTCCCAACTTGTATACGGATGTCCGTTGGGAAACGGCTCAAACGATCATCAAACAATATGGCATTGGCTATATTTTTTATGGATCAAGCGAACGAAACAAATACGGCATTGCCGGTGAAGAGAAGTTTATTGATCATTTGCAACCTGTGTGTTCAGTCATAGATGGCAGCGGACAAACTGCCAGTGTTTTCTACCGTGTAGATGGTCTATCACTCGTCAGCGAACAATGACCGCGCAGGATAATCGAGGAATAGAGTTGAGTATGGATTCCATTCAGTCATTTGAAAATCTTCCCATCAGAAACCGACTGTTACCCCGTCAATTAACCGTTCGGGGTGAGGTTTTTATCTATCTGGCTGTGATCCTTGTATCACTTGTATTGCGGATAGCACAGATAGATGTTGTGCCGCTGAGTACCCATGAAGCTCGGCAAGATTTGGCAGCATGGCGTGTCGTTTTTCCAGAAGCCGCTGGAACGCCAATTGTAGCCGAAAGCCCACTGCTGTTTACGCTACACAGTTTGTCATTTAGCGTGTTAGGGCCGAACGAATTTTCAGCACGGATTATGACACTGTTGGCAAGTGTGCTTCTCATTTTGTCGCCACTGCTTTTTAGCCGGTTACTCGGCAAAATGCGCACATTGATTTTTGTCTTGTTGCTGGCGTTTTCGCCCACATTGCTGGCGAATGGGCGCATGGATAGCCCGGTTGTTTGGACGATGTTGGCTGCAATGGTTGGGTTGTGGAGTTTGTGGCGCTACCGTGAAAGTGGGCATAGTCGCTTTGCCCTACAAACTACGCTTTGTGCCGCTGCCATGATCTTCCTGACTGATCCGGCTGGCCTATTTGTTTTAGTGACATTGGTTTTAGCAGGTGTGTTTGTTTTCTGGTATCGCAGGAACAGTGTCGAGGAAGAACCGGAGATACGTGAACCGGCTCCAGAAGGACGCTTTAGTGCGTGGCCTTGGGCAGCGGCACTCCCGCTTGCTGTATTGGTCGTGTTTCTGGTGAGTACGGCATTTATGTTGTATCCGTCAGGTGTGAGCAGCGTTGGTGAATTACTCAGTTCGGGCTTGCGTGGATTAACTACGCCGCAGCCTTACTCGCCGCCTTTTTTCGCATTTTTAGCCACCTTATTCTATGAACCGTTGCTTTTTGTTGTAGGTATCGTTGCTGTTTTCGGTATTCTGACGGCTGGCTATGTGTCTTTGGAAGACCGTTTCTTGCTCGGTTGGTTGATATTTGCGGTGCTGCTGTCGCTGCTTTATGCGGGTACAGGGCCGGAACATACGTTGTGGATTGTACTCCCGCTGGCAGCACTAGCAAGCCGCGTCATTACGGAACTTGTCACGGGTGGCAGTCGCTATTTTGCGCCAAAGTGGAGTCGTTGGTTCATCGCCCTTGTCGTCGCGATGTTGATGGCGATGATTAGCGTTCATGCTCAGTCGATTGCACGGTCGTTAATGACTACACCGGATGCGGCATTACAACAGGTCAACATCAATCCGCAGAACTTAATCGGTATCGTGATTGCGGTGCTGCTCATTCTAATCGGCTATTTTCTGGCTTCCAGCGAATGGGGCGAGGGGACAGCTATTCGCGGCGGCGCACTTGGTGTATTGGTCTTTGTGATGGTTACAGGATTAGGTAGTGGTTGGCATATCTCGGTCGATAACGCTGATAACGCGGTTGAATTTTGGAGTCGCAACCCAACCAGTTATCAAACAGCACAGCTTCGCCAAACCTTGATCGAGTTGTCGAATCGTCAAACATCCGGTTTTCCAGAATTGGCTGTTAGCGCACTTGCGCCAGATGATGGTGTGGTAGCATGGCTGCTCCGTGATTTCACGAATACGACTTTCATTTCGGATGCGACCGCCGCCAAAGGGCAGGGTGTGGTCGTGCTGCCATCTTCTATCGAGAAGCCCGATCTAGGTGGTGCTTATGTGGGACATACGACAGCGATCAGTAACGGCTGGGACTTCCGCAATATTTCATTACTGAATTTCCCTGCATGGTGGTTGCAACGTCGTACGTTAACAGGTGATTTGCCGTCGGATGCGGTTACGTTCTGGTTACGCCAAGATATTTACAACGGTACGAAGCCATTGGTTCCGCAGTAAGGAATGGTTAATCTTCCTGTGTATAAATTGTGGAATGGGCAGCAGTTAGGGGAATAGGATGGTTCATGAATCAGCAACCTGATGAATTCGCTGAAGTGATTAGCCAGTGTTTGGCAGGTGACCAATCTGGCTTTGAGGCGTTATATGCCTTGTGTGCGCCGAGCATCTATCGCTTGTGCTACGGCTTGCTGATGAACCGGCAGGATGCAGAAGACATCATGCAAGAAGCATTTGTGTATGGCTTTAAAAATCTCCATCGGTATGATGGCTCACGCGCATCCTTCAAAACGTGGTTGTACACCATTGCTTTGAGCCGCTGCCGCAATTTGTATCGCCGTGGACGCTGGTGGAACATCGCCGGTTTGCTTTCTTTGGATTTGCCCGCTCCGCATTCGGATGCGCCGGAAGCACGGCTGGCTGATAGTGATGCCAAAGTCGCGATTGAACATGCCTTATCGGTGCTTTCGCCGCGATTACGTGAAGCAGTTGTCTTACGCTACGGACACAATTTGACGTTCCGCGAAATGGCCGAAGTGATTGGTTGCCCGCAAAAAACAGCGGAAAGCCGGGTGCGTTTGGCACATGAACAACTGCGAAGTGTGCTGCAACCTGCGAGTGAAAATCTGTTAGATGCTTTACTGGGTGTTGAATTATCATCATGATTTCGTGCAAACAGTGTCAGCGACATTTGGTAACTTATATACATCGTGAACTGTCACCAAAACAGCATCGCAAGGTGGCTGAGCATCTTGACCACTGCGAAACGTGTTTTGCCCTTTATTTAGGCCATAAACGGATGGCAAATGAGCTGCGCCGTGTTGTTCCTCTGGTGGGCAATGGACGAGCGCCGACCTTTGATCGGGTTTGGGCAGCAGCACGTTTAGATGCCGCACGTCGTACCAATAATTATTACCCGCTGCGATATGGCATGGCGATGCTGGCGGTCACATTTTTGCTTTTAATTCCGTTTGCACTTGGGCGAACGAATCAAGTGTTGGCCGAGCCGCCGACGCAGCCCGCGCCGCTGCTGCGCGTGACACCGAACGTCACTGTGGCTACCGAAGAAGGGGTATCGGTTGCATTTGAAATCAGCCAAACACCTGCGCCTGCGAAAGTACCAGCAACTTTACACCTAGATGTCATCAGTACACCCTGATTTGAGGACGTAATGGACTTATCAAGACAACCTGAAAATCAAATATTTGCCGAACCTGTAACCGCAACTGCGGACGGATGGCTTACAAAATCGTTCCATATCAATTGGGAAACAACGGTTTATATTATCATTCTGTTGTTGGCGATTTTTACGCGGTTTTATAACCTCGGTACGCGGACGATGAGCCATGATGAGAGCTTGCATACCAAGTTCTCGTGGGACTTATATAAAACGGGTATTTTTCAGCATACGCCGCTGATGCATGGGCCGATTCTGTTCCATATGACGGCCTTGGATTATTTTCTTTTTGGCGATAACGACTTCACAGCCCGTATTTACCCGGCAGTGCTGGGTATTTTGATGGTAATGTTCCCACTGCTTTTTAGGCGTTGGATCGGGCGCTGGGGGGCGATTTTAGCATCGGTAATGTTCTTGATATCGCCGCTTATATTGTATTACAACCGCTACATTCGAGAGGATACACCGTCCATCTTTTTCACGTTGATTATGGTGTATTGCGTCTTGATGTATTTAAACGGGCCACCGAATTTGCGGCGAAAAGCCCGTTGGTTATATGTTTTTTCGGGCGCGATGCTGGCGAGTTTGGCAACCAAAGAAGTTGCCTTCATGTATATCGCTATTTTCTTCGCGATCTTGTTTCTATACTGGCTGGTGCGGGTAGGGCAGCAGTATTTCCGTTTGCCCGGTAAGAGTCTCTTTTACTTCCTGTCGCTGACGGTATTGCTCGGTGGTGTCGCGGCACTGGCATTTTACGTCATTGTTAGTGTGATCTCATTGACCCCCGCACCACAACCGGGAACGACTGATTTTGCCAGCTTAATCAAATGGTCGGTCACTGCGATACTCGCGATGCTGATGATCATCATTGGAACGATGTTGTGGATTTCACGGCGTGGCAAGGGGCGTACACCGTGGATGGATGTGCTGCCGATGCTGGCTTTGATTGTCGTGGTAACTAGCGTCCTCTTGATTGTCGAAGAAGCCTCTAAAATCCCCAAAGAAGTAGAAGTGCTTCCTTACTCAAGTCTGCCGCTGTACGCCGAGTGGGGACTGGCGATTGTTGTCATCGCGGTACTGATTTATTTGTGGCGATCCGGGGTTTGGGCGAAACTACGTCGTTTCCCCGAAGTCGATTTGATGGTCATCATGGTGACGCTGGTTTTGCCGTGGGCAACCCCGTTTATTATGAAGGCCATGCATCCAAAAGATGTCACATCACTTCTGGAAGTCGCCAACGCGGTTCAGGCAGCCATTCCTATTCAAGTTGATCTGACGCAAACGGGGATGCAAATCGCTCTCGTTTCACTGACGGTCTGGCCTGCGATATTTATATCGTTAACCATCGGATTAATCTGGAATCCCAAGCGCTGGCTGATCTGTGTCGCTATATTCCATGCCCTTTTCCTGTTCTTTTTTACGACCGTCTTTACCAATCTCTACGGCATCGGGACAGGTATGTTCGGCAGCCTCGGTTATTGGCTTCAGCAGCAGGGTGAACGTCGAGGTAGCCAGCCTCAATATTACTATTTAGGGCTAATTATGCCCTTCTACGAATTCTTGCCAGTCATCGGCAGTATCCTCGCCATGTTGAGTGGTATGGCGATATTCTGGCGCTTCCGGCAGGATCGGGTCGCAACACGCGATCAGAACCGGATGGAAGCCTCCCTCGCTTACTCCGGCGATGAGCTGCCTAATCTGAATTTTGTTGCAACTGAAGATGCTGTCCTTCCTGTTGAAGTACCCGTTGAACCACTGCCTGTTTTGCGGCGGCGCGGTAATGCTGATCCCCAAGAATGGTTAGGGCAGATGCCTGTTCTGATCTTTATTTCGTGGTGGGCAATATTCATTCTGATCGCCTTAACATTATCAGGCGAAAAGATGCCTTGGTTGGGAACCCATATGACCACGCCGATGATTTTCTTAGCGGGTTGGTACTTCGGGCGTTTCTTTGAACGGATTGATGTTGCGGCATTTTTCAAGCGTAATTGGATATATTTGCTGCTGCTGCCGTTGTTGTTTGTGGCGTTGGCGCAGTTGGTTGCCCCATTCATTTTTGGCGGTGTAGCTGGTTTAGAACAGGTTCAGTTGACCAAGATGTTCCAGTGGATCGCGGGTATCGCGGTTGGGGCAGTCGTCATATACGCGATTATTCGTTTGGTGATGCAGACTGGGTTTACACAGTTGCGAGTAATGATTGGTGTTGTGGTCTTCGTTTTCCTTGCATTCCTCACTTTCCGAACAGCGTGGATGGCGGCATTCATTAATTACGATTTGGCAACCGAGTTTTTGGTGTATGCACATGGTGCGCCTGCTAATAAAGCCGTTGAACAGCAAATTGAAGACCTGAGTAAACGGATCACAGGTGGCATGGATTTGAAGTTCGGATACGACTTCAAAATTTCATGGCCGGGTGCGTGGTATTTCCGTAACTTTCCCTCGGCAACAGCTCGGTTCTTGGGTGAAAGTCCGAGTCCAAAAGATATGCAAGACCAAATGGTCGTCGTTGTAGGTGACGAGAACAAGGCGAAAGCGGTAGACGCTTTATCAGATAACTACTACGAATTTGATTATCCTCGCATGTGGTGGCCGATGCAGGACTACTTCGCCATGACCGCAGATCGGGTAATCAACACGTTTGATTTCACAAACCCGAATTCGGCTGCTATTCGGCAAGGCATGTGGGATATTTGGTGGCGGCGTGATTATACGGCTTATGGTGTCGCGCTACAGAAGGATTTCAGCTTAACTAAGTGGCCTGTAGCCGACCGTATGTATGTGTTCATTCGCAAAGATATTGCGGCGCAGGTCTGGAATCTGGGCGTGGGCGACGGTCAAGCCGCGTCAGCGAATACTTTGCAGACGAACCAGTGTACTGCGAATTGGCAGGCGCTTCAGGCCAACCAAATTTATGAAGTGACAGCCCAAAATGTGTCGCCGATGAATCACCCGCGTCAAATCGCCATCAACAAAGATGGGCAGATTTATGTGGCGGAAGAGTTTAACCATCGCATTTCAATTTTCAACCCAGATGGCACTTTTGCCAGCAGTTTTGGTCAAATAGGACAGGTCTATACTGATGGCGATCCCTACTTTGGCAAGACCAGTGGCGCAGACAGCGGTGGTGTATTTAACCGTCCGAGCGGCATCGCCATTGGACCAAGTGGCAATGTTTATGTATCGGATACGTGGAACTATCGCATTCAGGTTTTCACACCTGATGGCAAGTTCCTCAATAGCTGGGGACAACGTGGTGAGTTTGGTGATAAAGCTCAGGCCGAACCGGTTGATGGTTTCTGGGGGCCGCGTGGTATTGCGGTCGATAGCCAAGAAAATGTTTACGTAGCCGATACGGGTAACAAGCGTATCCGCGTATACACCAGTAACGGTCAGTATTTGCGGGATATTGGATCATCAGGCAGTGATGTTGGTCAGTTGGACGAACCAAGCAGCGTCACCGTCGGCGCTGATAATCTGCTGTATGTTGCGGATTACTGGAATAAGCGTATCTCGGTATTTACGCTGGACGGAGCGCCAGTAACAACCTACAAAAATGCAGAAGGTATTTCAATCAACAGCTTCAAAGTAAGGGGTTGGCTAGAAGATCAAGGTAATCGTCCGTATCTGGCATTAGATGCAGCCCGTAAGTTGATCTACATTACCGATCCAGACGCAGGCCGTGTATTGGTGTACGGTGCAGATGGTAATTGTGTAGGTTCATTTGGTGAACTAAATCGGGACACAACCGGTTTGAATCCCGGTCAACTGAACAGCGTGGGCGGCGTTACATTGGACAGTGAAGGTAATGTTTATGTAGCCGATGCGGGCGCGGGTCGAATTTTGCGCTTTGCACCGTTCCCTGTGCCGGTGGTCATCCAACCTGTTGATGGACAACAGCAGTCCGGCATTATTCAACAAGGGGCTGAGTCAACTGTTGAGGTTGGTGCGCCTGCTGGAAGCATCATTGAAATCATGCCGGAAGAGACCGTCGAGGTTGGTGCGCCTGTCGAAAATACACAGGAAATTACATCGGAGGCCACGGCAGCAGGCTAAACAGCGTCAACTGAGCGAAGAGTCTTGTCATTTGCTTAGTAATGTGATACCATATTTGCATGTGAGAAAAGTGGGCAACCCCCACTTTTCGTCATTATTGTGCAAGTTGCATCGGTAGTTGTTATTCCTCTTTTGCTTATTTCGTGTATGATTAACCACAAAATATAAGGCGTTTATCCCTTGCGAGGGGGATATGGTCAGGGGTATATGAAAAGCGAGTTTGAAATCGCGTTTGGTGAAATTACAGAGCTTCGGTCACTCACGCGAGATGTCGTGATGGAGGCATTGCAGAATGCGCTCGTCTCGGCTTATCGTCGTGATGTGGGTGCAAGTGCGGCGCAGGCGGTCGATGTTAAAATTGACCAGAGTACAGGCCGTGCGCGCATTTTTGTTGAAAAAGAGGTCGTCGAAGAAGTTATGGACGACCATACCGAGGTGACGCTCGAAAAAGCGCGTTACTTCGAACCGGAATGTGACCTCGGTGACACTGTTATGGTGCAGCTTGAGGGAACGACCAAGAAGTTTGGTCGCATTGCGGCGCAGACGGCGAAACAAGTCATTCTGCAAAAAATCCGTGAAGCCGAACGTCAATCGTTGTATGACGAATATATTGACCGTGAAGGCGATTTGATTACGGGTACGGTGCAGAGTGTCAATGCTGCCGTTATCACCCTGAGTCTAGGACGCGCGGAAGCGATGATGCCGCGTAACCAGCAAATTCCGGGTGAACGTTATAAGCCGCACGATAAAGTTCGCGCTTATCTTTTTGAAGTCAAAAACAGCAATCGTGGCCCGCAAATTATTGTCAGTCGCAGCCATCGTAATATGCTGCGCCGCTTGCTGGAATACGAAGTTCCTGAAATTTATAACGGGCAAGTTGAAATCAAGAACATCGCGCGTGAGGCTGGTTACCGTTCAAAGGTCGCTGTAGCCGCATTGCAAGAGGGTATTGATCCGGTTGGTGCTTGCGTCGGTATGCGCGGTATCCGCATTCAAAATATCGTCAAGGAACTGCACGACGAAAAAATTGATGTGATTGAATGGAACCTCAATCAAGAACAATTCATCGCGAAGGCTCTCAGTCCATCGCGGGTAAGTGGTGTGTATCTGGAAGATGATCCAGACACAGGCCGCACTGCTGTTGTTATCGTGCCGGACGATCAATTGTCGTTGGCGATTGGTCGCGAAGGTCAGAACGCACGGCTGGCTGCGAAACTCACGGGCTGGCGCATCGACATCAAGAGCGTGACCGAAGCCGTATCGGATGCATTGAACAACCTTGATAATCCGACCTTGGGCGACTTGAAAGTTCAAAGCGCCACGATGATTGAAGATGTGCAGCGGATTATTGAGAAGAAAAACGCCAATAAGACCGTTATGCCAGAAGAATACAACACGCTGGCTAAGTTCGCGGATATTGTGGAACGTCGTTTGTTGGCGCGCCGCGATGCCGCACGGGAAGCACGGGTGGCAGAAATTAATGCTGTCAAAGCAACACTGCCGCAACGTGCGTTCACACTGCCGATCACCTCACTTGATTTGCCAGATAGCATTATCGAAGTGCTGCAAACGCTGGAAAACGTCGGCGAGATTATGTGGCGTTTCTTAATTGACGAAGATCGCTTGCGCTATCTGCTCAAAGATTTGCCAGACGACTCGCTGATGCGTGTACAAGCCGCGCTGGATAAAGTGGTTATTCCTGAAGAGGAAGAACCGGTTGAAGTTGAAGAGCCGGTTGCAGAACTGGCAATCGCTCCTGCTGTTACACCTATTGAAGGTGAAGTGGGTGTCGACGCAGACGATGATGTTGTACCGGCAGGCGCATTTGGTGATGAAGACTTACCAATCGAAGCGCCGAAGCCTGTTAAGCCTACAACTTGGAAAGAAAAACCGGTTGTTACAGCGGTTGCTGTCGAAGAAGAAGATGACGAGTTGGAAGACAGTAAGCAGCCTGCTGGCAAGAAGAAGAGCGAAAAGAAGAAGGAGCGCTTACAACGCCGCCAGCTTATTTTCGACGAAGAAATCGGTCAGGTTATCGCCAAGCGTCGCCGTAAAGGTGGACGTGGTACTGAAGAGTGGGAAGAAGAATAAGTTCTTCTATGATGGCTGAACAGCAGCAACATGTTAAGCATATTCCTGTGCGGACGTGCGTGGTTTGTCGGCAAAAGGCTGGCAAACGGGCGCTCGTCCGCATTGTCCGCACTGCGGATGGTATTCAGGTGGATAGAACTGGTAAAATGAATGGGCGCGGTGCATATGTGTGTGACCGCGAAAGCTGTTGGGAGAGGGTGGTGCAATCTGATGTACTGGCTCAGGCGCTACGGACACAAATAACTCATGAAGATCGTGAACGCCTACAACTGGCCAAGCCCAAAGCATGATGGGCGAGAATCATGAACCGACGATGGCAATCATCGCCAAACATCAATCAACCGCGATAGGTCTACGCTAAGCCCCTAACTGCTTTTCTGGCCTGTCGCTCCTTTATGTGGAGGTCAACGATATGGCACAGGAAAAGCAAGCAATTCTGCTTCCTGAATATGTAACAGTACGTGAATTAGCTGACATCATCGGCGCAAGTCCGATTGAGGTAATGAAGCGCTTGATTGCCAATGGCATCATGGCTTCAATTAATCAACAAGTGGACTTTGATACAGCGGCGATTGTCGCTGAAGAAATGGGCTTTGAGGCCCATTCGGCAGCCGCAATTGCTGTTGAAGAAGAGAAACAAAAGGCTGTCGAAGCCCAAACATGGCGGAAGAAGTACGCCGACGAAAAGCCGGAAAGCCTGATCCGTCGTCCGCCGATTGTGACCATTCTCGGTCACGTCGATCATGGTAAGACAACCCTTTTGGATACGATCCGTAAATCAACAGTCGCGGCTGGTGAAGCGGGTGGCATCACCCAGCACATCGGTGCGTATCGCGTTAACCACAACGGTCATCAAATCACATTCCTCGATACCCCCGGTCATGAGGCATTCACAGCGATGCGCGCGCGTGGAGCGCAGGGTGCAGATGTTGCCATTTTGGTGGTTGCGGCTGACGACGGTGTGATGCAAACGACCCGTGAAGCCTTAAGCCATGCACAGGCAGCCAATGTGCCGGTGGTGGTCGCGATAACGAAGATTGATAAACGCAATGCCAATGTTGAAAACGTCAAGAAAATGCTCTCTGACATTGGTTTGACCCCTGATGAATGGGGTGGCGACACATTGGTTGTACCTGTGTCCGCCCAACAGGGAACTGGACTTGATGATTTGCTTGAGGCCGTTTTGTTGACTGCCGAAGACAAAGAGATTATCGCTAATCCTAATGGTGATCCCTCTGGAATTACGCTTGAAGCCGAGGTTAGCTCCCATCAAGGGACAATGGCAACGCTTCTGGTGCTAAACGGCACGTTGAAGCGCGGTGATATGGTGGTCGCTGGACAGGCCTATGGGCGTGTTAAGGCGATGTTTGATGAAAAGGGTAAGAAGCTGGAAGAAGCAGGTCCATCTACTCCCGTGCGTGTACTTGGTTTGAGCGAACCGCCACAACCCGGTGAAACCTTTGAAACCGCTAAGAACGACAAGGCTGCACGTTTGCTGGCTGAAGCGCGCAAAGACGCAACAGCAGCAGGCGTGGTACGTTTCGAGCGTTCATTTACACTTGAGGATGTATTTGCTCAATTTGAATCGGGCAAGACTAAAGAACTGGCTTTGGTTCTGAAGGTAGACGTTCAGGGATCGCTGCAACCGATTGTCGATGGTCTGAAGAATCTCAGTGGTAAAAATAAAGATGGCATCACCATCCGCATTTTATCCGCCGATGTGGGTAATATCAGTGAAAATGATGTGAACCTCGCCAGCGCTTCCGGTGCTATCATTCTTGGTTTCTCGGTCGTTGTTGACAATGCCGCGCACCGTACTGCGGATGCGATGGGTGTGGAAATTCGCTTGTATAACATTATTTACAAGCTGTTTGAAGACATCGAGTTGGCGTTACAAGGTATGCTTGAGCCGGTCTATGCCGATAAAAACATTGGTACAGCCGAAGTACGCCAGATTTTCAGAATCCCCAAGGCGGGTACGATTGCCGGTAGTTACGTGCGTGATGGCGAACTGCGCCGTAATGCTAAGGTGCGTGTCAAGCGCGGCAACAAGATCATTGCTGAGAACTTGACCGTCGCTTCCCTCAAGCGCGAAAAAGAGGATGTACGTGAAGTGCGTTCCGGCTTCGAGTGCGGTGTGAGCTTGAATAACTTCGATGGCTTTGTGGTGGGCGACCAGATGGAATTCTACGTCAGCGAACGTGTGAGCTAGCCCAACACCCTGCGGTCGTGACAGATATTGTAGAATGAGGGGTGTATAGAACCCCGTTGATAAGGGGCATTTGCCCCTTGTTTGTTGTAATGAGCGGGTTGTAAAAGGAGAATAATATGTCTATCAAACAAGATCGGATGTCAGAACGAATACAGGGCATCTTGAGCGCATTATTGCTGCGCGAAGTCTCTGACCCGCGTCTACAACATATTACCGTGACCGAAGTGAAGCTCGACCCGGAGTTGATGTTCGCCACCATATATGTGAATGCCTTGGGTGATGAAAGCCGTGAAACACAGGTCATGGCGGGTTTGCAGCGGGCAAAAGGTTTTCTTCGCCGTGAAGTTGGCAAGCGTATTCAGTTGCGGAACGCCCCCGATTTAATTTTTCACTGGGACAAAACATTGGCGCGTGGCGAACGGATTCATCATCTGATTACATCATTAGATATTCCAGCCGCTCCGCCTGAACCTGTTGTAGATGAGGCAGTCGATGATGACCAACTGGATTGAGGCCGTCACTGCTGTAAACAATGCCACTTCGATTTTGATTGTGACCCATGTAAAGCCGGATGGTGACGCGATAGGTTCACTGCTTGGTATGGCAATCGCTTTGCGAGACATGGGAAAGAAAGTTGATGCTGCCGTGGATGGTAGTGTGCCAGATTATCTGCGCTACATTCCCCAACAGGAAACTGTCAT
Source organism: Aggregatilineales bacterium (assembly GCA_038328375.1). GTDB lineage: Bacteria > Chloroflexota > Anaerolineae > Aggregatilineales > Phototrophicaceae > CFX2. Next base: position 68,373 of record JBBQLX010000004.1, on the reverse strand, counting down.
TAATGATCTCAAGCAAGGTCAATGGGATCTCATGATCTCGGTGGATGCCAGCGATGAAGCCCGCAGCGGCGATGCGGGGATTTACGGTCGTGAACACAGTGTGTCAGTTATTAATCTAGACCATCACGCTACCAATACCATGTTCGGTAATATTCACTTGGTTGTACCTGAAGCTGTGTCTGCCAGCGAAATTGTTTATGACTTCCTCTTGAAGTTCGACAAACCTATTTCAGAGGCTGTGGCGACTGCGCTCCTCACCGGGTTGGTGACCGATACAATGGGTTTCCGCACCAGTCATGTTGTTCCTCGCACGATGGAGATAGCGCACCAATTAATGTTAGCGGGCGGCCCATTGGTGGACATCATTAACCGCACGATGGTCAGCAAGCCTTTAAGCGACATTTTGTTGTGGAAACAGGCTTTCCCATCGGTGGAATTCAAAGATGGCATTATCTCTGCGGCTGTTACGCCAGAAAATTTGAAAGCAATCGGATTATCTGACATGACGGATGCGGGTCTCGTCAGTACACTGATTACAGCAGATGAAGTGATGATCGCTGTCGTCTTCAAAGTGCAACCGGACAACAAGGTTGAGTTGAGCTTGCGGAGTAAAGTTGGTTATGACGTTGCAGCGGTCGCCTTCGCTTTAGGCGGGGGAGGGCATAAGCCTGCCGCTGGCGCAACTGTGGAAGGTACATTGGAAGAAGTCAAAGCGCGGGTCATGCCGATGTTAGAAGCGGTTGTGAAACAAGGGAAACAGATCAGTGGCTGACGTTTCTGGTTTTCTGAACATCAATAAACCGCTGCATATGACCAGCCATGATGTAGTAGCTAAAATCAGGCGTGGGCTGAAGCTGAAGAAAGTCGGTCACGCTGGTACGCTTGATCCATTGGCAACTGGAGTCTTGGTGATCTGTGTGGGGAATGCCACTCGCTTTAGCGAATACGTCATGAATAGCACCAAGCGCTATCGGGCGCAGGTTCGTTTGGGTGTGACCACCGAGACTTATGATGCTGAAGGGGCAGTCGTACAAGAGCGAGATGCCTCCCATATTCAGCGCACAGAGGTTGAATTCCAACTCAACAAGTTTCTTGGAGACATCAGGCAAATCCCACCGATGTACAGCGCGATTAAGCAGGGCGGACGCAAGTTATACGACATGGCGCGTGCCGGAGAAACAGTCGAACGAGAAGCGCGTGCGGTACGGATTGACTCGCTCGATATAATGGATTGGTCGTCGCCTGAATTCACTCTAGATGTGGTGTGCAGCGCCGGAACCTATATTCGCAGCCTCGCCTATGATCTGGGCGAATCATTGGGTGTCGGGGCGCATCTCAGCGGCTTATCGCGGATTGCCAGTGGTCTGTTCCAGCTTGCCGATGCAATCGAACTGGATACCTTATTGGCAACCGATGCGTGGCAGCAGTATTTGATTACGCCGCAGATCGCATTGGCAGATTGGCCTAGAGTAGAACTTTCAGTCGAGGACACCAAGAATATCCTACACGGTCGTTCGATTGTGACTGACGTGATTGCGGATAAACTCGCGCTTGGTTATGCAGCAGACGGTCATCTGGTGGCGATCCTCCGTGCGGAAAGTGGTTCGTGGCGACCACATAAGGTATTCTCTGAATAAGCAAACACTTCCTGTTAAAATACTCTAAAATGAACCTATTTACACTTTATGGAACAGCTATGAAGCATGTTTATAGTCTTGCGGAAGCCAATTTAGTCCAGCCTTCGATTGTTACTATCGGTGTGTTCGATGGTGTGCATAAAGGTCATCAGCACCTCATTCAGCACTTAGTCGAAGAGGCGCATTCAAGCGGACGATTGGCTGTAGCCTTGACCTTTTTCCCGCATCCTGACGTGGTCTTGCGCGGATTACAGGGACGTTATTACCTCACCACTCCTGAGCAAAAAGCCGATTTGCTCACATCGCTAGGTGTAGATTGTGTGGTGACTCATCCATTCAACGACGCAATTCGCCAGGTACGTGCTGCGGATTTTGTAGATGAGTTAGTCAAACATCTCAAAATGAGTGCCTTATGGGTCGGTTCGGATTTTGCGATGGGTTACAAGCGTGAGGGGAATGTCCCATTCTTACACGATCAAGGGATGCAAAAAGGCTTTACGGTTCATGATATTGACCTGATCGAAGCACAGGGCGGCATCATCAGCAGCACCCATATCCGTCAAGCAGTGCAAGATGGTGAGATGGAACAAGCACGGGCATGGCTCAATCGTGCTTATTCCGTCACAGGCGAGGTGGTTCACGGTGAGAAGCGCGGTCGTCAAATTGGTTTCCCAACTGCCAATACCGCAGTTTGGGATGAGCAGGTCTTACCCGCCAACGGTATTTATGCTGGCTGGGCGTGGTTAGGAAATGAACGTTTCATGGCAATGACCAATGTCGGAGTTCGCCCAACATTTGACGGTAAGAACATCACGGTTGAACCTTATTTATTGGATTTCAACCGTGATATTTATGGTGAGCATCTTGAGGTGTCATTTGAGAAGCGGCTGCGACCCGAAGCCAAGTTCGACAATCTACAAGACCTCATTGACCAAATTGGTCGTGATGTCGAAGAAGGTCGTGCCTATCTGCAATCACTGCCGGGTTAGTCATCTTTCTTTGGTAGGCGATAGCCCAAGCGCCGCATCAAGTCTTCGTCCATGCGCCAGTTTTTCAGGACTTTGACACGCAGCTCAACATAAACTTGAGTGCCGAGCATTTCAGCCAGTTCTACCCGCGCTTCCGAACCAATCCGTTTAATCATGTCACCATTCTTGCCGATCAGAATGCCTTTTTGCGAGTCACGTTCGACATAAATTGTGGCGCTCACATACGTCATGTTATTGGAGCGTTCTTTATATTCCTCGACCTCAACTGCAACCGAATAAGGAATTTCCTGTTCGGTGTTGAGGATGATCTTCTCGCGGATGACCTCGGCAGCGATGAAGCGCATATTAACTTCGCTTACTTGGTCAACAGGATAATAACGTGGACCAAGCGGCATGGCTTCGCGCAGATAATCCACTAGCTCATCAACGCCATTACCTTGTAACGCGCTCACCAAAATAGAGGCTTCGTTATCAACTAATGCATTGTAAATGTCGAGATGTGCCTCACGCTTTTTGGTATCGACCAGATCAACTTTGTTTAGTGCCAATATGACAGGAGTATCACCCCGAAACTTATTCACAAGCTCCGCGATGAGTTGATCTTCTTTGGTCGGCTCAACCGAAATGTCGAGTACCCACAGAATAATATCCCCATCTTTGAGCGCTTCTTCCGCCACACCCACCATATACTCGCCCAACTTATGATGTGGGGTGTGCAGGCCGGGTGTGTCCATAAACAAGATTTGGGCTTTTGCTTCGGTATAGATGCCCAATTGTTGGCGGCGAGTGGTTTGTGGTTTGGGACTCACAATCGCAATTTTTTGCCCAAGGATGCGGTTAATCAGTGTTGATTTACCAACATTAGGGCGGCCTACTACGGCGACCACACCAGATCGGTGGTCAGGCGGTAGGACATCATCAAATACAGTATCGAGGTCGTTCATATTTTCATTTCTGCTTGCCAGTGTGCAAGCGAAGGGTAATGCGGTAAATATTGCAGCAGGCGTTCAGATATGCCGCTTGTATCGGTGGTGATTAAGGCAGATGGTTTAGCAACAGGTTTCGTGCTGTTGGTATCTGCATAGACAAGCACTTCGGGCGGGATTGCCATATCCAGATTACGGATAAGCATCATTTCATCAGCCCCATCATTTTTGTAACCAAAGACTTCCGAACGCGGATAGAGGTTGCTGTTTTTCAACAGAAAATCCCATGCTTCTTGACCCGTTATCATCTCGCCACGATCCAACACCACTAAACCCGGCACAATCGAGATGTGCAGCTTGCCCAGAAAGCGCAGCCCATAGCGGACGACAAACGTACCGCTGGCGATGACCTGTTCGGCTGTTGGTTCGAAAGTCGTTAATACCTGTGCGTCACCAACTTGTATCACTGCACCCGTGCACACATCACCAATGGGCTCACGTTCAGGAATTGCGCCTGCCACGATTTAGTGATGAACCGTCGGGAGTGTTTCGGCAGCCGGAACAATCGCATGGTCGTCATGCGTTTCGGTATGCGTGGTATGCCCATGACTGCCATCATCCAGCGGTTGGTTGATGTCATCAAAATGCTTTTGAGGTTGTGTCAGGCCGAACCAGCCAATAGCACCGAGGACGAACAGTGCGATGCCACTGATAAACGCGATTCCAATAGTGCTGCTATCGGCAACGCTGCCTTGTACAACACCAATTCCAAGTGCTAATAGAATCAAAATGACACCCAATCCCGCAATCATTGACATGCCAAGTACAGCCGGACTATGATTCCAGCTTATCTTTTCGGAGACTTTCACAGTACGTTTCTCCCTAGTGTGCCTCTATAGGGCGGTAACTTAATAGAGCTTGTTGTTTGAGGGTGTATTATACCTCACTTAACACGCGTTTTCTCATTTTGCCGTTAGAATGGGGAACGTCAAGCCAGATTCGCAATGGATTTTGAAAGGATTTAGATCAGTGGCAATGAATCAGATTGAACGCTTATTACTCATCCGGCACGGGCAGACAGATTGGAATATTGAAGGCCGTTGGCAGGGGGCGCTTCCGGTTGGCCTCAATGACATCGGGCGAACTCAAGCACAAGCGCTGGCAACCTATCTCGCACGACGACAAATCGGTTCTATTTACAGCAGCAATTTGCCCCGTGCCATCGATACTGCCAAGGCCATCGGTGAGTCTATTGGTATCGTCCCACAAACTGAAGAGCGCTTGCAAGAGTTTAACCTCGGTGTGTTTCAGGGGCTGACGCGTGATGAAATTATGCAGCGTTACCCAAATGAGTATCGGGATTTTGAGGCTGACTACTGGAATTATGTTGTAACCAATGGCGAGTCGCGTAGGGCGCTCCAAGATCGAGCCTATGATGTGTTTCAGTATATTGTCTCACAGGCTACCGGTCCCGAAGTAGCGATTGTCTCGCATGGTGGTACGATACGCATGTTGTTGTACCGTCTGTTCGAAAATGCACCAGAATTAAACCATTTTCACATTGAAAACACTTCCTTGACAACACTCGTGCGAGAAGATGATCGCTGGCGTTTGCATGAATTGGCTGTTATCCCTCACTTGTAAAGGCAGGATTGGTGACGATTATCACCTATAAGTCTATCCATTTGTCGTGTTTTCCCTCCTTCCTAATACTATAGAATGGAAACCATGAAACACAACAAAGGAGCTAAAATAATGCCCGTCCAAACTCTCGAACGATCTACCTTACAAGAAGATATTATCCCCGATTATGTACAGCATGAGCGCTTGCGTACTTGGGTTACTGAAATGGCCTCACACTTGCAACCGGATAACATTCATTGGTGTGACGGCTCACAGGAAGAATACGATTCCGTTTGCGATACGCTCGTCGAGTCAGGTACTTTTATTCGGCTCAATCGGGAAAAACGCCCCAACAGCTTTCTTTCTCGCTCTAACCCGAGTGATGTGGCGCGTGTCGAAGATCGCACCTTTGTGTGCAGCCTGAACAAGATTGATGCCGGCCCCACCAACAATTGGATGGAACCCACTGCCATGCATAACATCCTTGATGGGTTGTTTGAAGGCAGTATGCGCGGGCGGACATTGTATGTCATCCCCTTTAGCATGGGACCGTTAGGTTCACCCATTGCCTATATCGGTGTACAGTTGACCGACTCACCCTATGTGGTTGCGAATATGCGAATCATGACCCGTATGGGCAAGAAGGTTTTGGATGTACTCGGTACAGACGGCGTGTTTATTCCCTGCGTACATTCGGTCGGTGTGCCGCTAGAACTGGGACAGCAGGATGTTGCTTGGCCTTGCAACGATGACAATAAATACATCGTACATTTCCCGGAAGAACGCGCCATTTGGTCGTATGGTAGTGGCTACGGCGGAAACGCACTGCTCGGCAAGAAATGTTTGGCGCTGCGTATCGCTTCGACCATTGCCCGTGATGAAGGCTGGCTGGCGGAACATATGCTCATCATGGGCGTTGAATCACCCAAAGGTGAAAAGACCTATGTGGCGGCTGCCTTCCCAAGTGCTTGTGGTAAGACCAACTTTGCCATGCTCATTCCACCGGAATCTTTTGACGGTTGGAAAGTGACAACGGTTGGTGATGATATTGCGTGGATTAAGCCCGGTGCAGACGGACAGGTTTACGCTATTAATCCCGAAAGCGGTTATTTCGGTGTCGCTCCCGGTACATCATACAAATCCAACCCCAATGCGATGGAATCATGCCGGGCCAATACCATTTTCACCAATGTCGCCTTAACACCGGATGGTGATGTGTGGTGGGAAGGCATGACTGATGAAGCGCCTGCCCATCTGATTGACTGGACAGGGAAGGATTGGACCCCTGATTGCGGTCGTAAGGCCGCCCATCCGAATTCACGCTTTACGGCTCCTGCTGTTCAAAATCCGGTCATAGACTCGGAATGGGAAAATCCGCAAGGTGTGCCTGTGAAGGCATTCATCTTCGGTGGTCGCCGTAACAGTGTCGTGCCGTTGGTTTATCAGGCGTTCAACTGGTCATTTGGTGTCTATCTGGCAGCGACGATGGGTTCAGAAATGACGGCGGCCGCGGCTGGCACGATTGGGCAAGTGCGGCGTGACCCGTTCGCGATGCTCCCATTCTGCGGCTACCACATGGCGAGTTATTTCAACCATTGGCTGCAATTTGGGCGTGAAATCTCCAACCCGCCGCGTATCTTCGGCGTGAACTGGTTCCGCAAAGATGCCAACGGCAAATTCGTATGGCCCGGTTTTGGCGAGAATATGCGCGTGTTGAAGTGGGTTGTAGAACGCGCACACGGACAGGCCGTAGCGGTAGAAAGCCCACTGGGATGGATGCCCCGTTACGAAGACCTTGACTGGAACGGTCTTGATTTTAGCCGTGAACAGTTCAACAACGTAATGTCGGTAGATCGTGAAGCATGGTTGCAAGAAGTGCTTTCACACGAAGAACTTTTCATCAAACTCTACGACCGTCTTCCTAAAGAATTGGTCGCTATCCGCGAACTGCTGCTGTCCGGTCTATGGCGTTCCCCCGAACATTGGGAAATCAGCCACGAGTAAAAGTGAAGCGTATAGTAGTCGGATGAATATCGGCTAAGGAATACGAGGGCGGTCTCACAGATCGCCCTTTGTTTATGTTATAATTTGCCCGTGATTTATACCCAATTGGAGAAATTAGAATGGCTCGTAGCAAAGTTACGATTGTCGGGGCAGGGAATGTGGGCGCTACCTGCGCGCACTGGATTGCCACCCGTGAATTAGCCGATGTTGTTTTGGTGGACATCGTTAAAGGTGTTCCACAGGGCAAGGCTTTGGACTTGCTCGAATCGAGTCCTGTTATGCGCTTCGACTTGAAAATTACCGGCACCAATACTTACGAAGAGACTGCCAATTCAGATGTCGTGGTTATCACGGCAGGCGTTCCTCGTAAGAAAGATCCGGTTACGGGTCAATTTCCCAGCCGTGATGATTTGGTGAAGACTAACCAGAAGATCGTCGGTGAAGTGACCCGTGAAGTCGTTAAATATTCGCCGAATGCGATCATAATCGTTGTGTCCAATCCATTGGATGCCATGTGCCATGTGGTTCTGAATGAAAGCGGTTTCCCCTCAGAGCGCGTGATTGGTCAGGCCGGTTCGTTGGATACTGCACGTTATAAAACCTTTATTTCCCAAGAACTCGGTGTCAGCATTCGTGATGTTCATGGTATGGTTTTGGGTGGACATGGTGACACCATGGTTCCGCTGCCGCGTCATACTTCGGTTGCTGGTATTCCGGTACGTGAACTGATGGCAGAAGACAAATTGCAGGAAATCATCAAACGCGCCCGTAATGGAGGTGGTGAAATTGTCGGTTTGATTGGTGTCAGCGCATGGTATGCCCCCGCAGCCGGTGTTGTCGAGATGGTTGAGGCCATTATTCGTGATCAGAAACGTGTCATACCATCCGCCGTATTGCTAAATGGTGAGTACGGATATAATGGTTTATACATCGGTGTTCCCGCAATATTGGGTGCAAAAGGTATCGAAAAAATTATCCAGATGGATTTGAACGACGAAGAAAAAGGAATGCTGGACATCAGCGCCAAAGCCGTTCAAGATGTAGTGGGCATTCTGGGATACTAGACCTACTCCGAATTGTATTTTAATATAGGGGCGGTAATATGTGTTCCCGCCCCTATTTGTAGTAAGTCTTCTAAGAGGTGATATGTCCCGGATCATTGATTTGAATAGTGGTAAGGCAATGGTCATCACCGATCTACACGGTGCTTGGGATGTGTATCATAAACTGCGCGATTTGTTTTTGGAACTACAAGCTAAAGGTGAAGTTGATCACTTTGTCATTTGTGGTGATTTGATCCACAACGAAGGTATGGAAGAGGTGGATGCCAGCCTCGATATGCTTTTGGATATCATGGCTTTACAGGCCGAACTCGGTAAAGATAAAGTGGTTATGCTGCTCGGCAACCACGAACTCCCCCATATTTATGGCCTAACCTTGGCAAAAGGCTCCGTCGAATTTACCCCTCGCTTTGAAGCTGCGCTCACACGGCTTGATCAGCGTTATAAAATGACGATCAAGCGCAAGGAAATCCGCGACTTTTTGGCAAGTCTACCCTTCTTTGCCCGCACTAAAGGCGGCGTATTGATTACTCATGCGGGTGCTGCCTCCGATGTGTCATCAACTAAACATGTTGAGCGCCTGCTAAATCTGGAACACGACGATCTGATTAAACTTGCTGATGGCGAGTTGAAGAAGTTTGACATCGGCAGCTTGCAGCGCGGCTATTCCCATTTCACAGGCATTACATACGACGAACAAGCCAAGCATTATCTGTCGGTAAGTGGCGCGGATGATGCCCGTTATAATGAACTGCTGCGCGTCTTATTCCTCAGCGGTCAAAACACCGATTTCGACTTGATGTGGAACACCTTATTCTCACAGAATGAGTTGGATGTTGGTGAATCAGCTTATCTTAAAACGCTCAAGAACTTCCTGAATTACTTCAGCACGGTTACCAAAAATGAACTTCGTGTGTTGGTATCGGGCCACATCAGCGTTAAGAACGGTTATGTCGAGGTCGGTAAGCAGCAGTTGCGCATAGCAAGCTGTACTCATGCCTTTCCTCGCAAGTCAGCCCGCTATTTGATACTCGACTGCGAAAAAACCATCAATTCTTCTGAGGACCTTGTTCCCGGTTTGCGCTACGTTTTCGAAGGTGGCGATCAAGATAGTACTAATGTTGCAGCCGTGAAATCAGCCTGACCTTTTACAAATTCGTCAACGGGCATCGCTTTACGTCCGGCTAATTGAATCATGCCCAGTCGAAGTAACCCCTGTCCTGTGCCGACAGCAATGCCATCCTGCAATTTGACGACAGTACCCGGTGCGGCTGAACTCTCGACCACGCTGCCGCTGATAATCTTGAGTTGTTGCCCCTTAAAGAACGTGAATGTTCCCGGCCACGATGTAAAAGCACGGATCAGTCGCTCAATTACGACGGCGTCCTGCTGCCAATCAATTTTGCCCTCTTCCTTTTTCACCTGTGATGCAAATGTGATACCTTCTTCCGGTTGGGGCTGCGGCAGGATTGTTCCATTTAGATAACCGGGAAGTGTTTCCATTAGCAATTCCGCACCCAACACGGATAACTTGTCGTGAAGTGATTCACCTGTTTCATCTGCCGCAATTGGAATAGCTTTCATCTTGAGCATTGGCCCTGTATCAAGTCCCGCATCCATCTTCATAATGGTGACACCCGTTTCAGCATCACCCGCCCGAATCACCGCCTGAATTGGCGCAGCACCGCGCCAACGTGGGAGTAGCGAAGCATGAACATTAATCGAACCATGTGCAGGTATATCTAAAACGCTCTGCGGCAATATTTGTCCGAAGGCCGCCACAACGTACACATCGGGCTGCCACTGCTTCAATTCAGCGATAGCTTCCGACTTGCGTAATTTTTCAGGCTGCAAAACGGGAATGTTGTGTTCAAGTGCCAGTTGCTTAATCGGTGACATATGGACTTGTTGCTTGCGCCCCGCCGGACGGTCAGGTTGAGTCACCACCCCAATGACGGTGTACTCTTCAATAAGGCGCTGGAGAATTGGGACTGAAAATTCGGGTGTTCCCATAAAAACGATGCTGGTCATGTGTTTCCTCCGTAGAAGCGATTTGTAGTGCTGCCTGTGAGATGCTAAACTGTGAATTCTCAACGGGCAGCATACGATGGTTAAGCTGCTTAATTGCACCTTATTTTAATTGTTGGATGAATGTGTGTCTACATTACCGAAACGCTGGGTTATCGCCTCACCTGCCTCGCCTGATATTCTCAACCGCTATCCCAATATGGGAACGGTGCTGGCACAGGTGCTTTACAATCGTGGTTTTACAAATTTTGCTGAAGCAGAACGCTTCCTAGACCCTGATGATGAGCTTTCCAATCCTTTTCAGATGAAAGGGATTAATCAGGCGGTTGCTCGTATTCGGCAGGCCATCAAATTAGCTGAACCAATCATCGTCTACGGTGATTTTGATGCCGACGGCGTAACCTCCACCACTTTGCTGGTGCAGGTGCTTACCGCATTAGGCGCAGTCGTCAAACCCTACATTCCCCATCGTGTTGATGAAGGTTATGGCCTGAATAGCGAAGCCCTGCTGCGTTTGGCGCGTGAAGGCGTGAAGCTTATCATCACCGTCGATTGTGGCATTCGCTCGGTGGATGAAGTCGAAGATGGCAAAGCCGCGAGCCTCGATATTATTGTCACCGATCACCACACCATCGGCCCTGAAATCCCCAAAGCCTTAGCGGTTATCAACCCCAAGCAAGTGGACTGCAAATATCCCGAAGATATGCTGGCAGGGGTAGGGGTAGCCTATAAATTAGCGGACGCGCTGTTACGTGTGGCGAAGCAGAATAAGCAGCAGATCAACTTGGATGCGGCTGATTTACTGGATTTGGTAGCGATTGGTACAGTTGCTGACCTTGCGCCTATGAATCGCACCGAGAATAGAGCCTTAGTACGGCGCGGCTTGGAAATCATCAATAAGGCCAACCGTCCCGGTATTCGTGCGTTGTTAGAAGTGTCCGGCATCAAACCCGGCATGGTCAGCGCCATGAATATCGGTTTCTCGCTTGGCCCCCGCATCAACGCCGCTGGACGGCTAGAGAGTGCCATGATTGCCTACCATCTACTCTCTGCCGATGATTACAGCACGGCATTGCGCTTGGCCGAGCAGTTGCAAACCCTGAATATTCAGCGTCAGGATTTGACCCGTGCCGCACAGGACGAAGTTCGTGGGTGGGTAGAAGAACAGCACAGTGATGCCTCATTAATTTTTGCCTCCGGTGATTTTAGAGCAGGGATTGTGGGCTTAGTCGCGGGTCGTTTGACCGAAGAATATTCTCGTCCAACCATTATTATGGAAGTGGGCGAAACTGAAAGTCGTGCGTCCTGCCGCAGCATCCCCCAGTTTGATATTACCCACGCGCTTGACCAATGTGCTGATCTATTAGTGCGTCATGGTGGTCACGCTCAAGCCGCAGGTTTCACCGTTGCCAATACCAATATTCCAGCCCTCAAAGCCAAATTGATGCAATTAGCGGATGACAGCCTCTCCGGTCAAGATTTGCGCCCGATACTCGAAATTGATGTGGAAGTTGATGCTCGTACACTCTCAGAAAAATTAGTCTACGAGCTTTCGAGACTTGAACCCACCGGATATCACAGCGCATCGCCTGTCCTCATGACCTCTAATCTACGTGTACTAGAGTCACGTACAGTCGGCAAAGAAGGCCATCACCTCAAGCTCAAGTTGGCGCGGGCAGGGCAGCCACCGTTGGATGCGATTGGTTTCGGCTTGGGCGAGTGGGTCGATAATATGCCGGATCGCATTGATGTTGCCTACCAGTTAGAGATGAACGAATGGAATGGCAATCGCAGTCTCCAACTAAATGTGCAGGATATTCGTCCGGCAGGCATCCAGTAATGCGACCAATGCGCCGCGCTTTCTTCATTTCACGTTTCGCACTTTGCCTGAGCCTCTGTGTTCTGCTATTCAGTTTTCGTCTCAACGCACAGGATAACGCGCCCGCCAATCCCTTTGGCGTAGTCGAAGGCTTTTGGCTTCCAGATACCGTTTGCCAACTTGGAGCAGGTTGGGAACGTATCATCTTCGATTGGTCACAACACCAACCCGATGGCCCTGATGATTGGTACACACTCAACGTTGATGACCGTTGGCTCAAAGCGGCGAAAGATTGTAACCGCGAAGTAGTCGCCATCTTTAAACATACACCTGCATGGGCAACCGATGGCACACCGGGCGCAGGTCTACCGCGCGGCTTATATCTTCCCGTCGATGATCCCAATAACTTGTGGGCACATTTTGTTCGCAAGAGTGCGGAGTATTATGCCCCGCGTGGAGTCAAACGCTTCATCATCTGGAACGAGCCGGATATTACCCGCGATACTTATGGCTTTGAGTTTGAAGGCTCACTTGATGACTATTACCAGATGTTGAAGGTCGCCTATTTAGCGCTCAAAGAAGGTAACCCCGACGCTGAAGTAATCTTAGCAGGTACAACCTATTGGCATGACATTAACGCAGGCAGGCGCTTGTATCTCGACCGTTTGTTAGAGCGCATTACCACTGATCCTGAAGCTGCCGCACATGGCTACTATTTTGATGTTGCCAGCCTGCATATTTATTTCCGTACTGAAACGGTCTATGATATTGTCAAGCAGACACGCGACTTGTTGGATAAATACGGTCTAAAAGACAAACGTATTTGGGTGAATGAAACCAACGCTGGCCCAACCGACGACCCACTTTGGCCTGTGGTACGTCCGCAGTACCAGATTAACTTGGATCAGCAGGCAGCTTTTATCGTTCAAGCGACAGCACTGGAATTAGCAGCAGGTGCAGAACGAGTAGCGGTTTACAAATTCTATGACTGGAACTTGCCACCCGGTGATGAAACTTTTGGCTTGATTCGCTCTGATGGTTCAAAACGTCCGGCGTTTGATGCGTGGGCGATGGTCATCAAACAGTTTAAGGGTGTCAAGCTGGGCAAGGTTGCTCAAACGGAAAATGCCGAAGCGGTACAATTAACTTTGGCAGATGATAGTTTGCTATATGTCGTGTGGGCGCGTACTGCCGCTGATGTAAATCTAACGGCTGCCGTGTCTAATAATGAATTAACGTTGATGGATCAATATGGGCATGAGTTGAAGCCCGTTTTGAATGCACAGAATCAAACGATTCTCACTTTAAAAGGTGCGCGTTGTGATAAAAAAGATGGATGCGCCGTCGGTGGGAATGTTCAGCTTATTCATGCCTCACAAGCCACTTTACAGGAAATAACGTCGAACGGGACGCTCGAAATTAAGTTTGAGTAATAACAAAAGAGGTCGTAATGTCATCTAATGGTCATAGTGTGCCGGGCAGCAAAGGTTCGGCAGGTGTTAATGAACACGGCGAGTTGAAGTTTTCCTATGGGGGGCAGGCCGTCATCGAAGGCGTAATGATGCGTGGCGCACATAATGCCGCCATCGCCGTCCGTGACCCCAACGGTCAAATCGTCGTTCATGAGCAGGCTCTGAATGCGACATTGTATCGTGGTCGCATCGCCCGAACACCTTTTTTAAGAGGTATAGTCGGTTTGTGGGATGCGATGGGATTAGGTACGCGCGCGCTCATGTGGGCGGCGGATGTGGCAGTCGGTGAAGAAGAGGAAGTCAATTTTAATGGTCCCATTGGTTGGGCAACTATCGCTTTCTCATTGCTGCTAGGTGTTGGGTTGTTCTTCTTGCTACCCACCACATTAGCGACAGGTATCGCTCGTCTATTGGGCTTATCGCATGACGGTACAGCACCTATTGGCCTCAATGCCTTCCTCATTAACTTGATTGAAGGGGCGGTTCAATTAACGCTGCTCATCGGTTACATTTGGGCAATCGGTCGTATCCCCGATGTTAAGCGCTTGTTCGGCTATCATGGCGCAGAGCATAAGACTATCAACGCATATGAGGCGGGCGCAGAATTAACACCGGAAACGGTTTCCAAGTACCCGATTGAACATCCTCGCTGCGGTACGGCTTTCTTGCTCACCGTCGTATTTGTCAGTGTGTTTGTCTTTTCGCTGCTCGGTCGTCCACCGTTCTTGCTGCTCATTCTCTCGCGCATCATATTCATTCCCGTCATCGCGGGTATCGCTTATGAATTGCTGCGCTTCACAGCCCGTAACATCACTAACCCCATTATTCGCATCATCGTCAAGCCCAATTTGGCGCTGCAACATCTCACCACGCGCCAACCCGACTTGCATATGATTGAAGTCGCTATTGTCTCTTTCAATCATGTGCTGGCCTCCGAAGGCTTACTCACCCGCGAAGAACTGGTCATCCCCGAACCTCGTCCTGAGGCGGTATCACCCACCTTAGCCGCCGCCGGTGCTAAGAACTAATTTCAAACATTTGCAAACAAAATGGAGACTCTCTATGTCTCCATTTTGTTTACACTGCTGTGCAAAACACCATTCTATTGAGGAATATGCTGTGCTTTTTTCGTAGGGAAGGGTCTCAGACCCTTCCGCTTTTGTACTCTGTATTATGATCTTGGTTTACTTTAGGTTTGTCGGCAAACCACTCTCTAACCATTTGCCAACATACCCCATCATTTCCTCGCCTGAAAAGTTAACGCCAACTCCACCAAAGAGTTACAATATGTTCTTCCAAAATGTAACCCTAAAGACATCCACATCGGTTATGCTTCTGGTAGAGCAGGACTATTCCTGTCCGGGCAATTTAACATAAACCAATATGCGGAAGATGCATAAAAAATGAGTGCTGCATTTGCCACATTTGCAGCATTTTCCGCACGTTCTCTCTTACATCATGATCCAAAATTGCGATTCTCAACAGCAACAACAACATCATAAAAAGTGGGTTGTCGCCGCCGCCGCCACAGACGACAATTCTCGGCTAAATGGCTCTTTTTAGAGCGACAATTTCGCCAACTCTGACATAGAATAGTTGGCTTTCACGGGTTTCTAAAAGCTAATTGACTTTGCTTTCGACTGACGACTGGTGACTGAACGATCTTGCTTCTTGATACTTTTATCTTGTCACTACTTCCTAAGCAACCACGGTTGTATGCCGGAACTCGGAGGTTGGTCGTCATCATCATCTATTTCCGGCGCAAAGGATGCCCATAAAGTCTCGGCTTTATCAGGGTATTGTTCCAGCCATTGAGTGGGTTTCATCAAGCGTGTTTTGTACACGGCTGCCGAATAGTGACGGAGTTCCTCAGTCATGCCTGACCTCGCCGCAATATGATCATTAATCAGTCGAATGAGCTGGCTGCCTATTGGGGTCAGACGTTGGTTTTCTACAAAGGTTGTCATCAGTTTTAAGCCTGCTGGATTACTGCGTCGGTCATCCAGCAATCGAGATAAGGGGCTTCGTCCTGTCTGGAAAGCACAAACGCAAAGACTGCTGTTTCCCCGTTCGTATGGATAATCCGAACTGCTTGCTGTGCGGTTCGCCCCTTGACCGTCACCATACTAAATTCCGCCCGTTCAAATCCGATTAAAGGTCTGTAGGCGGATGTTTTGACCAGTTTGATGAAGTTGTCAATTGGTCCCGTGATAATCTTGTTACCGGGCGAAGCGAAGTTGAAACAGATGCGAATGCCGAGGTTATCATCGGTCAGGTCGTTGTTTTGCAAACCTTCCAGTTGGATTTTGACCACCTGATCCGGTGAATGGTCTGGATTTGGCTGTATCGCTGCCAGTTGTTGATAATGATATTCCATCGTATTTACGACACTGCCTTTCTAGCCCATACGACATACAGCGGGTCGGCCTGTGCTGGGTAGCCTTCCGCCGGATTGGTTTTTTGCGCGGTTAAATCCGTCCACTTGCCCGATAGCTGGAAATATTGTCCGACCAACGCGATATGCTGCTCGTCGCTCGATGACATCCAAACGGTAACCGCTTTATTTAGGAAACAACGGTTCGAAAATGAAACCACGAACACACCATTTGGTTTCAACACGCGGTTCACTTCTTCGAATACGGCTGCTGGATGGGTCAGGTATTGAACTGAAACGGCGCAGGTCACCGCATCGAACAGGTTACTTTCGTAGGGCAGGCTAGAGTTCTGGTTGAGGTTGTGAACGACATACTTATCGAGTTGTTGGTTATCCGCCATTTCGTCCGCGTTCATACCCAGACCTACAACCCGCGCTGGTTTCAACTCCGGTGGATAATGCGAACGCCAACTGCTCATCAGGTCGAGGTATGTTCCGCCTGTTGGCAGGAGTTCTCGGTATACATCCATAAGTGCGCCGATAGCGTTCTCGTCAATGTGAACCACTTTGCGCGGCGAACTATAAAAGAAGCTGTCATCGCTCATATCCTGCCGTTGAAAGAAGTCGGCAGGAAAACTATTTGTCGGCATAACCGTTACGTCCCAAATGTCTAATAATCAGACCTATTGTAGACGATTGATTTGAGGAACGGATGAGTGAGTTATCTTACTTTTCGGTTGCCATCCTCTTAAGTTCATACAGCTTCGTTAGAGCTTCTAATGGACTGAGGTTATCAACCTCTAATTTTCGTAATGCCTCTACCGCTGGGCTGGTTGTCTCAGCAAACATTTTAAGTTGCCCTGCTTCTTCCTTCGCTTTTTGTTTGGTCGAAGCGGCAGGTACAGGAACAGTTGTGGGTAATTTGAAGTCACTTCCTTGTGACTCCAGATGAAGCAGGAGTTCGCGGGCGCGTTCGACGACCGGACGTGGCATCCCCGCCAACTGTGCCACATGCACGCCGTAACTCCGGTCAGCGCCACCCGGAATAACTTTGTGTAGAAAGACAATGTCCTCACCATCTTCGCTCACCGCAACATTGAAGTTCCGTGTGCGTGGGAGGATGTTGGGCATCTCGGTGAGTTCGTGGTAATGGGTGGCAAACAGCGTTCGGCAGTTCAAACGTGGGTTATTATGGATATGTTCAACCACTGCCCGCGCAATCGCTAGCCCATCATAAGTGGATGTGCCGCGCCCAACCTCATCCAGAATGAGGAGGCTGCGGTGGCTGCTGCCAGAGAGTAATCGGGCCGTTTCCACCATCTCGACCATAAAAGTACTTTGACCCGCATGGATTTCATCCTGAGCGCCGATACGGGCAAAGATACGGTCAACGAGGCCGATAGTCGCCTCATCTGCTGGAACGAAACTGCCAATTTGAGCAAGCAAAGTGACTATCGCCACCTGCCGGATATAAGTGGATTTACCCGACATATTTGGTCCGGTGATGATGTGTATACGCGACATGCTGTCAAAATGCGTGTCATTCGGTACATAACGGACACCATCATCAAGTAGTTTCTCAACGACTGGATGCCGCCCATCTTTGATGACTAGCAAATCGTCGTTGGTAAGGGTTGGACGAATATAACCTTCCCGAACAGCGACATCGGCTAAGGATAGGAGTGCGTCCAAATGGGCTACCGCACGGGCTGTTTGCAGCAGGCGCGGCGCAGCTTGGGCAATCTCTTTGCACAAATCCTCAAAAAGCTGGCGTTCGACTTTCAGAATTTCTTCTTCAGCGTTCAGCACCAGTGTTTCATATTCCTTGAGTTCGGGTGTGATATAGCGCTCGGCATTCACCAGTGTTTGCTTACGGATGTAGTCTGAAGGCACTTTATCCGTGTTGGCGTTGCTCACCTCAATGTAATAGCCAAACACTTTGTTGAAGCCGACTTTGACGCTGGCAATGCCGGTACGTCGCCGTTCTTGGGGTTCGAGGTTGGCAATCCAATCACGGGCTTCGCGGGTGGCATTCAGAATATCATCCAGTTCTTTGGCGTAACCCGGTCGTATCGCACCGATGGTATTCAGCACTGCCGGAGGCTCATCATTGATGGCACGGTTAACATGATCGCTAACATCATCGCAGGCATGCATCGTTTTAATCAGCGCGGCTAATGATGGAGTCGGTTCGATCAACTTTTGGATGTGCGGCACAATATCCAGACTGGCTTTCAAACCCAATAAATCGCGTGGCCCAGATCGTCCAACAAGCAGCCGATTAGTCAACCGTTCAATATCTGAGATGCCTTTCAGTGCGGTTCGCAATTCTGTCCTGAGAACCTCATCGGCTGCCAGTGCTTCCACCGCGTCCAACCGCGCATTCAGGCGGTTCAGTTCGAGCAGGGGTTGGTTAATCCATGTCCGTAAAAGCCGTGCGCCCATTGCCGTTACGGTTCGGTCAAGGGTACTGAGTAAACTGCCTTCGACTTTGCGGCTGCGGATGGTTTCGGTAAGCTCAAGATTGCGCCGTGTAAACGGGTCAAGCACCATGAAGGCAGCCGTAGAATAAGCCCGAATCGTTGTCAGTTGTGCCAAACTACTGCGCTGTGTGTCTCGGACATATTGCAGTACCGCGCCTGCTGCCCGTACTGCGGCGGGCATTTCACCTAATCCATAACCATCAACTGTGCGGGTACGAAAGTGCTGCGTCAGCGCACCTTCAGCGTTACCTTTCTCGAAGCGCCAATCAGGAACCGAACTCAAGTGGATACCCTGTGGAAGCGATACGCCGCGTTCCACCCATGATGCTGGCAAAATAACTTCTCGCGGTGCAAGCCGTGCCAGTTCTTCTAAAACGAGTACGCCTGCATTTTCACCTTCAAGTTGGGTTGCCGCGAACTCGCCCGTAGAAATATCCACGTAAGCGATTCCGGCGCGTGTCCATTGTCCGCTGGCGACATCACCTATTGGCATGATGCCCATCAAGTAATTGGCTTGATTTTCGGTTAAGAGTTCGGGTTCGATCACTGTGCCGGGGGTAATCACCCGTGTTACTTCACGGTCAACAATGCCACGTCCGTCAGGTTCACTCATCTGTTCACAGACCGCGACGTGGTAGCCTTTTTCGATTAGCCGGGCGACATAACCTTCCAGCGCATGGTGTGGAACACCTGCCATTGGCACACGTTCTTCTTTGCTTACAGGTCGTCCTGTTAGCACCAAATCGAGTTCCCGTGCGGCGACTTCGGCATCCCCATCAAATGTCTCATAAAAATCGCCTAGTCGGAAAAATAGGATACAATCGGGATATTGTTTTTTGATGTCGAGATATTGTTGGCGTAGCGGCGTGATACGCGCCATAAAGCTAGTCCTAGTTGTGTTATGGGGTCTGGATGAAGTTATCCTTGTAATTTTAACGAATCTTGAACATCCGTTCAACTGCAAACGCTTATTATACTCGTTCACAACCTAGATCAGGAGCAGCACTTCAAATGTCCGAAGTTATTATTGCGGTGGATTTGGGTGGTACACGCATTCGTGCGGCCCGCCTTAACCACAGCCTTGAGATTGAACAGCGCGAGGAAACACTCACCGAAACGGAGCGAGGTTTAGATTACACCCTAGAACGATTCAAAGCGATGGTAAGGGCTGTTTGGCCGACCGATGGTACAACCGTGACCGGCATTGGTGTTTCGTCACCGGGTCCGTTAAACCCGATGACGGGTGTCATTATCGCGCCTCCCAATCTTAAGGGATGGCACAATGTTCCACTCGGTGACATCTTGCACGAGACATTCGGTGTTCCGGTTTATGTAGGGAATGACGCGAATGTGGCTGCATTAGCTGAAACGGTGATGGGCGCTGCACAAGGTTGCCGTCACGTTATCTATATCACAGTAAGTACCGGCATTGGCGGTGGCGTACTCATTGATGGGAAGATGTTGTTGGGTAAAACAGGGGCGGGCGCTGAATGTGGACACATCATCATTCAATCGTCACCGAAACCTGCTCGACTTGAAGAGGAGACATCAGGGCCGTTCATTGCGCTTAAGGCCAAAGCACGTATTGAAGCAGGTGAACAGACCCTAATCAACGATTTAGTGAATGGTGATCTAAATCAGATTAGCGGTGCTACCGTGGGTAAAGCTGCGAAAGCCAATGATCGTATAGCATTGGAAGTTGTACATGAAGCGGGACGTATTTTGGGATTGGGTATGGTGAGTTTGCTACATCTATTTAACCCTGAAATTTTGGTATTTGGGGGCGGTGTTAGCGATAACCTCGGTGAGTTATTATTTGCCCCCATGCGTGAGTCGATCCAAAAATATTGTATTGATGATTCTTATTGGCGCGATTTACGAATTGAATCGGCTGCGCTTGGCGAAAATGTGAGCATTTTTGGTGCGGCTGCGCTCGTTGTGACAAAGGGTGGATTAACGGATGTAAATGAGGCGATTGCCTACCTCAAAACGGTCTGAAATCGTGTTCGCAAGAAATATAATAGAAATATCCGTACATACTATATTTCACATATCGTCTAGTGCTACAATCGCTCTATGTTAATGTTACCTGACTTCCGCGTAAGACAGCGCGATTTCCTTCTGGAAATTTCACGCGCTATGACCGCCCAGCTTGATTTGGCTGAGGTGTTGCGTTTGGTATTACATGCTTCTACCGTCATGTTGGCGGGCAAGGTTGGTTTGGTTGCGCTGCGTGATCCCAAAGATCATTATGTCATTCATGCCACATTGGGTGTCGAATCTGAGCATTTGACTGAACTCAACCAGCATCTGGATGAAATGGTAGGCAGTACCAATTGGGGTTATGACCGGGAGTTCATCAATACCAAGCTGAACCAGATGGCGATTTCGCTGGATCGTACCCTGCGACAATCGTTATTTTTGCCTCTTGTCATTGCCGATGAACCAGTTGGATTGCTCATCATTTTCCGTTCTTATTGGGTGCAGCCCACCGAGAATGACCAGCAAATCCTCCAGAGTTTTGCAGACCAAGCGGCGATTGCCGTTCATAATGCCCAGTTGTATGCCAGCATTAGCCACGAACGCAAGCAGCTTGCGGCTATTCTTGACTACAGTGCAGATGGTGTGATGATGCTTGACCCGCAGTTGAGAATTTTAGGTTTCAATCTGGCTTTAGAACGTATGACAGGTTGGGCTGTAGCAGATGCACTGACCCAAAATCACGATACGGTGATTAAATGGAAACGCTTGGAACGGGGTGATTTACGGCAGGCGCTTGATGAAGGCTGGCCGTTTCGCATGGCGAAGGATGCCCCTTTGGAAACGCTGTACGTCGAAGGGGATTTGTTGCGCCTCGATGGGATGACTTTGAGTGTCGGTATCACCTATGCGCCGCTGCTAGCCGATGATGGCGCACTCATGAATGTGGTCGCCAATGTGCGTGACATTACGAATTTCCGCCGCGCACAAGAAATGCAAAATGTTTTCGTCTCAACCGTTTCTCATGAGCTAAAAACGCCAGTTGCGCTCATAAAGGGTTATGCAGGGACGTTGAGGCGAGAGGATGCAAAATGGGATCCTCAAGTGATTCGCGATAGTTTAGAAGTCATTGAAGATGAAGCCGACCGCCTAACCGCACTGATTGAAAATTTACTGGCCGCTAGCAAGTTGCAGGCCGAACGGATGCGGCTTGATATTAGTGATGTTCAGATTGACCAGCTTGCTGCTAATGTGGTTGAGCGTTTTAAGACGCAGACCACCAAACATAAATTTGCGTTGAATTTCCCGGCTGAGTTTCCTGTGATTCATGGTGACGAGGTACGCTTACGTCAAGTTTTAGATAACCTCGTCAGTAACGCCATCAAGTATTCGCCTGATGGTGGTACAATCACGCTCGGTGGGGAAGTTGATGACCGATATGCGACGATTTACGTGCGTGATCAAGGTGCAGGTATACCTGAAGTTGATCAGGAACGTGTTTTCGAGCGTTTCTATCGGGTTGACGGGCCATTAAGCAAGAAAACCAAAGGAACGGGTCTTGGCTTGTATCTCGCTAAAGCGGTGGTAGAAGCGCATGGCGGCAGCATACGCGTCAAAAGTAAACCCGGCAGCGGCTCAACTTTTTACTTTACCATTCCTCTATAATCGAATAGCTTTCTCGGAGTTCTGATGCCTAAGACCATTCAAACTACAATCCAGTGTATTAATTGTCGCCAACCTATTCGAGCGACCATACAAAGTGTCATTGACCCTGCACAAGACCCACAAGCAAAGATCGCTTTGTTGGGTGGCAACATCAATATGGTGCAATGCCCCAACTGCGGTACGCCAAACAGTGTCCTTGCTCCACTCCTTTACCATGATGGATCGAAGGAATTGCTGATCGCTTATGTGCCTATGGAGTTGGGGTTATCCAAAGATTCGCAAGAAAAAGCCATCGGTGAGATGATGCGCGAAGTGACCGCTAGCTTGCCCCAAGGCGCGTTTAAAGCCTATCTGTTGCAACCGCGACAGGCTCTTACGATGCAAGGGCTGATTGAGCAGGTGCTTCAAGCAGACGGTGTTACGCCTGAAATGATGCAAGAGCAACGTGATCGTGTGAAGCTGGTGGAAACTTTCATGCAGTCGCCGCCCGATTTGCTTCCTCAATTGGTGCAGCAGAATGATGCCAAAATCGACGTACAATTTGTCCAGACTATGACGATGGTTATTCAACAGTTGCTTGGCGAAGGCCGCGAGCAAGTGGCAGAGCAGGTTGCTTATATTCAAAACCAGATTATCGAGCTTTCAAGTTTCGGTAAGCAGTTGATGGAGCAAAATCAGGCACAGGAAGCGGTTATCGCGGAAGTGGCTGATGCGGTCAACGAGCTGGGAGCCGAGGCTAAACGGGCAGACTTCCTGCAACTCGCTATCACATACACAGGGGACGAGCAGCGTTTGCAGGCTTTGGTTGGGCTGGTACGCCCGGTGTTCGACTACGGTTTCTTCGAAGAGATGACGGCTTACATTGGCAAAGCCCCGGCTGACGCCCGTACCCAACTTGAAGGTTTGCGTGATATGTTAGCGCAACTGACGGCGATGGTTGACCAACAATCACAGGCCGCTTTGCAAGAAGCGGTTGGCCTTCTCCGTGTGATCGCTAGCAGTCCGAACCCGGATGAGGTTATTCAGGCGAACTTGCCAATGATTGACCAAACATTCCTACAGGTGCTATCGGCTAATATTCAGGAAGTCAGCAAACGCGGCGATCTGAACGCCAGCGCTAAACTGAAAGACATTTATAACCGGATTGTGGCAGCGCTTCAAGCGAGTATGCCGCCAGAGTTGCAGTTCATTAATCAACTATTGAACGCGCCAAATGATGAAGAAGTGCGAACCATGATTGCCCAACACGCTGGTGAGTTTGGCCCGCCATTGTTGGGTGCGATTGACGCGGTTGAGCAGCAACTTGTGGGGCAGGGCGATCCGGCTGTCTTACAACGGTTTGAATTGGTGCGCCGCGAAGCTACCCAAGCACTCGCTTAACCCGACTAGGACTAGGGGTAAGGAAGGTTTATTGCTTTCCTTATCTCTCATTTTCTGTCTATTAGGATCAATATTCTCCCCTAAAACTGGCCTCATACCCACCGCTTACCCCACGCTCCGCCTCCGTTCACAGCCGTGTTTCTGCTCATGTTCTCCATATCCCCTACTAGCATCGCATGGGATTTGGTACAATCTTCGAACTGAAAGCCTGTTAGCGCCAAGCGCGTGTAACAATGCGGTTCGGTATTGTAGATTTGTTTAACTGGAGAATATGACTAATGCAACGATTTTCACGCTATTTTGTAGGGGCAGCCAGCGTGCTGGTAATGGCACTAGCGGTAGTGCTGCTCTCGCTGCCAACGACTGCGGTCACATCGGCACAAGGGCCGACTGCCACTCCTAATGACCCCATATGGCGCGGTTTTTCGGCTTCGCGAGATGCCATTCAGAAGGCGCGTAAGGTCGATCTGACATTGGTTAGCAAGTGGGAATTTGAAGAAAGCAGTTGGGATGGTACGGGTGGTATCGACAATTGTGTTGAACTTGATGATATTACCCAAGCGCGTAGAATTTACTACGGTTGGACTTATACACTGACCAGCATGAATGGACAGGTTTTCCAAACCCATATTAGCTATGACTTGAAAGAAATTGCAGTTTGCGACAAGGTTGTTTCTGCTGCCGCGCCGACTGCCGCTGCCGGTGGAACACCAAATCCGGATTTGCCACCGCCAGTCGCAGGTTCGGCTGCTGTGGGTGGTTTTGAATTGGGTGGACAGGCACAGGATATGAGCCTGAACACCTTTGGCCTGATGCGCCGTGCGGGTATGACATGGGTCAAGCAGCAGGTTAACTATGCCCAAGGTGAAAACGGTAGCAAGGTCGCTGGCCTTGTGAGCGTCGCTCATTCGAATGGCTACAAGATTTTGCTGAGCATCAAGGGCGACAAGGGACAACTCGGTGCTAGCTTTGATGCTTATGTGGCAGGCTATTCCGGTTTTGTTGGTCAAGCAGCAGCGGCTGGTGCGGATGCTATTGAAGTTTGGAACGAGCCGAACATTGACCGCGAATGGCCGAATGGTCAGGTTAATGGTGGAACCTACACTAAGATGTTGGCTTCTGCGTTCAATGCGATCAAGTCCAGCAATGCAGCAACGATTGTTGTGAGCGCTGCGCCTGCACCGACTGGTTACTTCGGTACCGCTGGTTGTACGGCACAGGGTTGCAACGATGATACGTTCATGAGCCAGATGGCATCGGCTGGTGCAGCTAGCTATTTGGACTGCGTTGGTTTGCATTACAACGAAGGTGTTATTCCTCCGGGGCAGGCCAGTGGTGATCCACGTGGTGGATACCCAACTTACTACTTCGGTTCGATGTTGGCGCGTGGTTACAACCCCTTCGGCGGTAAACCTGTGTGCTTCACAGAACTGGGTTACGTATCACCAGAAGGTTACGGCCCACTGCCAGCAGGCTTTGCGTGGGGTCAAAACACGACTGTGGCTCAACAAGCTGCGTGGTTGGCAGAGGCCGCTACACTCTCTGCCCAGAGCGGGCATGTGCGCCTGATGATTGTCTTCAATGTTGAGTTCCCACTCTACACCGGTGACGACCCACAGGGTGGTTACGGTATGCTGCGTCCCGGTGGTGGTTGCCCTGCTTGTGATACGCTTGGCGCGGTGATGAAGAAGTAAGTTCTTCTCAGCGAACCTGTTAGATAAGAGGCGCTCACATTGTTGAGCGCCTTTTTTATTGGACGTTCATGGATTAGCTGCTCAAAAGCATCCTGTATTCACAAATTTCTTCACAATCTTCAATTTCACAAGTGTAGTTTTTGTCGGTATTGGCGGAATTGTCGTCGCAAAAAGATGAGGTTAGCCGAGAAATGTCGGTTATGTCGTCGTTGGCGGCGGCGACAACCCAGTTTTTATGCTGTTGGTGTTGCAGTTGAGAATCGCGCTGGTTGTCGTGAGGGAGAACGTGCGGAATATGCGGCAATTACTGCAATTGCAGTACCGATTTTTGTGCATATTCCGCATATCGGGTGATGTTAAGTTGCCCGGAAGTACATGTCGGACAGCCGTCCGCCCCTACAAAAATCCATACGTATCATAATCGATATGAGGAGCAATGGGGTTACATTTTGGAAGAACATTTTGTAACTCTTTAGAGGTGTTGGCGTTAACTTTGCAGGCGAGGAAACGGCGTGTATTGTTGGTAGTTAGTTAGAAATCGGTTTGCCAACAAACCTAAAGTAAACCGAAATCATAGTACTTAGGGAAGTCAGTAGTCGATAGTTCGTAGCCTTGGGGTCAATATGAGGAAAATGATTTGAGCATGGCAAAAAGTGGGAGGACACATAGGTCCTCCCCTACAGCAATAAACTTGTTTTCAAATTTAGCTCATGAAGCAGTCTGAGAGCTGCCGTTAGAGATAGGTTTTGAGGTTGACCGATTCACCGTTCCTGTCAATAAACTCGATGTCGCGTAGTTTGGCATCTGCGCCGAGGTCGGGTTCTAAACTGAGAATCAGCTTGACGTTATCGAGCAGTAAGTGGGCGGTGGTTTCATCAACGAAACTGTTTTGGAGGCCAGTTATCTGTTGATATTGTTCAATAGCGGTTACGAGGTCGGGTACGGCAATGGTCAAGCTTGAAATGCGTCGAATGCCGTTTCGCTGAGTGGTAGTTGCTTCGTCATCAGGTACACGTAAGTTACGGGATGTTTCATCTTGCAAGAAAAAGGGAGTCATACTGCCGTTGTCACGAGTGGCGGTGCGCCAACGCAGTTCCTGACCGTCGGGTCGGGCGCGTCCATTGGTGGGTTTTAAAACCACAGCGAGTCCGCGCTGGTTCATGGCTTCAACATCAGCGGTGAGATTATCCGAAAATAGGGCATAACCGCCTAAGCCTTCCCCTTGCGCTAAGAGAAAGAGAAAACTGCTGTAATCATTCGGATCGAGATTATCCAAGAGTTCAGGCGTAGTGGGTGCGAGTAATTCGAGATAAGTGCCATCGGCAAAGATGATGAGGGCATTATGGGTTTTGCCACCGGCATGTACGCCGCCAAAGAAGGGGTTAAAGCCCGCCTTCTTATAGTGTTCAATGCCCTTGTATAAATCTTTGACGAGAATGATGGCGTGGTCGAAATGAAGTGTCATGGGTTGTTCCTTAAAGTGAAGTCCGTACACGCCATAATTCAGGGAAGAGTTCGATTTCAAGCACTTCGGTTAGATAACCGACACCGGATGTTCCGCCTGTGCCGCGTTTGAAGCCGATAATGCGCTTGACGGTTGTCATGTGGCGGAAGCGCCATGTCCTGAAACTATCTTCCATATCAACTAATTCTTCGGCTAGTTCATACAGATTCCAACTGTCATTGGGGTTGCGATATACCTGTAACCATGCCTGTTCGACGGAAGCATTGAAGGTGTAGGGCTGTGTCCAATCACGGTTTAAGATTTCGGCATCAATTTGATAACCGCGCCGCGCGAGAAGTTGAATTGTCTCATCATAAAGCGAAGGGCGTTCGAGTTCCGTTTGGAGTATTGTCTGTAGTTTGGGTTGATGACGGTGAGGGCGAATCATCACCGCGTTTTTGTTGCCGAGAACGAACTCGATGAGACGATACTGATAGGATTGAAAACCGGATGATTGGCGTAAGAAGGGACGGAAGCTGCTGTATTCGCTGGGTGTGAGCGTCGAAAGCACATCCCATGCGCGTACTAATTGTTCCATGATGCGGGAGACACGCGCCATCATTTTGAAGGCCGATGAGAGATCGTCTTCTTTGATGCGTTCACGTGCGGCGTTTAGCTCATGCAGCATCAACTTAATCCAGAGTTCGCTGGTTTGATGCTGAATGATAAAGAGCATTTCATTGTGATCAGTGGAAAGCGGATGCTGGGCATCCAGTACGCTATCCAGTGAAAGATAATCGCCATAACTCATGTCATCTGCGAAATCGAGTTTTGCGCCGTTTGCGTTGATGTCGGCTGCCATGCTGCTAATCTCCTGTCATTGCCAGCGATTCCTCGATTAATCCACATTCGCGTAACCGCCGGGCATATTTTTGTAAAACCGGATGACCATGATCGTTAAAGTGACCTTTGACCTGTGTATCATCCACCTGTGCTGAGGAATGGGGCGTTTGCAAATCGGTTGCGAATCGCCGCAATTTACGTTGATATTCCCATTGTTCTAACCGATTACCGAGCGCACCGCCACATACCACTTCCAAGAAACGCTTGAGTAAATGACTGGAGCCGATTTTGACTTCGGTTTGTTCAACAAATGGGTCAATAGCGTTCGGTAGTTGTCCATAAACCCAATCGTTGGCTTCACGGAAGCGACGATAGTAATCATGTCCGAATATGGGCACCATCTGGGCGACTTCATGTGCCAAGAATATATCGCGTCGTGTTTGAATAAGGTTGGTTTCCGCGAGTACGTAATTGGGACAGATTTTTACGCCGCGCATACGCCCAATCCGCACGACGATAATTGCAAAGGCGCGGGCTAACCAGACACGGTGTGGCGCAGTTACCAGCAAGTAATCCAAATCATCATCGTCATCAGCGGCATTACGAACGGCGAGTGCGCCAGTTAACGCTACCATGCGAACGTAGGGTAGGGCTGCTAGCCATTTGCCCCAGCCGACCGCTTGAGGCCACAGGAATTGTGAGGCTGCCTCGCGCTTTTGCCGTATCTGTACCAGATTGTCACTGCCTATATAAATAAAATAATCATCTATTTGCTGTAACTTTTGTTTGAGGGTTACGGATTGATCGAGCGTTTGGGCGATTTCGGCAATACTGGTTGGATCATCACTAATCAGGAAATGGTGTATTTCTTCCAGCTTCATTGGGAAATTAAAAACATCAGCATAAAGCACCGTGCGTAAAATTGCTGCTTCGAGAGGTTGCATCGTAAAGCCTCTTCTTTTTTGACTATGTACGAGTCAAGCAGGGTTTATGGATGTTATCAATGAGTTAATTATCCCAGTTCCATACCCATGTGTCCGTAAACTTGCAAGATGTGCGGATGGGATCAAAGTTGACGACGGCATTCCCGATTCCACCTTCAACCAGTGTGTTGGTCATGCTGCCGCTGTATAGACCATCCACATAATACAACAATTGGTCTTTTTGCAAAATCACCACTAGAGAATGCTTGTTACCAGCGGCGGTTGGTTTTTCGGCATAGATGCCGGGGGTAAATTGATCGTTTTGACGTTGGGAGACACCGTATGCACCGCTGTCGACATAGGCCAGCGTGTAGTTGGTATCATCTTTGGATTGCAGTACAAGTCCACATCCGGTGAGTCCATCGCTGCCTGCGTTCCATGAGACGGTAGTTCCGATTGCCAGATTGGTGTAGGTTGCGCCGCGTGCCAATAGAATGCGGTCTACACCGGGACGGGACGACTCGATGGAACTTTCGGGAACGTTGAGCGCCAGTTGTCCGGCGGCAGGTATTAGGCCGCGTCGTTGTAGGTCGCGGGTCAATACGGCGGGTTGACCGAGTGTAATCTGCTGTGGCACGATGCGTTGGCCTTTTTCCAAGGTAGGAACGCTGACTATTAAGTCATCAAAATGGGCGGTTGTTTGGCTGGAGAGCGAGGAAGATGTGCTGACCATCAGCCCTATAATCCCCGGTGCAGAAATGGTTGCATCGCTCATACGTCCAAAGAGGACACCATTATAGAAAAAATCGAAGCCCGTACCACTGACCATCGCGCCGAGGGTAAACGTGCCTGAGCTATTCGCCAAAGCTGGATGATCGAGCCAGTCCCTGATAACCTTGTCAGTGCCGTTTTGTCGCACTATCAATCGCCACTGTCCACGAGAGTTGACGCTCAATATATAGTAGTTATTAGGATCGGTTTCGCGGAGTGTCGTGCCGACAATCCAGCCATCTTGACCACCCGTGACGGCGACTTTTACAGTGGCATAAAAATCACTGGTTACGGACTGCTTAGGATTAATGGCGATGCCTGTGGTATTAGGGCCGGATATGGCAAGCGCAATTTGCCCATTGTCCTCTTGAACTGTGAAGGCTGTGCTGGAGGCATTGGCATCTTGCCATTGGAGATCGCCATTAAAGTTATCGTTCAGTGCTGTTTGGCTGAAGCCGTTGAGCATCGTCAACTGATACTCGCCTGCGGTTGTTCCAACACCACTGACTGTCACCCTGTAGGTGTCGGTACGCGGCATGGTGATGGCTTCCAAAAGCGCATCTTGATTATCGGGGTAGGCGTAGTCGTCGTTGCTGAGGAAGGATTCGCCTTTGCTGTTGCTAATGGTGAACTGCGGGTCGAGGTTGCCGCCTGTCGTGTGCGCTAAGAAGGATAACACTTGGCCTTCTACAGCACTGAACGTCCATACCTGACTGCTACCATTTCCTATTTGACCATCGACAGGGGATGTAACCGTTAAAGTCGTTGTGTCCTGTGCTGTAAGGCGCGCACCACCGCTTATGAGGGCTGCAACGAGCAGACTCGTGGAGAAGATTTTTAGGTATTCCATCGCACATATAACTCGTTCAGCCGATTGATAAATGTCTCGAAATCCGTGATGGTTAATTCTCCGCCATCATGCCAGCGTTGTTCTTCGGCTAAACGTAACCGTCGCTGTTCGCCTGCTAAACGCAGCGATTCAGCTTTAGCGGCAGAGGGTTTGCCTTTCTCGCTGTGTAATTCGGTAAACTGTTTGATTTTGCTCAGTGCTTCGGTTTGGGCTGGTGAGGCAAAGGTGTAGACGGCTAGATAAGTATCGTTCTGTTGAAGCGCACAGGCGACTACATACCAACCCCTCGGCATACGACCACGACGCGGAATTTTGAATTTCCAGTAATGAACATTGGCAGTAGCGCCAGCGCCAATATTGGCCTGTGTCTCATTATTCAGAGTCATTCGTGCGCCATCTGCATCCAATTGCAGACCGCGTTTGCTGGGCCACATGCGTTTCAGGAAAGGATCAGATAGGCGGGTAACGATTGCCGCAAGACCAAACCCTATCAGTCCCGCTAGGATGTTGAATCCATCACTCGAAATAACCGCATTGGCGATGAAAAATGTCACCACCATCACGATGACAAATAGGCCAACTGTGCCTAATCGCAATCCGTTATGTTCAGGATCGACTCGAAGTTGTAGAGTTTCTTGTACTGGAGAGGCATTCATGCAGATTGTTTCTCGGCGAAGAATATAACCCGATCAGCACGGGAGACTCCCGGCTCGTAGTTTTCCAAACGATTGTTCATGATGGTACGAATGTTGAATTTGTTCCGTTGTAAGAGCGATGCCACCGCCTGGACGGGGAATGTACGCAGCACCCGCCGTGCCTCACTTCGATTCCAGTTGCCATTTTGCTGGCGAAAAATGAGGTAGTTGATGGTTTGCATCTGACGTTCGTAATCATAATCTTTTGTGCTGAACACCGTTACATTTTGTCCATCATCATGCATGAGCTGCTCATTGTTGCTGCCTGCGGCACTTAACCCTTGTATGGTCATCAAATCGAAGATGAAGAGTTTGCCGGATTCTAAAATGCGCTGAGCAGTCGCAAACACCGTTTCCAAATCACGCAGGCTGTTCATTTCGTTCACGACATTCAAAGCGATAACCATATCAGCGGTCATAATCTGGTTGCCTGTGTCGCGCATATCCAAATGTAGCCATTTGATGCTCACGCCACTAATATCCATTTTCTGTCGCGCCATTTCAAGCATGTCAGGGTCATTATCAACACCTGTAATGGTGTACGGATATTGCGAGAGGTACTCAATCGTACCGCCTGTGCCACACCCAAGTACCACAATACGCCGTCCAAGCCAGTCCATGCGCTGAGCATAGTCCATTAGTTTAGGTGTGATGGCTGCGGCGTAATCCGCCATTCCGATGGTGTCGTAAATGGGGGCGAGGGTCGTGTAATCTCCGGGCACGATAAGTCCTTAAACTGACAAAAGGCAACACTATTACGCTGGCAAGCGTAGCACAAACAAACCTGATTTGCCAATCAGGTTCATTGTATTTTCAGTAATGATGTCTCGAGGAACCGATGAACACTAAAGAGGCATCCGGTAACCCTGTCCCGGTACGGTTACGATGTAGGCAGGATGACGCGGATTCAGTTCGATCTTCTGGCGCAAACGGGAGATGTTGACGCGCAAGACCGAGTAATCACCGACGTATTCATCATTCCAGACCCCACGCAACAGATCGTCATGGGTGACGATTTGACCCGCGTTACGCATGAGTGTGACCAGCAAGCCGTACTCGATGGGTGTGAGACGCAAAGGCTGCCCACGAATGAAGGCGTGGCGGCGGGGAATATCCAGTTCAAGCTGGCGCACCGTAAGTTTGGTTTCTGGTTGGGGTGTCCAATTGATACGGCGGAGCAGAGCTTTGACGCGTGCGACCAGTTCATCAGGCGAGAAGGGCTTAGAGAGATAATCATCCGCACCTGCTTCCAGCGCGTTCACTTTGTCACGTTCCTTGGCAAACCCGCTGAGAACAATCATCGGTAAGAATGAACGCTCACGAACCTGCTTGAGAACTTCCAACCCATTAATATCGGGCAAATTTAAGTCGAGCAGCACTAGATCAGGTGACGTGGAGGCAATCTCAACCAATGCCGCTTCCCCCCGATCTACCGACACTGCGTTATAGCCGGCTTCGTTTAAGAGGGTGCAAACCACTTCAGCGGTATCTTCATCGTCTTCGACGATTAAAATTTGGCGATTGTCTTGTACCATGACCATCGTATTTGTCCTGACTGTGCTAATGGTTTTTATACCGGAAACAAACGGGAATGTAACAATATGACCCTAATCATAGCCGAAAAGTATAAGAGACGCAACAATTTGTTACATAGGGTTGGTATTTGGTTTGTGCCGAAAGATTGACAAATAAAAACGCATACTTTTATTTAGTATGCGTTGATATATTTGGGCCGTGTAGGACTTGAACCTGCAACCCCCTCGGTGTAAACGAGGTGCTCTGCCAATTGAGCTAACAGCCCTTCTTACTTTAATTTACATCAACCATTCGGGTTTTTCAATACCCGCATATTCTTGAATCGCTCCTAAAACATGTTGTGAGAGTTGAGTCTCGTATACGCCAACTTCTAGCGTTCCGTAGAGCAGCTTACGCCCTTTTTGTTGACTACTCCTTGGTTGCATATTTACCATAGTTGTGCGAAGGCACTCACTAGGTAAAGATAAAGTCTGAAGCCAATAGAGTTCGATTTCTTGCTGAGATAAACCATTCCCTAAGTAGCACATAATTCTCAGTACAATTCGATCATTACTCACTTTCAAACTTTCGCGCAAAAAACGCATATAAAAAATGAGCATTCCGCTGTCTGAGTTTGATATTTTCAGTGCGTTTCGATTTTTCGCACCTTCTCCCCAATAGAGCATACATCCAGAAATATGCAGCGGATCTCCTTCACGTGCTTTTTGTCGACCTTCCTCTTGATAAATGATGCGGCGTTCACGTCCTAATATGGCGTTGGTATGTGCGCCCCGCGTTTGCGCCAAATACGTATAATGCTGCTTGTGTAAGGCTGCCTTCTGTTCTTCAGTAAGTATGATGTCCCTTACCCACATGCTGACAGAACTTTTGGCGACACCGAGTTGTTTGCAGATGTCGGTGATAGCCATTCCGTTTTCACGTCGCAAGCGTCGCGCTTCTTCTCGCTCATTCTGTTTCATTATATGAACCTAAACACTATTCCAATTATATGATAGATGTTAGTTCATTTTTGAGAATAAGGCAAATCTACAGCTTCGGCGGTGTTACACCCGTTTGTCCCTGATATTTGCCTTTCTTATCGGCATACGAGATTTCGCACTCGTCATCAGCTTCAAAGAACAAAACCTGTGCTAAGCCTTCGTTGGCATAAACCTTTGCTGGTAGGGGAGTGGTATTGCTGATCTCAAGTGTGACAAAACCTTCCCATTCTGGTTCGAAGGGCGTTACATTTACGATCAGACCGCACCTTGCGTAGGTCGATTTTCCGAGGCAAACTGTCAATACTTTACGCGGAATACGGAAGTATTCGAGCGAACGGGCGAGGGCAAATGAGTTCGGCGGGATGACGCAGACATCACCCTTGAAATCGACAAATGACTCAGGGGAAAAGTTCTTCGGGTCTACAATCGCCGAGTAAACATTGGTGAATATCTTAAACTCGTCGGCAACGCGCAGGTCGTAGCCATAACTGGATACACCGTAGCTGATCACGCCTGCACGAACTTGTTGATCGACAAATGGCTCGATCATGCCTTGCTCAAGCGACATCTTCCGTATCCAGTGGTCAGGTTTCAATCCCATGCTGATTTCCTTTCAAACAGGCCAAGAGAAGTCTATGTTGAGCCATTACATGCGTTCGGGTGCGGACATACCCATGAGAGTCAACACCCGTTTAAAAACAATTTGGGCGGAACGGTAGAATCGCAGCCGCGCCTTGGCTACTTCTGGTGATATGTCACTATGTAACGCCCGCACTTCATCGTAAATGGGATGAAATGTACCAGCCAGTTCGTGAGCATAAAAGGCGATGCGGTGCGGTTCAAGTGTTTTGGCGGACAGTTCAAGTATTTCACCGAGTTCGAGTGCTTTGCGGATGAAGCGTTGTTCTGCATCACCCAATAAACTCAAATCAGCACCTTCATCGGTTAAGCCGCGTGCTTCAGCCTCACGGAAAATGCCTGCACAACGTACATAAGCATTTTGGATGTAATAAACTGGATTGTCGTTACTTTGCTTGACAGCCAAATCCAGATCAAAATTCAGATGCGAATCGGCACTCCGCGCCAGAAGGATATAACGCACTACGTCAGGGCTGGTCATATCAATTAATTCGTCGAGCGTTTCGATATTCCCACGCCGCGTACTCATTTTCATTTCCACACCGTCGCGGATCATGCGCACCAATTGAATGATGACCACATGAATTTTAGACGGATCATATCCGAGTGCTTGAACACCATACTGCACAACTTTGTATTGTGAGCCATGATCCGCACCCAGAATGTTGACCATCAAGTCGAAACCGCGTTTAATCTTGTTGATGTGATAGGCGATGTCGGGCAGGGTATAGGTTGGGATGCCATCACTCTTGACCAATACACGATCTTCTTCATCACCAAAACTGCTGCTGCGGAACCACTTGGCAGGCGCAAAGTTTTTGCCTTTTTCGAGTTCCTCGGCATCAGCATTTTCGCGCACAGGGCTTGCGTAGATGTGGCCTGCTTTTTCGAGCGCGGCAAGTGTTGCCCATACCGCATCTGACTCATACAGACTGTTTTCGTTGAAGAAAACATCATGCTGAATGCCGACGCGTTTCAGCGTTTCCTTGATGATGTCGAACATGCGATTTTCGGCGTATTCTTTGAAAGGCTTCCAATCGGCATCTTTGAGTGAGTCGGCTGTTTCGAGTACCAAATCAGCCGCGAAGTCTTTCAGATAGTCACCTTGATAAAAGGTTTTGTCATCTGCGGCTGGAACTTGCACCGGCAGATTGAGCGCTTCTAAATAGCGAACTTTCATGCTGTTGCCGAGGTTGACCATCTGAACACCAGCATTGTTGAAGTAATACTCGCGTTCGACGTTGTAGCCACTCGCTTCTAAAATACGGGCAATAGTATCGCCAACCATCGCGCCACGGCTGCGTCCAACATGCAGCGGGCCGGTGGGATTGGCACTGACGAACTCGACCTGAGCGCGTTTACCTTTGCCCAAGTCCAGCGCGAAAACCTGTTCACCTTCATTGATGATGTTTTCGACCTGAGATTTGAGCCATATTTCATTCAATTTGAAGTTGATAAATCCGGGTTTAAGGACTTCCACAGAGCCAACAAAATCAGAGGTGGGCAAATGTTTGGCAATGAGGGTGGCAATATCAAAGGGATTTTTACCAGTGGGTTTTGCCAGTTGCATAGCGACTGCACAGGCATAATCACCTTGTTCGGCTTTTTTGGGTGGACGGATTTCGATGGTTGGCATTTCAAAGGCGGGTAATTCGCCAGCTTTTTGTGCAGCGACAATCGCTTGCTCAACCAATCGAGCATGTTCATGGGGTAGCAGCTTCAAGATCGTTGTTCCTCAGGTAGATACGGAGAGGGGCGCGATTCTCATTCTCGCGCCCCTGAATTTCGTGCATTGTAGCAAATTTGTGCCTGTTAGCAAGCTGAGGCCGGGGATTTAGTAGAGTGGATAAAGTTCAATGACTCCGTCTGCCAATATCATTGCCTTGCGGGTACAGTTATCGCAAATCCATTTATTTCCCTCACGACGCATCAAACTCTTTTCACACCAAGGACATTCCAGTATTCCTTCGAGTGGTCGTGCCCCGATAGGCTGTGAAGTACCCGCTTTGCGTCCCCAGACTTTGCGGTAATCGACCTGCCAGATTTGGGCTTTGGCTTCGACAAGACCGGCCTTTTTAAGCACTTCTTGAAGTTTCCCACTCGTCCATGTTTTACCGGGCATCAATTTGGTGTTGACGCGTTGGCTGGCGAGCAGCAGGCCGCCGGGACGAAGCACCCGTACCATCTCTTTGACGACCGCTGCTGGTTCAGTCATGAATTCGAGCGCTTCAAGGCAGGTGACGACATCGAAAGTGTTATCGGCAAAAGGGAGTGTTTCCGCCGGACACCAGATAAAAGTTGCTGACTCATAGGGATAGATGTTCTTAGCCGCTTGCGCCAGCATTTTACTGCTGAGGTCTACACCAATGGTATGCCCCTTGAATCCCTCGTGTCGGGCGAGTGCCAGCGGCATGCGTCCGGTTCCAGTTGCGACATCCAGTACCATCGGGTCAGTTTGCGGCGCGATGGCATCCATCAGCGGTTTGGCGAGGTACATTTCCTCATACTCGCGGTGATAGTGTTTAACCCCATCATAGCGGTTGGCAAACCGATCATAGAGCAGGATGACCACCCAGCGGCCTAAATACACACCTTCGCTGGCAATCAATAACCACCAGCCTAAGAACATCAGCGCCGCAATGACTGTACCGATCAGCAGTAGACTGAGAACTGTATTCAACTCAGTAATCCTTTTTCACGCAGCCACGGAACACAGTTGTTGATTCCGGTTTGCAAATCCGTTTTCGGCTGCCAACCGAGCAGCTCACGCGCCTTGGTCATCTTATAAGTTTTGGATGCCTGCAAAAAATCAATCAGTTGTGGGAGTTCTTGCGGTTCACCGCTTAAGGTCAGAAAAAGTTCAATTAATGGCGCTATTGGTCGCATAACAATCGGGGGGATGCTCAGCCAGCGATTATGTCCGGCGAGGCTGGAATAGCCGCCCAAGAATTTGCGCCATGATGGAGCCGGATCAGCCGAACAGTTAAAGGCTTGCCCGACCGCAGCGGGATGCGTTGCGAGAACAGTCATCAAGTCAACCACATCATCGACATAAATCGGATGAACGCTGCCATGCCCGTCACCGAGAAAGGGTGTCGGGTTGCGTTTAGCAACTTTGAACATGGTTGATGTCCATGCATTACTTCGTGGGCCGTAAATCATAGCAGGGCGGATGATTGTATATGGGATACCGTATTGTGTGCCGATTTCGCACACGACGGTTTCAGCCTGTGATTTGGTGATGTTATAGAAGCTGCGCTTGGGTCTTTGTTCATAATCCTCGGTAATATCGCCTTCGTAGTCATAGCCATAAACCGCAATCGAACTGACGACTACCACCCGATCAACTTTGGCCTCTGCTGCCGCAAGCATGGCATTACGTGTACCATCAACGTTGATGTGACGCTGTTTTTTGAACTTTCCACCGAGTGCTGCCGCCACATGAAATACAACTGAGCAGCCTTGCGTGACCTGCTTCATGCGTTCTGCATCGGTGATGTCGCCTTCGACGATTGTGATGTTTGGCTGCTGTTTGATGTAGCCTGCTTTTTGGGGTCGCCGTGCTAGTGCTTTGACTTGTACACCATCCCGTGCGAGGCGCATTGCTAATGCACCACCGAGAAATCCGGTTGCACCTGTGACTAGAACCTGACTGCCTGCTAAAGACACATTAGCCTCCTACGGGCTGTGCGAAAATACCGAGGTGATTCCCAACCGGACGTTCGCGCCCCGGAATATGATTGTGAATAGGTGAATTGAGAACCTGTGGCAATCCGTTTAATCCCTCTTTCGCCAGCGTCACCGATCCGCCGCCATCTAAATTCAGGGCATTGTAGCCGCCACGCTCCAATATGATAGCAGCAAGTTCGGGGATAGTGACTCCTTCGCTGTAATTTGGCTGCCTGCCATCGACTACAAACAGCATGAGCGTGTTTGAAGTTTGATCGAGTGCAATGGCGGTGCGAGGATGTTTGCCAGCGAGATAATCATTATTCGCATCAATCGGAACAGCCTTGCCACCAATGATCAGCATTATGTTACCGGAGATGGCATTGTAAATAGGTGCAAGTGGCGCTGTGAACGATGCTTGATTATCTTCGGTTATAAAGAGAGTGTTGTAGTTCTGTGGTGGTGCATAACCTTCAGTGTAGCGGTTACCTTGGGACACAGTTAACCCTCTGAGGTTTACACCATCACCTTCATGCGGATAATAATCCCAAAAGCCGTAGTCACGCCAAGGATCGAAGAAGTCGGCATTGAGAGCGACTTGCAGCCCGAATTCCTGCAAGAAGTGAGAGGTTGTTCGTGCTGGAAGCACAAAATTCCCAGTGGGTTCTTGCGGTGACACTATGAAGTGGATGCCCGGTGCATTTAGATCAATGCGTATCGTGTGAACAATGATCGGGCCTTCCAAGACTTCTCGCGAATAGTACAGGCCAGAGAAAATTTCGCCGCTGAGATAGGTGGGTAGAGGACGATGGGTATACCAGAATAGGAAACCTGTTGTCGTAAAGGCAAGAGCTGTAACGAGGATTGGGATGATGGTTAATTTACGTCGTCCCAAGCGCCAAATGAAAACAATCGCTGCTAGCCCGATGAGCGCAGCAGCGATTGTTCCGATGGTTATGATAAGTGTTTCGGTCATAATATCAGTGGATTGTTTCTAATCGGTCAGCCTACCCAATTTTACCATTTCCGGCCATTTGCGAGTGACAGCAATCACCACCAAGATGGTTGCGATGCCACCGCTAACAACCGCGAAGACTGGCCCGCCGACCGTACCGAATACGCCCTGTCCAATGCGAGTCACTAATCCCGACTCAAACCCGCCCAATTCGTTGGATGCGCCAATGAACACCGTATTAACTGCGGCGACACGTCCGCGCATTTCGTCGGGAACACGAGTCAGCATTAAGGTACTGCGGATGACAACACTAACGTAATCCAGAGCGCCAAGTATCCCCAGCATTAGCAACGATAGAATGAAGTTACTTGAAATGCCGAAAATGATCGTCGCAACACCAAATCCGCCAACCGCAAATAACAGAGATTTACCTGCCCGTTGCAGCGGCGGAATATAAATCATGATACCCGCCATCAACAACGCACCGATAGATTGGGCGGATTGTAAAGCACCTAATCCTTCCGGCCCAACGTGCAAAATATCTTTTGCGTAAACAGGCAAGAGCGCCACCGCACCGCCGAATAAAACCGCGAATAAATCGAGGGTGATGGCGGCTAAAAGGACGCGAGACTCTCCTAGAAAGCGGAAGCCTGCCAATACTGAAGACCATGTCGCGGGTTCAGTGGATTGAACGACGGGGCGTAGGCGCATAAAGGAAACAGCGGCTGCGAAGAAGATACAGGAAATGGCGTTTAAAAGGAATATTTCTGCTCCGCTTTTGAAGTGTGCGATCAGCAAGCCGCCTAAGGCTGGTCCAACGACCGATGAAATTTGCCATACACTGCTGCCCAAAGTCGCTGCATTACCGAATACTTCCGGTGGGACGCTTTGCGCTAGCAGCGTCGAGTTGGCTGGGTCATTAAAAGCCCGCATCACTCCAAACATGAATAGACAGCCATAGATAAGGACGAGGCTGCCATTGGTAAACGATAGTGCGGCCAATCCCAACGAAAACACACCTAAGCCAGCCTGTGTAATCATAACAATACGTTTGCGGTTGTAGCGGTCTGCAACATGGCCTGCTAGCAGCGACAATAAAATTACGGGCAGAATTTGAACCAACCCCACCAGCCCCAAGAAAAAAGCATCATGGGTGCGTTCGTAAATTTCCCAGCCGAGCGCGACGCTGACCATGCGCTCACCGAGTGAGGCGGTGAATCGGCTGAGTACAACCAGTCGAAAATCGGGATAGCGAAGTGCTGCTATCGGGTCGTGTGGTTGAAGCGGCCCTTGTTCTTCAGTAGATTTTGATTCCATTTATATCCTGTAACTGCTGTATGTTTGGGACGCTATGTGTTTATTTAGTTCTCGCCGGTTAGCGTCAAATCCTCACGGAATTGCATACTATACAGCTTGGCATACAGTCCATTTAGCGCCATCAGTTCGTTATGTGTGCCTAATTCAACGACTGCGCCCCGATCCAGTACAGCGATCCGGTGTGCGACTTTAATGGTACTCAAGCGATGGGCAATGATAACAGTCGTGCGGTTTTGCATAAGTTTTGCCAGTGCATCTTGTACCAAGTGTTCACTTTCGTTGTCAAGGCTGGAGGTGGCTTCATCCAATAACAATATACGCGGGTCTTTGAGGATGGCACGGGCGATGGCGACACGCTGCCGCTGTCCACCGCTGAGGCGAATGCCCCGTTCACCGACAATCGTTTCGTACTTGTCCGGCAACTCCATGATAAAGTCGTGGGCATTGGCCGCTTTAGCCGCTTCCTCGATTTGGGCTACAGTTGCTTCGAGCTTACCGTAGCGGATGTTTTCGCGGATTGTCCCACCAAAGAGCAGTGTTTCTTGGGGAACGATGCCAATTTGTCCCCGCAAGCTCGCCTGTGTAAAGGTTTTGGCATCTATGCCGTCAACGCGCACTGTGCCATCGGTTGGATCATAAAAGCGCGGTATCAGATTGAAAATCGTGCTTTTACCTGCGCCACTTGGCCCAACCAATGCCACAATTTCGCCGGGTTTGATGTCCAGATTGATGTGGTGTAGGACTTCCTGACGTTCATCATAGCTAAAGCTCACATTGTCAAAGGTGATGCGACCTTCAGCGCGGCTTAATATTTTAGCATCCGGTAAGTCATTCACATCCGGTTTGGTATCCAATATTTGGAAAACGCGTTTGGTCGCGCCTAGTGCTTCTTGAATAGAGGTGTAGAGATTCACCAGCGAACCAAGCGCACCGGCTACTGTGATGCCATAGAATAGAAAGCCAATAAGCTGTCCACCCGTTAAACGTCCGTCAATCACTTCACGCCCGCCAAACCAGAGGATGATCGCTAAAGCACCAAAGCCGAGGAAGGCAACCAGCGGGCCGAAAAATGACCGTACACGTAATAACCGAATGGCAGCATCAAAAGCTCTGCCAATAGCCGTTTGATAACGGGTGATTTCATAAGGTTCGCGAACGAAACTTTTGACTTCGCGAATATTCTGCAACACTTCTTCAGTGACAACCGTTGCACCTGCCAATTCGTCCTGAATTTGGGTACTGATACGGCGCAAGAATATGCCGAATACCGCACCGAAGGCGATGATAAGGGGTGCTAAGACCACGATAAAAACTGTGAGCCGTGCATTCAGAATGACCATGACCACTATCGCACCGATCATCGTGATGGTTTGCTCAATCAGTACATTGATATTGCTGGTCAAGGCAGTTCGCATCACGGTCACATCGCTCGATAAACGTGATACCAATTCACCGACACGGCGCGAAGCAAAGAAACCCATCGAGAGCGTTTGTAAGTGGTCATAAATTTGCAGACGCAAATCCACAACAATTTTTTCGCCAATGTAGTTAAGGTTGTAGTTTTCAATCAGTGAAGTGACTGACCGGAGAAAGAATACAAACAGTAACGCAACGGTAATTTGGTCGAGAAGTTGGGTGTTTTTTGGCGTGAGGACCGAGTCCACAACGTTACCGATGATTCCCGGAAACACGAGGCTTAGCACCGCACTCGCAATTAGAGAGAGAATGGCGACGAATAAACGCGGCTTGTAAGGCGAAAGATAGCGGAATAAGCGCCGCCAATTCATGGGAATATCAGGAACTTCAGCCTTATCTTGTGGCGCACCACGCCGACTGCGTCTGCCGAACATAATCATGTCTTTCTGTTAGATTGTGAGGAATAGCACAAGCAGTATGCGCCTGTTGAATTAGATTTCAGTTAGAAAATCTTGGTTAAAAACTGGAGGCATTGCGAAGACTTATGTACCAGCAACGCTAATGGTCACCCCTTGCGTATCAACCGGAACAATCCATGTACGGGATTTGAGGCCGCTGTTTTCAAAGGCCAATTGCATAGTGGTGGCGATCTGTTTGTGGTTGGATTCGGCAAACGCGACCAAGGCTGGACCATCACCGCTGAGGCTGACCGCTAATGCGCCTGCCCGTCGTGCCATTTCGGCGACATGGTCATAACCTGTGATTTGTGGTTTGAGGTATGGAACGTGCAGTCGGTCGTCCATCAATTGGCCGATGAGTTTTAAATCGCCCACACGCAGCGCTTCGACCAACAGGGGAACGCGACTTAAGTTAAAGAGGGCATCATTAAGCGGTACACGGTCAGGCTTCACCTTTGCCCCTTCACTGGTATATTGTTTCAGTTCGGGCAGTACGATGACAATATTTAGCTCTGAGATGGGCAGCGCTCGATAGATCAACTGCTCGGCATTAGTGAAACTGGCAGTTAGCCCACCCATAATGCTGGTGACCACTTGGCTCGGTAAATGGCTAATGAGAGCTGCCATTTCCAACACTTGAAGCCGGTTGTAAACCGCACCCATGAGATTATTTGCGCCAATGATTCCCGCTACCCAAAAGGCGGCTTCCGCCCCTAAACCGCTGTTCAAAGGGATATTGTTGCTGACCTTGACAGTTAGCCCCAATATCGCGTCTTCCTGCTTCTGAAAGAGGCGCATAATTGCCAAAGCAGTTGGATGGCGCAATCCCATGCCATAACGCCCCGCACCTTCTCCTTCGGTTTCCACCACCAGTTGGTCGTCTTCACGGCGGCTAATTTCAATGGTGGTATAAAGGCCAATTGCCAATCCGAGGCTGTTTAAACCGGGGCCAAGGTTGGTAATGGTTGCCGGAAGGGTGATCTTAACTTTAAACATAATCGGAAGGTGAGCGCATTATTTTTATGCGTCCTGTTTGACGACAGGCAGGACAAAGGTGAAGGTGCTGCCGACATTCAAATTGCTGGATGCCCAAATATCTCCGCCGTGCCGTTTGATGATCGTTTTGGCGACGGTCAAACCTAATCCACCGCCCGGTAACTCGCGAATGCGTTCATCCTTTGAACGGTATAGTCGGTCAAAGATCAGATCGATTTCTTCATCCGTAATACCAATTCCGCGATCTGCCACACTAAAAAACAATTCGTTACTGTCGCCCCACGCGTGAACAGCAATAGGTGTTTCAGGTCGGGAATAGAGGATGGCGTTGTGCAATAAATTGCGAACAGTCAGTTCCAAACGGGCTTGATCGCCCATGACAATTGGCAAAGGGTTTTGGAGAGATGTCGCAAATGTCACTTGTCGCTCTTGTGCCAAATCGGTGAGGTCATTTACGACTTTCTCGATCAGTGTTTTCATGTCGATAGGTCGGTGCGCCAGCGGCATTCCGGCTTCAATCCATGCTAAATCCACCAGCGATCCGGCTACATCATACAACTTGGCGGCGGTTTGTTTGATGCGGAGGGTAAACTTCTGCTGCTGGTCATTAAGTGGGCCAAACTTCTCGATCAGTTCTGCAAAGCCGCCAATCGCCGAAATGGGATTGCGTAAATCATGCGCCATTGTTGCGACGAGGACTTCCCGCCGTGACTCGAACTCCTGCTTTTCGGTGACATCTTGCAGCAAAATAACTCGTGAGCCGGACTCGTCGGTACTGGCGACTCCGATAGCTAATCGGCGCTTTGGCAGCCTTACATTTAATGTTTGCTCTCCCGTGCGGATGAATAGATTTAAGAGGCTAGGATTTTGTTGGAACGCATTCGAAGCGGACTTCCCGACGGTT
This sequence comes from Aggregatilineales bacterium, assembly GCA_038328375.1. GTDB lineage: Bacteria > Chloroflexota > Anaerolineae > Aggregatilineales > Phototrophicaceae > CFX2. Next base: position 24,842 of record JBBQLX010000004.1, on the reverse strand, counting down.
GCTTCAAGCGTAACACCGAGCATGGCGGCTGCCGCCGGATTCACGCGCTGGATTATGCCGCTTTTATCAGCAACCAAAATGCCATCTGAGGTTGTGCGGAATATAAAATCACTCATGCTTACATTAGGCATTCGGGTCAATCACTTCCTGCCACTCATCGCCGCTGACCGTTACACTATGTCCGCTAGAGAAGGTAATTTTGGTTTCGGATGCTTGCCGTTCCACAAGCATTCCATGCTGCTGGATGGTCACGGGTTTACCCCATGCGAACCTTCCCCCGACCCAGACTTTGGTGGGTGAAATGACACGAACACCGATGACTCGCATTAGTAGATGGAGCGGTACGATGCCCGCAACATTGGCAGGTTCACCTAAACCTTCGGCTTTGTCACTGTTATAAAACTCACTAAAGCGCTTGTTACTTTTGAGTACTTGGGTTTGTACCCGTAAAATGCGTTGGACAAGTGCGGTCGCCTGTTCTATGTGACCGAGTTCAATCAGCGCTTCACCAATCAGCGTCAACCAGTAAGGCCACACACCCCCGCTGCCATCGGCATTCTTAGGATCAAAATTCGCATCTTGCGCCGAGTTCATGGTGATGCCGGATTCTCGCCAGAAGTAATTGGGGTCAGATAGTAACGCCATGATTTTAGTGGCATGTTCTTCAGGCACACCGGCTGACCACAACGGCAGAAGCGCATTGATGTCGAGGCGCGAGGTGTCAACGGTGTGAACATCAACCCGGTAAACGCGGCTCAAGCCCTCGAAGGTCACGCGGTCAATCTGCGAAAATACTTGCTTGCTGGTATAGACACCGCGACCACCCGCCCAGATGAATTTTTCGCCGCTGGCTTGTTCACTGATTGCCTTGCCATCCACATCAAACCCATCGAGTTTGAGTGTCATTTTGGGCAGCAGATTCACACCACCGGAAACACGCACTACCAACCGATTAGGGGGACTAAGTTTCTCGGCGGGCAGCAGTTCATCCATGCCCCGTGCATCATTGATAAATTCGACTCTGCCGGTCGTCACATGGGTGTCGCGATCCCGATAAGCATAGCGTCCTAAGTCAGTATTCCATAGACTTTCGAGTGCTGTTTCGAGCTGTCCAATATGTTCATCTATTTGTTTCTCTGCGGCAGCATCACGCAGATAATAGGCAATCTCTTTGAGGCTTTTGGCTTCAGAGAGTAAATAGGTCAGCAGATCAGGTGTTTCAAGGGTACGAATATCCGCGCCACCTCCCCATGCTTGCCATGTGGCAAAGGTCGGGGTAAACACATAACCCGTTTGGACTTCGTTCTGCCATTCGGGCAGCCCATCGTTATCTTTATCCAGATCGGCTTGCAACCAGCGCTGGAAAAACTTTAATAATCCGGGGAAGGCATCTTGTAAAAATTGACTGTCTTCGGTGTATTGGAAAATGCCCCACGACAACCGCGCGAGAATAGGCAAACATAGGACACTTTGCTTTTGCCCTGCTAATCCCGGTTTGTTATCAATCCAGCCGTCGTTTTGCTGGACAGCTAGATAGTTGCCGATGATTCCTTGTGCTAATCCCGCGTCCACGCTGGCAATCCCTAACGCTGAGAGATACGCCAGCGTGGGTGACTGCCCATTCCAACCTTTATCATTGGTATTCGCGCCGCGCCCCGGTTCGCGTGTCGCCACAAAGGATGGATAGGGCAGGCTGGATGTTGCCTTTAGAAAACTGTGTGCCAGTTCGCGATAAGCAAAGGCAATGGTCGCATCGGTATCCACATCGCCTGTCTGAATTTGCGGAATGGCTTGGGCGCTGATGTCGATCTGTGCGAAGGCGGCATCCCAATCGGCATTCATCCACTTTTGCGCTAAAGCAAGCGATTGTTTGACATCGCCAAGTGCGGCGTGAACCAGCCGCATGACCAGCTTTTTTTGAGGCTCAATCGTAACTGCCCGTTTGAGTTTGGGGCTGCTAGGCGATTCACTTTCAACTTGTCCATCTTCTAAGACGAGGACAGGTTGAATGTTACCGATTGTGTTTAAACTGAGTGCGTTTGGAGGTAACCCAAGAAGCCGCTGTTCTTTACTGTTCATGCCCACAAAAGCAATGACATCTAATTCGACATCCAGTGCTTCAGTATGGACATTTGCGAGTGTGAAACGCACACCGATAGCGTGGCTTTCCATTGCCCAATATTCGGTCTGCAAGGCAAGATGAGGGGTGAGTGCTGCTTCAAAGCGCAGGTAACCGGGAGCAAATCCGGTGAGATAGGGTTGACGTGAATACGCTTGTGCCTGATAGATGGAACGTCCATCATGTATCCACATCGGCACGAGGCTCACTAAGCCTGCACGCCCACCAAAACGAGTCTGCAATGCCAGAGCAGGTGATTCGCCATTGCCGGGAAGCACTTCCCATATCTGGTCATTTCGATAATCAGTGCTGCTCAGCCGTGCATCTGCCGCGATGTGCAGGCAGTAAGGGGCGTTGGAATTAAGATGCCAGCGCTGGATTGTTTTCATGAGCCAACCCCCAAACGACCATGCAACTAATTAAAGTTTTTTCCAAGTGCCATCGACTTCGTTGAATTGGAATTTCTCGTTGTAGAGGCTGAACAGGATATGGTAGCCTGTTCCCGGCACCCATTTGCCCTGTGCATCGACTTGCCCACCGGGATGATATTCGTAGTTACTGACGTAGCCAAACTCCGGTGTAATACCGAATCCTAGTTTGTCTTTGATCTCTGGATGCTCACGCCAGAGCTTGCCGAAACCGCGTACTGGTTGATACTTACCGTCGGGTGGCACAATACTTGGATCAGATGCTGGTTCGCCATCTTTATAGGTATTCTCGTACACTTGCCACTGACCGCTACCTTGACCATTATCGTACATCACCCATATTTGTTCCTGAGGTTGTATCCAGAACATACGACCGTGTTCAAAGACTTCTTCTGCAACCTGAATTTGCCCTAATGTCGCGGTGGGTCGCACGTCGATGGTAGCCGTCACGCTAGGTGTTTCGGTTGCAGGTACGACTGTAATTGTTGCCACAGCCGTGGGAACCTGAGGGGCAGTGGTGTCTGTTGCTACTGAACTCGCGCTGGCATCGGTTGGTGGAGGTGTCGCTGTGACCACCAGAACGACTTTTTCAGTTTGCCCTTGGCAGCCTGCCAACACAATCATGAACATAGCACACAGGATTAATCGTAAACGCATTAGCATTCTCCATGATTTACTTCGGCAATTGCCATATTGTGGCAAGGATACCACTGAGATTGTATCAGACCTCCCTCGTGCTGCAAGGTCATGGTCAAATAATCGTCAATTTATCAACGGTTGTGTGCTGTGTCTCATGTTACACTGGAATCAGTACAGGGAAGGTGGTATCTTTCCATAACCTACTAAAGGGGGATGGAGGCTAAACATGCGACGCATATTCAGAGTGATACTTGTTTTGATGCTCGGTTATTACCTTGTTGAATGGTGGTTAAATCAGCAGAAATCATCAGTATCATCTGCCAAAGTTGTGCCGCCCGTTAAATCGACAACTTCATCACCGACACGCATCAGTGACCCGCTTGCTGACTTAGAGGGAATTGGCCCAGCTTACGAACGTGCTTTGAATGCCTTGGGTATTCATACATTTGCTCAGTTGGCGCGACAAAATCCTGAAGATTTGGCAATGCAGTTGTCTGCCGTTCGTGTAACAGCCGCCCGCATCAAGCGTGACCGCTGGATTGAACAAGCGGCTGCCCAAGCAAACCTACCTGTATCTACATCAACCCGTTGGAGTGCAAATGACGGCAATTCGGCCTAAATCTGTGACCTTAAATAAAACGAATGGGTATCTGGAAATCACATGGGGTGATGACCGGGTATGCCAATATCCATTGTCGCAATTACGTGAAGCCTGCCCCTGTGTTGAGTGTCGTGGCGGGCATCAATTTATGAGCCAAGAATACGACCCTGCGAATATTTTGGTGCTCAAGCCAAAGCGCTCGTATGCTATTGAAACAGTTGATCTTGTCGGCAACTATGCTTTACAACCGTCATGGGATGACGGGCATCATACCGGCATTTATACGTGGGAATACTTGCGTCGTTTATGCCCACCGGAGGCTCAGAGTGATGTTGGATAGAACTGCAATTCTGGAACTGATGGCTTTTGCCGAGAAGAGTGTCGTCTGTTCGGAAGCGATTGATTTGCTGGAACGCTGCTTGGCGGAACGGTCGCCTGCGCTCATCGAAGGATTCATGCAGCGTCAAATGCTATCCAGTCCAGCGTCGATAGATGTCTTGCAAGACCTTGCTGAAAGTGTGCATCAGAACATGATCGCGCTTCAGGAGTCATTGTTTGATATTCGATCCGGCATGTTGAAAACCTTGAAAGATCATTTCCAAGTTGATTTATCGGCGCTAGTTCCACTGGATTTAATTGAAGAATATCATGCGCTGGAGTTGGACGAGGCGTTGTCGTATGTGGCGGCTCAGTACCCTCACCTCACCGATAGTGAATTGGTGAGTGTTTGCCACACCATTCATAACGCTGTGCTGCGGGCAGGGCAGATTACCCAGAGTATCCTGCTGGTGCGCCAAATCTTGGAGTATATCTTCGACTGGTCAGAAGCGTTAAGTGTCTTCGTTGTAAAATCGTACTGGCATTGGCAATCCGAATACTCGCAGGCACGCCCCATTCTGCTCCACTAATTCCATAAAGCAACCACTTACCTAATTACATATTGTGCAAGTTATACACAGGTCGAGAACCAAAGACCTGTGTTTTATGTGCGAACTGAATAAAAAAGTGGTCATCCCCGTCAGGTTACTGCCTCATTTAAGCGTGACAATTGACTACATGTTAATCATTTTATCACTTGTGCAAAGTGCAATATGAGAATCTACTCAAAACCCTACAAATTTCTTGCCGAAACTTGCACACACCGCTATAGTCATTATTATTAACTATCAGTGGGAAATATCGTCTCTACTCAGGTTAATTAGCTTTTGTTTAATTTTTGAAGGAAAGGATTTTAAACAGTATGAAGTACCGTAAACTACTCGGTTTATCGCTCGTTGCTGTTATCGCTCTGAGTAGCATGAGTTTGGTTCATGCTCAAGGAACCACCATTGAATTGTGGCATGGTTGGCAGGGTGCCTATGCCGATGCGATCACCAAGATATTTGATGATTACAATTCGACCAACACAGACGGAATTACCGTTAACCTCACCAACCCCGGCGATCTGAATAATTCGCTACAAGCTGCTATTCCTGCTGGCGCTGGCCCGGACATTATCGCTTGGGCGAACGATCAGATTGGTAACAACGTTCTTGCTGGTAACATCGTCGCTTTGGACGACTATGGTATTACGATGGATTTCCTGAAATCCACCTATGAGCCAGCGGCTGTCAACGGTGTTGTGTACGATGGCAAAATCTGGGCGCTTCCTGAGGCACAAGAAGGTGTGACCCTGATTTGCAATAGCGATGTCATCAAGCCGACTGATTTCCCGACTGATCCACAGGACTTTGATGGTTTATTGGCACTGGCGACCAAATTCCATACCGACAATCCTGATAAGTTCCTTATCTACAACCAAGGGCTGGATACGGCAAATGCGGCAGGTGATGCTTACCATGTTTCACCAATCTTTTATGGATTTGGTGCTTTTTATGTCGATGAAACCGGTAAAGTCGGTATCAATACCCCTGAAGCACAAAAAGCGGGTCAATGGTTGGTTGATGCTGCCAAGGTATTCCCAACACAGTCTAGCCAAGCCCAAGGCTTGCAGGCAATAACCACTGGTGATGGCGCTTGTATGTGGACTGGCCCGTGGGAACTTGCGGACGTTAAGAAGTCCGGCATTCCCTACTTCATTCAGCCCTTTGGTCGTCCCTTCGTGGGCATCAAGGTCGAAATGGTGACAGTCAATGCGGTCGAACGTGGTAACGCCGAAGCCGCAGTCAAGGTTATTCAGTTCTTCGACAGCCCGGAAGTTCAGACCGAGCTTTCTGTTGCCAACAGCACTGTTCCGGCGGCAACTGAGGCTCTCAACAGCGCAGATGTCAGTAAAAATACCGATGTGGCTGGCTTCGGTGCGCAGTTTAATATAGGTGTGCCACAGCCCAATACCCCTTATATGAACGCATTGTGGGGACCTGTTGGTCAGGCAACGATTGCCATCTATACCGGCGCACAGTCGCCCGCAGACGCATTAGCTGCTGCTGATGCTGCCGCAGTCGATGCAATCGGCAAGATGAATCTGCCGACACCTGTGCCATCAACTGAAATGATGCCTGAGGCGACTGCTTCGGGCTAAGCGCTCGCATTGTAGTTCACGGCACAGCCAGCCATAACTGTGCCGTGAAAATACATGTAAGTATGTGATTCTAAAAAACGTAAGTGGGTGGAAGTACATTCCGCCCACTCTTTATATACAAGGATTACAGTTATATGGGTACAACACGCGGCTGGCGAAAATGGTCAGTAATTATTCTTCTTTTACTTCCCACGCTGACCGGAATAACTTTAGTTAATTTGATTCCCATGTTTTATAATTTCCAATTGTCATTCACAAATGCCGATCGCTTATCCCATAATGGGCGCGATGCAGCCCACGCATGGGATGACATTGGTCTTCAAAACTATCAGACATTAATCGCTGAGCTGGTCACGCCAGAAGCGGTTACATCGTTTGCAAAATTGATTATTACGCTTGCGCCGTTGGTCGTTGCCAACATCGTCGCGCGGCGCATGACACGCAATAAGCTGGTACCGCCCGACACACGAATGGTTTGGTTGGGAGGTCTAGCGGCAACGATCATATTATGGTTATTGCTGGGTGGAGCTGACGCGCTCAATACACTCACTCAAAATAGCTTTTTTGTAGTACTACTGCGTTCAACTGTATACGTTATCCTGTGTATGCCATTCTTTCTTTTAGTCGGCCTTACACTGGCGCTGATACTCAACAACCCCGATATTCGTTTTAAATCGTTGTGGCGTACCTTGTTGATTATCCCTTGGGCTGTGCCGACCTTCATCACTGCCTTGATTTGGCAGTTCTTTTTCCGCGATGCAGGGACAATCAACCTGATCTTTCAAAGCCTGAATATCCAAGACCCTAAGAGTCCAATCCACTGGCTGAGTAATCCACAACTGGCTTTTTTTGCGATTGTGCTGGTGAACGTGTGGATGTCTTACCCGTTCTTCATGACCATCATTCTCGGCGCGCTGCAATCTATTCCAGCAGATATGTACGAGGCTGCCGAGGTTGATGGTGCGACGTGGTGGATCAGCCTCACCCAGATTACCATTCCGATGCTGCGTCCGGCAGTGCTGCCAGCCGTGGTACTCAGCTCAATCTCAACGTTTCAGATGTTCAATACTGTTTTTCTGATCACGCAGGGCGGCCCTGTGAGTGGTGTGGGCAAGCCGGGTGCTACTGACCTTGTTATGACCTACGCCTACAGTCAAACGTTCCGCTTGGGCAACTACGGCTATATTGGGGCGTTTGCCGTCATCATTTTCATCATTTTGTTAGCTGCCACTTTACTGAGCTTGCGTGTTACCAATGTGACGAAAGGAGCATATGAATAATATGAGCAGCAATCCTATGTCCTCAGAAGCGGCTTCATCCAACGCTGTGGCTGTACCTAAAAGTGTACCTGTAACCCAGACTCGTTCAAATGCGATGATACACAAGAATCGTAATCGCCGCATTGGACTGATTATTTCTTACGCTATTTTGATCCTCGCTGTACTCTTCGCGATCTATCCAGTCTACTTTGCCTTCTTGGTATCCATCCGTCCCAATGGTCAATTACTCTCGCTTAACCTGCTGGATATGTTTGTGCCAAGCACAGGTATTTCGTTCGACTCATACAATACCGTGATGTTCGGCAAACAACCCTTCTTTAGTTGGCTTGGCAACAGTTTATTTATTGCACTCTCCACCTCACTGGCTTCAGTGTTGATCGCAACCTCGGCTGCCTTCACCATCAGCCGCTTCAAGTTCCGTGGACGCAACGCCTTACTAATTATGTTCTTGGCGATTCAGGCTTTTCCGGGTGTGTTAGCCTTGAACGCCATTACAAACCTGCTGACTAAGCTAGGTTTATATGGGAATCCACTTGGTTTGGTGCTGGCTTACTCGGCAGGTACGCTGGTCTTCAGCACATGGAATCTAAAAGGTTACTTCGACACGATACCCGTTGAGATCGAAGAGTCAGCGCTGATTGATGGCTGCAACGCCTTCCAGAGCTTTTTCTTGGTGCTGCTGCCATTAAGCCTGCCCGCCGTAGCGATTACCGCATTCTTTGGCTTCTTAGCGGGATGGGGTGAGTTCGCACTGGCATCCGCCATCATTCCTGCACCTGCCGCACGTCAAACGCTGCCTGTCGCGCTCAACGCGCTGGCAAACAGTACATCAGTGCCTTGGGGCTTGTTTGCTGCTGCCTCGATGATTGTCGCCATTCCGACGATGATTATGTTCTACTTGATGCAGAACAATCTGCAAGCTGGTCTCACCGCTGGTGGTGTGAAGGGGTAGGTTAGTGAATGATCGCGAGTGGCTGTTGCCCATTAGCCACTCGCATCTGATGTGGCGATAGATAAAGTTTAGCCGCTGCTCGACATGAGCATGTTGAGGGTGTCACGGCTCTGCTGCAAGCATTCATCAACGCCAGCGATTGACCAACTGCGGTTGGAATCGTCGGGAGCAGTCGGATTGAGGTAGTTGTAAATGGTTCGCGAGAGATCGCTAATCAGCGGGAACGTATTGGTGGCCTCTAACCACACTGGCCCATGCATTGCCACGACCAGCACATAATCGCCACCCGGTGAGAAGACAATCCCCGCGTTCCCATGTGTGTCATCAATGTAACCATGCTTATGCGCCACCCGTGTATTCGGTGGCACACCTGCGCTCATCATGAGGGGTTCAGCGAGATTATTGTCGCTCATAATGTTGAGCATCTGGCGACATTTTTGGCCTGTGAACTGTCCCGGCAGCTTGGTCATGAGTGCGCCGTCGCCCGCATTAGCACATTGATAAATACTGGTGAGCAGCCAGCCCATATTATCGACCGTCAACTGATTGGAATAATCTGGCAGCGCCCGTGTCTGATCGGCATTAGTGGTGGGTGCGCGTACCGGAACAGGGGTTGCATTCGGTACCTTAAAGGGCGCAATAATAAACATATTACCAAGTCCGAGTGTTTGCAGCATCTCGGTCACTTTAGCCGCGCCCTTATATTCGTCACCGTCGCCGAGTTTTCGCAGCAACGCGTTGGATGCACTGTTCTCGCTGCACACCATCATATAAGCGATATTGAGCGCTGTCTCTTGATCCGGTGGGCCTTGGAAGCTGCCATAAAGCGCAGTCAGAATCGCGATTTTATTCAAACTCATGCCACTAAAAGCAATATTGTTGCCGAAGGTCAGCGCTTCGTTGGTCTTAAGGTTCATCACAAATAATGCTGCCAGTGTGCTTGTTTCGGGCGCAAAACCTGCCTTGAGCATCATACTCCATAGGTCATCGCCAAGTGCCTGAAACGTCGGACTGATGACGACCGGTGAGCTTTCGAGCAAATGGCTGGCAACCACGACCGGCGGGGTAGGTGTTAAGGTAGGCAGGTTAAACGACATTTGCGTGATAACCGGCACATTGAAGATGTTGCCCTGTACCTCTAATAAGTCATTGGCAACCCAACCATATCCATTGGGTGCGGCGGGATAACGGATTTGTATCCACGGAAATTGGCTGTGGCGGCCTGTGATTTCATATTGTTGGCCTGCTTCCCCGACTCCGATACGCGGATAATCCACACTCGGCCCATACCGAATATTGATTTCAGCTTGCGCCACACCGATCACACCACTCAATGGTTCTGGTGTCGCGGTAAGCGTCACAACCGTTACCTGATTCGTCGTTTCCGGTGCTGCGCTGCTGGTTGTGCTGATGACAGTACTGCTGTCAGGTGTTAGTGAAGGTGCGGGAGTCAAGGTAGCAGGGGCGTTACTGATGACCACTTCGCTGAAAGGAAGGGTATTCACATTACCCACAACCGTGACCAGATCAGCAAAAACCCAGCCAAGTGGCTGTTGAGTGTTCGGATCACCGAGTAAATACCACGGATAAAATTGGCTGCGTCCGAGTATCGGGTAGCGTGTACCCGATGTAATCTGCCCTAATAGATCCCCGTTCACGTCTGTTGTGGCGCGTAGGTTCGCCTGACCAACCGCTTCAGCAGTCACACCATTGGATTGTGCGGCGGTAAAAACAGGTATTCCTGCAAATAAGATAACTGCGAAGAAAAGGGCTAAAAATATTCGGTTTAGTCTCATTAGTAGCTTGCTCACCTAACTCAAATGCGTCCAGATGCGGATTATATCACGCTTACTTCTGCCTTTTCCTGAACCGATCTAGAGAGTAGGGCAAGCGTATATTTGGAGCTTTCTCTGATTCTGAAGCTAAAGTGAACAACTCTGATGAGGTGAGTTTAAATTGGCTTTAATCTAAACCGCTGCTGATTGCCTCGCCATGCCAAAGTTGGTGTTGACAGTGAGGGGAGTTCTGCTACCATATTAACCACTGTACGCCGAAGTGGCGGAACTGGCAGACGCGCTACGTTCAGGGCGTAGTCCTCTTACGAGGGTATGGGTTCGACTCCCTTCTTCGGCACAAAAGCCCGGTGTAAACCGGGTTTTTATTTCCTATTTCCTGCGTTATCATGTTGTGTAAGATGTGGACATGTGTTGAGGTTCGGTTTCTATGATTGAAGAGAAACCTAAACGACAAGAACGCAAGCGCACCAGTCAGCTTTCGGGCTTACAAATTATGTTTGCCGCTATTTTGGCAATCGGCCTCATATTAGGACTCAACTTCACACGCTTGTTTACCGCTGGGCAACCTCTCCAACAGACCTATAACCAGTTGACAACCGACATTACCCAACTTGAAAAAGATCAAGCTGGTCTTACGCGTGAGCGGGATTATGTGCAAAGCGATGATTACGTGGAAAGTTGGGCGCGTGACGAAGGTAAGATGTTATTACCCGGTGAACATCTGGTCATTCCTGTAGGTTCACAAAGTGCTGCCGAGTCCACACCGGAAGTCGTCCAACAAACAGCCGTTCAGACCACACCTCCAGACCCTCCGAAGTGGCAGCTTTGGTGGTCGCTTTTCTTCGATAATGACCCACCACAGTTTTAGCTGATCTGCCGATTTAGGTTCGGTTCTCTAAAGCAGGTGGCTGTGCGCCAGCCAAAGTCAAGATTTGCGCGGAACTCTGTTTATCACCAACCGCAAAGGCTTGTCCCGGCTCGGCTGCGGCGACTTTCACAAAGCCAATACCGATTGCTTCACCTCTTGGTGTCATAACACTGCTGGTTAAGGTGCCAATTTCTTTACCATCAAGCCGTAATGTCATAGGTGACTCGACCATTTCGCTCAGTTTGAGAGTCACCATTGTTTTAGCGAGCTTGTTTCGGCTTTCCATCCGCGCAAGGATTTCTTGTCCGGTATAGCACCCCTTTTTAAAACTGACCTCATCCCACAATCCCGCTTCCAATGGAATGAAATCGGTGCTGAGTTCACGCCCTACACCCGGTCTGCCAGCTTGAATCCGCAGCACATTGAAGGTCAATGAACCCGCTGGTAGCAATCCAAATGGCTGGCCTGCCGCCACGATGGTTTGCCAGACATCCACAGCCTTTTCATTAGGAACGATAACCACCCATTGCGTACCCACTAGAGGTTTACGTTTCAGAAAAATCACTTCTGTTTCAGCAATAGTGGCGTTTACGCATTCGAGATACGTCTGCTTCCCGGCATCAGGTGCAAAGAGCTTCACAATCGCTTCAGCTTGTGGGCCATGTAAGACGAATTGCTTGGTACTCGTACCTAAATCCTGTATCCGCATGTCATCATTGAAGAAGATTTGCCGTTGCAGAAATTCGCGGACAACTTGTCCGCGTCCCGGCTCAGTTGTGATCAGCGCCTTTTCGCTGTGATTATAGGCCACCAATCGGTCGATAATGCGCCCCGTTGCCGATGCAAGAATGGTTGGACGGCCTTCACCGATCACCATGTGTCCGACATCATTAGTCGAGATGCGCTGAATAATCTCCAATCGATCACGCCCGCTGGTTTCTAAACGCCCTTCATGGCTTCTGTCCATCAATACTGCGTTATTTTGTGCAGCTTCATACTCTGCTTTTTGATCCCCAAAGTGGAGTGGAATTCCGTCAGGGGCGACAGTAGCACCTAATCGCTGATAACGTTCTTGTAAATTCATGTTTTTGCTCAAATGGCTTAATTTTGCAAGGATGCGGTTCTGATCCGCAATTGTTGGAGCGTGCGCCGGCTGCGCTCTGCGAGGACGATCCCATATAGGATCGCGCTTGATTGTTTGAGTTGATCTTGATAATTGGTAATTAGATAGTCACATTGAGGCGCATATTGCATTTCCATTTCTACCCGCTGCAACCTTCTGTCAATTTCGTCCTGTGTTTCTCCCCGTTTGCTCATGCGCTTAATCAGGTCTGCCACTGACGGCGGTTGGACGAAAACCAGAATAGTATTATTCGGATAGGCATGGTGCAGGTAGGTTGCCCCCAGCACTTCAATATCGGCGACTAAATCACGCCCACCGTGCATAGCATTTTCAATGGTCGTGCGCGGCGTTCCATAGAGGTGGTTATGAACAGTCTGCGACTCAATGAGTTCGTGGCGTGAATCCATCAGCCGAAATTCAGCTTCGCTAACAAACAGGTGTTCTCTGCCTTGTTCTTCAGTGTCGCGCATGGGGCGTGTGGTTGCGGTTGGCAGTTGATGTAAATCTGGCAACTGTCGCAAGACTTCGTTCATGATCGCGTTTTTACCCGCTCCCGCAGGTCCAACCATTACGAACAACAATCCCCAATCGTGAGCTTGTTCATCAATTATTGGCACAGTGTCCCCCCGGAGTGTGCAGCTATTTGTTTATGTAGAGGATGATACTATGGCAAGGCTTTGTATGTCCACTAGGGAAATAAAAGAGCAGGTCCGATTTGGGGAGCCTGCTCTTCAAAAGTGGATTATATGAGCGGTTTCTTAACTGCCGTTATTAGCAATGTAAAGATCCGTTATCCACCAGCCGTCTTTGGTAGAACTGCCGGTATGCAATTTGAACCGTAACCCGATACTCTTATTCGTATACGCGGTCAAATCATGGGAAATCTGCTGCCACGTATAACCGGACGCGGGTCGAACGTCCGCAGCCCCTGTTATGGTTGGATTACATTGCCAACTGTTTAGTATTGCAGGACAGTTATCACTCAGATTGCTTTGACCCCACGTAAATCCACCATCTGTACTGACTTCAACAGAACTATAGGTGCCACTGTTAAAGTATAGTAATGTGTAGAATTCCAGACGTGGTTTCCATTGGGCTGCGGTATAACCCGCTGGTATATTCAGGTTAAGAACACCGTTAAAGATCATTGATGAGTCACTGTACGGTATCGAGTTAACCACAGGGAATGTACTTGTGACACCCGCTTTCGGGCTGTCGCTGAACGAGAACTTGTTCGTGCCAACCTGTAACTGTGCTGTTGCTCCACCGGTAGCTTCAAAGTATTCCATGATGATTTGATAAGTACCGGCCACCAGTCCAATATTTTGGTAATTCACTGCACTACTGTGCTGTGTCCAGTTGCTGATGACATTCCAATAGGTGGACGGTAAACCGGTCGGTACTGCACCAGTAGACGTTTCGACGCGTACTCGGACACCATCATCTGAGGTGGTGATAAAGGTATACTGACCACCTGTAACATTAATGGTTCTTAGGAACCGTGCGCCATAGTAATCGTACCATGTGTCATCGGCGAAACCCGGGCGACCATCACTACCGAAATCGTAGTCGATAACATCTCTAAAGTCTTTGATGAAGTGTAGGCCCGCTACCAACTTGCCTGAGGCAGTGCGTGTATCAATCCATGCATCGGTATCGGCTTTCGTGCGTGGCACTTTATCAAAGAACGTACCCCAAGTGCTTTCGTTACAAGATGTTTGGTTCAAGTAACTGCTTATGAATTGGGCTGAGGTCTTGGTTGGATTCTTGGTCCAGTCGATACAGTCGAACCAGAATACACTCCAAGGATTGGTTCCGATGTCTGCTGCACCACCACCCGAACCTCTCCATTGATCCGGTGCGAGACCCCACTTACCTTCGGGTATCCAGTAACGCATATTTGAAGCGTCATCGCTGAAGGGTAGTGTGATTACTTCGTTCGTACGGAAAGTGAATTGAACATCATCTAGCCACCAACCTAGGCCAACGCTCGAATCTGAATATGCATTGAGTACAAATCGAACTTTGATACGTTTGCCTGCGTAAGTTTTCAGGTCAACTTGCTCACGCACCCATGCATCATTACGGCTGTTTGCTCCCTCACTCCAGATGCTTTCCCACGAACTTGCAGTACCGGCGTAAGAGGCGGCTGATCCCCATTGGTACATGAGATCATAGCCCATCAAGTTGCGTGTAGGCGTTGCCGCTGTGTATTCGGTCTCATCTTGTACTGCGACATCGACTGATATTGAATCGCCTGATGCGATATTGTAATGATTCCAGAAGAACAATGTCGGTAAATCGGTGGTCTTAGCACCACGCAAGTCGAGAATCTTGGTCATCTCTAAGACGTTGAAGCTTTGATGTAGATACTTTTGACCGCTCGTGTCATTGTTATGCATTGATGTGATGCCGCTGTGCGAGTCCCAAGTGACAGCAGTCCATGGGCTGCCTGACGACCAACGGCTATACCAGTCATTGGGGTTATCAATGTCGTCGACCCAGTTTGTCCCGTTACCTAACCCGGCTGCTGGTGCGCCAGTTTTAGCGGTGTAATTTACACCTTGCGACCACAGCTTGAATGAAGATTCGCTGTAATCTTGCATGACGATATTATCGATGAAAATACCATCAGACACCGAATTGCCTGAGGACGCATCGAATGTGATTTGAACATAGAAGTCATCGTCATACTTGTCCGCGTTGCCCGCTAATGTTGCCCACTTTACGCCCCCTCCAACTGCCTTTTCAATAGCAGCACGCATGTCAACTTCTTCGCGCTCCCACACCACTTGGGTAGAGTTGCCCGCATTGTAATTGTAAGTCCACACTGCGGTCGGCGCGATTGCGGCTGTCGAAGTGGCCGGTACACCCGTGTTATGTGCCGCGCGGTACACTTCGATTCGGAAGCTCTTGGCATTACCCAATTTACGCCAGTGCCAGAAGCTCAATATCGGTTGTTTTGCCCCTAGCGTTTGAGTTGACCCGTCAAGGCAGCTCTTGTTACCACCCCAATTGGTTAGGTTTTCGGGCGTGTCATTATTGAAGTCAACAGGATAGCGCATCGTCATCGAAGTAACTTGACCGTTGACGTAGTTACCATTTGGGCTGTCGCTGAATGATCGTCCGGTTGTGAAAGCGCCGGTCGTTGTAGCAATACCCCATTGACCGCCCATTATCCATTGAGCCGTACCATCTGCGCGCTCAGAATCATCGCAGAATGGATACTCGCCATACCGCAATATACCTTCGCGCTCTATAGCGATGTTATCAATGTACCAACCCGTCGATTCTTTATTATTATCGACGATGAGTGCGAAACGCAGCCGGAAGGGTGTGGTATTCCAACTGGGAATATCCTTCAGTTGCACTTCGTATTTATTCATTTCGTCTGAAATTGGCGTACCATTACTGGCTACACTCTTAATAGCGTTTAGGCCAACTCGCGTCCAGTTGGCTGGCGCACCGGGTGTATCAGAGTCTCGTGTATATTGAACTTCAATTGAATCCCCGGCTTCTAATCCATAAGCCTCATAGAAGGATAGAATTGGGAAACCGCTGTCACCCTCCCAATCCGGTTGCCCGAGTGTGCCGTCAACTTTGATTGTAGTAAGGTCAATCAATCCGTTGAACGCCACATAATGAGTACGGTTGCCAGCGCCTGTGTCGGTGCCGAATTTGGAATAAGTGGCACTGTTATTAAGCAGGGTGCTGCTAATATCCCAACTCAGTGAAGGACCACCCGAGTCATTTGAGGCGACCAACTTATTGGTCAAATCCCAACGGCCTGATGTGATAAAGTCAACTTTTTGATCTGGAACATCCAAGCTCCAGAAACTGCCACAGGTGTACTTGTTGACACTACAAACACCAAATGTCTTCGCCGCTTTTCCTGCTGCTAACTGGATGTCATCCAGATACCAGCGTCTTATACTGGTTGCTGTACCGCTTTCCATCACAAATCGCCATGTAACTTTTTTATTGAGCAACGTGGCGGGTATCGTCAGTTCATTGCGCGTCCAAGCATAATTCTT
Source organism: Aggregatilineales bacterium (assembly GCA_038328375.1). Lineage (GTDB taxonomy): Bacteria > Chloroflexota > Anaerolineae > Aggregatilineales > Phototrophicaceae > CFX2. Next base: position 8,481 of record JBBQLX010000004.1, on the reverse strand, counting down.
ACCTGCTGAGTGCAATGTGTAAGTTGTACCGCCTGTCCAATTGGGGCCGCCGCTTACTGTAGCGGGCAAAGCTGGGTTAGCGTTAGGTGTATAAACATAGGGAGCATATTCGGCCAAAATCAGTTGCACACTTGTGTCGGTCGCTGTGCCAAAGTCCCACACATCCCAGAAGCTCATGGTTGGGTTCGCCGCACCATTTATGTCAACATACCCGCGCAGTTCTAGATTACAGCGCATGTTTGTCGGGAAACCGTTTGAAACGGTCGATAGATTTTCTTTCCAAGAATACATGAGCGTATTAGGTTGAGTGCCTGTCGTTTGCGACCAAGGGCAGTTCGGCGAAACGCCGGCTGTTTTGTTGGCATCAGCTTCGATATTGCCTTTGTCGGTGCCAATACTCAGGCTAACTTTTGCATTACCCGTATTCTCAAAGTATTCGACGACTACGGTATGCGGTGTGGTCTGCGTTGCATCCGGTGTAAATGTTTTCGAATACGTGGTAGTTGCGCTTCCAGACCAGTTATTGATGACTACAGCGCCATCGATAATCAACCTTGATCCATCATCCGCAGATAAGGTGAAGTTCAATTTTACAGGGACTGTTCCCGGCTGTATATCAATCTTACGGGTAAAACGAATAGAGAAGCCATTGGTTAACCAAGAAGTTAGCGGGCTACCGCTGCCCCAATCAAAGTTCAGATTGAAGCGATCAGTCGGATCTATTTCTTGATTGTAAAGTACGTCATAAGCCGGGGCGGTGAGCGTTTTGTTTGGGAAATATTCGCCCAACCAATCTGCACCACCCAGATATACGCTGCTGTCTACACGCCACCATACCGGTTGATCAATACTATCAACATACGGCACATCAAACGCGAAGTCTTCCGCTGTGGATGTGGGTGCCAGTGTCGCCGTTGGTTGGGGTGTTTTACTGGGTGTGATGAGTGTAGGTGTCGGCGAAGGCCCCTGAGTAGCGGTTGCCGTAGAAGGTTTAGGCGGGCTTTGTGGGAATACCCGCGCCGTAGGCGGGTGATCAGCGACGTAAGTCATCGTCGCCCAGAATGCAGCTGGCCCACCTCTTGCAATAAGATTTTGTGGCGTTCCAGTAATGCCTACTAGATTGAAGACTGTGTTGCTGAACACATTGCCCAGCGCCGGTCCCGTTGCTGCTACTGCTGCCACCAGCGCCATTACCACCAACACGAGGATCAGCGCGTATTCGACTAACGCCTGCCCGTGCTGTGCTGGTTTTTGGGGTGATGTATTCGTTATCGGTTCTTGCACCATATTGCTAACCCCTCATCCAATCAAAAATGTCAGTTGCTAACTTACCGGAAAAGTGAATCCGGGAATCATGATCTAAATACTATCTCTATCTTACTCGACTATTGGCAAATGTCAGTTCATTTTTTGTAGGCATCTTGTTCAAATGCGTTGACAATTCCTCAATAGTTACCAGTAATCTTCACTTTTCGTTCACAATCAACCTTCTATGGTATCCTTTGCCTGTTGTCTCATACGAGAGGATTTAAGTCATGCCTGCGATTATTATTGATGGTCGAGATGTTGCCGACCGGATGCAAGTTCAAATTGCTGCCGAAACAGCCCGTTTTAAAGCCAAACACGGTTACGCGCCGGGATTGGGTGTTGTCTTAGCCGGGGATGATCCCGCCTCAGCCCAATATGTACGTATGAAAAGCCGCGCCTGCGAGCGCGTAGGCATCACCTCAGTTTCTAAAATGATGAATGCTTCAAGCACCCAAGCGGAAGTTGAAGACGCCGTCGCCTCACTGAATGCCGATCCTAAAGTACACGGCATTTTGGTGCAGCTTCCTTTACCAAAGGGTATTAACGAAGAAGCAGCATTACGTCTTGTTAGTCTGGATAAAGATGTGGATGGCTTTCATCCCATTAATATTGGAATGCTGGGCATGAAAGGCCGAGAACCGTTATTTACACCTGCTACCCCCACAGGTTGTATGGTCTTACTTAAGGAAGCAGGCGCACAAATTGAAGGTGCGAATGCGGTGGTTATCGGACGTAGCAACATTGTGGGTTTACCTGTCGCGCTGATGCTTATGAAAGCCAATGCCACTGTTACTGTTTGCCACAGCCGTACCCGTGATATGAAATCCATTGTCAAGCAGGCTGATATTGTTGTGGCTGCTATCGGTCAGGCCAATTATGTCAAAGGTGATTGGCTCAAACCCGGCGCGATTGTCATTGATGTCGGTACGAATAAAGTGGATGATCCAACCTCAAAGAGTGGTTATACCTTTGTTGGCGACGTTGAGTTTTCCTCCGCTGTGAATGTCGCCGGAGCCATCACCAAAGTTCCCGGTGGAGTAGGGCCGATGACCATTACCATGTTATTGGCAAATACAGTAAAGGCCGCTTGGCGTATCGCCGGAGAATAATTGTAAAAGTGGTGTAAATTCTTGCACCCCAACTCATTTCCATTTACCCTATCATTATTGCAGATTGATCATGCAATCAAACGATAATCAATTAGCTTCTAAATTTAATTTGATTATTCGTAGGGACACGGCACGCCGTGTCCGCAGGTAATTGTATATCGCCAATGTTGGGTTGTATGGGTTTGCTGTCGGCAAACCCAAATGATTAAGGTAAAGCACAGATGCCATCACAATCAGACGATACACCATCCTTACAAATGAGGTCGTTGGATGTGACCACCGATGTTGAATTCCTGCGCGAAGGCTTGCGTGTCCTCGTGCAGATTTTTATCGAATTGGAAATTAGTGCGGTGATCGAAGCTAATCCTCATGAACGCAGTTCCAACCGCCGTTCGTATCGCAATGGCTACCGTCGTCGCACATGGATGACCAGCCTCGGCGAACTGACTCTCGAAATTCCCAAACTTCGCAAAGGCTCGTACTATCCCGCTTTCCTTGAGACCTTGCGCCAATCCGAATCTTTTTTAGTAGACGCGCTGCAAAAGGTCTATAAAAAAGGCGTGACCGTCAGCGATGTTGAAAAGATTGTCGATGTGATGGGCTTTGATGCCGCCCAACCCGACCAAATTGCGGATATTGTCGAACGGCTTTATGATCTGATTGACCGCTTCCGTGATAAACCGCGTATGCGTGTTCCTGATAACCTCATTCTCTATCGTCCGGTCAGTGCGATTTCGACACGCACAATTGAATCACGTTTGTCGGGTGATAACTTGCCCAAATCCCTCTATACAGCCTATCCCGACGATTGGCTGACCGAGTCGCTTGCCGTTCTCATTCATGTCCATCGCGCTATGTCTGATCAGATGGATGCTGTCGCCGCCTAAATCTTCTCTCGTGTTTTTGTGTATTTGCTCTGAAAACAACCCACCGAATATGCTGTATTGCTCCCTCCATCGCTTGCGGGGGAGGGCTGGGGTGGGGGTTCTTGACTGCGTCTTGGCGGTTAATCCCGTATCAAGTGTATTTAATGTTGTCTATTCATAAGGAGGATCTCATGAGTGGTGTTATTCCAATGGTCATCGACGGGCAAAATCAGTCCGAACGTGCCTATGATATTTTTTCACTGCTGCTCAAAGAGCGCATCATCATGCTTGGCTCCGAGATTAACGACTCGGTCGCCAATCTCATTATTGCCCAGTTGCTCTATCTCGATAGTCAAGACCCCGACAAGCAGCTTCAGATTTATATTCAATCCCCCGGTGGTGAAGTTTACGCCGGACTCGCCATCTACGACACCATCCAACAAATTTCTGCGCCAGTTAGCACCGTTGCGGTTGGTCGTGCCGCCAGCTTTGGCACGGTCATTTTAACAGCGGGTCGTAAAGGCTTGCGTTATGCACTGCCCAGTTCCACCATTCATATGCATCAACCTCTCGGTGGCGCACAAGGGCAGGTGTCTGATATGCTCATTCAGATTAACGAATTCACGCGCCTCAAACATTATCTAAATGACATCTTCGTCCAGCATACCGGACAGGACATCGCCGTTATTGAACGAGATACTGACCGTGATATTTTCCTGACATCTCAACAAGCCGTCGAATACGGCCTCATTGATAATGTCCTCTTGCGTCGTCCCGCCTTAAGTCACATCGTCAATATTCCCCAACAGCTTAAAGTCCCTGTCTAACCGGAATCACTAACAACATAATTGTCTCTGTAGGGGAGCACCTGCGTGTGCTCCCTGATTTTTATACACTTCAAGTCAACGGGATGGTGTGTAAATTCTTGCAACTATTATCTCCGAAGTTTACTTTAGGTTTGTTGGCAAACCATTCTCTAACTATATACCAACAAAACCTACTATCCTCTCGCCTGCAAAGTTAGTCTCAAGCTCCTGAAAGAGTTACAAAATGTTCTTCCAAAATGTAACCCCATCGTTGCATATATCGGCTATGCTAGATACAGAAGGGGTATTGGCTCCCTTGCCCTGTTACTATGGGGAAAGGGTTGGGGTTAGGGGTATTTGCCAAACGTTGTAAAAACAACCGAATCACAATTGCAATATTTCTAACATTTACAACATCTGTGGCAATCTTGGCGGCGGCAGCCCCATTGCCAAAATTGCAGCATTTTTAGCCGAGCGATCCGCCGAAATAATGTCAATTTCGCCAATATTTATGTCAATAAGTCGCTATATTTATGGCAATGTTGGCGAAAAATAGACCTTAAAAAACAGCGCTGTTATTTAGGTCATAAATGACAGTTGGTTTTCGACCCAAGTTACGCTATTTTACAAATGAATTTGGCATTTTCTATCGACTACTGACTAATAGACGGAAGATTTTCCGATGATCAATGATCCTGTTCTCATTAATGATTGGCATATCGTCGCAGCCTCGCTTGATGTGGTCGAAGGCAAACCCGTTCGCGCCCGTCTCCTTGCCGAAGATTTGGTCATCTGGCGTACAGGCGACCGCGTCATGGTTTGGCAAGATTTGTGTGTCCATCGTGGCACACGTCTTTCACTCGGCAGCATCCAAGAAGATATGCTCATGTGTCCCTATCACGGTTGGACCTATAACGCCGATGGTCAATGTGTGAAAATGCCCGCCCATCCTGAACAAACGCCGCCAACCCGCGCTCGCGTCCAAGCCTATCGCAGTGTCGAACGTTATGGTTGGGTGTGGGTAACTTTTGGTGAACCGAAGCATGATATTCCGGTTTTCCCCGAATGGGAGGACACCACGTTCCGCAAGATTTTCGCTGGCCCTTATGTTTATAAAGCCGCTGCGCCTCGTGCCGTCGAAAACTTTCTGGATGTCGCCCACTTCCCATTTGTTCACGAAGGTTTTCTTGGAGATAAGGCTCATCCTGAAATCGCCGACTACGAAGTTGTCACCGATGAGAATGGCATCACCGCCGCGCCCATCACCATCTGGCAACCCGATCCCGATGGCACAGGGCAGGGCAAAGAAGTCACCTACACCTACCGTGTTTTTCGCCCCTTGACCGTTTACTTCATCAAACACATGCAGCAGCAGTTCGCCATCTATTTCTCGGTTACTCCGGTTGATGAACTTCACTGTCTCGGTTGGATGTGTATGGCGATGAATTACGGCTATGACATCCCCGAATCGCAGTTGATTGCCTTCCAAGACGAAGTGACCGCACAAGACATTCCCATTGTTGAGTCCCAGCGTCCCGAACGCCTGCCGCTCGATTTACAGGCTGAACTCCATCTGCGTTCCGACCGCACCAGCATCGCCTACCGTAAATGGTTGGGTGAACTCGGCCTAACATTCGGAACCGCCTGAAATGCACTCTGAAATTGCAGTAATTGCAGAATTTTCCGAATCAAATGGTTGAATTTGGACGATTTGCTCACAGTTGGTCAATCGACACATTAATCATCACAGGGCCGCCTTGCTTGGCTATCTCCGCCAAAATAGAGGCCAAAATCGCGTCCTCATGATGTTTGTTGTCGAGGTACATACTGCCATCTTCCGGCTGAGTTGATCCGGTAACAGCTCCGTTTTCACATAATACTCTTACTCGTGCCGGAGTATTCCGATACTCAGCCGACCAACTACGCTCGACTGGCACACCAGCATTTCGCAGGGCATGGTAAATCCGGTCAACAAAATAATCTTCTTTACTATATAAATCCCGAATTTGGGTCGCGTTTACAAAACGATCCCACGTCGTATAAATAAAACTGAGTGTTCTTTTACTGTTATTTAGAACTGGAGGGGTTTTAGGGTAGATCTCGCCAAGCTGGATTTTGTAATAGGCTTCGTTCGCGCGGGGATGGTTCGGTTCGTTGGGGAGTAAATCTTTACGGTAAAGCAGTTCAACCCCTTTACGGTCAGCATAATAATGAATGCCACCGTTGCGTTCGCCGAAAGCTTTACTCAAGAAAAACGCGATGTACTCAACATTAACACCGCGTTTCATCTGATTTTGGGGGATACGATACCAATGCTCGTTAAGAACGGTTTCGAGATCACGTTTACGGTTAATCACACCAACCAGTATGCGGTCTTCCGCAAACATGGCTAGACCTTTTGGGCTTCTAGTACGCGTAGTTCGTTGAGGCGCTTGTCAATTTCCTGTACCCGCTGTTGGTGACCAATCCACCATTGTGGGTCGCGTTGGGCATCCAGTTCTTGTACCGATTTACCCTGCTGCTCAACCCAAGTATAGTATTTCAGGTTGTGCCAGCGTTCGCGCACATCTCGCGTGCCTTCCAAGACCCAATCGGTACTTGCTGCGTGGAACACACCTTCAACCCGTCCCACAGCCGCCGCTTCATCCAGCTTTCCGTATTGTTCCGCCATTTCATCAATCACCGAGTAATAACGGTCGAGGCTGTCTGTCGCTGCCGTGTAAATCACATCATCTTTGCCGAAGCCATAATACTTGGCAGTCTTAATCGCGCCCAAGATGTGACAAATCCCGCTGATACCGAACAGGTCGCCCATTTTCTCGACCAGTTCGGGGTTCGCGTCGTAACGCTTAATCAGGGTTTCGCGTCCTACGGGTTCCGCCAGCAGTTGTAAACCCTTCTTACACTGAATATCGTCGATGCACATCATCGCGTCCATATTCAAAACGTTGTGTATCCACGTCACATGCTTATCCCCGATACCTTGGATGTCATGTGAGCCGTAGCCATTGTTGTAGAGGGTAGGGCATTGAATGGGTTCTAAACCGACATGTTTGCAATCAGGAAAAACCTGCTTGAGTCGGTCAGCCGCTGCGTTTGTTCCACCGCTGCCCATCGCCCAAACGAAAGCTGCCGCTTTTCCGTTACCAACACCCTTCGCTTGGAGTTCGCCAGCCAGTTCCGCGATGGTGTTTCCCGTCACATGATAATGAAATCGGTAATTCCCCATCTGCTCGAACTGGTTGAGGATACGGACGTTTGGGTCTTGTCGTAGTCGGTGAGTCTCGTCATAAATTTCCTTGACGTTGCTCTCGGAACCAATGGTTTTAATGACACTTGCGCCATAACTTTCGATGCGCTCAAAGCGTTCGCGGCTCATGCCTGCTGGCAGAACCACCACACTTTTACAACCCATCCGTCCGCCGACCCATGCACCACCAATTCCGTAATTGCCGGTTGAAGGCCATACCAGTGTGTTCTTGCTGGGATCAACTTCACCGAACAATTCTTTCTCCAACAAGACTGAGTAAGCAGCGCCTACTTTGTGGCTGCCCGAAGGGAATTCCTTCCCGTAAAGCACCACAATATTCGCCTCTACACCCGTTAGTTCAGGCGGAAGGATAATGTAATTGACTTCGTTTTGAGCGTTGCGCCATGTAATGTTGAAGAGATTGATCGGGTTTAAAGGATCGCCCTTCAATGCCTTGAGTGCTTGTTCCCGGATTGCAGGCGCAATCTTATTCGGATGAAGCATCTCTTCAAAAGTTGGCCCTGTAATCACTTTAGTTCTCCAGTGTAAACATGTTTTGACGAGCAAAAGCCTTACTCGTCGATATTAAGTTCCATTTCAAGTTCGTGCATCTCGCCCTGTAAATCATCACGCCTGCGGGCAAGATGACGGTAACGATCCAAATCTTCAGGAGGCATTTTCTACGAACTCCCCCCGTGCGCCATGATCAAGGCATCAATTTCCTTGTCGAGCGCTTCGTATGCCAATACAAGTTCTTGGTACTGATGCACCAATACCAGCGGTTCACGTTTCTCCTCCGACATGATCCCCCCTTGCGTTTGGCTATGGCTCCGGTTGTGGTTCTGGTACAGGTTGTTTCACGGATTCAACAGACTTATTTGTCGCTTCGTCGAACCCGACTTTCTCTGCCACGATATAAAGTGGTCGCCCGCGTGTTTCATCGTAAATACGCGCCACATACTGCCCCAATATAAACAGGAAGAATAACTGGAACGCACCGACCAATAACAACACGATGATATTGGTCACCTGTCCACCCAAAAATTGAAAACCCAGTATCAGACGCAGAAGGGCGATGATGGGAATAGCTAGGATTGCAAGCGCACCCAGCACCAAAGCCACATAAACCATCACTTGCAAGG
>JBBQLX010000003.1:0-115718 GCA_038328375.1 Aggregatilineales bacterium | reverse complement strand
GCCTTCGCCCAAACGCGAGGCGATGTTGTTCATTAGGAGGAAGTTCAAGCTGAACAGACCCAAGCCAGCCACGCGTGGCAGCATCAAGCGCAGCACTTTCCAGAGCATCGGGTCTTTCCAACCCATTTCGGCTGACCATCGGGCGCGATAGTGGATTAATCCCGGCACTTGCACGGCGAAGTGCAGTGCCGCACCGATTACCGCGCCGTATGCGATGCCCCGAACACCAAAAGGTTTAATCAGGAAGCCCGCGCCAAATAGGATGCCTAAGTCAAACATAATCGGTGCAATGGCGGGTAGTAGAAAGTGATTATGGCTTTGGAGGATGCCCATCGAAATGCCACTGACCGAAAAGATGAGGGTGCTGATGAGCAGTATTCGCATGAGGTCTGCGGTTTGCTGTTGGGCGGCGGCATCAAACCCCGGCGCAACAACTGTCGCGACCCACCAAGGGGCTGTGAAAAAAACAAAGATACTTACGACTGCGGTTACTACAAATACCGTGTTGATGACATGACTCGTCAGTTTCCAAGCACCGGGTTTGTCGTCGCGGGCGAGATAACCACTGAAAATAGGAATGAAGGCGTGTGCCAACGCGCCGCCTGAGATGAGTGTGAAAATCAACTCTGGAAGGCTGTTGGCAGTTACAAAGGTGTCCCATTCGCGTCCAACACCAAACACCCTCGCGATGATGATGGTTTGCGCTAGGCTGATGACTTTTGCGATGGCAAATGCTGCCATCACAACGAGGGTTGATCGGGCAATTTGACGGTTACGTTTTTCAGTCGTTTGATTGGTCATGCGCTAAGTTATTTCGGTAACGCGTTTAACGCGTCGGATGCAGCCGTATAACGCGGATTGTGCGAGAGCGCTTGCCTAAACGCGGCAGCCGCCTTGGTATTATCATTTTCCTCGGCGTAAACCTTGCCCTGCCAATAATAGGTTTCTTCGATGTATTGCCCGCCGTTCAGCAAATTGGCGTTGGTCAGCGACATGATTTCGTCGTATCTGCCAACATTGAAATAGGCTTCAAAGGGGGTGAATTGGTACAGCGTCATGCGCCAATGCAGGCCGACCTGACGCGCTTTGTCGAAGGCTGCTGCTGCCTGTTGATACTTGGCAAGTTTGGTCAGCGAAGAGCCGAGGTTGAACCATGCGAACGCATTTTGTGGATTGGTCAGCGCTTCTTGCTGAGCCGTTTGGGCTGCCATTTCGTTAGCTTTGGTGACATCTGCCCGATCACCCAGAATAGTTCGGACGAGTCCTTCTTCTTCGGGTTTGTACAGGACGATGAAGGTACGGTTGAAGTTTTCCCATAACGAGTCGAATTCGTCAAAGGTCTTAGGCATACCGGTTCCGTTTTGTCCGGTTCCAAGATAGCTGTCATAGACGTAAAAATTTTGCTTGGTGTCGTCGTAACCAACGACCGTTTGGTAATGTCCTAACCAGTCAGAGCCTTCGAACATGTAACCAGTTTCAATAAGCACCGGCAGCTTGTGTGAAATAAGCTGTTTGATGAGTTCCATGTCGCCGCCGACACGGTAGAGGGCTCGTATCTGGCTTTCCTGATTGACGAAGTTGACCAGTTCCCACGGATTGACATTTTTGTCTTCGCGATCTGGTTTCAGGAAGCTAATGGCGTAATCCTGATCTCTCGTCCAGCCATAATAGGACAGCGCCATCGTAATGTTGGCAGGACCACAATTGTTCCAACCCTGTTTTACGGGTGTGATACCTGTCAAAAGGGCGGTGATGGGTGCAGAAGGTAGCGATACATTTTGGTTGACTGCGGCGGGCGCAACCGCTGCCTGTGTGGGTGCTGGTAGTGAGGTAGCCGTCAATTCCATTGTTGGTGGCACGGTGGCAGTCGATTCGTTTGTCGGCATCGGTGACGAGGTGATGACTGCTGTCACCAAGGATTGCAGCGCGGGTGTTGATGTTGCCGCAACGACAAGGGCTGCTGGTGATTCTACAGTGGGTACTAAAGTCGCCGCTGGGGGTGCATTCAGGTCAAAATCGGTATGCAGTAAATCATTTTCTGAGATGCCACTTTGGACGGCTTCAGGCGTAGGCAATGAACTGTTAATAGGAGGGAGCGGCGGCGCAAACATCACCATAAACGGTAAATAATGCTTGACGGTTTCGCGCTGCCCCGGCTCCAAGACATTGCGGAAAATCATTGTGAAGGCAATCATGCCGACGATGCCAACGACGACCCACGCTGACGTGAGCCAAACGGCAAATCGACGGGGAAGACGCTTGCGAAAAACGATTGACCCCACGATGGTAATGATGACCACAAGCGGTATAGCAATGACGGCAAGCGCTAAAAGTAAACTCATTGAAACCTTGTCTTGAATGACAAGATAACTGCCCAGCGCTGCAACCACAAGTATAATAAAAATACCAACGACCACCCACAATAAGAGGCGGGGTGGGGGTGCAATTCCGTCCTCAAAATCTTGTGATTGCATACGTTTAATGTCCTGATTCATTAGCTGTCTTTCTTCGCGTCAGCCCTACACCACTATTGCTGAATATCACTTACGGACTGACGACCAAATTGCTTTTACAGAAGGCTCTATACTACAGAAAAGTATAGAGAGTAGTCAAGTTTGTCACATTTCGCTGAGTATTAGCCTACGATTACTCGCCGCTTGCCTGACGCTGCAAATATCTATCATCAATAACTCATTCAATTCAACCTTATCGCTGTGACTGCCTATAAGGTATGCTTATCTGTATAGAAACGGTACTGATTTTTAGTATTTTCTCATCCTATGGAGCAGAACAGGTATGACCGATTTATGGAATGTAGACTTGCACAGTCATACACTTTGGTCGAAGGATTGTCTCTCAAAATTTGAAACCATCATCAACCTTTGTCACCGGCGTAATATAAACCGAATCGCCATCACCGACCACAACACGGCGGAGGGAGCATTAGCTATGCAAAAACTGGCTCCCGATTTGGTGATTATTGGCGAAGAAATTATGACGACTGAAGGCGAAATTTTAGCGTATTTTGTTCGTGAAAGTATACCTGCTGGTCTAACACCTGTTGAAACTATTCGTCGCTTACGCGATCAGGGCGCGATTATCAGTGTGTCGCATCCGTTTGACCGTCTAAGAAAAGGTGCTTGGGGTGAGGAAGCGCTCACACGGATTGCCCGTCAGGTGGATGCCATTGAAATTTTTAACGCACGCTGCTTGTACAAAGAAGACAATCAGAAGGCATTGGACTACGCTCAAAAACATAATTTGAAGGGTACGGCAGGGTCAGATGCTCATAGCCGGCCTGAATATGGGCGGGCAATGACGCAGTTAGCACCTTTCAATGGGGCGCAGGAATTTCTCCAAGCCTTACAAAGTGCATCATTCATTAAAAACTACAGCCGCGCTTACGTACATGGCCTAAGCACCGCTGCCAAATGGTCTAAAAAATTGGGCCTTAAGCCCCGCCTTTGGGCTGGGGGGTAGTTGATAGCTGGTCATTATGGGCAGTACTCAGAACTTGACCACCGATCTCTGCTGCTAGACCCGCGTCATTGGTATCTTCAAGCACAACGGCAATGGCTGTCCCTTGGTTGCTCCCCGTACTCACAAAACCGATAAACCATGATTGGGCGGTTGTTCCAACATAGGCTAACCCTGCATGACCGGCAATCATCAAATCTTGCTGTGATGCTTTTTGTGCGGCTCCGTTTTCGACGGCGGCTTGCATGATGGTTTGCATTTGTCTGGCACTATTGGCGGTGAGCATCGGTATGGAGGCATAAACCGCCTTGTCATCCACCCAGACATCATTATTGGGTTGGCGTGTTTGAAGCAAGCTGTAAGGCACGGGTGCGTTACCATCATTGAATATCGAGGCTGTTATAACCGCCATCTCCAATGGAGTGACCGTTATCTTCCCCTGTCCGAGCGCATTGTCGATAAAATTATCTGTTCCAAAAAGGAGTTGAGATGTGGTTGTCGATCCATCTGAAGGAGTTACGGCGTAGCCTGTTAGCGTGGGAGGATGATCGAGATCAAAAGTGTTAAAGCCTGACTGAATCGTTTCAAACCCTAATTCTCGAACCATCTTCGCAAACGGATAAGGGCATCCGTAAACGTAAGCCTGCGGTAGAGTGAGGCTGTCGGTTGGCGGTTTAGCGACACATTGAATGGTCACATCACCGACTTTGACACTTTGGGTTGCATCGTCGATTGGTGTATCGAGGGGGTAATTGGCGAGAAGCGCAGCAGCCATCAAAGGCGTTTGGAGTGCAATGCCCGGTTGGTATGCTCCTTGCAAGACACGGTTAAAGAAAGGTTTACCGGCTGCTTTGGTGAGTGATTCCCAGTTTGCATCCAAGGTATTCGGGTCATAAGTGGGTAAGCTGACCATCGCTAATACTTGACCACTCGGTACGTCGATTACCACTATCGAACCCGTGTGGTTGCCCATCGCTTTGACCGCTTGCTGCTGAATACTTAAATCGAAGGTGAGGCGAACATCTGCGCCTTGTTGGGTGCGGTGCAGTAAATCGTCGGAAAGCTGCGTCAGGAAATCTTTCTGGGTGGTATCCCCGCGTAAGATGCTGTTAAAGGCGGCTTCTGCTCCGCCCACGCCATAACGTATGCTTGCATAGCCGAGCGCACTGAACATTTCGGGGTACAAGTAATGTCTTGTTAGGCTGTTGTCATCGTTCTTTGTCGAGGTAACCAGTATCGTGCCATTACGGTCAACGATACTGCCACGGAGAATTTTTTCTTCGGCTTGCACCAGTCGCGGATTATCCTGTCGCTGCAAGAGCGTGTCAGGGCCAACGACTGCCCAATAAGTCGCCGCCAATGCAACAAAGCCCAACAGAATCAGGATGCCAAACATCAAACGGTTTATTTCGCGGTTAAATTGCATCGTTAGTTTTCCAACGCTGAAAGCCGCAGCAGCAAACCGATGATGACAAAGCTGGCAAGCAGTGAACTGCCGCCATAACTTAAATAGGGTAATGTAACGCCTGTTAGCGGTACGATTTTAAGGACACCTGCCATAATCAGGAAACTTTGAGTCGCCAATAATAAACTTAGCCCAACAGCCAAAAGTGAAAGAAACGAACGGCGCTCCTGTTGAATAGCAATTTGTAGACCACGAGCCACCAGAATGCCGATGCAGGCAATCACCGTAATGATTCCTAATAATCCCCATTCTTCCGCCAAAGCAGAAAACACAAAGTCGGAATGGACAACCGGTATATAGGTCGGCGAACCTTGTGCGACACCTTGACCGAAAGGCCCACCTGCCGCGAAAGCTAATAAACTTTGTACGATTTGATATGCTCGACCATCAGCCTCAGGCCACGGGTTTATCCAAATATCCATCCGCAGGCGCACGACTGGAAAGGCTTTATAGGCCACTAAGCCTGCTGCCACTATCAAAAGTGCGCCACTAATCAGTACCAGATTTGAACCACTGGCTACGTAAAGCAATAACATAAAGATGGTGAAGAACAGGATGGCTGTTCCCAAATCGCGCTGCCAGACCAAGATGAGTATACAGATGCCCCACATCAGCACAATCGGCCCTAAGACACGCGGCGAAATGGATAAGTGCCAACCTTGCCCCTCCAACATTCCAGTGCGAATGGCGGGATACTGTTCAGCTAGATAGCTGGCGAGGAATGCGACAAGGATAATTTTGAGTGCTTCGGAAGGTTGGAAGAATACGCTGCCAAACCCAAGCCAGAGCTGCGGCGCGTTGGCGAAACCCGAAGGATTCGTTCCAAGAAGAATTGTTCCTATGAGGAGCAGAATACCAAACAGGAGTAGAACATAACGAAACTGCCGCAGCCAGCGCAGGATATGCGGATAAATAGCGACCACTAACATTGCAGCTACTGAAACAGCTAACCAAACAGTCTGTCGTTCGGCAAAAGCGGGCGCTAATCGGTCAATGAGTATAAGTCCCCAACCACTTAGAAACATGGTGATCGGGAACAACAGCGGATCACGCCCCGGTAAATAGCGCTCCAGTAATGCGCTGCCAACAAAGGCGCTGATCAGCCAGACAATTAAATGTATCCACTCGGTAAGGCTCGCGTCTGAATGGACAATGGTCATGGCGAGAAAATTCACGAACAGAAATAATGCCGATAAGATGAGTAGTCGGCTTTCGATATGTCGTGTGCTGGGTTTACCCTCGTGTTTGACCGTGAAAATATCTGCAATAAATGTCATATTGCTGCTTATGAAGGGAAATATCGACCGACAATGGGTTTCAGCGTTTCAATCATTTCTGGTGGAATTTTGCCCCGGTCGGTCATGATGGCATTGGCTAAGGCTGAGTGGCAAGTATAGACTGCCGTTTCATCAAGCAGTTCGACTGCCTCCGCAACCGCTTTTTGAGCGATTTCGATGTTGTTGTGAAAAGTTGACATCACCATCTCGACCGTGACAGGTTCTTCGCTGGTGTGCCACGAATCATAATCGGTAACATGCGCCATAGTTGAGTAAGCGATTTCAGCCTCACGCGCTAAAAAGGCTTCGGGGCAACTCGTCATGCCGATTAAGCTGCATCCCCATGCTTTGAAGATCAGGCTTTCAGCGCGGGTCGCGAAACGTGGGCCTTCCTCGATTAGAAATGTGCCGCCTTTATGCGAGATGCCACCGACATTTTGAACCGCTTGATAAACAACCTCACACAGTTCGGGACAATAAGGCTCGGCGACACCCACATGAGCGACCATGCCTGTACCAAAGAATGATCGGTCACGGCTATTCGTATAGTCAAATAGCTGGTCAGGGATGACGATGTTACCCGGTGCATATTCTTCTTTAAGTGATCCGCAGGCATTCACGCCGATAATAAACCGAACACCAAAACTCTTGAGGGCGTATATATTCGCTTTATAGGGTACGGTCGTCGGACTGTAGATGTGACCTACGCCGTGTCGTGGCAAAAAGGCCACCCGTTTGCCACGCAGTGTCCCGATAATGATCTCGCCACTGGGATCACCAAATGGGGTAGGGATGTGATGCTTCTCAACGTTGGTGAGTTCTGGCATGTTATACAAACCTGAACCGCCAATAACTGCAATCTGTACCTGTTCTGCCATATCATTATCCCAAAAAGATTATCTAAAATTGCCTACGATTCGAGTTCCATCCGCAGTCTGATCTGTCCGATGCTAATAATATCGCCTTCTGCGATCACGACCGCTTGCTTAACGGGCATGTTGTTCAGGAGGGTTCCGTTACGGCTGTTTCGGTCTTCTAACCACCATTGTCCTTGTCGCAGCGTCACTAAGGCATGTTCACTACTGGCAAAAGTATCTGTAATAGGGATTGTATTAGTTGGAGATCGCCCCAAACTCGTAATCGGCCTCAGCGCATATTTTTCGCCTGTTAGATGATAATGCCCATCAATCTCCCTGAGTACCACCAGATAACCATAACTGCGCCGTTTCATCTCAATGTCGGCGGTTGCCTGTCGCTGCTCACGCCATAAGATGCGGAAAATCACCGCAAGAAATAAAAGCAAGAGCAAACCAGAAATGACACGCAGTAGGAGCAGGATGACTTCGTTTGACACAGCGTTTCGCTCTTGTTAGTTAGTCTGCGACTACAGGATCATTCGACTGGGTTTGCCCATCATTCGTCGCGTGATCTTCCATATATACAAGCATGGTGCTTCCAATTTGGATGACATCACCCGCCTGTAAAATATGTTCTTTGATTCTGACGTTATTGACAAATGTCCCGCTTTGACTTTGTGTATCAAAGAGGTTGTAGCGACCAAAGCGTAAGCGCAATTGTAAATGGTAGCGTGAAACGGAGCGATCATCTATGACAATCTGGTTGTCGCGACTGCGCCCGATATTGATGACATCAAATGTCAATTGGATTGTGGGTTTACCTTGAATCAAAAGTTGAGGATTGCGCGGTGCATCCGGACCATTGTTGAAGTCCACACGCTGCATGACTGCGGTTGTGCTGTTTTTCTTTTTGCCGTGGTTGGCAATGACCGTGACCGCGCCCATTTTAAGTTCATCATTTGCCAAAATTTCAACAACCGGATGCATATTCAGTCGGTATCCGGCGTTCATCGCCAGTTCAACCAGATGTTCGCTAAGTAATTGGGTCAATGAAGGTTGATTTTGAAGGAGTTGTTGGCGCATTTCGGAGGGCATCATGATCGTGTAATGATCGGGTGCAACGGGTCGCGCATCGAGGCGTGGATCACTTAACGCCGTATCTTCCATCGCTCGTGCCAATTGCAAAGCAATATCCTGCGCCCGCACACGCTTACCAAACAAATGGGCAAACGTACTTTCCACAAGGCGCTCAAGTTGTGATTCAAGTCGTGCGATATCTTGCTCGTTCATAATGGGCATTATAGCGGAGTGGGTTAGTGGTCACAATGAGAATTGTCTAGAAGTGTATGAGCGCTGTCTAATCGTAGGGGAAGAACCTCGCTCCCTTAGAGCGCCGATTCTACAGAAGTACTAATGGGATGTTGTCCCATCCCATTAGCCTCTGTGTTTCGTTTGGATTTTCTAACCGAAAATCGTTTGTGGATCACTCGGAACGTAGTTCGCCCAAATCGAATTGGTTGTCGTTACCGATTTCTTCGATTCTTTGTAATCTTTCAGCCAATTACTGAATGCGCCAGATTTAGCGCTATCAATTTGATCTTTACTCAGTTCACGGTCTTCACGCGCCCGTACCTGAATAATATGGTAGCCAAATTGAGTCTTGATCGGCCCTGCGATAGCACCGATTTCGGCTGTCTTAACCGCGTCTTGGAATTCTTTAACGTAGTTGGTAACAGGAGACCAACCGAGTTCACCACCATTTGCGCCAGAACCTGTATCCGTGGAAACGGCTTTCGCCAGATCTGCGAAGGATTCAGCCGCATTAAGCGCATTGACAATATCCGTGGCTTCTTCTTCAGTTGCCACCAAAATATGTCGCGAATCAACGAATTGGCCTGTGGTCGTGATGTCGGTTGCTACCGCATCTTGCAGCTTCGTGCGCAGCGCTTGGAATTCAAAATAATTGTTGATGTCCGCGTCGCTCATTCCGGTTTGCTTGCGTAAATCACGGAAAAAGGTGTCGCGGTTATCATTGAATTCTTTTGCCTGCGCGTCGCCAGTCAACGTCGCTGTTGGGGGCAGCGTCGCCAATGGGGTACTCGTAATCGTTGCCGTTACTTCTGGAGTCGGTGTGGTCGTCGGCATAGGGGACGGCGTTGGCGAGACAAAAGGAGTCGGTGTAATGGTTGGTATTGGCGTAACGGTCGCTGTTGCTTCCGCAGTCACCTCCACACCAGCAATCGGCGGTGGTGTGTAACCAAAGTATTGGTTGATCTGCTTATTAACCTCATCCTGTGTAACGGTAATGCCTTTTTCTTTGGCGGCGTTACGGATAAGTTGCTCTTCAACCATCGTGTCAATCATTGAAAGACCCATTTGGTCAGAAACTTGCAGTTCTTTAATCCAAGTCGCATAAGGCTCTTGTTGCTGCAACTGCTGGACGATTTGCTGCTCGGTGTATCCGAAACTGGTATAGGTCTGAACCAGTTGGGTCAACTGTTGATTACGCAGATAGCGCTCTAAGCGGACACGCTTCTGGAATTGGCTGACCGTAATGTTTTGACTGTCTACCGTGGCGACCACTTGGTTCGGTTTAATAATTTGATCGTACACAATCGTTACAGCAAGCAGTAGGACGACCACTACGATTGCTGTGATTGTGCCAATAATCACCCAACGTTGGATTTCATGCTCACGCTCGGCGCGTGAACGATATTCCTGCCGCAGTTTGGGTGAGACTTGCTTCCCGCCGGACTCGCTACCTTCAGTTACAGGTGCGGGTTTCGGAGTTTCCTTCGGAAGCGCGGTTGTTTGGCTTCTCTTGGACATAACTAATTGCACTCCTGCTTCGAAACAATGAAAGGGGCATAGCCGAATTTAGCCCATGCCCCGTAATTGATTAGGCTATCAACTGCTGTAGCATAGCGCGGGTAAAGTTAATCCCCACCAGCGATAAAGGGCAGCAGTGCTAGATGACGCGCACGTTTAATTTCACGAGCCAGTTCACGTTGACAGCGGGCGCAGTTACCCGTCTGGCGGCGTGGACGAATCTTACCCGTTTCACCAATAAAACGCTTTAATGCATCCACATTCTTGTAATCGAAGCATTTGCCTTCCGGGCAGTATTGGACATGACGACCACGTCCCGGACGCTGACGGCGAAAGCCGCCTCTTTCACGATCATCACTCTCAAAACTATCATCTGAATCGCGATCACGGTCGCGGTCACCGCGATCACGATAATCCATGTCGCTCATTGTTTTCTCCTAATGGCTTTAAAATGCATAGTCACCGTTGTCTTGATCTTCACTGATGAAATCAACATCACCTTCATCGTGCTGCTGTTGTTCACGGCGGCGATCACCCAGCAAGATCATTTCATTGGCGACGAGTTCAGTACGGAAATGTTTTTTGCCTGATTCGTCTTCCCAGCCCCGTGTTTGCAAGCGCCCCTCGATATAAACCTGTTGATTTTTGCTGAGGTGCGATTTGCAAATTTCGGCTAGTGTTCCCCATGCCACGACATTAAACCATTCGGTTTCTTCGCGGCGTTCTCCTTCGGCTGATGTCCAAGTACGGCTGGTCGCCACGCTAAAACTGGTTACCGGGCGACCACTGGGCGTGTAGCGCATTTCGGGGTCACGTCCCAGATAACCGATAATCATCACCTTGTTCAGCCCACGTCCCATAGCTCAAGCGCTCCTCAAAACCCCTGATTTCACCCGCGAATTGACCGTGTCCTAACGTTCAGGACGAATGAGCAGGTAACGTAAAACAGTTGTAGACAACTTTAAATTACGTTCCAACTCTGGCAAATTCTGAGGATCAATATCAGCGTTCATGCAAACGTAGAAGCCATCACGCTGTTTGTCGATTTCGTAGGCCAGCTTGCGCCGTCCCCAACGGTCAATCTTGGTCACTTGACCGAGTTCGTTGGTTTCGACCCACCCTTGAACCTGCGTAATCGAATTGTTAATGACCTCTTCGTTGGGGTCAATGCGGACGATAAATGTTAGCTCGTATGTATGTCTCATAGGGAATTCAATAATCTCCTTTCCCCGGGATTGCCTCATCTCGCACGAGCGCGCTAAATGAAGCGGAAAGTATTCCCAATAAAATATTGGGTGTTTCAGTGGAGAATAGTAATAGATTCAGTTGGTTTTAGCAACGGTCGATTCACGAGCTTCTAATGCCAGTCTTGAACTGGCAAGTGCTAGCGTGATAACCATCCAGAAACAAAAAATGGAGGTCTGAAAGTCCAGCCTGAAAAAATAGAGATCCGCCGTTGCATTAATCAGTGCGGCAATCAGCGCGGCATGGTAGCCC
This sequence comes from Aggregatilineales bacterium, assembly GCA_038328375.1. Classification (GTDB taxonomy): domain Bacteria; phylum Chloroflexota; class Anaerolineae; order Aggregatilineales; family Phototrophicaceae; genus CFX2. The sequence continues at coordinate 104,316 of JBBQLX010000003.1, read as the reverse complement.
AGATGGATCGACTCGAGCATCGGATTATTGGATATTGCTTGCCTTGCCCGCCACCCATAAATCAATATCGCGAGAATCATCAGCGCATAAATGCCGACACCGACTAGACCAATCTGATTCGCCATAATCAGGTACATACTGGCGACATTCGTGTAAAGGTCAATATCGGGCGTACCTGTGAAGCCTACACCGACAACCGGATTGCGGCTGATAAGTTCCAGCGAATCGCCGTATTCGCCCAACCGCATTTGTGTCGAACGGTCAGAGCCAGTAAAGGCTTGTGTGAAGAGTTCGATGTAGGAACGGGTTTGCGGCAAGGCCAGAACGATCACCACCGCCAAAACTAACATCACCAGATATTTGCGGTAACCCGGAAACAGGCCAATGATAAATAAGCTGAGTCCAATTGCCAGCATTGAAGCCCGCGAAAACGTCAATAGGAGCGCTAATAAGATCACGCCTAATAATCCAACAGTCAGCCAGCGATAGGGCAGTATCGGTTTACGTGCGAACACCTGCGGTGCAATCATCGCTGCCGTGATGGCAAGGATACCCCCGAGTGCGTTGGGGTCAACCCACGTCCCGATTGCGCGTTCAATCCCGGTCGGATTATCTTCGATGAAGCGAATAACTCCGCCGTCTGGATAGCCAAAGCGTGCCAAACGGACAAGAATTTCTTCCGCTGTTTGATCAGGCAGGACATAAAGGATAATAGCGACAACCGCTTGGACACCTATGGCGAACATGATCGCAATCATCAGCCGTTTTAAGGTCTGTGGCTCGCGTATCAAATCCCCCAAAATGAACACCATCGCGATGCTGAGTAATGTTTCCACGAACTGCCGCAGTATTGTTGATGTGGGTGGGGCATAGCGCAGCCCTAATGCGAACGCCAGCAGCAGCCACATGCTGTACAAGGCGACGAAGGCATGAACAGGGGTTAGGCGAAAACCCTGCCGCCGTCCTGTCATCCACTGCATGGCATAGACTAGCACGAACGCACCGAGTGCCATATCTAAAAAGGTGGGGGTTACGCCAATCTTGAATGGCAATGTTCCAAATGGCAGCAGGGCGCTTACGAGTATGACACCGTACAAAGCGGCAGAAATATTAGACAGGACGTATAGACCAGCCAGCACGCCGAACAGCGCACCGAAGGCGACTATTGGGCCACCGACCACCAACAGCAGCGCCAGAAGACCCCCTGTTAGTCCAATTGCTGCGCCAATAAGTGCGCCGTAACTGTAGCGATTTAAACTCCTGATTCCGTTTCGCGACGGGTTGATATTATGCATGGCTTTTCCTATGATAAAGACTGATTCCGCCCAGAATCACGACCGTTCCCCACGCTAATAAGCTGATGATTGCCCCAAGTTTATAGCTCAGTGGATCATATTTAAACACGACTGTATGCTCGCCCGCTGGCATGACAACTGCTGCCAGCGCCCCATAAGCTCGTAATATCGGCGTGGTTGTGCCATCTAGTGTGGCAATCCAACCCGGATAATCGGGATGAGCGACCGATAACACAGCATTGGTCGAGGTGTTCACGCTTATTGTGAATGATTCAGGCTTGAAAACGGTGACACTTGCGGTTGCATCCGAGGGTTTGTCGCCACTGACGGTTATTGAAGGCGTTTGTTCCAAGACGACCGTTCGCCGCAATTGAAGATTTGTATCACTCAATGCTGCCAGTGCTTGCGCGTCGTTCGCTACGATCCGCGTGTTGTAGATGAGGTTCGCAAACGGTCGCGAATCAGTGAGCTTGTGCATGTTCACTTTGCCGTAGCGATCTTCCCCGTTGGCGATAATCGTACTGGGAACGGGCATCTGTTCCCAATCGGTATACACATAGCGAACTCCGAACAGTTCCCATGCCGTCGGATTGATAAGGGTGGTGTTAATGATGCTGTTCGAGCCGTCCAAAAATAACGGGCTAATGCCGCGCATATCAGCTACATCATATAAACCGCCGTAATTATCGTTGAGTACGCGGTAACCATCCACTCGGAAAGGAACATCTGTATCGGCTAAAGCGATTGCGACCATTTGCGGTGGATTAAACTCCAACTGCTTTTGTGGCGGAATGGGGTCGTAATTGAAGTGGTTGTCCATGCTCAATGTGAACAGATCGAATATCAATAATGCAGCCAACAGCGATTGTCGAACTCGACTTTGTGGAGCAGCAAGAAGCCATACAATCAGCGCCAACGTCATCGCCGCTAATAACAAACTCAACGCTATTGGCTGAATATATTGCCCGTAAGCATCATGATTGCCCACCCAGCCGACCATCACGAATGCCAGCACGATGCCACACAAAATGACTAGTCCGATTAGAACTTGTTGAATGCGGCGTGTGGCTTTGAAGTCTTGCAACTTCTCCCAACTGATGAGGTGTGCAGCACCCATGCCTGCTAAGGTTGCTAGGCTAAAGGTGATCAGAAACGCGCCCCGTTCTTGACCTCTAAAGAAGCGTAAACCGGGCAGCACATTGTAAAAGAAAGCATAAATCGGACTGTTCTTGCCGAAGCTCAAACCCAATGCGATCAACGCAACAACTCCCCAGAAAATACTTTCAGGTAATCGTCGCCATAAAGCAATACCTGCCAAAACCAATCCCACTACTCCGACATAAAGCGGTGACCATTGGCTGACAACATTGGTGAATACAAATTGAACAATATCCTGTATGGGGAAACCGTTGCTTTTGGCATCAAACGTCAAACCCGTTCGTGCCGTATGTGATAAATATTCGAGGCCGGGGAGCAGTTGCACTGCTGCCAACGTCCCACCTAATATCCCGAAGGCTAACACACCGCCGAAAATCACGCGCCAATGATAACCTTTTCGGTAGGCTCGATAAACTAAATAAGCTGTTAGCAAATAAGTTGAAAACCAACTGGTCTGCGGATGTCCCGCCATCCATGAGAGTCCAAATGCCAATCCGGTGAGCAGTAACCACGCCCAACGCATCTTCTCGGTACGGGTGGCTTCATGGATACCCAGTACTGCCAGCGGCAGCCAAATTGCCGCCTCCAATACTGCCAGTTGCAGCGGCGGATATGACTGCATAAAACCGCCGTAACTGAATATGACCGCTGCGATGAATGCTCCGAAAACACTTCCCACTTGTCCGAGCGTCATGCGTCGAACGAGCAGGTACATAAATAGGGAACCGACCAGCACATGCATCGTCATTTCGAGTTCAAGTGCGTGGTACGTCCAACCACCCGCCAGCTTGCTCAAACCAATCGTCACCAATCGCGGTGGATAAAATACCGCGGCTTGCGTGTCACCGATAAACGGCAAGCCACCGTTGTTGTACGGATCCCAAAGTGGCACTTCACCGGCTGCAAAACGTTGGTATTGATACGCCCCAAACGCCACAAATTGACCGGAGAAATCACCTTGTTTGACCGATGCTTGGTCTGCTTCAATAGGTGTGAACAGCCGCCAAAAAAACAGCAGCCAAATCGCCACCAACACAATAACCACTACTGCATCTGGTCTTGCCCATCGTCGCAAACGCATTACTTATTTCCTGCCGACATTGGCATAATCCGTACCCGCGTTAAACTCATATAGTCATTCGCCATCCCACCATCGGCGGTCACAATTCGCAACCGTTGGATTGTGCCATCCTCGGCCTGTGAATAAATCCCGATTTCGGTTTCATAGATGCCCGGTGGCGCGTTCGGATCGACCTTCAAGGTATGCACATCTTTAATGATTGTACCTGTTTCCCATGTGGTTGTCGGCGCTTGCCAGTTAGCAGGCATTCCGTCCGAAGCGGCATATTTGGTTTGCGGAGGCTCGATGATATTCGCGAATACCTTGTAGTCTTTGTCGAGCTTTCGCAGCCCACGCCAGTACAACGTCAAATCAATGCTGTCACCTGCGTTCGGACTCAAATCGCTGAGCGAATAGCCTACCAACTCAATCTGGTTATCAAAATTCACCCGTATCGGATTCGGCACATTCAGATTATCGCTTTCCGGTCGCGGCTCAAGCTGCACCGTGCCAACTTTGACCGTTTCGCTGCCATCGTCCAACTTCATGCGTTCGCCCGTTTTCAGATCATACCAGCCAATCTCGACATCCAAAACCATCGGTGCATAAGCCGTGTTAGGTATCGAAATCGCAATCGGATTGCTCCATGCACGTCCGGTTTTTAAATCGGATGTGGCGAGCTTCCCTTCGCCGGGATACACATCACGCTGACCAATTATCACCCCGTCAGGCGTAACCAAATGCGCGAATAAACTCCAATCGGCACTGAGAGGCTCTTGAATGAGCCATGTCGTCTGAATGAAAACATATTCTTCGGGCTTGGCGTTCTTAGTTTGCACTTCTGCTGATGCAAGTCCAATCTCGCCACTGCCACTTTTGAAAGTCACTTGTGTATTTGGACTTACATTTTCCTGAGCAGGCAGGGCATAAATCGGTGCGATAATCATAAATGGCGTGAGCAGACTCACAACCCCAAAGACTGCCACAAGCACACTTATAATGGTGTTTTGGATGCGCTTAGGTTGCCACCATGTCAATCCGACAATCATCCACAGCGAAATGGACGATAGCGCCACAAACACCAATCGCCCTTGAGATGCAGGCGTTTCGGCTGTCCAACGCAGATACGAAACGAACATCACAACAGGCCACAAAAGCGTAACACTTGCAGGCAGCCATCGGTCGAATGACCATTTTTTCCGCGCTAAGGTGTAGATGACAAATCCCACCGCGCCAAGCAACCCCAATCCGCCGATGATGTTGAATGCTAAGTATATAAAATCCGGCAGCGGCACATTGACACCGCCGAAAAATCCCCAATAGGCTTGTGTAAAACTGTTGCGCTCGCTCCACAATTGCGCGGCATTTGCGGGTATTGCTCTACGCCCGACCATCTGTAAGAACATCGCCAGTCCGGTTGGGTCAGCATAAAGCTGCCAATTGTGCCAGTACCACCAACCCGCGATCACGATAGTTAACATGCCTGAAATCAGCCCACCAATCACAATCGGTCGCCAATTTCGCAGTCGAATACTGAGTAACAGTAATCCTAACGCGATAATGAGAATGAAAAAACCGAGGTTGAGTTTGGCGAGTAATCCTGCGCCAGCACAAATACCCAGCCATATGTAATTGCGCCAATGGGGAAGTTCGCGCGTTTTCAATAAGCGCACGACCAACAGCGTCAGGAGATTGCCCAATAAATTGGACAGATTATCGTTGTTGACCGAGCCGCTGATAAACAGAAACATCGGGATGAAAGCGGTTAGAGCTGCTGCGCCCAATGCAATCGTTGGCTGTTCTGGAAATATTTCTCTCGCGATAACGTAGGTAACAACAACTGTTCCAAGTCCCAGCGCAATCGACAAAAATCGAGCGATATGAACTGCCAACGCTGTTCCATGCCACGGAAACGCTTCGGCTGCCGTTCGATGAACCATCATGTTGGCGTTGCCATCAGGCCGCACCTCGCCAATATTGGCATGAGGATTTATACGGCGCACTTGATCCATATCCGAGGTGTCAATCCAGCCCGTCAAAACTGCCGCCATCATATAATAAAGCGGTGGTTGGCTGCCTTCTTGCCGCCAAGCTGCCGGATTTGCCGGGTCTTGCGGGGGTAGTTGCAAACCGTGATCAGCCATGTACTTGACCATCGGATAATGCCACAACTCGTCAGAGGCTTCGAACAGTGGCGTAACGATGCTGTAAAGAGTTGCCAGCAGCACATAACCGACCAAAATAGCAGATAACCAGCGCTTGTGATTGCGACTCATATCAGCGCTTTCGTACCTGTTCGAAGAAACCCAGTGTTTCCTTCGTGATCTTCGTCCAATCGAATTGTTTGCTAAGTTCGGATGCCCCAAGTTGTAACCGCAGTCGCAAATCAGGCGATTGACGAACCTCATCAAGCGCGGCGGTCAGCGCATTTTTATCATTAGGTGGAATAAGCAGCATATTCTCGTTGTTCTTAAAACTTGGGATTTCAACAGTGGGTGTTGTGCTGATAATCGCACATCCGTATTGAATGGCTGCCATCAAACTACCGCGCCGATAAGATGCGCCATCAGTGAAGGGCAGGGCAACTACATCGCTTGCTGCGAGATGCGCCCCCACGTCGGATTCTTTCTCCAAATAACCGGTCGCGTGGATGAAGGCCACCAGTCCCAGCCGCTGAACTTGCGCTTTTAATGTCTCGAAATAAACTTCGTTCGTCGGATCACCGCTGCCTAATCCGCCGCCTACCAGCACCAATCGCACAGGGACTCGATTGCGACGCAAATCCGCAAGGCTGTCGAGTAATGTTTCTAATCCTTTGGTCTGGTTAAACAAGCCGAAATAGGCAATCATAAATTCATTAGGGTTTGCCCCTACCTCAGCACGCCATTTTTCAACTTCGAAGTCATCGGGTAATGGCTGGCGAATATTACTGCCGATGGGAATCAGCTTTTTATGTTCGATCTGCGTTAATCGCTCATAATCCTCGTGGTTAGTGACAATCACACCCGCTGATTTTTGTGCCAGATCCATCACGATTTTATCCCGCAGCCCACCCGCTTTTGGAAATAAATACGGATGTCGTAAATCATGAAAGGTGGTGACGACGGGTATTGTGGTGAAACGTGGCAAGAAATGAATCCACGGCGACATATCATAAGCCGCTGTTTGGAATTGAATATTGATGATGTCAGCTTTGAATTCAGTTGCCCATTGGTTAATCAATGATAGGCTGTTTATGCCCCATGATTTCATCCAATTCATGATCAGAATGTTCGGATCGACGTTGGATGCTCGTCGGTCAGTAAAAATTGAAATGTTCGCACCTTGGCGCTGCATCTCATGGGCAAGAATATTCGTGTAGGCTCCGATGCCGCCCTGCATAGGTGGATATTCTCCCGTAACAATCCCAACCCTCATCAATTCACCTGTAACCCTGACCGTACCACTTGCCAATAAGCCTGAATGCGTTCCTGTCTCAGCGACCGTTTATGGCCTAACGCGCTTTTGATACTTTCTAAACCAATTTGCCACAGGTAACTCGTCAATAGAAATAGACGTAGGGCTTGGGCGGGCAGCCAACCATGAAATTTACGGAAGTAACGCAGTTTGCTCTCTTGAAAATGGATGTGTTTACGGGCGGTCGCTTGTTCACTGCTTTTGCCGCCGTGATGCACGATATCTGCTTTGCCGAAGTACACCACGTGCCAACCTGCCGTCTTAGCCCGTTTACACCAATCCATTTCCTCGGAGTACATCACGTACCCTTCGTCCAAGCCGCCGATTTGGGCATACACTTCTCGTCGGGCAAGCAATGCCGAGCCTTGTACCCAATCGACTTCGGCGACTGCATCATCAGTTATATCAGTCACATAATAGTGATCCAACAGGCTTTTGGGCGCGAATTGTTGCAACCAAGTGCTTTCGATAAACCCCAGTGCCAGTGTTGGAAATCGTCTGCGTGTGGATTGTGTCGTGCCGTCACTGTTCAGGGTATGCGGGCCGAGAATGCCGACTGCTGGGTTTGCATCCATATAAGCGATCATCTGCGTGAGGGCATCAGCTACTATTTCGGTGTCGGGATTGAGCAAGAACAGATAACGTCCGCTTGCCGCTTTGAGTCCAATATTGTTGCATTTTGAAAAGCCAAGGTTTTCAGTTTGTGGCATCAGCTTCACTTGTGGATAGCGACTTTGCACCATCTGTACACTGTTATCGCTGCTTGCTGAGTCCACAACAATTGTTTCTAACGTGTAAGGGTTGAGAGGTGACGAATAGATGCTCTCCAAACAAGCCTTCAGCAGCTCCGCCACATTCCAACTGACGATGATAATTGATAAATCGGTCAACGCATCCACCTTTTGAACCGAAGCCAGCGAATTATAGCAGAGTTTACAGGGGTTCTACCTGTCGATTACACTGCGATAACAGATTGTCTCATGGCTGCGTCCGTTGATTATTTCCTCTAAAGTTTGAAAACTCGAACCGTTTCTCATTGACGGGTTAAGAACTTTTGTGCTATATTTGATCTAGAGATCGAACTGTTTGGAGTGCGCCCTCTCTCATCCATCACCCTTTTTCGCCCACTTAAAATGAAGCAATGACAGCAGCGGCGCACATAAATTGCATGGCGGTGGCATCAGCCGAGCAACCCGCCGCAAATGTGCTAATTCGGGGTTTGTAGCGAGTTTCCCGCCGACCTAAAATGTCAATTCAGTGGCTTCTCTCAGGCTTCCCGCCACGCAATTCAGCGGGAAATCGGCACAAACTGCAATTTTTGTGCCGATTTCGCAGTTTGATACATAAAACGTTATCGACTCATCTCGAATAATCGGTAGGCGTTTTCGGTGGTTGCCGCGCCAAAATCTTCCGCACTCATCAATTTGAGTTTGGCAAGGCGTTCAACAATCAGGGGAATATAAGAGGGTTCGTTGCGCTTGCCACGATAGGGAACAGGTGTCAAGAATGGCCCATCAGTTTCCACCAACATCCGGTCAAGTGGAATTTTTGCCGCGATGTGCCGCAGTTGGTCAGCATTCTTATAAGTAATTGGCCCGGTGAAGCCTAGATAAAATCCGGCTGCCAACGCCCGTTCTGCAATCGCTTCGGGTGCAGAGAATGAATGCATCACACCCGGTCGTTCCTTGATCTTAGGAGGTAAATCTTTCACCCACTGCTCAAGAATGCTCATCACATCATCGCTGGCTTCACGGTTGTGGATTATAACAGGCAGTTCGAGCTTTTTTGCCAACGCCAACTGCGCTTCAAAGGCTTTAAACTGGGTTTCTTTGGGACTTTCTCGCCAGTGATAATCCAGCCCGATTTCGCCAATCGCCACCACTTTTGCAGTCTGCGCCATCGACTCGATTTCGGTAATTATGTCGTCGTTGAAATCGGCGGTGCTATTCGGATGAATACCAACCGCACCATAAATTCCGGCATGTTCTTCGGTGAGTTTTAAAATAGCGTGGCTGGTCGCCATATCAACCGACGGAATAATAATGGTCGTTACGCCAACATCGGCTGCTCGTGCGAGAATGTCCGCCCGATCTTCATCGTAACTATCAAAGTTAATATGGCAGTGCGTATCAACCAGCATCACAGTTTGCGTTCGGCTTTCAGCAGATGTAGGTCACTCTCGACCATCATCTGAACCAGTTTCTCAAAGCTAACCTGTGGCTCCCAACCGAGTACTTTCCTTGCCTTGCTGGGATCACCGACTAACAAATCGACCTCGGCAGGTCGCATGAAACGCTCGTCCTGCACCACATATTGCTTCCAGTCCAGATCGACCGCGTTGAAAGCAATCGTCAATAACTTTTCAACCGAATGGGTCTGACCGGTCGCGACAACAAAATCATCGGGGTTATCTTGCTGCAACATCAACCACATGGCTTGTACGTAATCACCTGCGAAGCCCCAGTCGCGCTGCGCATCGAGATTTCCCATCCGCAGTTCTTTCGCTAAGCCGAGCTTGATCTTGGCAACGTTATAACTGACTTTGCGAGGTGCAAATTCAAGTCCGCGTCGGGGCGACTCGTGATTGAACAAGATGCCGCTGGTGGCGTGCATCTGATAACTCTCGCGGTAATTGACCGTTATCCAATGCCCATAAACCTTCGCTACGCCATAGGGGCTGCGTGGGTAAAAGGGCGTGGTTTCCTTCTGTGGTACTTCCTGAACTTTACCAAACATCTCGCTGCTGGATGCTTGATAAAAACGGATTGCAGGGTCAATTTGACGAATGGCATCTAATATCCGCGTTACGCCCAACGCAGTCACATCACTGGTGAAAACGGGTTGTGTCCACGAGGTTTGCACAAAACTCTGCGCTGCTAAATTGTAAACTTCTTGTGGTCGTATTTCGCCTAAGGCGCGGGTCATACTCGTTTGGTCGAGAATGTCACCGGAAACCAGCGTAATCTGATCTTGGATGTGGTGAATGCGCTCATAGTTGACGGTACTGCTGCGCCGCACGAGGCCGAATACCTCGTAATCTTTTTTGAGCAAGCACTCGGCTAAATATGAACCGTCCTGCCCGGTAATGCCTGTAATAAGGGCGCGTTTTTTCATGGTCATTTATTCTCCGAATTTGGGTACTGCATATAAGGTGTCAATCTGGTTTTCGCTCATATTTCAGTTGACCCTTTCCAATAACTAATGTTCTGTGGATTGGCGAACCCGGCCTCGCCAATCATTGAGTACATCCAGCAAGGTTGTTTCAAAGGGAATGCTGGGCTGCCATCCGCTGAGTTGGTGTAAGCGTGATGTATCGCCACGCACAACTGGGACATCAATCGGTAGCATTCGCGCTGGGGAAACCCGTACCTGAATCGTGACCGTACTATACTTGAGAAGCACATCAAGTAAATACTGAATGCTGTAAGGCTTCCCTGATGCGATGTTATAAACATCACCCGGTCTCCCCATTTCCATAATCTGTGTATAAGCGCTAACAACATCGCGCACATCGGTGAAGTCGCGCTCCGCCGCCAGATTACCGACCTCGATAACACTTTCTTGTAACCCCGCTTCGATTCGCGCCACTTGCACGGCAAAATCGGTCGCCACGAATCCTTCACTTTGCCCCGGGCCGAAGTGGTTAAAAGGTCGCGCCCGTAAAATCGGCAGTTTGTGACTGAGGTGATATTGCAGCCCAAGCATATCTTGCGCCACTTTGCTTACCCCGTAGGGATTGGTGGGGCGCAGCGGAGCATCTTCATTGATCGGCAGTTGATCGGGGCGCACCGGCCCATAAATTTCTGCCGAACTGATAACCAGCGTTCGCGGTTGCAACTTCAAGGCAATACACGCCTGAATAATATTTAGCTGACTTTTAATGTTGTTTTCTAGCGTTTCCCACGGAATCAGAAATGATTTGCGGGGTGATGATTGAGCTGCCAGATGATAAATCTGATCCGGTTCGACCTGTGCGATGAGATCATAGATTGCGGTGTAATTTTTGAGGTCGATGAGATGATACTGTAAGCGGTCATTCCCCATTTGTGGCGGTTGGTCGATAGCTGTACCGTGAATAATAGCATCAGGGTATTGTTCACAAAGCGTGTTGAACAGGTGTCGTCCGACGAATCCTCCGACACCTGTAATTAAAATCCGCACGTTACAGCCTCGTTTATGGTTGCGCTCGTATCCATAACATTATAGCCGATGGAAACCCATTGGCTAGGCTTGAGGCTGAGGATAAATGACCATAAATGCAGTTATCGTATCCGAGTTAGCCTGTTGATAAGCAATGACATCGACATGCATATCGCCCTCCAGATCGACCTTTGGTATCGTGACTGCTAGCCTGTTGGCAATCGACTCGATCACATTCAGATCGACAGTGCTGACGGGCATCAAGATTACGCTTGATGCGCTGCTCGCCCCGATGTTGCTAACCAACTTTTGTACACCATACGGTAATGTGTACACCACATCTGGCAGATTGCCATCGACTGTTGCTTCGGCGGTGATGGCAGGTTCAACTGTCGGATTAGGATTGTCATTGGACTGCGAGAAGGCTAACCCTAAACTGCTATTATTGTCTGTACTAACATTGATGAGCCGTAAATGCGGTGAACTGCCATCAAATATCAGGTTGTCGTCATTCACCACTAGTATCCCAACCTCGCCACGCTCTGCCCGATAAGCCAGAACAGTGTAGCGGCTTCCTGCCTCAAATGTTGTATCTTGCGATCCAAGTGAATCCGTTTGCCCTGTGCTGTTGACCCTTATTGTGGCGTTTTGATCTGTCGCCGGATATAAGGCACTTCCCTCTCCATAGTTCAATCCGGTCAGCGCGGAGACTCCGTTAATTGCGAAATCCAGTGTTTGTCCCTCAACGGCATTGATAAAGCGAATACTCGCAGCTTGTTGGCCTGTGATCTGCGTACTGGGATCGCCCGATGCGTCCGTTATTTCCACTTTATCACTCAAAATGATGGGTGTCGTATCTATTCTGCCAGTTACGAGATAGAGATAGTTATAACCCGTTTCAAATTGCACATTCTCGGCACGTTCAATGGTTGTACGAGGGATTGGGCCACTTTGTTTGTTATCGAGTGCTGTCATCATGAACGAGTATTGACCTGCTGGCACATTCATGACCGATGGCGCTTGCCCATAGAATAATGTTGGTATTTCAGCCATCGAGGCGGCTGTGGCTATCACATCAACCTCGGAGAAATTGGGCAAGGTGTTCAAGAAGGTGATGCGTGTTGCACCGTTGCCTGTGGGTGTCAGGTCTTCCGGGAAAGCCAGTACACTAAGGCTGCTAGCGGAGCCAAGCAGCACAACCGCGAAATTATCGCTATCCACCAATGAAATCACTTGTCCGGTTAATGGTTCGACTGTGTTGCGGTCGGCTCCGGTTGCGTAAATACGCGCTGTATATTGACCGGAAGCGAAATTTTGGCGGTCGGTTGGTCGTCCGTAATCCACCTGACTATTGAGGAGTTGGTCATCAAGATAGACATCCACCTTTGTAATATCTGCCGAGGCATTAATCGCCCGCACACTAATGCGTTTGGGTGCTGCGCTCTCGAACTGAATGATGGAAGCGGTGGCTGCCGTGCCGACAACAATCAAGGTTGTATTGGTTTGCCCCTTTAAAGTTGCAGGGTAATCCAGCGTTTTGTCTGCAATTTGAAAGGTCAAATCAGCATTTCCAGCAGCCAAAATCGGAGTGAGTGCGGTTTGTGCTGCATTGATGCCGGTTACTAAATCCGTGCTTCCATTTTTTAACGCTACCGCGCTGCCATCCGAAAGCCCGTTGATGACGTGAATAATGTTCTCTTTGTCTTTGAGCGCCTCATTTTTATCGGCAAGCACTGTGACTGCCAACTGGCTGCCACTTCCCGTCACTAATAGCATCATCGGTTCGCCGCTTGAGAAAGTAACATCACTTTCCAACAAGGATTTGTCACTCGGAGCTGACCCACTTGCCTGTAATTTGACCGTATATTTGCCTGCATCAAATGAAGTGGGTTCGGTGAACTGCTTATAAGCCAGATTAGTAGCAATAGCTGAGAATCCTGCAAACACATTTATGGCAGGCGAATCAGCCGCCGCGTTTACAACCCGCACCAACGCAGGCCGCTCATGTGCCAAGGTTTCATTCGTGACGGCTCCCGGTGTAAAGGTCGGTGCTGCTGTAGCTGTTGGAACTTCGGTCGGGATGCTAACTGCTGTTGGTATAACTTCGGCTTGTCCACATGCTCCGAGGATAACCGAAGCACAAATTAGCAAAAGTACGCGGTATACATGGCGCATATGCGCTCCTTTAGTTCAATCAATATATACTTGATTCTACTCGCACTTGTGAAATGTGGGAAACAACAAAAAAGTCCTGTGGGTTTATCACCCAGCAGGACTTTTCTATTTAGAGCTTCAAATCAGCTTACTTAGGTACTACAGCTCCTGCAGGAACCCAACCGCGAGTACCATCTTCTATTTCGATGTAGCTGAACTGACCATCGGTAAAGATCAACGTCACAGCTTGACCCTTTGAGATACCCGGCAAACCTTGATTTTCGCCACCCGGTGAGCCAGTCATCATGACAAAATTGTCGTTGACGATGTAGGGCAGATTCAAAGAATCTGTTTCGGGTGTTGCAGTCGCAGTAGCATTCCCCGGTTGTGATTCTGGTGGTTGAACAAGTTCACCTGTCACTGGAATATCAGTGATGACGGCAGGCTTGCCGTTGTAGGAGATGTTCACGAATGTCGCTACATCAGTTTTGGCAGCGATCCATCCCTCTTGCTCTTCGTAGGTCACGTTCAGCCAATTGCCGTCTTCCGTGCGTGAGATCACGATGACCTCTGTACCCGCTGGAATGGGGGCAATCACCTCAGAGTTGGCATCCGGTTCGCGGCGCAAGTTCAGGTTCGAACCACTTTCCAACGCGACCTTCGCCACATAAGCGTTCTTGGTGGGATTGACGGTTGGGATGACCGCAGGGCCAATTCCTTCTGTCACTTCTCCACGCGCATCATCGGGTGTTACGACCAACAGATTGCGGGTTGCCAATTCTTCCAGCTTCATGGCCTTGCCATTATAGGAATACTGGATGTAGGTGATATTCACCCATCCCGTGACTGTGCCGCCTGTTGCCGGTGAATAGCTGACAAACGCCCACTGCTGATCTTCTTTAAGACCTAGCAATTCCATGACTGTACCATTTGGAACGCGTGCCAACACTTCGGCCTGTGCGTCCGGTGTACGGCGGATATTCAGGTTGATGTCGACATCAAGGTTGAATACGGTGGCTGCCACACGATTGGCGGGTACGGCTGGTGCTGCCGCAGTCGTGTTATCGACGCTTCCCGGCAAGTTGCTGGAAACTAGCGGCAGGCTGGAGAGTTTGATCTTCTCAGCGCGTGGGTTACGCACATCTAGATAGAGTGCGTTTGCCCAAGCGGTAATCGATCCACCATCGGGTGTTGCGAAAGTCACGTTCAGCCATGTTTCTTGTGGAACCAAATCCTCTTTGGGATCCGTCAACAAGGACGCAGGATCAACAAACTCGTAATCCTCCGCAGGCTTGGGTGTTGCACTGAAAGGAATAGAGTCGATTGCGCCTTCACGCCCGTTGACAATCAGAACTGTTCCCGGTGGCACAGTACTCAATGAGAGGGCATCGCTGTTTGGGTACTGGCGCAGTTGCAAGTTGGCGTTTGCATCCAGATTGAAAACCCTCGCCGTTGGCCCATTTGTTGCCGCGACAGGTGCGACTGTTGCAGCAGTTTCTACAACGGCTTCAACAGTAGGAGCGAGTGTAGGCGGAGGAGGAAGAGTCGCTTGCAAGGTGGGTACTGACGCAATTGCTGATGCCGCACCCGGAGCGCTTGCCACACCTTGAGCAAGGCTGGTTGGCGCACCCAATACCTTGACCGTGCCGCCATCGCTGACAGCAAGGAGGTTATAGTACACACCGCCATAGAATGATTCGGCGGGAATATCTACCGAGTTGTCACCACTTTTGACGGTGATCTTGACCTTAGCAGGTGCAATGCTGACCGCATCTGCCGCTGAACCAAAAGCCAAATCGGTAGCGAGGCTCGTGCCATCCTCAAGTGTTGCTGATAGAGTGTCTGTACCCGAAATACCGTTTGCAATTGAAAGTATTGCTTTGTCAGCCGTAATCCCGCTGATATTGTCCTTGAACACATTGACGCTGATCTTGTCCGGTGTACCGAGTGCGGCTGCTGTAGCGGCTTCGCCAGCGGTCACTGGAAGTGTTGCTGTCACAAGGTCTGCATCGGACCCGGCAGCACGGATGCTCACATCATAGGAACCGGCTGGTATGGCGATGTGTTGCGTAAATTCACCAAAGGCCAGTGACGGAATCGCCAATGAGCCATTAATATACACATCAACGGCGGGTGCGCCACTCACGCCATGTGCGACGCGAACGAAACCACTGTTGCTATCGCCTTTAGTGGCGTTAGCCAGCACCAGTGTCTCTGGCTTATCAGTCGTACCGTAGAACACCAGCATGTAAGATGTGCCAGTGTCCAGTGCGACACCATCTGCTTTTAGGATCGCCTTATCGATTGGTTGTCCACTCGCCGCGACAGCAAAATCATAGGCCATCGCTGGTACATCAAGTGTCCCCGCAGGTTGCCCGAATTGCAGGCCGGGGATTACCGGACGACCATCACCCAGTAGCAAATCGGCTGCTGAACCACCGCTGATAGCGTGGATAGCTGTTAACCGTGCTTTGCCCAGTGCCAGTGTCGAGAGGTCTTCTGGGAAAACAAGGAAGTTTGGATCGCTGGCAGTGGCAGCGACCAATGTGGTTGCTGAGCCGTCCGCCGCAGAAACAGTTTGTTCCCACAAGGCGTTGGTCGAACCGCTTGCTGTGACCTTCAATTGATGGTCGCCGCTAGGAACGTTGACGTAAGTGGATGCACTACCGAAGCTCAACCCACTAATTGTCAGTTGACCATCGGTGTAGACATCAATTGCGTTTGCACCGGGGATTGTATGCACGAAACGCAATAGAGCGTTTCCAGATTGTGCCATGACGCTTGCACTAGTGATAATCACAGTTGCGATTACTACCAGCAAAGCGATGCTGTATCGAATCATCTGCTTCATCGTTGTACTCCTTCGCGTATTTCCGCGCCAGAGAAAAGGGTAGGCTATAAGCAGCTTTTGCTGCCTACAGCCTGAATTAAGCTTAATCAAACCAGTTGAGATTATAGACTGTCAACCGTTGACTGCCGACCTTTTTAGGTACCTTCTTCCCATTGGCTCAGGTATTCAGCCTGTTCCGGGGTCAAAATATCAATCTTCACGCCCAACGCTTCCAGCTTGAGCCGTGCAATTTCCTTGTCAATGTCTGCTGGAATGGTGTACACAGCCGCAGGCATATTCTTCGCGTTCTTAACCATGTACTCTGCGCCCAAGGCTTGGTTCGCAAAGCTCATATCCATCACGCTTGCCGGATGGCCTTCGGCTGCGGCGAGGTTAATCAGGCGGCCTTCGCCCAATACATAAATCGACTTGCCCTTGACCTTGTATTCTTCAACAAATGGACGAACCATGCGCGGCTTGCCACCGAGTTTTTCCAGAGCTGGAATGTTAATTTCAACGTTGAAGTGACCGGAATTCGCCAGCATTGCACCGTGCTTCATACGTGCAAAATGCTGTTCGTCAATAACATTCTTGTCGCCGGTTGCGGTGATGAAAATATCACCGACTGCCGCTGCTTCGATCATTGGCATCACGCGGTAGCCGTCCATGACGGCTTCAAGTGCGCGCAGTGGATCAATTTCAGTGACAACAACGTTCGCGCCCATGCCGTCAGCGCGGCTGGCGATACCACGGCTGCACCAGCCGTAACCCGCCACGACGATAGTACGGCCTGCCAACAGAATGTTGGTTGCGCGGATGATACCGTCGAGTGTGCTTTGGCCTGTGCCGTAACGGTTGTCAAACAAATGCTTGGTATCGCTGTCGTTCACGGCGATGATCGGGAACTTCAGCGCGTTGTCCTTCGCCATCGCCCGCAGACGAATAACGCCTGTAGTCGTTTCTTCCGTGCCGCCCACAATGTCGGTCAGTAGTTCGGTACGGGTTTTGTGGATGACGCTCACCAGATCAGCACCGTCGTCCATGGTAATATGGGGCTTAAAATCCAGCGCGGCCTTGATATGGTCGTAATAAGTCGAGTTGTCTTCGCCCTTAATGGCGTACACAGGGATTTCATAGTTGGCAACCAGTGAAGCTGCGACATCATCTTGTGTCGAAAGGGGATTGGAAGCGCACAGAACAATTTCTGCACCACCCAATTGCAGGGTGTGCATCAAGTTAGCGGTTTCAGTGGTCACATGCAAACAGGCCGAAACGCGCAAACCAGCCAGTGGCTTTTCTTTCGCGAAACGTTCGCGGATAGCACGGAGAACGGGCATTTCTTGCTCCGCCCACTCAATGCGGAAGCGTCCGCCAGTAGCTAAATCAAGTTGCTTTACGTCGTGTTCAACAGTCATTTCTGCTCCTCAAACCTTTTGAATAGCCCATAGTGGGCGGATTGTATCATACACTTTTTCGGCTGTCGCCGGGTGAAATCCGGCGTTTACGCTACGCTATTTTGTAACCGTTGCAGCTTGCAGCAAACTATCTAACAGTCCTTCGTCATCGTGTTCGCTGCGGAAACGTGCAATAAATTCTGGGATCGTGAAGAAGTGGTTTTGGGTACCAACGTGCTCCAAAACATAGCTTGCACACAATGATCCCATCAACGCGCTCAACTTCACCGGAAACCCTGCCGCCATCCCGCGCAGCAATCCGCCCCGGAAAGCGTCGCCTGCTCCGGTGGGGTCTTTGATTTCCTTGGCGGAGAAAGCTGGTACTTCGGTGAGTACACCCTTTTGGTAAATATGGCTGCCATTCTTACCTTGTGTGACGATCAGCAGCTCAATACGGCTCTTCAAATCCTCAAAGCTGAGTTCAGTCTTCTTGCAAATGATCTCGGCTTCATAAGCGTTTATGACCATCGCATATGCGCCTTGCATATCATTCCGAAGCTCTTCGCCACTCAGACGTGGGATTTGCTGGCTGGGATCATAAATGAAAGGAATATTACGCTCACGGCATTCTTTAGTGAGATTCTGCATGGCAAGCGGATCACTGGGCGAAACAATTACCATATCCGGTGTAACGTTGTAAGCTTCAGCCAGCTTGTAATCTTTAGAAAAAGCCATCGCGCCGCTGTAAAAAGAAGAAATGGTGTTGTTCTCAAGATCAGTGTTGGCAAAGTATGATGCTGTGAATACATCAGTGATTTCGCGCACGCCGGACGTGTCCACACCAACCCGTTCCAGCCACTCGCGGTAATCACCGAAATCTCGCCCGACCGTACCCATAAGTTTGGCTCGATGACCGAGTAATCCCAATGTGTAGGCAATATTTGCGCCGATGCCGCCCCAATGTTTGGTCATTTCTTCGACCAGAAAACTCAGGCTCACTTGGTGCATTTGACCATCAATGAAATAGTCGTTGAAGCGCCCCGGAAAACGCATCAAATAGTCATAAGCGATTGACCCGGTTACGATAATATCCATTCGAGCTTATTATTCCCGTTGAGTAAATTGAAAATTAGACGCAGTCGCCGAGTATACCACACCCCTTCAGACCGTTGTAGAATAAGAATGGAAGAAGAAATAATTCCCCGGAAGGGTTATTGATGACCATATTTGACCACCAACGTTTACCATCAGCCTTGTTCAAACTCGATATTGATGGGTTGCGGCGAGGGTACTACAGCGATAAATATTTTGAGAATATTGTTCAAGTATTAGACGGCGCAAAAGCTGCGGGTTACACCTTCGCTGGCAAGTCCCCTCGTGAGTTGTCGGTTGATCCACAAGGGTTGCCGGTTGGCGATATTGTGGTCGAGGCGCAAATCTTCAATCGTCGCTCACCCTTTGCCTTAGTCGCGGGTGTCGATGCCGCGCTTGCCATGATTCGCCATGCGACAGGCTATTACGAAGATGATCAATTCACTTCGACAACCTCACAGCTTCAAGTTGAGGCGGTAGAAGATGGAGTCTTTACCCACTTCGCAGGTGATACCGAAGATGTTCAACCCGTCATTAAAGTTCGCGGGCGCTATCGTGATTTTGCACTTCTAGAGACACCTGTTCTCGGCGTATTGACTCGCGCCAGCCGCTTAGCAACCAATGTTTATCAGGTTGCTAAAGCTGCACGGGGTAAATCGCTCTTATTCTTTCCCGCCCGTTTTGATTTGCCCGAAGTTCAATCGGTTGATGGTTATGCATACTGGTTAGCCATCCAACGTTACAATGCCGACTCCGGTTCGAAGGTTGTTCCGTTCGTCAGCACCGATGCTCAAGCGGCATGGTGGGGAGGTCGTTCAGGTGGCACTGTTCCTCATGCACTGATTGCCTGCTTTCTTGCCGATACGGCTGAAGCAATGTTGGCTTTTGCCCGTTATGTGCCTTCGAATGTGTCGCGCGTGGTGCTGGTGGACTTCAACAATGATTCGATTGGCGCGGCACTGGCAACTCTCAATGCTTATTGGCCTCATTATCTCGCAGCATTACAATCTGGCGATACCGAAGATCAAAAACGTTGGACATTGCTGGGTGTCCGGCTCGATACTGGCGCGACGATGCGCGATGTCGCATTGCAACCTGATGACCCCACAGGTGTAAATCCGGTCTTAGTACGTTTGCTTCGTGAAGCGCTTAATCATGCGTGGGAAAAGTGGAATGTGCCGCAGCAATTTGTGGATGCCGCCAAAGCGTACTGCCGAAATGTCAAAATTGTGGTCAGTGGTGGCTTTAGCATCCCCAAAATCGAACGCTTTGAACAAGACTCTGTTCCGGTGGATATGTACGGCGTGGGTTCGTCCTTGCTTCGAAATGCCGAAGATACCAACACCGACTTTACAATGGATTTGGTACGTGTCAATGTACACGGTACATGGGTTGACATAGCCAAGCTCGGACGCAAATCTGACGATAACCCTGATCTCAAACCTGTTGATTTTAAGAGTTGGACATAAGGCAAACGACTAATGAATGAATCCTCACAGGACAATCATGTTCCGACATCCAATAATGGCAGCAACGGATCGCACAGCGAGGTTGATAATTTTCGTCAACCCGAACTCGTTCCTTCCCAGTTGGGCAACCGTTGGGTATCACTGGCGGCTTTGGTCGAACAAATCGAGTCGGCCTTTGTTGAAAGCTATGGTGATAATTCACTGGAACTTGCCGAGGCTGACACACCTGCTAAGCGTCTTAAACTCGTTCTTGAAACCGCCAACTATGTCATTTCAGTCGAGTCTGTGCAGTTATCTTCAGCCGAAAAAGCCGATGTTATCAGCCGCACATATAGCAGCCTTTTTGGTTATGGCCCCCTTGACAGACTGTTTGCTGACGACAGCATAACCACCATTTCATTAGAAGGGGTTGATAAAGCATCTGTCCGTCACGGGCATGATGATTTAGAGTCCATCGGCTCAATTTTTCAGAATACCGAACATTATCAACGCATTATCAGCCGATTGATTGAGGATGCAGGTGCGGAACTGCGTCCCGACCAACCTTATTTAGAAGTCGGCCTAAAAATTGGTGATCGTCTTATCGCTGTAAATCTGGTCGCGCCGCCCATCACCATCCAACTCACTGCCGATATTCGCCTTCACTCTAAACAATTGCCCACATGGGAATCGCTCGTTTCGTCAGGTTTTATGACTGAAAAAGCTTCCCAACTCCTAAAAGCACTTATCGCATCCACCTACGGCTTGCTCATTATTGGCGAACCAGAGTCTGGCAAAACCACTTTGCTCAATTTGCTCATGAATGAACTGCCTAACCCTGAGCAAGTTGTGAGTGTCGAAAGGGCAGGCGAAACCCGCTTGCCAGCCGGGATGCAGCGCTTAACTGCCAAATGGCCTGTAGGAGAGGTGTCCGGTATGTCATTCGGTGAGCAAATCATTCATGCTCTTGAACAGAAACCCGCCTGTATTCTATTGGATGAAGTGCGTGCTGATGAACCGCAAACGATTGCTCCGCTGCTGCAAATGACGGATGCACCCCGTCAAATCTGGTCATTTCGAGGTGCGATTTTTGCCAAGCGCCTGCAAAATGCGTTGGGTATGCTAGCGCGTCGTGCCGAAGTGGGAAGCGGCGAAGCGCTCATTCGTCCACTTTACGAACGCTTACCCTTTGTGATTGCAGTTAATCGTGTTGGCGGTCAATTGAAGTTGTGGAGCATCGGGGAGTGGCAGTTTAAGCACACTCCCGATTATCCAACCTACGTCTCACTGATGCAGATTGAGGATGGTCAGCTTAAAAGCATAGGAGAATCGGCTTTACGCCCACTCGCCCTTGCTGATGATTTCTGGTCGCGTGACTAAACTTGCTCGCCTGCGACGACACGTTTTAAACTCTCGCTAAACGGGGGTCGAGCAATCCCATTTTCGGTGATGATACCTGCCAAATAACGGTGTGGTGTCACATCGAATGCGGGATTACGTGCATGAAAATGTGCCGGTGTTAGTGGATTGCCGTAAGGCGTTAGAACCTCGTCTTTGCTGCGTTCCTCGATTGGAATTTCCGCGCCTGTCGCTAGATTCAAGTCGATGGTCGAAGTCGGTGCAACCGTATAGAAGGGGATGTTATTTTCCTTCGCCAGCACTGCCACTTGATACGTCCCAATCTTGTTTGCGAAGTCACCGTTAGCGGCTACCCGATCAGCCCCGACCAAGCAAATCTTGATCTCGCCTTTTTGCATATAATAACCTGCTGCTGTGTCTGGGAGAATGTCGTAGCTGATTCCAAGCTGTTCCATCTCCCATGCGCTCAACCGCGCCCCTTGTAAACGTGGGCGGGTTTCATCCAGCAGCACATGAATCTTCTTGCCTTGTTCGAATGCCGCCCGTACCACACCCAGCGCCGTACCATAATCTACAGTTGCCAGTGAACCAGTGTTGCAATGATGCAAAATCGTGTCGCCATCTTTGATGAGTGCCGCGCCGTTCGCGCCCATCTTTTTGTTGATCGCCACATCTTCGTCCGCGACCCGCTGAGCCTCATTCAGCATCGCCTCGCGTAGATCATCGGCTTGTTGATAATTCCCTTTACGAGCCATCGTCATCAAACGATCAACCCCCCATGCCAGATTGACTGCGGTCGGACGTGCCGCTTTAAGATGGGTTGCTGCTTCGCCTAAATCAGCTAATAACGCTTCAATAGAATTTGCCTTACTCTGTTTGGCTGCCAACGCCATACCAAACGCGGCTGACGCACCAATCGCGGGCGCACCACGCACCGTCATATCCGTAATCGCTGCCGCTACCGCTTGGTAATCTGGTAAATCGACCAGTTCCATTTTCCACGGTAGTGCCTTTTGGTCGATCATTCTGACGATACCATCGTGCCATTCAACTGTTCTCATTTTTCATCCCATTAAGGTATTTAAAATTCACAAATTACGGCGTGATTTCGCTCACGACCTCAATGCCATTTTGCATCATGTTATACAGGAAGACGAGATGTAAAAAGGTTGCATCGTGCGGCACAATACCCAATTGAGTCGCCATTTGAACTGACAGGTCATAGGTATCAACTGTATTCACAGGCAGCACCACCCGCACATCGCGCAATTGATTTTGGTTCGCCCAAGTCCGCATATGCATCGCCATCTGGTGTGTGCATAAATCGGTGCAGTCGCCCAGCACAATCCATGTCTTGACTTGTGGACGCGCCGCAATCCATTCGCCAAAGCCCGGAGCTACACTGCTGTTGATCGAATTCTTGGGTATTACGCTGATTTGATCGAAAAAGGGGAGTACTTTGAATGCGTCTACCGTCTCCGACTCAGGTGTTCCTCGTACACAATGCGGCGCATATTGGGAAAATTCCACCGCATCCTCGACATGTGTATCTTGTGTCAGCAAAATATCACGCATCCCAAAATCCCATGCTGCTTTGAATAGCGCGGCAATCGGCTTAACAATCTTGTTCACCCTCGGCGATGCCAGCGGCCCAACCGTACAGAAACCGTTAATTACATCAACCGATAGTATGCCCACCGAGCGCGGATCATTATTGAGCGTTACGCTGGCGAGATTCGCAGGTTTCAAATTGGCTTGCCAATTCAACATCCATTCGATAAATGGTGTGCTGCTTTCAATAAATGTTTTTGCATCCATAGACCAATCTCCTCTATCTGTTGCGCTTATTGTAATCTGCTAAGCGCGCGAAACAAAAAGCCCGCTGTGGATAAGCGGGCTAATCGGTACAGTGTCTGATCAAATGTTACCGATACTGCTTCATATAAGCGCTCAATACATCGAATGATGGCCCGCCTGTATCATATGCCTGACCATCTACAACCAGCGACATTGTCTCGCCGTTCGCATTACGTACCCGGATTGCAGGTGTCCCATGTACATTAAGCTGATTTGCCAGCGCCGTATCGGTATAAACCTGTTGTTCATTCTGGGCGCAGTTTAATGCATCGGCGTAATTCACGCCCAACTCGCTTGCCAATTTTCGCATCGTATTTCCGTCATAAGTGCCTGCCATTGCCTCACGATACAGCAAATCATAACCCTTCCAGAATGTGCCTGCCTTCTGATTTTCCATACAAACCAACACTGTGCCGATGAAAAAGGTCAGCTCACCACCTGCTGTTGGCAATATGCGGAACTCAAATTTTGCTTTCCCCGTTTTAACATAAGTGTCAATGAATTGCTCCATAGCCGGCAGATAAGCTTGGCAGTGTGGGCAGGCAAAATCCCCAAATTCGATAATTGTTACCGGCGCGTCTGGCTCGCCAATCACGAACCCACCATCGGGTAAGCGGCTTTGTGGCAGGTTATCGAGGCTAGAGCTAACCGATATTTGGCTGCTGCCCAGCGAAATCACCAGTAGAACAATTGCTATGATGGCTTGCATATTATTGCCCCCTTACAATCTCTGAAAAAATATAGTTCACAACAATAAATTGACTATACCATACTGATGGAGTCCCTAGGATTTAGGAAACAAAAAAGCCCGCTGTGAATAAGCGGGCTGATCAGCATACTTAGCGAGCTAAAGATTAATTGAACTGAGCCATATAGCGGTTCAACACATCTAATGATGGTCCGCCGGTATCATAGGCTTGTCCATTCAGAATGAGTGAACCTGCCTTGCCGCTGGCATCACGTACTCGAATGGCGGGTGTCCCATGGACATTAAGCTGATTCGCTAGCGCAGTATCCGTGTTGACTTGCGTTTGAGTTTGTGAACAGTTCAATGCTTCAGCGTAATCTACGCCCAAATCGTTCGCGAGATTACGCAACATCGCGCTGTCATAATTGCCAGCCATCGCTTGTTGGAATAGCAAATCATGTGCTTTCCAGAATGTACCTGCTTTTTGGGATTCCATACAGACCAGAATATTACCGACGAAAACGGTTGTTTCACCGCCTGCTGTTGGCAGGATGCGGTATTCAAACTTGGCTTTCCCTGTTTTCACATAGTCTTCTGTGAATTTATTCATGGTGGGTAGATATTCTTGGCAATGCGCGCAAGCATAATCCGCAAATTCGATAATCGTAACGGGTGCGTCCGGGTTGCCAATCACGAACCCACCGTCTGCCAATCGGCTTTGCGGCAAATCAGCATATTGACCAACTGCCACTTGATTGCTGCTGTTGTTCAGCGAAATAACAATAAATATGACGGCTGCAATAACGGCTAAACCAATCACGCCACCAATGATCATCCGGTTACGACTTTGATTTGGTGAAGCAATTTTTGTCTGTCGAGGAATACTTTTTTCCATCTTGAACCCTGCTACTTTCGCAATGTAAATCCTGCATGGTTTTAACCGATATTATCACTCCACACAAGTCCAAATTGGATTAGAGTTGTCCTAATCTATTCATAAAACCTTCAACTGAGGTACGATTAGGGCAATTTATGCGTCGCAATCTGTATTCGGGAGTTAAAAATGCGAGCCGTTGATGTGATTGCCAAAAAGCGTGATGGTCATGTTCTTTCCAAAGATGAGATTGATTGGTTTATCGACTCGTACACGCGCGGAGATTTACCGGATTATCAAGCCTCTGCGCTTCTGATGGCAATTTTCCTTAAGGGAATGTCTCGCGAAGAAACAGTCAATCTTACGCTGGCGATGGCCTATTCCGGTGATGTGCTCGATTTATCCGATCTTATTCCCTATGCCGTTGATAAGCATTCCTCCGGTGGCGTGGGTGATAAAACCTCGTTGGTGGTGCTGCCGCTAGTCGCTTCTTGTGGTGTACCTGTCGCCAAAATGAGTGGACGTGGGCTTGGCTTTTCAGGCGGCACACTCGATAAATTAGAGGCGATCAAAGGCTATAATGTTGATCTCACCAACGAAGATTTTCGCCGCCTCATACGCGAAAACGGTATCGTGCTTTCCGGTCAATCCCACGATTTAGCACCTGCTGACGGCAAACTCTATGCCTTGCGCGATGTTACTGCAACTGTTCCCTGTCTCCCGCTGATTGCCAGTAGCATCATGAGTA
This sequence comes from Aggregatilineales bacterium, assembly GCA_038328375.1. Taxonomy (GTDB): domain Bacteria; phylum Chloroflexota; class Anaerolineae; order Aggregatilineales; family Phototrophicaceae; genus CFX2. The sequence goes on along the minus strand of JBBQLX010000003.1, from coordinate 78,763 downwards.
AGAAAATTGCAGCCGGAGCGAACGGTATCGTGTTGGATGTCAAAGTTGGGCGCGGCGCGTTCATGACCAATCTCGATGATGCCCGTGAACTCGCCCAAATTATGGTCGATATTGGTGTCGATGCCGGTCGTGATATGATCGCCGTTTTATCGGACATGAATCAGCCCTTAGGTACTGCGGTTGGTAATGCGCTGGAGTTGGCGGAAGCCATCGCTTGTTTGCACGGCGAAGGACCAGCCGATTTTCGTGAGCATTGTCTTGACCTTGCCAGTTATATGCTGCGTCTTGCGGGACAAGGGAAAAAGTGGACAGACGATACCGAAATTCGTGCTTTACTAATCGAGCAGCTTAGTAATGGGCAAGCCTTTGCCAAATTTCGCCAATTGGTAATCGGGCAGGGCGGTGATGTTGGTATGGTAGACGATCCCTCACTTTTGCCTAAAGCCCCAATTGTTGAAACGGTACTAGCTTCACGTAGCGGCTACATCGCCCAAGTTCCGGCTGACGAAATCGCGATGGCTTCTTTTGATCTCGGTGCAGGTCGCGAGAAAAAAGGTGATTCGATTGACTTTGCGGTAGGGCTAGAAGTCCATGTAAAAGTCGGTGACAAGCTGGAATCAGGCGCACCGCTCGTTACCATTCATGCCCAATCTCAATCGCAAATTCCCGCTTGTCGCGCACGACTTGAACAGGCCATTACCTTTAGCGATTCACCTGTCGAAGCACTGCCCTTATTTTACGGGACGATCTTCGGGCGTTAATTTGCCCTCTGCACTGTAGCGATAATAGTGGATGGGTGCTTCCGCCCAGTACCCTTCGACAAAATGGATGCTACCGTTCAGCCCGTTATAGGTATTGCCTGCAATACTTTGGCTTGGATTATTACTTTGCAATGCTTCCAGTGCCATCGCTGCCGCGTCATAACTGAGTGTCGCCAATAATCCCGGCTCTGGTACATATTGCCCGCTGCTTAGATACCGCTGCCTGAAATCCGCATCCGGCAAACTGGCACTGCTCACAATCGTGACATTTTCGAGGTTCTTGCTGAGTAGAGGGAATTGTGTCAGCGCAAATATCTCACCACCAACGACTGGCGATTGTATTTCCGCTGCTTCAGTCCCCGTGATAATGTGGTCAAATGGGGTCAGGATGCTTTCAAGTTGGGCGCTTGCCAACATATAAACATTCTCACTAACAGGTTTGGCTTGCCATTGCCCCACGATGATAACTGGCATTTCGCCAAAGGCCGTTTGTACATCCGATTGTGTGGCATTGTTCCCCAAAACAATCGCCACTTTAATCAATGGATCACTACTTAGCGCTTTTGCTCTTTCTGCCGCACTGGCGCTGCTGCCTCCATCATCAATTGCTAATAGCTCAATCGCATCGCTGCCATGCTCTTTAATTGCTAATCGCACAGAGTAATAAGCGTCATAACCAATTTCGCTGTATCGCCCCTCAAATGGCGCGAGTAATGCTATACGTTGAATACCCTTATCTTTCCCTGCACCACACCCAGCCAATATAAATAACATGAACAAGCATAAAACACTGTCACTGTACTTTGCAGTTAAATGACCCGACATATTTGTGATTTCCAACTTGTATCTTGTAACTATCAGCTACCCGGGACAATTCGCCACATGTTCCTCGAATGTCCGCGCAAAACTGTGATAGCCATCACTCCGGCAGTCCGCCCTAAAAAATAAGAAGTCCGATGCAGTCGGATAAACAACCGCGTGAATCGCTGCAATTCCCGGACTGCTAATGGGTCCCGGCGGTAGCCCGTTGTTCAAGTAGGTGTTGTATGGCGACTCCACATTACTATAGTTATCAGCGGTAATCTGCGGCCACCAACTACCACCCTTAAATCCAATCGCATATTGGACGGTTGGATCAGCTTCCAATCGCATGTTGATGTCCATCCGGTTGCGGTAAACACCAGCGATCATCGGCTGTTCATCCACATGCACCGCCTCGCGTTGGACGATAGCAGCCAGTGTCACCACTTGAAACAGCGTCAATCCTTGGGCATTTGCATCACTAATAAGTTGATCACTTACTTTAGAAATAAAGTTATTCACCAAAATATCGCGCAGCATCGTTGCTGTGACATCCGCCGGAAGTTGATAGGTATCGGGGTAAAGGAAACCTTCGATTGATGCGCCTGCGGGCAGCCCGACCTTATTTGCGAATGCGGCATCGACAGGTGCGCCAGCACGAACTTGCACGATAAATTCCGCCCCACTAAATCCAAAGTAGGACTGCGCTCCATCAATCTTGGCGGCGATTTCCTCTATTCGTTCGCCTTCAATAATCCGAAATGGAATGAAGCTGTTGCGAGAATCAGTCAGTGCCACCGCGATTTCCGCCAGCGTTTGCGACCGCTTCAAAAAATAAGTTCCCGCTTCAAATTTTGTATCAAGTTCGCTCAATTGCGCGTAATCAACAAACAACTGTGAGTCGGTGATGAGAGCGCTGTTCACCAAATTTTGGGCAATTACTCGTGGAGTGTCGCCGCTGTTGACCGAGAAGCGCACAGGTGAACTACTCGTGCTGATGGCATGGTTGATGTCGGCTTGTCGCCCTGAAAGCGATATTTGAATGAGGGTTCGTTGGATAAATCGTACAGGCTGACCATTCGAAACGTAAAGCAGAGTCCCCACACACGCAACCGCTGCAATTAGCAATAAGGCCACCAAAATAATGATTATCTTAACCGCACGGTTCAAGCTTCACGTCCTCTGTCTTATCAAAAATTTCTGTATTAATCTTGGCGATTTGGCGGTTGAACTGTATTGTTTTCCACTAATCCATCTCGTGCCGCGTTCAGATAACTTTGCAGGATGACTCGCGCTGCTAAATCGTCAATCGGATCGCGTGCCTTTCGCCCTTTTTGGATCGAAAGCTCGCGCGCATCAAGGCTCGTCAGTTGTTCGTCCCATGTCGTAATCGGCAGAGCAGTCGTTTGAGAATAGCGCTCAATCCACTTCCGCACTGTATCACCTTGAGTATACTCGCCCGCTTGTGCCTCGCTGTTCACAGGCATTCCAACCACGATGCCTATCACTCTCTGCTCGTTTGCAATAAAGTTGATGCGGGCGAAATCCTCTAAGTTGGTTTTACGGTTAATCACGGTCAATTCCCGCGCCGTCAAGCCAATCGCATCACTAACAGCCAGCCCGATGCGCTTCAATCCGTGGTCGATGCACAGAAGTTTGCCTTTCATGATGGGGTAGGGGCATCTTGTATTTGGACGTTGATGCGGAAGGGCAGCAGCGGCATTCGGTCAAAACCTTGTGGCCACACGCTAATCTGCGGGGCAACCCCCTGTTGCAGTTGTAAATCAGTGACCAATGAAGCCGTCGCATCATTAAACGACCGTCCGACTACCTGCTGCCGCACTTGCTCGGTATCAATTTGCGCGTTCACCACCGCTGTACCACTTAATTGGAACACGATTTGTCCTGTAGTAGCATCAATATGTCCGGTTGATTGGCATCCCAAATCATAGGTTACGCTGTCTGGCTTAATCGCTTCCCCCGGTTCCATTTGCTTGGTCAGTTGTGCCAGTACCACTTGCTGCGCGAATTGTTCATCCACCAACACTGCGTCAACTACCGCCTTCATGCTTAAAGAGAGTGAATCAACCACATCACCCGCTTTGGCACTATAAGTCTTCCAATCGTCGCGCTCCTCGCCAATCTTGATGGTGTCCAGAATGATGCACTGTTTGGGTGTCAGCCGCGATTGCATCTCCACATAAGCGCGGGTTTGCAGTTGCTGTTTAACAATTGCCAGCACATTTGCCACATCCTCGTCGGTAACGATATGCTGTGTACGTGTTGTGCCGCCTGCTGTTGCTGCTACGTTGCGTACTGTTACGCTGTCCGCCATCGGCCCGATAATGGTGTTGATTGTCCCGCTGTCCACATTGCCCGTCGAGCCTGCCGAAACCTGTAATGCCTCAATCGGTACTTCGATTTGTAGACCTTCACCACTCGGTAATTTGGCTTCAATTGTGGTACGGAATTGAATCGCTGCTCCTGCGCTTGTTGTGACCACCGTTCCTGCCGGGATTGTCACTGGTTGCCCCGATTTATTGATGAATACCACCGAACCTGCCGCCGCTGAATCTTCCAGTGACTTCACGCCAGTGGTTTCAATTGTGCCGTTATCATCAATTTGGATGCTCATAGGGCTGCTGGGAATAATGTGGTTTTCGATGTCGATACCCAGCGATTGTGGCGAAACCGTAATGTCCGTGGTTGTAGAAACCCGTCGCGTTGCTGGAGTGATGGTTATCGTTGCACTTGGCAGCATCACGTAGCCGATTGCCAACGCGAACAATGCAAATACTATTGCGCCAATCACCCGACGAATCCGTCGCCAGCGTTTCTCCCGTGCGGTTTCCTCACCGTAAATCCGGCTCGCAACCTCTTTAAGATCATCTGGTATCGGTTCATCTTTTGGACGTTGAAAGCGGTTTGTAAAGACCTTACCACGTCCCCGTTTCCAACGTCCGCGTTCAGCCGCACCAATCGTCTCAAAGGTGCTGATGTTCAACTCTCGTGCGTGGCGGATCACTTCTGCATCGTGCGTCACTAAGGCCAACCGCAGCGCCCGCCGCATCGCCTCGCGTTGGATCAGCACCAAGTCCAGCTTGCGCGTCAGAATCGTGCCTTCCTCGGGCCAGATCAGCAGAAGTCGCTGACCACGCAGGAAAGACAAACGATCACGGATTGACCCTACGTCATCCGCGGTCTCAAGCTGAATGTAATCGGCCTTGGTTGCCATTTAGCCTTTGAAATTCTGAGCGATTAAATCTCGCGCTTTATTGAGTGCATCTGGCAGCCTGCTCACATCCTTACCACCAGCTTGTGCCATGTTCGGTCGTCCGCCACCGCCGCCACCGACGATTGCCGCTACTTCTTTAATCAGGTTGCCCGCATGTAATCCCTTTTTGGTCAGATCATCCGTCACGACGATCAAGATTTGTGGCTTATTATCAACTACGCTGCCCACCGCTAACACACCACTCTTGACTTTACTACGGAACCAATCCGCCATCTCGCGCAGGGTATCAACTGGAATGTGTTCAAATTGTCCGATAAGCGTATCAACCCCATTGATGTTTTCCGGTGTGAGCCGTTCGAACTGAACCTTGGCTGTTTCACGTTGGAGTTGACCGATTTGCTTCTTGGCGTTCGCCAATTCTGCTTGCAGGGCATGGACGCGATTACCTGCTTGTTCAGGTGTCGTGCCGAGTTGCTGCGCGATGTTGCCCAATGTACTCAGTGTGTTCTGCACGTACTCAACTGCACCGCGTCCGGTCAGTGCTTCCACACGGCGGATACCCGCGCTCACGCTGCCTTCGCTTACGATAATAAACGAACCGATTTCCGCCGTTTCCGGCACATGCACACCGCCACAGAGTTCATAGCTGTAACGGTCACTGTTTTTGGCAATCGTGATCGTTCGCACTCGGTCGCCATATTTCTCACCGAATAATGCCATCGCGCCTTCTTCTTTGGCCTCGTCGAGTGATTTTTCAACCGCTTTCACCGGATAATTCGCCAGAATAATATCATTGACCTGTTTTTCAATATCCGCGATTTCTTCCGCGCTTACCTTCTGATCATGCACAAAATCGAAGCGCAGACGATCCGGTGTAACCAATGACCCGCGTTGTTGCACATGCGTACCCAACTTGCTCCGGAGCGCCGCCTGAAGCAGATGCGTTCCTGTGTGGTTGCGTGTGATATTGGCCCGCCGTTCGGTATCGACCTCGGCATGTGCCGCATCGCCAACCTTGGGCTGACCTTCCACCACTTCACCGACATGCACGATCAATCCGCCGATAGGCCGCTTGGTATCTTCGATCTCGACCGTCCAGCCATCGCCGCTGATCGTTCCGGTGTCGCTCACCTGACCGCCCGACTCGACATAGAACGCTGTTTTGCCCAGCACGATCTCGACCTTTTCGCCTGCAATCGCGCTCTCGACAAGTTGACCTTCTCGGAAAATCGCCAGCACCTTATCATCAACAACCGTGTCACCGTATGGATTGTATTCCACACCTTTATCGCCCAATTGCTTGCTGGATTTCAATTGCTCAAGTGTCGCCTTATACGCTTCACTCGCGTCGATCTCGCCCATCGCTTGACCGCCACCGCTAATCTCGCTGTGTTGAGCCTCCGCCGCGTTATAGGCTTTCTCATCGACACTGTATCCGCGTTCTTCCGCCACATCCTTGATAACCTGAATCGGCAGGCCCATCGTTGCCTTCAGATAGAACGCCTTATCACCCGCCAGCACCATTTGATTGCTTTGCGTCAGCGCGTCCAATTCGCCTTCTAGTTCACCCAATCCGCGATCAAGCGTCCGCCGGAAGCGAATTTCTTCCTGCGTAATCACTTTCTTGATGGTTTCGGCACGTTCCACCAGATCAGTGTAATGTCCGCCCATCACCTCGATGACCGCATCCGCTATTTTACCGAGGAAAGGTTCTGTGAAACCGAGTTTGCTGCCAAACCGTGCCGCCCGCCGGATGACCAAACGGCAAACCGCGTCGCGTCCCTTCGCACCCGGCAGCACACCATCCGAGATCAAGAAGACCGCCGCCCGGATATGATCCGCAATCACGCGGTAAGGAACAATATTCGCATCCCGTTGTTCGTCAGTGTCACCCGTCAGTGCTTGTGTGGCCTTGAAAATTGGCAGGAATAAATCGGTGTCGTAGTTGTTGGTAACGCCGTTCACCACGCTCAGAATGCGCTCCAAACCCATACCAGTGTCCACACCCGGCGCAGGCAGTGGCACATCAAACTTGCCTGTATTGTCGGGATCATCCTGAGTCCGGTTGAACTGCATGAACACCAGATTCCACAATTCGAGGAAGCGGTCATCTTCATCGACCAACGATTGGATGATGCCGTCCTCACTGCGCTCTGGATATTTATCCCAGTGTAATTCGCTGGTTGGTCCGCACGGTCCCGTTTCCGCCATTTGCCAGAAATTCGTCTTCGCACCTAATCGCGCCACCCGCTTTGGATCAACCCCCATATCCTTGATCCAAATGTTGTACGCTTCATCGTCGTTCTCATAAACGGTGAACGCCAGACGTTCTGGCGGTAATTGATAGACTTGGGTTACTACCGTGTAGGCAAACTTAATCGCATCCATCTTGAAGTAATCACCAAAGCTGAAGTTCCCCAACATCTCAAAGAAAGTGTGATGACGTGGCGATGGACCAACATTTTCCAAATCGCTGTGTTTGCCGGAGACACGCATACATTTCTGTGACGTGGTCGCTCGTTTGTAATCGCGCTTGTCCATTCCCAAGAACACATCTTTGAATTGCACCATACCGGCGTTGGTAAACAGCAGGGTAGGGTCATTTCCCGGAACCAGCGACGACGAGGCCACGGGCTTGTGCCGTTGTTCTTCAAAGAAGTCTAAGAATGCTTGTCGCGCTTCACTGCTGCTCATCGGTTTCATAGCGTAAATCAAATCCTTACACACATACAAATATTTTTGGAATTATAGTCAGTCGCCTTACAGCGAACAAGGGGTACAATCATCCTCGTTTTGTATTCTCTTCTTTCTCTGCGTCTCTGCGGTTAAAAATGAATGTGAGGAATTTATGACTAAACGACTTTTAATTACGGGTGCAACTGGCAAAGTAGGGCAGGCATTCATCACGCGTTTTTGGGCTGATTCCCGTTTTGCGGATTTTACCCTTCGCGCACTTTGCCACAATCGAACACTCCCACCCCATGACCGTCTTGAAATTGTACGCGGCTCACTTTCCGATCAAGAGATGGTGAATCAAGCGATGGAAGGTGTGACGCATGTTCTCCATCTTGCCACCTGCAAAGAAACGCCCAACGAAATTATGGATGTTGCCATCAAAGGTATGTTCTGGTTACTCGAAGCCAGTCGCACAAGCCCAATCTTTGAACAATTCATCCTCATCGGCGGTGATGCAGGCATGGGACATTTCGTCTATCCGCATCCCGTTCCGGTTACCGAACAGCAAAAACACAGCGCCTATCCCGGCTGTTATGCGCTCTCCAAAGTCCTAGAAGAAGTCATGCTCGAACAGTACTACATTCAGTACAAACTCAACGGTTGCTGCCTTCGCGCCCCATGGATTATGGAAAAGGACGACTTCAAATACACGTTGTCGTTTGGTGAGGATGTTTTCGGCGGCCCACCTTGGCGTGATCTCGTGGATACTCAAACAGCCGATGCTTATGTCGCCTCACATACCATTCCTGTGATGCTCGACTCCAACGCCAAACCAATCAAACGTAATTTTGTTCATGTCGATGATCTGGTTAGTTCTATGCTCATAGCCATCGACCACCCCGCCGCACGTCAGCAAACCTTCAACATTTGCATGGACGAACCCGTCGATTACGGCGAACTTGGCAAATACCTTACTGACACCCGTGGCTATCCAACTGTCGAATTCACCACACCTTACCACGCTACTTGGCTCGACAACACCAAAGCCAAATTTCTGCTCGGCTGGCGGCCCATTTATGATCTTCATAAACTCACTGATGCTGCCTTTGATTATCAGCGCCCAGTCGATGACCCGCGCATCGTCTGGTATCCCGGTTAACACTTGTGCGTCTTTTAATATCATGTGCTATATTTGTATTTGTCTGATGAAAATGGAATTTTGTCTTTAGACTTTTATGCATATCTTTATATCCTACGCCAAAGCCGATACCCGCGACCTTGCTCTTAATTTACAAGATGCTTTGCGTCAATTGTCCGATGTCACAGTTTGGATGGATGAATCCATTGAAATTGGTAAGAGTTGGGCTGCCCAAATTCAGTCCCAAATTCGCAAGTGCGATGTAGTCATTGTCTTGCTCTCGCCGAATGTAAATCGCGACCCGGAACTAGAGAATGGGCAGAGTTTCGTCATCAATGAGATTGAATATGCTCAGCGCCAGAAAAAACCTATTATCCCGATAATGGCACAGTTGACAGATGTGCCAATTCAGATAGCGCCACTTCAATACATTAACTTTATTCGTAACCAGAGTGTTGGACTAAAACGCCTTATTCACGAAATTGCCACTCGAGCGGGAATTGATGCCCCAGAATTACGAACATCAACAAGAATTGCTTCTTCTCATTTGCATTCCTATTATTGGTTTTATAGCTTCACGTTTGTACTCATTGCTTCTGTTATCGCACTTCTTCTGATGCGAGCCAAGAATAACGGTTTATTAAATGATTCGAATTCACATATCAATAATATTGCAGAGTTCTCCAAGAATTGGTCAGCTACTTTTTTCTCAAACAGCAATCTAACTGATAATCCTGTGCAGATTGCGGGCATTGACGCTTTAAATTTCAATTGGGGTAAAAGCGCTCCAACGATCAATGGTGTATTAGTTCCAAATGTAAAACCAGAAAGTTTTTCCGTTCGATTTACTTCAAGTCAGTTTTTCGCAAATGGAGTGTACAACTTTGTAGTTTCTTCTGAGGGCGGTATCCGCCTTTATATTGATGGATTATTGTTTTTGGATAAGTTTGTGGATCGTAGCCTTACTACTGATACAACAAGCATAAAGATGTTTTCTGGCAATCATAATTTGACGGTGGAATACGGTAAATTTGCTGATCAGTCTGTATTGCAAGTGCAGTGGTTCTTAACTGATCTAGTTCTCGATAAACAAACTCCATACGCAACTGTACAGTTCGTCCAAAGTAATTTTGATGTAGAGCAAGAGGCAATAATTTTTAAAGGTGTTGAAAGTAATCAGAACTGGAAACCGATTTCAAAAGTGTTTCAAAATATTGAGATGGTGCTAGTACCTATCGGATGTTTCTTAATGAGTAATAGCGATGAGAAAACGGAACGGCATCAATGTATTAGATCCCCATTTTGGATAGACAGAACTGAAATTACTAACAAGCAATATAGGTTATCAGGGTGTTTTAAAGGAGAAGATCATCCGCGTGACTCTGTGATGTGGGTGGATGCACGCGATTTTTGTAGTAAGCGGGATGGTCGCTTACCCACTGAACTTGAATGGGAGTTTGCTGCTCGTGGTCCCGATAGCTTCATTTATCCTTGGGGAAATGATTTTCTGCCAGATAACGTGACCTATTATGACAATGCTCGAGGGGAAACTTCAAATATTGGACGCAGACCTAATGGCGCGTCTTGGGTCGGAGCAGAAGATATGAGTGGAAACGTTTTTGAATGGACAAGCTCAATAATGCTGCCTTACCCATACGAACGCGATGATGGTAGAGAAAATATGGATGACCTTACTAGCGATAGGGTAAATCGGGGTGGTTCGTATCTAGACCACGCTGATCTCTTGCCCTTGTGGTATCGTCGCGGCAGTGAACCAAATGATCCAACTAAAGTTCATAATTACATAGGCTTTCGTTGTGTTCGTGATTTCAATGCATCCGATCTTTCAAGTTAGAAAACTATATCCAAATTCCGATTGACTCGCTTGGAAAATTTGTGCTAAAATTAGATATTTCACCACTCAATTTCCAAAGGTTACATCTTGCATTTTAACCTTCTCTTTCTTTGTGTCTGTGCGAAGCCTCCTGTGGATTGTGGTAAAAATTGCATTCGATTTTGCACTTTCAGCGGCTTCCTCCCTCACTTCCGCTGCGGTTGTACCCCAATATGCACGCGGCGGCAACACCCGAGCAATCCGCTGCACTCAGCGGCATTAGCCGAGCCATCCGCCATTCACTTTTGACGATTCCGCGCCTCGCTCCCTCAACCCTGCCGGTCATTTCAGCGGATAAATTGCATATTTTGCAGTTTGTGCATTTGTCATCTTTCTAAAGACTATTGACTACCGACTAACATCTCTCTTCCACCTTTAACACCCGTTCGTTATACTACTCCTATAAATTCACACCTTTGAACTAGGAAATTCTTATGCCCACCATTGATGAGCAAGTCGATATTCTCATGTCCGGCGCGGAATACGGCGATCCGCAGACCAAAGAAACCATGCGCAAAGAGCTTCACGCTCGCCTCACGACTGCCGAAAAAGACGGTCGTGTCCTCCGCGTCTATTGTGGATATGACCCGCGCACAGCCGACTTGCACCTTGGTCATACTATCACCATGCGTAAGCTGCGCCAGTTTCAAGAACTCGGTCATGATGTCACCTTCCTCATCGGCAGTTTCACCAGCCTCATCGGTGATCCGTCAGATAAGGACAAAGCCCGCGATCAGCTCACAGTCGAGCAGGTACATGAAAACGCCCGCACCTATGCCGACCAAGCCTTCAAAATCTTGGATCGCGAACTAACCCGCGTCCGCTTCAATGATGAATGGCTGGCGACTCTCGACTTTGCCGACATCATTCGCCTCGCCAGCAACTTCACAGTTCAACAGTTTCTTGTGCGCGAGAACTTTAAACGTCGTTTGGATGATGGTCTGCCGATTTACCTGCACGAACTCTTCTACGGTCTCATGCAAGGTTATGATGCCGTCGCCCAAGAAACCGATGTTCAAGTCGGTGGTCAAGATCAGCTTTTCAACATCGTCGTCGCAGGCCGCAAACTCCAAGAAGCGATGGGGCAGCGTCCGCAGGTCGCCATCATCATGGGTGAAAGCCTCCCCGGCACCGATGGTGAAGTCAAGATGAGCAAGAGCCTCGGTAATCACATCCCGATTATGGCTGAGCCTTGGGACATGTTCGGTAAGGTCATGAGCCTGCCGGATAAGGTCATGCCCATTTACCACAAGCTCATTCTCGGTTGGTCGCCCACACAGGTCAAAGCGCTTGAAGCTGATTTGCAATCCGGTAAGTTGCATCCTAATGAAACTAAGATGCGTTTATCGCGTGACATTGTGACCATCTTCCACAGTGCCGATGATGCCCAATCCGCCCAAAAGCATTGGGATGAAGTTTACCGTAGTCATGGTGGTCTGCCTGAAGACATGCCCGAAGAAAAATTAGAAGCGACCGAAAAAGTGTTAGATATTCTCAAGCGCCTCGATATGGTCGGTAGTGGTGGTGAGGCCAAGCGCCTCATGCAGCAAAACGGCATCCGTCTCAATGAACAGCCTGTCACTGATCCTCTCTCAACCGTCACGCCTGATATGTTGCCCGTTGTACTTCAAGTTGGCAAGCGCAAGTTCGTTCGCCTCGTCGCGAAATAACTCCAACGGCTTTACCCCTGAATTTTGATTAAAGCCCTTCTCCCTTGATTTCGGGGGAGAAGGGTTGGGATGAGGGGGTTCTGACTTACGACACCAGCGTAAACACACTCAATATAAACAGCAGTAACAACATCAAACGCTCAAACACTTTCGCGTTGACATAGTTCAGCGATTTCCGTCCCAGCCACGCCCCCACTGGAATTAGGGGAAGCGCCCACAAAATGCTAGCCAGCACATGCAAGTCGAGTATTTTGGGATTAGAAAGGACAAAAGGTAGTTTTACAGCATTCACTATCGCGAAAAACAGCGCCGTTGTTCCGAGAAACTTGACCGGATCATCAATTTTTCTGAGTAACATGTAAGCAGTGTAAGGTGGCGCACCCACGTTCGCCAATGATGATCCAAATCCGGTGAGCCAACCCGCCAAATAACCATGCCATTGCCGGGGTTGATAATTCAAACTGGTCAGCATACTATCGCTCACCTTATAGATCACAACCACCAGTGTAAATGCGCCAATGAGTCGTTTAATGATCACATTTTGCCCGGAATTCGCCAGCGTCAACAGCACAAATGCACCGAATAGAATCCCAATCACCGCTGAGGGTAAGAGTAGTTTGATGCGTTCTAAATCCCACTTGCGCCAATAGAAGGTGACCGCTATTACATCGCCCACCATTAAAGGTACGAGTATGATACCGACCGCTTGTGAGGCCGGCATGATTAAGCTGAGTAGGGGTGTCAACATCGCGACGGGTACAGGGCCGCCCAACCCGCCCTTCGACAGTCCGATAAAAAGGCACGCCAGTGCCACTACAATGTGGAAATCCATAATAGTACCATTCACAAAAAAGCGCACAGTGTATGTGCGCTCAAAATAAGTACAGTGATCTTCAAACTTTAACTTACTTACGCGGAGCCCACGTCAAAACTTCTCTTACCTGTAAATCCGTGTGTCGTATCTTCATCGCCAAATCAGCCGCCAAATTACGCATCAATCGGTAGCCAAGTTGTGGATAGGTGTCACATAACAGCATCAGTTTTGCGCGGGGAACCGCCAGCAAATGTGTGTTCGGTTGTGATGCACGAGCCGAGGCCGAACGCAGCCCCTCGTCCACCAGTGTTACCTCGCCAAATGACTGACCGCGTCGCAATGTGGCAATCGTGTATGAGCCTGTTCCTTCATCTTTTTTACCCAATGTTGCAGGGTTAACCTGAATCTCAACTTCACCGTCGGCGATGATACACAACTCAGTCCCCGGTGTATTTTCTTCAAATACTAACTCGCCGTCCTCATAGGTTTTATCGGTACAAATGGAAGCGACCAGTTCAAGCTGCGTATTGGAAAGCTCATAAAAAATATCGGCTTGCTTTAGGATGGTTACGAATGACATGTGGCGCTCCTATATTTTATCCAATCGTTTTGGATAACATTCCTACGTCATGCCGTCATTGTAACATACTTGAGAGGAGTGGCAAAAGATAATCTCTCTTGTATGATTTTGTAAAAATCGAACTATAAAGGGTTGATAAAACCATTGTGACCCACTAATATGCGAATTGAGCCGTATATTGAAGAGCAAAATAGTATGTCACAATATGATGAAGAAATACGTCCGACACCTTTGCCTTATAAAGTATGGGGCAGTGAATACATTGAACCTGAATCATTAGCACAAATGGATACCGCCATGCGTTTACCCATTAGTGTTGCCGGCGCACTGATGCCAGATGCACACGTCGGTTATGGCTTGCCGATTGGTGGCGTACTGGCGACTGATAATGCTGTCATTCCATACGCGGTTGGAGTCGATATTGCCTGCCGTGTGCGCTTCTCGATTTTTGAAGTGTCGCCCATTGTCATCGGGCAAAAAAGCGGTCAGTTCAAAAATGCGCTCGTCGAACAAACCTTATTTGGTGCAGGCCGTAAATGGTCAGGTAATTATCGCGCCGCACACGAAGTCTTGGATGATCCAGCGTGGTCAGCGACGAAATTCCTCGGAGCACTCAAAGATACTGCTTACAACCAGTTAGGCACAAGCGGAAGTGGTAACCATTTTGTCGATTGGGGCGCGTTCACTTTAGACTCTGATGATGACCAACTCGGTTTAAAAGCGGGTCAATATCTCGCTTTACTTTCTCACAGTGGTTCGCGAGGAGTCGGCTTTCGCATCGCCAACCATTACTCTGAACTGGCTCAAAAACTGCATCCTAACCTTGATAAAAGTATCAGCCATCTGGCGTGGCTTCCTTTAGATTGGCACGAAGGCCAAGAATACTGGTTGTCGATGGAATTGGCTGGGCGATTTGCGTCGGCTAACCATGAGATTATCCACAAAAAGATCGCCAAAGCAGTTGGTTTGAAGCCGGTAGCTGTTGTTGAAAATCATCATAACTTTGCTTGGAAAGAGACACTTCCAGCCCCTAAAGGTTTTGGTTCTTCCAATCGCACGTTAATTGTTCATCGCAAAGGTGCTACGCCTGCTGGTCAAGGTGTGTTAGGTGTAATTCCCGGTTCGATGGCTGATCCGGCATTTCTGGTGCGTGGAAAAGGTTTAACCGATTCGCTGAATTCCGCCTCACATGGCGCTGGACGTGCCATGAGCCGTCGTGCTGCTCTCAAGAGCATTACCAAAACCGAGCGTGATCGCTACCTGAAAGAGCGAGGTGTAACCCTTATAGGTGCTGGGCTTGACGAATCGCCCCAAGCGTACAAAAATGTGGAGCAAGTCGTGGCGGCCCAATCCGATCTAGTGGAGATTGTGGGCAAGTTTAAGCCGATCATGGTTCGCATGGACGGCACGGGTAGCAAGGCGGAAGATTAGTATATGACTGAATTCACCATTGATGAGCTGATTTGCGTGTGTATTTCCCGTCAAGTCGTTGATAGTGAATTGCTGGCTCAAGGTATTAATACGCCGCTGGTAATGGCAGGTTTCATACTAGCAAAATGTACCCATGCCCCCAATGTCAAATTTACCTCCGCGATTGGGCAGAGTCTTGTCCAAGATTGGTCACCGCTTGGCGTGGGACGCGTTGAGGATATGTGGCTACCGAAGGCTCAAATGACATTTGGCTTTGTAGCAGGCTCAGCCGACTTATTGCCTGCTTATGAACTGAAAGAATTTTTCCGTCCTGCACAGGTTGACTCATCTGGCAATTTCAACAACATAGCTTTTGGTAAAGATTATCTTCACCCACGAATGCGCTTGCCCGGTACAGGTGGCATCCCTGATGTGACCACCTTCTCGAACAAAATTCATCTTTATGTCCCGCGCCATTCGCGTGTGACCTTTGTTGAAAAGTTGGATTTTATAAGCGGTTTAGGCCACAGCCCACAACGGAAACGGGGGGCAGGGGTGCGTTATCTCATCACCGATTTAGGCCAATTTGATTGGCTGAACGGTCGGATGCGTCTCACGCATTATCATCCCGGTGTGAGCATCGAACAAATCCAGAAGAAAACAGGTTTTGATTTAGAGATCGCACCTGATGTTTCAGAAACCCTTCAGCCTTCACTTGAAGAAATTCGCCTGCTGCGTGAAACCATTGACCCCCTCAACGTCCGTAAATTGGAAATGTTAGGGGGCAGCGCTCGTAAAGAACTGCTGACACAGATTTTAATCGCCGAAAACGCGCTTTAAAACCGATTTATGGAGCGAGTGTCCAGTCTTGGATATTCACAAATCGGCTGGCTGGTGACCCCATGAAACCCAGTTGTACGCCCGACACTTTAGGGGCTACCGCATAGGTGTAAAGTGGATAATACAGTGGTATAGCGATTCCCCTAGAAATAAAGTCTTCTTGGAAGCTCCGATAACGAATGGCACGGTTAATGCCGCTGTAATCCCCACGCGCCCGTTCCAAATCTTCCGCGATACGCCGGTCATCGACCCCACCGTAATTTTTCCCATCAGGATATTGGTCAGCATCCCAAAACTGGTAAACATCCGGGTCGGCGCTGCCTATCATCGAAAGTTCAACAATCGCTGCTCCGAAATCACCTGAGTCTAATCGTTTTTGATAAGTGTCTTTATCTACAGTTTCTACAGTGACATCAATATTTAACTGCGCCCATTGGTTGGCGATGTCCTGCGCTAGACTAACCAGATTCGGTGTGTCCGGTGTCAGGATGCTAAAGCTAAAACGTTTTCCGCTAGGGTCTGGAGTTGCTTCGGCTCCTGTCGCCCCTTTACCTAAGTTTGAGGTATCAAGCAACTGTATTGCTGCTGCTAAATCTGGCTTGGGCCACGGCAAATCATCCACATATGCCCATGAACCCGGTATAAGTGGACTATTAGCCGTTACCGCCTCATTTTTCATGGATGCGGTTTTCAAATTGTGGGCAACCAAAGATGTGCGATCCAAACTAATTTGGAGTGCCTGCCTTATGCGCTGCTCACGAAAGAACTTGGTTTTGTCACTTGCCCAATTGAAAATGAGAACGCCCAATGTGGGTTCGACTGTCGTATTCAAACTGATGTTGGACAAGTCGAGCAGAGCAGCGCTTTCGAGGCGATCTCTGCCAGCCAGTCCATCCACTTCGCCATTTTTTAACGCGTTGAGAGCTTCTTCGAATGTTCCATATAACTGGAATTGTACACGGTCTACCACATATCCGGCTTGTCCCTCTGGACGCTGCCGATAAACAGGTGCTGCCCGTAAATCAATAATATCGGTTCTACTGTTACTGTTTGAACGCAGTGCTTCAAGTTGATATGGCCCTGTTCCAATCGGTGACAGATTAAACGGATGGCTTGCCAACCGTGCCGCACTTGTACCCCGTAGGGCATGCTCAGGCAGAATACCAATTTGCATTGCATCCAAGAAGCTGCCCAAAGGCTGAGTGAGTCGGAATCGGATTTGTTCGGTATCAAGCTGCTGTACTTCAATCGTGCGCCAGAACGCACCGAGCGCTGGATCACCGGGGAAGTCGCCTGCTTGCAGGATGCTCATCGTATACAGTATGTCCGCCGCCCCAAATGGGAGGCCATCTTGCCACAGCACATCAGTCCGCAGTTGGAACACGTAATCCAACCCATCAGACGAAATGACCCAACTTTTAGCCAATGACGGTACAGGTTCGCCATAGGCATTAATTTTGACCAAGCCCTCAAAAATCAGTGACGTAATATCGCGGTCAACTGGATTCAGGCTTGCCAGTAGCGGATTCAACCGCTGCACATTGCCGACGAGGGCTTCTTTATAAGTTGAAATATTGGCTGCTGCGCTGCTGGTATTATTGCTTGGTGTGAGTACAACAGGTATGGCAGTCGGTTCAAGGGTAGGGGCATCGGTGGCGGTAGGACTGAACGTCGCTGTTGGGACAGCATTGGGCTGTGGATTATCGGTTTCGCCCATTCGGCTTGCGAGGCTGATGCCAAAGAGAACCAGCGCCATAACCAAAACCAGAACTTGCCAGCGGAAACCTCGCATAACAGCCCCTTACACGTTTAATGCAAAAAGGTGTTTTGCAATTGGACAAAACACCTCGTAAAGAACACATTCATAAGCAATATCAAGTCGGATTGACTGAATCAGAGTGGACTAACTCTGAAAAGCGACCACCGAGAGGATCGAGATCGCCAAGAACGCAATCGACAGGCCAATGGTAATTTGGAAAAGAGTCTTTTCCAAGCCGCGCCGTGTGCGCGAGATGCCACCACCTGCGTCGCCGCCCAAAAGGTTACCTAAAGCGCCACCCTTAACCTGAAGCATAATCAGGACAATCAGCACAACCGAGATAATAATCGAAGCGATTTGTAAAGCCACCTGCATGGCAGAATCTCCTGAGTAATTATTGAAAGCGGTCGCAGTATAGCACGATGCTCACACCTTGCAAAGTCTCGGTGTGAGCATCGTAGGTCAGGCGAAGGCTTTTGAATTAGCCAGCTTTCGCGGCAGTCATCGTCGTGGTTAGAGCTTCAATCGCCGCGTTCAACTGCGGATCAATCTTCTCGTCACGGTTTTCTTGCGGCCATTCGACTACCACATCTGGTGTAATCCCGTTGCCGTGAATCCAATTTCCGTTCGGTGTCAGCCAGCGCGCAATCGTTAGCCGGATGCCACCGCCATTGACCAACTGCTGCCATGTTTGAACCGTTCCTTTGCCGAAGGTTTTCACACCCACCAGCTTGGCACGGCCTGTATCCTGCATCGCACCTGCTACCAATTCGGAGGCGCTGGCACTGTTCTCATCCACCAAAATGGTTAGCGGAATATCATAACCAAGATACTTGCCGTTGGTGGTATAAGTTTGCTTGTTGCCGTTCCCAAAATCCTCAACTAGCACCGTACCATCTTTCAGGAACATGCTGGCAATATCAATCGCGCTGGTCAGTAATCCACCCGGATTGCCACGTAAATCGAACACTAATCCCTTGAGATTTTTGCCACCTAACTTCTCGATGGCTGAACTCACTTCTTGGGAGGCATTCACATCGAAGCTGCGGAGTTTGACATAACCGATGTCGTTGTCGAGTGTTTTAGATTCAACGACAGGGGTTGTGATCTTGGCGCGTGTAATTTTGAAGTCCAAGGTTTGATCGCCGCGCTGCATACTGAGGTTGACGATTGTGCCTTCTTTACCGCGCACCAACCGCACGAGATCAAATTGTGTGGATTGGGTCACATCTGCGCCTTCCACTTTGAGGAAGATGTCACCGCTTTTGAGTCCAGCGGCTTCGGCAGGTGAGCCTTCCAATACTTGCGCGATGCTGATGGCTTTGGTTTTCTCGTCGGTTGTGACGACCGCGCCAATGCCCTCGACCTCACCGGAGAGATCGCTGTTAAACAGCGGATAGGTTTCCGCATCCATGTATCCACTGAATTGGTCACCAAGGGTATCAACCATGCCCTTAATCGCGCCGTCCACTAATTTGGTATCCGGTACTTTGTCGCGGTCAAGATAAGTGCTTTGGATCATGTTATAAACTTGCCAGAAGGCTTCAAAATCTTTAGCCGAGCCGGCGGGTGCTGCTGTATCGCCTTGTGCCAGCAGTGGATTTCGTTGGCTGCCCAAGAAAAAACCAGCTACAAAAACCAATACAATCACCAAACTGATTGAGAGGGGTTTAACGCGCCCCCAAATACGTTGCAGTCCTGTCATCGTCACTACTCCATTACAATCTCATTCTGTTATGATTATAACCGTTTCTGTATAGCAACGTGTGAATGGGTCATGAATGAACATCGCTGCTCAGCAGGTCGAAGCAATCTTGTTTGGTTTAGCGCTTGGCGATTCGTTGGGCTATCCGGTTGAGTTTCTGAAACTTCCCGCGATTCGCCAGAAATATGGCAGCGCTGGTATTCAGGAGCCACCTCAGTCTGCTCTTTATTCCGATGATACTCAAATGACGCTGGCACTGGCTGAAGGTCTGTTGGACGCGGGTATCAATGCGCCACTAGATAATCTGATGCAAGGCGTTGGTAATCGGTTCATCGAATGGCTGGATAGTCCTGATAATAATCGCGCACCCGGTACAACCTGCATCAATGGTGTCCAGCGTTTTCAATCGGGGATTTCGTGGCGTGAGTCTGGTATTTTAGGGTCAAAAGGTTGCGGTTCAGCCATGCGGGTTGCCCCGTTAGGTTTTATTTATCAGCATGACGAAACCCGCTTAAAAGAAATTGCAATTGCCTCCAGTGAAATAACTCATCGTCATCCAACCGCGATTGCTGCGACGGTTGCAGCGGCTTATCTCGTCAAACTCGCTTTGGATGATGTGCCGACTGTCGATTACATGCCGCACGTATATGAATTTGCGACTGGCATCTCCGACGAAATGGATCTCGCTATCTTGCGCGTCGGTCATGTTCTCGGCTGGACGAACGAAGACCTTGCCTTGGATCACATTGGGCAGGGCTGGACAGGCGAAGAAGCTGTGGCACTCGCCTTATATTGTGTTCTCCGTTATCCCGATGATTATGTGGCTTGTATGCGTCGCGCCGCCAATACTAATGGTGATAGCGACTCGATTGCTTGCATCGCAGGTGGCATTATGGGCGCACGATTAGGTTTGGATGTTATCCCTTTAGATTGGCGTTCGCGCTGTGAGAATATATCTTACATATCCGCTTTGGCACAGCGTTTGGCTGATGCTCGAAGCGTTTGAGGAAAGTTGATCATGTCTGACCTCATGACTCGTGTTTTGTCTGTTAACCCTGATTCGCCGGAGGTTGAACCGATCCAAGAAGCTGCCAAGATTCTCTCTGCTGGTGGATTAGTTGCCTTCCCAACTGAAACCGTTTATGGACTCGGTGCAAATGCTTTGGATGCTCAAGCGGTTGATCGAATCTTTGCCGCCAAAGGTCGTCCGTCTTCTGATCCGATTATTGTTCATTTGCACGATTTGGCTCAACTAACGATGGTCGCGGTTAATATTCCTGATTTGGCTTATGAACTTGCCCGTCAATTTTGGCCGGGGCCGTTGACACTGGTTTTACAGAGAAATGCGAATGTGCCTGCTATTGTATCAGCGGGAATGCCAACCGTTGCTGTTCGGATGCCGTCACATCCGGTTGCGATTGCCTTACTTCAAGCTGCGAATTTACCTATCGCCGCGCCGAGCGCCAATCGCTTTGCGAGACCGAGTGCGACTACGGCTGCTCACGTACTTGAGGATTTAGATGGTCGCATCGAGTGTATTCTTGATGGTGGAGCGGCGGTAATCGGTATCGAGTCCACTATTCTAAACCTCACCAAAGATCAACCCGTGATGCTGCGCCCCGGTGGTATCTCCTTAGAAACTTTACAAGCGCTAATCCCCAACTTGAAACTGGTATCGAAGCATCTGCATGAGGATGAGCAGGGGATCGAAGCACCCGGTATGCTCTATAAGCATTATTCGCCGCGCGCTGAATTGCTGTTATTCAATGGCGCTCAAGACGCGCTTGTTCCAGCCATGCGAACCCACGCACTTAATAAAATCGGGCAGGGCAAGCGAGTTGGTTTGCTGCTGCCTGCTGACGAACTCGCGAGTGTCGCTGATTTGCCTGTCGAAACGGTTAATCTCGGCTCAACCGAAGCTGAAGTGAGTCATAATCTGTTTAGCGCGATGCGTTCGCTGGATCAAGCCAATGTCGATGTTATTTTGGTTCATACCTTCGGACAATCAGGGCTTGGCCTCGCCCTTTGGGATCGGTTGCTGCGAGCCGCAGAAGGTCATATCATTGAAGTTTGAGAGAGTTGCGTTAATCGAGGATGCTCTATGGATGTTGAAACCCTGAAAACTCACGCGCTGGCTAAGCCTGCCACTTCGCATGATTTTCCATTTGATGCTGAAACGATGGCTTTGCGGGTTAAGAATAAAATCTTCGCGCTTGTGCCAATCAAGGCCTCGCCCAATCAAGCCAACTTCAAATGTGATCCGATGTTGGCTGAAGTGCTGCGCCAAACCTATAAAGCGATAACACCCGGCTACCATATGAACAAACGCCACTGGAACACTGTCATATTTGACGGCACAATCTCAGATGATGAAATCCTCGAAATGGTCGATCATGCTTATGAGCAGGTTGTAAAAGGGCTTCCCAAACGAGATCGGGAAGCCCTTCAGAAATCATAAATTGTCGCTGGTAAAATTATTTACGCGATGACTGCTTGACCTTCAGGTTTGCGGATCAAGGTCTTAATTGCTGCCGCCAGTGTCTTGACAGTGTAGTCAATATCCTGTGCCTTGGTTTGTACGCCAACGGTTAAGCGCAGGCTGCAAGCGGCTGTTTCACGGTCATAACCCAGCGCTAAAAGTACGCTCGACGGTTCGGGATTGCCAGTCTTGCAAGCCGAGGCAGCGCTAGCTGCGATGTCTTGTTCATCCAACAGACTCACCAATGTGCCACTGTAAATATTCTCGAATACGAAGCTGGCATGTGCGGGCAAACGTTGGCTGCCGTGACCACTTAACCGTGCATTCGGGATAGTCGCCAACACTCCACCAATCAGTTGATCGCGCAGTCTGCGATAGTGTGCCGTGCGAGTTTCCAATTCTTCATAAGCCAAGCGCAGTGCTTCCGCCAAGCCGACAATCAGCGGTGTATTTTGTGTGCCTGCACGGAGGCCACGTTCATGGCTGCCGCCGGTTTGGGCAGGGGTTATATCGACACCGTCGCGGATGTATAGTGCGCCAACCCCTTTTGGTCCATAAAATTTGTGACCGGAAATGCTCAGCAAATCCACGCCGAGTTGGTTGACATCCAATGCCAACTGGCCTGCGGCTTGTACCGCGTCTGTGTGGAACAGCGCACCGTGTTCGTGTGCAATCGCTGCTAATTCGCTGATTGGCTGGATGCTGCCAATTTCGTTGTTGGCGTACATAATGCTGGCGAGTGTCGTTCCCGGTCGGCAAGCGGCCTCGAAATCTTGTGTGCTCACACGACCAAAGCGGTCAACAGGGAGGATCGTGCGTTCAAATCCTTGCAGTGCTGCCAATTGCTCAATTGTTTTACCAATTGCCCCATGCTCAATAGGGGTGGTAATCAGATGTGTACCTCTGCCTGCTTGGCGGGCGTACCATGCCGCGCCGCGCACTGCTAAGTTATCACTCTCCGA
The DNA here is from genome assembly GCA_038328375.1 of Aggregatilineales bacterium. Lineage (GTDB taxonomy): Bacteria > Chloroflexota > Anaerolineae > Aggregatilineales > Phototrophicaceae > CFX2. The sequence goes on along the minus strand of JBBQLX010000003.1, from coordinate 56,039 downwards.
GCCGCCGCTGGTGAAGACAATTTCTTTCGGCTTACACTTCAGTACGGTTGCAATCGTTTCACGGGCAGATTCAATTGCATGTTCGGCGCTGCGACCGTAAGAATGAGCCGATGAAGCATTGCCGTAAACTTCGGTAAAATAGGGGAGCATGGCTTGTACGACGCGTGGGTCAACGGGAGTCGTAGCCGAGTGATCGAGGTAAATGGGGGTCATGATTCGAAGCCTTCCTTGGTGAAATAAAAAGCGCCTTCGTTGATAGCATCACGAGGCGCGAGATAGTCACCACCGTCAAATTTGTTGCCACAATCGAAATTGTGACCACATCTCCACAACGGTGGACGGGCACCTTGGGTTGACTCCTAGGTTGCCGGACTCTCATTAGAGAGCCTCTCTTGATGCATGAGAACAACTTTAATCACCTTTAAGAGGTTTGTCAAGATATTGATGGACTTATTTTTTCGATGTGTGTTTCACCACTTGACTACATCTACCTTTGCGCTAACGTACTACAATTCGAAATGATAGACATAGTCGTCCGTATTTTTTCTTCAATGACTGAATCTTTAATATGCACCAACAAATCTCTCTAACCGAAGCTGCTAATCTTGTCCAAGATGGCATGACGATTGCCCTCGGTGGCATGACCATTTATCGTCGCCCAACCGCATTTGTCCGCGCCTTACTGCGTCGCAATCCTCTACCACGTGACTTGACATTGCTTTGTTTCACCGCTGGTTACGAATCGGATTTATTGGTTGGGGCAGGCTGTGTCAGCACCATTCGCTCCTGCTATTTTGGGCTTGAATCATTTGGCTTTGCCCCAATGTTTACCGAAGCCGCGCAAAAAGGTACGATCAAAATAATCGAAGAAACCGAAGCCAGTCTTGCACTCGGCATTCGTGCAGGCATTTCGGGGGTTGGATTTACACCATCACATGCGTGGATTGGCACCGATTTGCCGCGCCTGCGTCCTGATGTGAAAATGATTGTTGATCCCTACACGGGCGAAGAACTGGTTGCCTTTCCTGCGCTTCATTGTGATATTGCCGTGATTCATGGCCTCGAAGGGGATAAATTCGGCAATGTTCGCGTCAACACCAATATTGGTGTCGATATGGAACTGGTCTATCTTGCCGACAAAGTGATCTTTACTGTCGAACAACTCGTCACCCAATCCGAACGCAGCCTCAACTCACTGTTGATTCCAGCCCCCGGTGCAGATTACATCGCTCATGCTCCTAAAGGTGCGTGGCCGACCAGTTGTTATCCGTTGTATCCCGTTGGCGGAGGCGAACTGATGCGCTATGTCGATGCTTGTAATGCCGGACACTTCACGACTTACTTGGACGAAGTCCTAAACCAACCCTAAAAGCGGTTCTAGAAATCGTCTGACCTTTGTGGTATCATCCTATTCAATTGAATACTGTGTACAGGGGAGTCCGCGCAAGTGGGCTGAGAGGGTGCGTATCGCCGCACCGACCCTTAACCTGATCCGGGTCATACCGGCGTAGGGAGTGCCTGATAGACCTTTTCAGTCAACCACCCCTACAAACTTTGTAGCGGGTGGTTTTTATTTCAGGCTCCCATTCAAGAGTTATTCTATTGATGAAAGGGAGATTGTGTATGCGACGTTTTGCTTCTGTTCTTATTCTAACTATCCTATTGTTGTCAATGTTATCACCTGCCGCCGCGCAGGAGAAAGTCACACTGACATTGGTAACTCATGATTCGTTCAATGTGAGCGAAGAAGTCCTGAACGCTTTCCAAACGGAGAGCGGGATTACCGTCCAAATCCTCAAAAATGGTGATGCTGGTGCGATGGTCAACCAATCGATACTCAGCAAAGCCAATCCGTTGGGTGATGTCATGTTTGGTGTGGATAATACCTTCCTCGGTCGCGCTTTGGATGCCGATATTTTTAAGCCTTACGACTCACCAGCCGCGAAAGATGTTCCCGACGAATTTAAGCTCGATCCTGAAAATCGTGTCACCCCGATTGATTATGGTGATGTTTGCCTGAACTACGACGTAGCCTATTTTGCTGACAAGAAAATCGAACTGCCCAAGTCACTGGCTGATCTGACCAAACCCGAATATAAGAGTTTGCTGGCGGTCGAAAATCCAGCCAGTTCTTCACCCGGCTTGGCGTTTTTGCTGGCGACCGTCAATCAGTTCGGCACTGAAGGCAAGTACACCTATCTCGACTTCTGGCGAGACCTCGTTAAAAATGATGTCTACATCTCGGATAGTTGGGATGATGCCTATTACACCCAATTCAGCGCCAGCAGTGGCAAAGGTTCGCGCCCGCTGGTCGTGAGTTATGCCAGCAGCCCGCCCGCTGAAGTTTACTTTGCTGATCCTCAACTAGATACCGCGCCCACAGGCAGTATCATTGCCGACGGCACTTGCTTCCGCCAAATCGAATTTGCGGGTATCCTCAAAGGCACAAAGAACCTTGAAGCCGCCCAGAAATTTGTGGATTTTATGCTCAGCCAACCCTTTCAGGAAGACATGCCACTTCAGATGTTTGTCTTTCCGGTGATTCCCAAGGCTGTGCTACCAGAAGTTTTTACAAAGTATGCTGCCATTCCTGAGAAACCGGCTGTGGTCGATTTTGCCGACATCAACGCCAACCGTGAAGAGTGGTTACAGGCATGGACAGAAACCGTTTTACGTTAAGCCGGTTGTTGTGGCGCGGGTTATTACTCGCGCCACTCCTCTTTTTGTTGGTCTTTTTCATCTATCCGCTGTTGACGATTTTGGGCGTGAGTCTTGCACCTCAAGGCCAGCTTGATCTCACTGGATTCACGCACCTCGTCACCACCGATTATTATTTGAACACGCTGGCTTTTACGGTTGTGCAAGCGGTTTTATCCACTGCGTTGACACTGGCTTTAGCCATACCCTCTGCTTACGTTTTTACACGTTACACCTTCCCCTGTAAATCACTTTTTCTCTCGTTGGCGACGTTGCCCTTTGTCTTACCGACAGTGGTTGTAGCCGCAGCCTTTAGCTCATTGATTGGCCCGCGCGGATTACTCAACACCTTCTTGGTCAATGCCTTTGGCTTTACCACGCCGCCCATTCAATTAGATCGAACACTCGCCATCATCTTGATCGTTCACGTTTTTTACAACTACGCCGTCGCCCTTCGTATTATTACTGGCTTTTGGGCTAATCAAAACCCGCGTATCGAGCAGGCTGCCCGTGTCTTAGGTGCAAATGGTTGGCGTTTGTGGTGGCATATTCGTCTGCCGATTTTGCGACCCGCTATTACTGCTGCTGGCATTTTGGTGTTTATTTTTACCTTCACAAGTTTTGGTGTCGTCTTGTTACTCGGCGGCCCACGTTTTGCCACTCTTGAAGTCGAAATCTATCGTCAGGCAGTAAATCTTTTTAATCTTCCGGTCGCGGCTGCCTTATCGTTTGTACAAATACTGCTGATGTTCGCCCTGATGATTGTTTATACGCGCCTTCAACGCCGACTTTCAACTGAGATTACCAGCGCGGCGAATGTCGCGGTTCGTCCTTCGACTCGCCGCGATAAACTCATGGTTTTCACCAATATTCTCTTGATGTCGGTCTTGTTGTTTACGCCTTTGCTCTCACTGATCGCTGCCTCAATATCCAGCGACCAAGGCATAACCTTCCAGTATTATCAACAATTGACTCGTAACACACGTGGGTCAATTCTCTTTGTTCCGCCGATTCAAGCCGTTGGTAATTCGCTGATCTTTGCGCTCATCACAACTTTGCTAGCTGTTGCGCTCGGCCTAATGGCAGCCTATTTGCTTTCTGGTCGAGTATCGCGCTGGTCAAATCTACTTGATCCGCTTTTTATGCTGCCGCTTGCGACAAGCGCTGTAACACTCGGATTCGGCTTTATCATCACGCTCGATAAACCACCTTTGAATCTGCGTTCGTCAGCATTGCTCATTCCGATTGCCCACACCTTGGTGGCGATGCCGTTTGTCGTCCGCAGTATCTTGCCTGCCTTGCGCGCCATTCCGCCCAGTTATCAAGAAGCTGCTCGTGTACTCGGTGCATCTAATTGGTGTGTTTGGCGTTTGATTGATATTCCTTTGATTAGTCGTGCCTTGATCGTTGGCGCGACCTTTGCCTTCACCACCAGCATGGGCGAATTTGGCGCATCGCTATTTGTTGCACGTCCTGATACGCCAACGATTCCCATCGTCATATTTCGTTTGCTGGGGCAACCCGGCGCACTCAATTATGGGCAAGCGCTTGCTATGAGCAGCATTCTGATGCTGGTGTCTGCGGTCGGTTTTATCTTGATCGAACGCTTGCGGACAGCCGGAGTAGGGGAGTTCTGATGCTCGAAATTCGTGGCGTTCAACGCGCCTTTGATGGTGTGCCAGTTTTAAAGGGAATCAATCTCTCAATCAACGATGGCGAAATTGTCTGTCTTTTAGGGCCAAGTGGCTGTGGTAAAACCACTTTGCTTCGCATCATCGCCGGACTCGAAACAGCCGATAATGGAAGTATTCTGCTCGACACTCAAAACATTCAACCTGTTCCAACGCATCAACGCGGCTTTGGATTGATGTTTCAAGACTTCGCCTTATTCCCACACATGAATGTGGCTGGGAACGTCGCTTTTGGCATTCAGATGCAAAACTTGCCAGTATCCGATCAACAATCTCGCATCCGTCAAATGTTAGATTTGGTTGGCTTATCTGGATTTGATAAACGCGATGTGACTCATCTTTCCGGCGGCGAACGTCAGCGTGTTGCACTGGCTCGCAGTCTCGCACCTAATCCGCGCCTCTTGATGCTCGACGAACCGCTTGGCTCATTGGATGCCTCGCTGCGTGAAGAACTCATTGTCGAATTGCGTACCATTATCAAACAGCTACATCTCACAGCGATTTATGTCACACATGATCAGCATGAAGCCTTTGCCATTGCCGACCGTATCGCAGTGATGAACGCCGGACATATTGAGCAGTTTGCGACTCCAACGGATCTTTATCAGCATCCCAAAACCGCCTTTGTTGCCCATTTTCTTGGCCTCGATAATATTCTGCCTGTTCTGAGTCAACAAAATGGCATTGCCAACACGCCCATTAGCTCATTTCCTGTATCGGAGCCAGCAAAGAAATTGCTATTACACACAGACTTTGTAAAAGTTGTGCCTGCCAATACTCCAGATGCAATTCCTGCGGCAGTTGTTCAATCGGTTTTCCAAGGGGATTCCTATCGCCTAACCCTGCGTCATATCTCCGGCACAACGCTCACCGTCAAATACCCCTCTGCTGGTGTGCTTGCTCCCCGAATTGGCGACACAGTAGCCATCCAAATCGCCCCCAACGCTATTATTCCACTTGCCGATTAGCAAACAAAAAGGCCGCCTTTTGAGCGACCTTCTTTGTCTTTGTTCCCTCCCTCACTTGCGGCGGAGGGCTAGGGTGGGGGTTAACTATACATCCAGATTACGCACACTCTTGGCATGTGTCTGGATGAAACGGCGGCGTGGAGGAACGCTGCTGCCCATCAACATATCGAATACGCGGTCAGCTTCCGCCGCGTCATCAATCGTCACTTGAAGCAGTGTACGGGTTGCCGGATCCATCGTCGTTTCCCACAACTGGTCGGGGTTCATTTCGCCTAGACCTTTGTAACGTTGAACACCGACTTTGTCCGGTTGGTCATACTTCTTCAAAGCACGGTTCAAGATTTCCTGTTCAGACATGCCTGCTTCTGGGTAGATGTACTCCAGCTTTTTACCGCTCTTGAGCAGATAAATCGGCGGCTGTGCGATGTACAAATGTCCCTCGGCAATGATTGGTTGCATGTGCCGGAAGAAAAACGTCAACAGCAGGGTACGAATGTGGCTGCCGTCTACGTCAGCATCTGTCATGATAATGACACGCCCGTAACGCAGATTCGCGACTGAGAAATCTTCGGCAATGCCTGTACCCAGTGTTGAAATCAATGCCTTGATTTCATTACTGTCCAGCACCTTGTCCATCCGCGCCCGTTCCGTGTTCAGAATCTTACCGCGTAGGGGCAAAATTGCTTGGAAATGCCGGTCACGCCCTTGTTTGGCGCTATTATGAACAAATACACCGCTTGCTAACGCAAAGTTATGAGTATGCGGTACTTCAATATCGTATACATCCATTGTTTCGGTGACTTGTTCAACTGCAATCACACGATGATTGTAATTGACAACTGCTTCCCGTGCTTTTGCTTCATTTCCATCAAAGTATCGGTCACAGAATTTATCAAAGCGAAGCAGGGATTTGTCGTTTGTGCTAAGACGGTGTGCCTGATAAGCTTCTACATCCAAATTCCCAGCCTCAATTTGAATTTCCTTGAGAGCGTGGATTGTCTTGGTATAGTAAGTTCGCTCCAATGAACTGCGTCGTTTTGCTCTAAATTCGTCCGTCCATTGTTCACTTGTCTTTGCACGTCGCCACTCAATCAATGCTTCATTTTGCCATTGAATGATCGCCGTCTCTGAGGCTTTTTCACGCGCTTCTGGATGATCGACAAAAAACTCTTGCACTCGTTTACCTTGTAGCGCTCGGTTCTCTTCGTTGCTCCAGTAGGCTGCCTGAGCATCATACAATTGTTGATTGTTTGCCTCACGATAACTCTCGTTATTCTCGTAGAATTCACGCCATTTACACAGCATAAAGGCTTTATAAGTTTCATCTGCCCACTGAGCTTGCGCTTGTTCTGATAGGATTTTTCGCGTTTCATCCTGCTTCATCCGCGCACTCATTTTGAGTCTGAAAGGTTCACTTTGGTGAATCTGACGGGCTTTCAATTTTGCATCGGGGCGATGCAGTGTTTTGCTAATGTGTTTACGATGTAAATCGAGGTGCTTGTCCGCAGGCATACGATGAATGTTGGATGGGTTGTTATTTAGCTTATTGAAATCGACGTGATGGCAATGTTCACCATCAGTCATTGAGTAAACACCTCGCCAACGATTATACCAATCAGCCAACATATGTGTGAAAAGCCAGCTTTCAGTACGCGGGTTCCATACCATTTCATAGCCATCAATCGTAATGCCTGTTTCCTTTTTATCGGAGAATTTACGATAAAGAGGCATAATCGCATCGTTAGGTGTAAGCTCACTCGCCGCTTTATAGCTGCCATCACGCAGCATAAAGCGATGATCAGGGGTACAAGTAATGGTTTCGCCATTATCGAGTGTCAGTTTAACAACACTGGCATTTTGCTTGGTAATACGGGCGTTGATAATGTGTTCGATACCAATTGTACCGTCATCCCGAATGGTATAGCCGAAATGCTCACGACCTGCGGCCTGCTCTGCTACCAATTCTCGGAAACTGAGATGGCGACCATCTGCCAACGCAAGCAGAGTATCACCGGAGAAGCATCCGCCTGCGCTGTCACCTTCGACGATGTAAATCTCTGCACCTTCGCCTTTTTGCGAGCAATCCGCCAGCTTACCCGGCAGTGTTGTGCTTTCCAGCAGGCTTGGTCCGCTTCGCACCAAATCGCGTGCCTTACGAGCCGCCTCACGCGCCCGCATACTCGTCATACACTTATCGACGATACGCCGTGCCTCGCGTGGGTTTTCCTCAAGAAATTCGTTGAAGGCTTCTGTTACGACCTGTGAAACCGCACCCTGTACTTCAGGGTTAATCAGCTTCACTTTCGTCTGGCTTTCAAATGATGGATCAGGATGCTTGATGCTGACAATCGCCGTAATGCCTTCCAGCGTATCATTGCCGGAGAAATTAGGTTCTTTGTCCTTCAACAAACTCGCTTTACGTGCATATCGGTTGATAACACCAGTGATTGCTGAACGCAAACCAGTTAGATGTGTACCACCGTCGGGCGTATTGATGGTATTTGCAAATGCCATTTCCACAACATTTGCCGAGTCATTATATTGGAACGCGACTTCTACACCGATGACAATCGGTTCTTTGCCTTCGCGTGAAATCTCAATATCTTTTTCCAGATAAACCGGATCATGCAAAGGTCTGCGGTTGCGGTTCAAATAGCGCACGTAGGAATACAACCCGCCTTCGAAGTAGAAGGTTGTTTCGCGGGGAATAGGCTGCTTGCGCTCATCTTTCAGTGTTATATTCACACGCCGCGTCACAAACGCCATTTCGCGGAAGCGTTGTGCTAAAGTATCAAAATTAAAGCTGTTGTGCTCCAAAATCGTGAAGTCTGGCTGGAAAGTCTGTTTCGTACCGGTATGTTCTCCCGGTTCCATCTCGCGCAACTTTTTGAGCTTCGTCGCGACAACACCTTGTCTGTAAATTTGTTCCCACAAGAAACCATCGCGGAACACATTCGTTCGCATTTCTGTCGATAATGCGTTGACTGCCGAAACACCGACACCATGTAAACCACCGCTAACCTTGTAAGCGCCGCTGCCAAACTTACCACCCATGCCAATTTCAGTCATGACACCTTCGACAGTAGGTTTGCCGGTGCTTGGGTTAACGCCCACCGGAATACCACCACCATTGTCTTGTACCGATACGACATCATCATTGAGCAATGTTATCAATATATGATCGCAGCGTCCGGCCAACGCTTCGTCAATCGAGTTGTCAACAACTTCGTATATCAGATGGTGAAGCGCCTTACTGTCTGTGCCGCCCACATACATACCGGGGCGCTTTCGCACATGCTCCATCGGGTTAAGGCGAACGATATCTTCATCACGCTGTTGTCTAATTTGCGCGGTATCTTGATCCGCCATAGCAGCTCCTTACCTCATCATCCATTGTGTGAAAAATGCGGACTTTTCCAGATATGTCTATTCGGGGAAATACCGTAGACTCTTCATTGATATATTATACCTCAGAACGCGTTTAAGAACAATCCTTCACGACTAGAACAAATTATCAATTCTGGTTGACAAAATGGAATAAATGTTCTATAATGAAACAGGTGTTAATCTTGTATTTATTTTACCAGTATATTTTGGAATGAAACCCAATATACACTTTTGCAATTGATGCTTCAGACGTGGGTTTTAGTGAACGATCCTTTTTTATGGAATGCTGCTTTTTGGACTGACTTTAGATCATTCCGCTTTTCTCTTGATTTAAAATGTCATCCTGTGATAATCAGCTTGATTGCTTGGGCACCATCACTAATACAAAAGGCTTAGTATGTTCCTAAATATTTCACTCACTCAAAACTATGTTCACAGTGCAGCGCTTCTCTCCCTCCTATCCGCTGAATTGGCACAACAGTGACAAAGCGGTGGCATTACGCGAGCTTGGCGCTGCACTCAGCGGTTACAGCCGAGCCTATTGCCAGTAAAAAGTGTCGTTTCAGCGGATTCCCGGCTGCTTCCCGCCCGCCAATTCAGCGGTAAAAATGCAAATTGTGCAGCAAATGACACTGGTTTCTGTCGATTATTAAAACTCAATCCTCGGCCTCAAACTTCCAAACCGCTTGACTCTCATTCTTGCCCGCTTTACAATCCTCCCTGTTGCCCTCGTAGCTCAGGGGATAGAGCAGCGGTCTTCTAAACCGTTGGTCGTGAGTTCGAATCTCTCCGAGGGCATACATGAAAACACCCACTATTTTTGGTAGTGGGTGTTCTTTATTTTATAGAGCGTTTGAAAACTACTGCGCCATAATGCTCTGGTAAACGGCTGTTGTTTCAGGCGAGGGTGCTTTACCTTCGCGTTTTAATTCATCAGTTAATCGTTGGTAATGGGCTGCTGCTTCGCTACGTCGCCCCAATGCCACATACAACTTCATCACTTCACGGTGGATATTTTCGTGGGTTCCGTCCTCGGCTAATACCCGTTGAAACAATCCTAACGCATGTTCGGGACGGTCTTCCTCAAGCCGGATACGAGCCACTTCAGCCAACGCTTCCAAATAGCCCGCCTTAAAATCAGCCCGTCTATCTAGTATCCACTTATCGGTATGTCCCTGCAAGAATGGGCCTCGATAAAGGTCAATAGCCCGTTGCCAGGCCGTTAAACGTTCTTTTCCTTCGGTGGTTCTTCCATCCATAAGAGCCGTAGCGAAGTCCATCACATCATAGTGGATTGCCATGTCTGGATTAACCCGATAATAGCCACCGTCATGGACTAGCACATCCATATCCAATGCCTTATGCAAACGTCGTTTGGTCACATGGAAAACATTAACGGCTTGATCCATATGGAGTTCAGGCCAAAACGCTTGACAAATTTCAGATCGCGTAATAATTGGACGGTCAAGCGCGAAGAAAAAGAGTAGACGGGGCAGATGACCTTCCCAGCTTTCAATGGCATTGCCGTTCATCAATACATGTCCCGGCCCTAACGCGAACACTTCGAGTTTATGTGTTCCGCCAGTTTCAACACGGTAAAAGTCATGCTTAATCAGCAGGTTATCTTCGAGAAGTACGGCTCGCTTTTGAGCAATTAAAGATACCCAAGGCAGTCGTGGTAGCGTTCGGCTGTTAATAATTATTCGGCAGTTATGCGCAGGACTCGCGACCAACTTCTCGACGAACATCTGAATATCATCTGCACTATCACTGCGATCATACTCATCTAAAATAAGATAAAAAGGTTCTTTACTGACCTCTGCTAGATCTTGAGCAAACGTCTCAACTAATGTGTTAAAATTGCTTGCCTTGTTTGGGGGTAAGATATTAATGTGTCGCCCAAATGTTGGAAACTGATTAGCGAGATCATGTGTTAATCCGGCAATCAGTGATTTAAGGTCGGTGTCGTCTGGGCCAAGCGCATAATAAAGCACTGGCTTTTCCAAAGAATGCAGAAGTTTTGCAACCAAAACAGATCGGTAACGGCTGCGAGGATGTAAAAGAATTAAACGTGCGACTTGCGTTTGTTCCTGAAACGTCTGATAAGACACATCAATCAGGTTGTCGAGATTCATATTATCACTTCACTTTAGTGGTGATCACATGGTTGAGTAGTAAGAATTGTAACATAGTTTAATATAAGACGCTAATCAGAGCGTATAATGTTCTTACAACCTATAGATTGGAGGGAAAATGCAACGTCCACCCCGCCCATTTGGTGTGACTTTGGCTATCCTTGCTAGCCTTATCCTTTTTACCTGTGTTCCCCTCATGGAAGTTGTACTACTTGTCTCTGTAAGATCACATTTTGCAAATTTGAAGTTTGCCGATGATGGAACTCATCCCTTTGCGATGGGGGCCGATTTTCTAGGTATTCCAGATAGCAAAATCATTCTTCAAGCGGGTATCGCTATCGTTTTCCTGATCATTGCGTTTTTTGCATGGCGGGGTCGCCCAAAATATATGCGTTATGTATTGATGTTGACCTGTGCGCTTTTAACAATTTTCAATATCCTGAATATCATCGCGGGGCAAATAAGCCAGCAAAGTTTGGACTCAGGTGCGAGTTCCTTGGATTCCATCCTGAATTCGTTATCATTAGGACAATTCGCTGTTGGCGTATTAGTAACTTTCTACGTGGTCTGGTATCTGAATCGGGGGCCAGCTAGAGCATTCTATCGAGGTTATTATCTGCCAATGCCTGTTGAGAGTTCAGTCTCCGATGTCGTTGCCAACCAAACAACTTCCTCATGATGCTAACCAATGGATTGAGTTCCCTTAATTTCTACAGCGATCTGTTTTCCTTCTAAAACAATCGATGCCCAATCACATTTGATTGGGCATCGACCACAACTTTCTAAAGAACTTTTTCGCGGTCTGCCATTTCCATTTGCACTAATTCGCGCCGCAATGTCTTACCGACGGTCGTTTTTGGTAATTCCTTGATGAAGCTAATTCTCGTCGGTACTTCATATCGTGCTAACCGCTTCATGCAGTGGTCAATTAATTCTTGCTCTGTGGCGGATTGGTCAGGCCGTAGAACAACCCACGCTTTAAGCGCTTCTTGCCCACTCTTATCAGCATCTGGATGCGGAATAGCTGCAACACCGACTTCCATAACTGCCGGATGCTCACTCAAGACTTTTTCAATATTGTTGGGATAGACGTTGAAACCACCAATGAGTGCCATATCCTTCTTCCGGTCAACAATATAAAAATAACCATCGTCATCCATGCGACCAATGTCACCTGAATAGATGAAGTTTTTACCGTCTTTTGGTCGTAGTACATTGGCCGTTTCAGTTGGCATTCCATGATAGCCCACCATCACCTGTGGCCCTGCCATGATGATTTCACCGATTTCGCCAATCGGTACTTCGGTCACACTGTCGTCAAGGCTAACAATTCGAACATCCATATCCGGTAGTGGTAGCCCGATAGAACCGGTTCGATTTTCACCGAAGACGGGATTGCAATGGCTAGCCGTAGGGGTTTCGCTCATGCCGTAACCTTCGCGTAAAGCACCTCCTGTAAGACGTTCGAACTCTAATTTGGTTGAAGGCGGTAAAGGTGCTGAGCCACTGACGCAGGCGCGTATCGAATGCAAATTGACTTTGCCTGATTTTACATCAGGGTGATTGTTGATGGCGTTGTAGAGCGCAGGAACCCCTTGAAAGAGGGTGGGCTTAAACACGTTGATGTTGTCTAGCACATCACCAATATCGCGGGCATTCGGAACCAGAACAATCTCCGCCCCAACTCCTACCGCGAAGTTCAGTACGGCTACCATACCGAAGGCGTGGAATAAAGGGATTGCCCCCAAAAACTTATCAGGCTTTCCTGTATCTCCACCGCCAGAAAGCCATGCACGCATTTGAAGCGTATTTGCCACCAATGCTTGATGTGTAGCCATAACAGCTTTCGATACGCCTGTAGTACCCCCTGTGTATTGAAAAAGGGCTAAATCTTTATACGGTGTGATATTCACGTTGGCCTTTTTGCCTGCATACTTCGTCAGGACATCCTGAAACCATACATCACCACTTTGTAAAGCTTCGATACGATGACCTTCTTTTTTCTCTTTGGCTAAGGTGAAAAGAAATTTAGCTGCCCCCGGTAAATATTCTTTAACATTAGTGACGATCACCTTTTTGACTTTTGTTTTTGCTTGGATCTGTTTGATGGTGTTGTAAAACAGACTCATTGTGATGACGATGGCTGAGTCACAGTCATTGATCTGGAACTGCATCTTGTCTGCTGGATAGGTTGGATTTGTAGCAGCCACTACACCACCTGCTTTAAGTATGCCGTAATAACTGATGACGAAGGCCGCGATGTTTGGCATTACGAGCGCTACTCGGTCACCTTTCTTCAGTCCCATATCCACGAGTCCGGCAGCTAGCGCATCCGAATAATGGTCAAGTTCTTGGTAACTCACCGAGTTGCTCACGCGACCCAACAGTGGAAGGTGAGCGCTACTAATCAGTGCCGGATTGTTGGGTGTCTTTTTGGCAGCTTCCTGTAAAAAACTATGAACTGTGACATTGGGATACGGCTCTAAACTTGCGGGAACACCGGGGTCATAATTTTTTATCCAAGGACGGTCAGCATAGTTAGTCATTTTTAACTCCGATATTTTATAAACGAAAACTTTAATTTGGTTTCATTTTAACGATTACCTGCCTCAATGCATATACGTTGCGGCTTACTACTCTAGGTCAAAAAATAACTTACTCATTGGATGATTTTTCATATTTTGGTAATAAACCTTTTGCGCAGAGGACACGTTTCAAAAATCAGGATTTAAACTTTTAATATTGTTCGGATTGTTGTTGCCGCAAAGTTTATGACTGTCTTGTGCGGTAACTCTTCTTCATCATCTAATGCCTGATCAACTGCAATTTGATCAGGCATTAATAGCTCATGACTAAAGGGCTTTTTCGCGGTCTGCAATTTCCATTTGTACCAGTTCACGTCGTAAAGTCTTGCCAACAGTCGTTTTGGGTAGTTCTTTGATAAAGCTAATGCGGGTAGGCACTTCGTATCTTGCTAATTGCTTCATGCAGTGATCTATGAGTTCTTTTTCAGTGGCTGTTTGATTGGGACGAAGGACAACCCATGCTTTGAGTGCTTCTTGTCCACCTTTATCTGCATCAGGATGGGGAATGGCTGCGACCCCGACCTCCATAACTGCTGGATGCTCGCTCAGAACCTTTTCAATGTTGTTGGGGTAAACATTGAACCCACCAATGAGCGCCATATCTTTCTTACGGTCAACAATATAGAAATAGCCGTCATCATCCATTCGCCCAATATCGCCTGTATAGATGAATTTTTTTCCATCTTTTTCCCTTAGCACATTAGCAGTTTCAGTCGGCATTCCGTGATATCCAACCATAACTTGTGGGCCTGCCATGATGATTTCACCGATTTCGCCAATGGGGACTTCCGTCACGCCATCGTCTAGGCTCACAATACGCACATCCATATCGGATATCGGTAGTCCTATTGAACCAGTGCGGTTTTCTCCATAAATTGGATTACAGTGGGCGGCGGTGGGAGTTTCGCTCATTCCGAAAGCTTCACGTAGATTACCGCCTGTGATTCGCTCAAACTCTAATTTTGTTGACGGAGGCAGCGGCGCTGACCCGCTGATACAAGTTCGAATTGAACGCAAGTCGACTTTCCCAGCCTTTACATCAGGGTGATTATTAATGGCGTTAAAGAGAGCCGGAACCCCCGGAAACAATGAAGGCTTGAAATGGTTAATGTTATCGAGAACATCCTTGATATCACGAGCGTTCGGGACAAGGACAATTTTCGCGCCCAAACTAATTGCGTTGGTAAGCACACCAACCATGCCAAAGACGTGGAATAATGGAATTGCGCCAAGGAATGTACTGTGTGGTTCATGCTTTCCACCCGCTTCAAGCCACGCTTTTATTTGTAGGGTGTTCGCGACCAATGCTTTGTGAGTTGCCATAACCGCTTTGGAAATGCCAGTTGTTCCCCCTGTGTATTGGAAAAGCGCCAAGTCTTTGTCTGGAGTGATGCTGACATTGGCTTTTTTCCCTGCGTACTTTGTCAGTACATCCTGAAACCATATATCGCCGCTTTGTAGAGTTTCAACTCGGTGACCGTCTTTTTTCTCTTTGGCTAACGTGAAAAGTAGTTTGGCTGCGGCTGGTAAGTATTCTTTGACGTTAGTGACGATCACCTTTTTGACTTTTGTTTTCGCTTGGATCTGTTTGATGGTGTTGTAAAACAGACTCATTGTGATAACGATGGCTGCGTCACAATCATTGATTTGGAACTGCATTTTGTCAGCCGGATAAGTGGGATTGGTAGCCGCAACCACGCCCCCTGCTTTGAGAACAGCGTAATAGCTGATGACAAACGCTGCGATGTTGGGCATCACTAGGGCAACTCGGTCGCCTTTCTTCAGCCCCATATCCACGAGTCCCGCAGCCAATGCATCTGAATATTCGTCAAGTTCTTGGTAACTCACTGAACTGCTCAGTCGACCAAGCAACGGAAGGTGAGCACTACTGATCAAAGCTGAATTGTGAGGTGTTTTTTTTGCAGTTTCTTGTAGAAAACTGTGAAGAGTTACGTTGGGGTACGGCTCTAAACTTGCTGGGACACCGGGGTCATAATTTTTTGTCCAAGGACGGTCAGCGTATGTAACCATATTTCGTACTCCAAATTCTTTTTCAGTAAACAATCTTCATTATTCAATTTCAAGTATAGTCGGCACTCAATTCATGTCAAAGTTTATGTCGTTCCCCATGAGCGCCATTGTTCAGGTAAGCGAGCAACTTGCCCCTCGTGAGTAATACAGATGTGTTTGCTAAATCCTTCCACCAATATATCGCGTGTTTCTGCATCAACAATTTCATATGTGAATGTCAGTCCACGACTTTTCATCTCGGCAATCCAACAACGAATTGTGATCTGCTGACCGTAACGAGCGGGTTTGATATACCGGGCATTAATTTCTGACACGGTCAGATAATAACCGCCGCGCTCAAAACTGGCATAATCACTACCGCGTTGTCGGGCATAATTGCTTCGCCCTTCTTCAAAATAGATGATGTAACTGGCGTGGTGAATGATGCCCATCGCGTCGGTTTCAGCATAACGTACATACAAAGTGGTTTCAGCGATGGTACGGTCTGTAGGGGGCAAAATCATTCTCCAAAAATCCTGTGTATGAATGATAGGAGGATAACAGACGTGCCACAACATGCCAAATACAAAAATAGTGGGAGTGTGGGCGAGGCTTGTGCTATAATTTGTCCGTTAAGAGATTGAGTTAGTTAACCCGGAGGATGCGGATATGGATATTAACCAAGCCGCACGGATGATTGAATGGCTGGATGAAGAACGTCGGCGGGATAAAGCGAATATCTCTACCCTAGAAGAACGACTGGCTCAGCAGCAAGATACGATTACCATGCTCTCTAAGCGTATCAATAGCATGGAATCAGACCAAACGGTCATAAGAACGCAAATTGCACCTTCGGGACGCGAAACTGACCTTATTGAACAGGTTCGCAAAGAAGTTGTACAAATTATTGAAAATGTCGAGGCTAAACGGCTGACTGCCGAGCGTGAGTCAGAACGTCGTGCTGATCTGGCGCGTGAGAATGCCGTGCGACCTATCCGTGAACTGACCGAAAAGTTGGAAAAACTGGAACGTCAGACGAGTACACTGCCTGGATACGAAGTGGAACGCGAACGTGTTTCGGACACAGTGGCTTCGTTGCAGCAGCGCGTTGATGATCTTTTCAAGAAAGTGGAAGAACCTGATCGTCGCCTCGCATTCTTGGAAGAACAGCGCCGGCAGGACAGTCGTCGTGTATCTGAAGTCCAATCAGAAGTGCCTGAAATTCAAAAGCAGGTTGATGGTGTCCGCCCCAAGCTAACCCTGCTAGAAGATTTGACATTGCGTATTGAACGGCGTGTACAAGATGTACAAAATAGCGAACGGGAACGTCGTGAGCAAATCCAACAATTTATTGATCAACAAACACTCCAAATTCAACAGCGCGACCAACAAATTGCTGATCTTGTAAAACGTTTTGGTGAGCAAGATGGTCAGATGCAGCGCAATATCGAGCGCTTTGAAACGTGGCAAGAAGCCTACCGCAATATGAAAAAGATCATTGATGACTTTGAACGTATTGGTGACCGCTTAGAGCGTCGTATCAACGAAGTAGCCGAAATGCAGCGTCTTAGCGAGGAGCGGTTCCGTCAAGAATGGAACGATTGGACGACTGACGATCAAAAGCGTTGGAAGCAGTTTACCATTTCAAATGACGAAGTTTGGCGCAGCCACGATAAAGAATTTGATCGTTTTGTTTCGAAGATGACGGAAATCGAATCCATGTTTCCGCCTTTGCAAGACAGCCTAGGACGCATCTGGAGTCTCGAACGCGAACGGGCGCAGCTTTACCGTGAGCGTTATCAATCCTTGTTGTTGGAATTTGATACCGGTTCCAAGGCATCTACGATTAAGCTGCCAGCGGTTCCTGCGAATAACGGGAATAACAGCAATGGAAACAGCTAGCCGCGCGATTTAATGTTCAGCTAAAGGCGCTTCTTGCGTTTCATCAATACTGGGATGCTCATCTTCTACCCGGTTGATGTTCGCACCGAGTGCCTTAAGCTTTTCCTCAACCCGTTCGTAACCACGGTCGATTTGGCTTATATTGAAAATGCGCGTCTCGCCTTTTGCGCCAAGCGCAGCCAATAATATCGCCATACCTGCGCGAATATCAGGGCTGGTGATATAGGCTTGTCCCTGTAAAGTGGTTGGCCCTTGAACCAGCACACGGTGAGGATCACACAGTGTAATCCGTGCGCCCATTCGAACTAATTTATCGGTAAAGAAAAAGCGACTTTCATACATCCAGTCGTGGAAAAGAACGGCTCCCGCACATTGGGTGGCGATGACGAGGGCGATACTCATCAAGTCTGGTGGGAAGGCAGGCCACGGTTGGGCTTTGATGATGGGCATACGGTTGCCTAAGTCAGGAACAATATTGAGGGGTTGGGCAGCGGGAACGAAAATATCCTCACCTTGTGTTTCCCAATGAACACCTAATCGCCCAAAAGTAAGGGCAATCATTTCAAGCTGATGCGGGTCAGCTTCTGTAATACGAATTTCGCCTCCAGTTATAATCGCAGCGCCAATAAAACTGCCGACCTCCATATAATCCGCGCCCACACGCGCTTCACCGCCATGTAAGCGTTCGACACCGGTAATGATGAGCCGGTTCGTTCCTGATCCTTCAATTTGCGCGCCTAAGGTGTTCAACATCTGGCATAAGTCTTGGATATGCGGTTCGCAGGCCACGTTGCGAATAATCGTTGTACCTTTTGCCAGCACAGCAGCCATGAGCGCGTTTTCAGTGGCGGTAACACTGGCTTCGTTAAGAAGAATATCCGTGCCGACCAACCCTTTGGTTTCCATAATTAGGAGCGATTTTTCGAGGGTAATTGTTGCGCCTAGTTTTTGGAGGGCAACTGCATGAGTATCGAGTCGGCGCTCACCGATGCTGTCCCCACCGGGCATAGGTAAACGGATGCGTCCCATACGCGCCAACATGGGGCCAGCGAAAACGATGCTGGCACGGATTTTACTAGCAAGGGCAGGATCGACTTCGGTGGTATTGATATTTTTGGCGTGAATGCGGACGGATGTATTATCCAACCAATCCACATCTGCCCCAAGTTGACGCATAATATCGAGTGCTGTTAGCACATCACCAATTTTGGGCATATTATGTAGAATAACGGGCTCTTCGGTGAGCAGGCAAGCAGGGATCATCTTGAGGGCAGCGTTTTTATTTCCGCCAGCCTTGATTGTGCCGGAAAGTGGTTTACCACCTTCGATTACAAATTGTTCCATGGTTCTGATCCCATCTACAATGAACTTCCGTTAACAGTGTGGGCTTATTGTAGCGTTTGTAGGTGCGTTGACAACCCTATCGTCAATCGCTATACTATCTCTATTCTGAGGAGAAATTGATTCATGGTGTGGTTACACCATCATCTGAACGTTCATAGAAAACCCCCGGTGTTGGTTCGACTATAGACCGTCCCATTACGTTTGATTTATCAAGTCCCCGCACCATGCGGGGATTTTTTATTTTACCTGAGGAGGTGCTTGACGATGCTAGCTGTGGTGGATTATGGAGCAGGGAATTTACGAAGTGTTTTACACGCGCTCAGCTATTTGGGCGTGGAAAATATGCGCGTTGTCCAAGATGGACGTGATTTGAAAGGCGCAGATAAGATTATCCTACCGGGGGTGGGTGCATTCGCGGCAGGGATGAACCAATTAGCCGAGCGTCATCTCATTCAACCTCTTAAGGATGCGGCGGTTGCGGGAATTCCATTCTTGGGGATTTGTGTAGGGATGCAATTTTTGTTTGATCGTAGTGATGAAATGGGTAATTACGATGGACTAGGTATCATCCCCGGTTATGTGACGCGCTTCCCTAAAATGGAAACGCTCAAAGTTCCACATATGGGTTGGAATCAGGTTCGGCAGTGTCGCGCGTGTGAACTGTTAGAGGGTTTAGCACCTGACAGCTATGGCTATTTCGTCCACAGTTATTATTGCACTCCTGAACGACTAGAAGATGTGGCAGCCGAGGTAGACTACGGTATTCCTTTCACAGCGATTGTTCAGCATGAGAATGTGTACGGGGTACAATTCCACCCTGAAAAGAGCCAAACGATGGGCTTGCAGATTTACACCAATTTCCTGAAGGTGAACGCATGATTATTTATCCGGCGATTGATTTGCGTGGTGGAAAAGTGGTGCGTCTCAAAGAGGGTGATCCGAACCGTCAAACGGTTTTCAGTGATGATCCAATCTCGACTGCACAGGAATGGATGGCGCAGGGCGCGAAATGGATACACATTGTTAATCTGGATGGGACGTTCGCGACGCTCAACGATCATGCACGTATTTTGGAAGCGGTAGCCAAGTTCGATGTGAAGGTTCAGTTTGGTGGCGGGTTACGGGCGATCACTGATATTGAACGGGCAATCGAGCAGGGTGCAAGTCGGGTGATTATCGGGACAGCAGCGATTGAGCAACCGGAATTGGTCAGTGAGGTTATCGAGCGTTGGGGTAGTGAACGGGTGGCGGTTGGGTTGGATGCGCGTGATGGAAAAGTAACCACGCATGGTTGGCAGAATAAGACTAATCTCACTCCTCTTGAATTGGGTAAACAGATGGTCGAGCGAGGGGTAATCCATGCGCTTTACACGGATGTTAATCGCGATGGGCTATTACAGGGGGTTAACGTTGAGGGGACGACGATGCTGGCGCGAGAAACCGGAATGCAAGTGATCGCGTCGGGTGGCGTGGGAAGTTTGGATGATATTAAACGACTCAAGGCAACAGGGGTAGTCGCAGGGGCAGTGATCGGGATGGCGTTGTATGACGGGCGTTTTGGATTAGCAGAGGCGTTAGTGTTGGCGGAGGGTAAGGATGCTGGCTAAACGGATAATTCCATGTTTAGATGTGTTGAATGGGCGAGTGGTGAAGGGTGTGAACTTCGTCAACTTGCGGGACGCAGGCGATCCGGTTGAACAAGCGGGTGTTTATGATCGAGAAGGAGCCGATGAACTGGTTTTCCTCGATATTACGGCCTCGCATGAGGGGCGGAACACCACACTAGATATGGTGAGGCGGGTAGCCGACAGTATCTTTATACCGTTTTGTGTGGGCGGGGGAATACGAACGGTCGAGGATATACGGGAGACGTTGTTAGCCGGTGCGGATAAGATTTCCATAAACAGTTCAGCCATTAAAACCCCACAACTGATTAATGATGGCGCGTGGGGGTTTGGGAGCCAGTGTATTGTCGTGGCGATTGACCCGAAGTGGTTGGATGGAAAGTGGGTGGTGCATATTAACGGTGGGCGCGTTCCGACCGATAAAGAGGCAATCAACTGGGCGAAGGAAGTTGAAGACCGAGGAGCGGGCGAAATCCTTTTAACCAGTATGGATCGAGATGGGACGAAATCGGGTTACAATTTGGAACTCACACAGGCTGTAGCAGAGGCTGTTTCGATACCGGTGATCGCGTCGGGCGGGGCAGGTAAGATGGACGATTTTCGGGACGCATTGACAATTGGAAAAGCAGATGCAGCCCTCGCAGCGACCTTATTCCATTACAACGAGATTCGGATAGGCGACTTGAAGAACTATTTAGCCGAGCAAGGTGTGGCGATGCGACTACATGGTTGGGAGGCACTCTAATGTTCGAGCAGGTAAATTGGGATGAAAAAGGGTTAGTCTCCGCGATTGTACAAGATGTGAATACGCGAGAAGTCCTGACTTTGGCTTATATGAATGCTGAGTCCTTGAAAATGACGGTTGAGATGGGCGAGACGGTTTTTTGGAGCAGAAGCCGACAAGAACTCTGGCATAAGGGCGCGACATCCGGTAATGTTCAATACGTGCGAGAAATCCGTGTGGACTGTGATGGTGACGCGCTGGTGGTTCTGGTTGAACCCACAGGGCCAGCTTGTCATACAGGGGCGGTTTCGTGTTTCTTTGATGTGTTAAAAACGGTGATTAGCGGCTAGTTTTTGGCTTAATGCACAAAATGCAATTTTATTGCAGATTTTGCAGAATTCCCGCTGAAATTGCAGGCGTGAACACGGGAGCAAGGCGCTGAATCGAGATAATTGCGATGCGGGAGGCTCGGCTAATGCCGCTGAGTGCAGCGGATTTCTCCCGTGATGCCACCGCTGTGCAATAGGGTGTGCCGCCGCAGCGGTTTTGAGGGAGGAAGCCGCCGAACGGTTGTCTTTCGCTGCCATAAAAAGCAGCGGATAACGTGAAGTTGTAAGGGTTATTAGACAAAAATGCGACCAGCATCGGATTCTCCAATAGGATTGAGTCTATTAGAAACAGTTATTGGAAATTGAGAAATCAATTGGTTAGTGATCAATCGGCGGCGGACGGGATGTATCCCGTCCCTACGAAAAGATGATTGTTGAGATTTAGGGATTACCAATTTATTGACGAAATGAAGTCAACGAACGCGACGTGTCCCTACAAAATGACAATTTTGATGGAGATTTTTATAATCTCTTTTTTCATTATATGAACATGCGTTCTGTTTGTCAAGTTAGCATATTTAAACCGACAACGAGAGGTCATTATGGCGGATATGTTGTATTTACTCGAAGAATTTATTCATGAGCGTAGGGCAACCCCCACCGAGGGTAGTTATACCAACAGCTTATTTGACACAGGCATTAATAAAATTGCCCAAAAGGTCGGTGAAGAGGCGACTGAGGTGATTGTGGCGGCGTTAGGACAGGGGCGGAAAGAGCAGATCGGTGAGCTTTCTGATCTGTTTTATCATACTTTGGTGCTGATGACGCAGCTTGACATTACCTTGGAAGATGTTAGCGAAGAACTCCGCAAACGACACGGATAATCTGGTTGACGCACAATTCCCGAAACCAAGTACAATAACTTTAACATCTATTGAGGAGTAGGGTATGTTTGTGAATCGCCAGCGCCTTGAACAAATCGAAGCGGATACGCTTGCTCCTTACGCGTTATTGAGTCGCGACAGCCGGGGACGACAGCACCATGACCCTGAGCCAGAATACCGGACGGCGTTCCAACGTGACCGCGACCGGATCGTACATTCAGCGGCCTTCCGCCGCTTGGAATATAAGACGCAGGTATTCGTAAATGACGAAGGGGATTATTACCGCACACGTCTGACACATACCTTGGAAGTCGCGCAAATTGGGCGGACACTGGCTCGGGCGTTGGCTGTCAATGAAGATTTGGTCGAGGTCATTTGTCTGGCGCACGATTTGGGACATTCGCCGTTTGGTCATGCAGGCGAGGGTGTGCTGAATAAGCTGACACAGAGCAGCGGCGGCTTTAACCATAATCACCAAAGTTATCGCGTGGTTACACAGCTTGAGCAGCGTTATCCAGATTGGTCGGGTTTGAACCTGACTTACGAAACATTAGAAGGTATTGCTAAGCACGAGTCCGAGTACGATCTGAGCAATGTAGCCGGATTTGATGTGGAACGGCGCGGCAGTGTCGAGGCACAAATCGCCAATATATCCGATGAACTGGCGTACAATGCTCATGATTTGGATGATGGCTTACAAGCGGGATTAATCTCACTTGATGATTTACAAGAGCTGGAAATCTGGCGGCGGGTTTGCGAACAAGCGGGTTGGGACGGGCGAAAGTTTGATGAAATTAAACGGCATCTGCTGATCCGCGAATTGATTGGCATTGAGGTGAGCGATGTGCTGAAATGCACCTCTGAACGCCTTGAAGCGCTTCAGCCAAAATCCCCTATAGATGTTCAACAACATCATGAGCAGATGGTGACCCATAGTGACGAAATGAAAGTGCTTAACCGTGCGTTGAAAAACTTTTTGTATCAGAAGATGTATTTTCAATTTCGGGTGATGCGGATGGCAACACGGGCGCAGCGCTTTATCGAAGAAATCTTTGGCAGCTATATGCAAGAGCCGCGCCAACTGCCGAATGAATATCAAGCACAGTTGAAAGACAAGCCGATTGAGCGTGTGGTGGCGGATTACATCGCGTCTATGACAGACCGGGGCGCTCTGTTAGAATACCGACGTTTGTTTGACCCGTTGACCAAGCCGTGATTTGCAGCAACACCAATATGACATGTGAGGAAGATGGGATGACTCATGGCGAACAATAACGAGACAATTTTAAAGGGACGTTACCGCCTGTTGGCTCAGCAAGGTTCGGGCGGAATGGCCGTGATTTACAAAGCGCAAGACCTTGAATTGAGCCGCATTGTGGCGGTGAAGATTTTGCGTCCCAGTCTGACGACTGATCCAACTTTCCTCACGCGTTTTAAGAATGAAGCTCGCAGTGTTGCCAATCTCCAGCATCCTAATATCGTCACGATTTATGATGTGGGCAGTGATGGGGCGACGCAGTTCATTGTGATGGAATTTGTTGACGGGCAAGACCTGAAAAAGATTATCAAAACCGAGGGCATCCTCACGGTTGACCGTTCGTTGAAACTGGCGATTCAGATTTGCGCGGGTATCGGGTTTGCCCACCGCGCTCAATTGGTTCATGCCGATGTGAAGCCCCAGAATATTCTGGTGACGCGCGAGGGTGTGGTGAAGGTCACAGACTTTGGTATCGCGCAGGCTTTCAGCGATACACAGCCACCGGAAAAGCAGCAGGTAGTATGGGGCAGCCCACATTATTTCGCACCTGAGCAGGCTAAGGGCGAGAAACCAACGCCGGCTTCTGATGTATATTCAATTGGTATCGTGATGTTTGAGATGCTGACAGGACGCTTGCCTTATATGGGTGGGGATCAACAGCAGCTTGCACTAGCGCATATTCGTGACCGTGTGCCGTTGGTGACAGAATTTAATC
The DNA here is from genome assembly GCA_038328375.1 of Aggregatilineales bacterium. Lineage (GTDB taxonomy): Bacteria > Chloroflexota > Anaerolineae > Aggregatilineales > Phototrophicaceae > CFX2. Next base: position 31,785 of record JBBQLX010000003.1, on the reverse strand, counting down.
CCAGCGTACCCGATGCACTGGCGCAAATTGTTTATAAAGTGATGAGCAAAGAACCTGCCAACCGTTACCGGACGGCTGACCAGTTGGGGCATGTGCTGGAAAGTTACCGTGATCGTGGGCGTGAAGTCACATCACCGAATGCACCTGCTTATCAAGCGCCGCCACCACCACCGCAATATTCCCAGCCGCCTGCACCTCAGCAGCAATACCCGCAACAACAGGGACAACCTCAGCAACCGCTGCCGTTTACACAAGGACAGCAGCCGAACGCGATGCCACTGCCGTTTACGCAAGGGCAGCAGCCATCGAATGCACCGACACCTTTCCAAGCGCCACCGCCGCTGCCGTTCACACAGGGACAACCTCCGACGAGCGATCCGACCCAACGTTATAGTCTGGCACCGGAAGCGCCACAAAGCCCTTCATACAATCGTCCGCAGCAGCAATCCGCACCGGCCTATAACCAGTCGGGAACGCCACAATACCCGCAACCAGCAGCGCCCCAATGGGGGAATAGCGGTAGTAACAGCCAACCGCTTTATCAGTACGACCGTGAACACGAAGCGCCTCCAGCACTAGACGCGGTCACGATTGCGCTGGCAGTGCTGGCGTTTTTTGCGGTGCTGTGCTTGATCCCGTTGTGGATACAAGTGTATCTGGCACGGTTCGCAGGCGGCTAGGGCGAGTCGGCAGTCATTGAGGATACTTGGCTGCCGACCTCATATGAATCGACCAAGACGGTGGCATTTCCAGTGCTACTGCTTGCAACATAAATCCCTACGGCTCCCGGCAACACGGATTTATCATCATCACTGATACTGACAAGGCTATGGTTGTTCACGCTACCTGTAATTTGATTATTGGTAAATGTGACTGTGATTTGGTTTGGCTGACCTTGTGGTTTGATGAATTCGCTTGCTGTCCATTGCTCAGTTAGTCCTCGTAGTTCGTGCCAGTTGCCCTCTCGTAATTGCCAAATGCTATATCGCCCGACCCCATCCACCGCAAATACGTTGTAATTACTTTCATCGTAGTAGCGGAAAATGATGCCGAAGCCGCTTGTGTCAGTGCTTGAACTGTCGAGAGACGCGCGCATGGTAATCGTGCCATTGAGGTAGCTTGCGGTGGGATTATATAGGCTGGATACAGCCGTGCCGGACAGCCGATTATCAATCCGATACATTCCATCACTGGTTATGCGGCGCTGCACATCGCCTTCTGTGTTTTGCTGCCAACGCACAACGGTAGAGTCATTAGATGCGAAGGTGCTAAGGAATGGCACACCTTCGTCATTGGTCATACTGGATATCGTGGTACTTTTAGTGGGTTCAAGATTATTCTCAGCCGTTCGAGCAGTACTTGTCAAAAGTAGCGCAACTATGACTAGCGACAGGATTGTTAAACCAACACTGGCATACAATGGAATTCGAGAAGCATGTGGATTAGGGGTTGAAGATTGAGGTAAAACTTGTGTTGTAAGCGGATTTTGTGCAGTTATAAAAATTGGTGTGATATTTTGTGTGTCATTGGGTGATTCAGATACTTGTGATTGTTCAAGTCCCCATTTGAGACCATTGACGAGTTCGGCTGCGGTTTGGTAACGAGCTTCGCGGTCTTTGGCTAGTGCTTTGAATATGAAGGATTGAATATAAGGATTCGAATCGGGAATTTCCATCGGCAAAGATGGGATAGGTGAATTGATATGTTGCAGGATGAGCGAAAAAAGACTATCACCCTTGAAAGGCAATTCTCCAGCCAGCATTTCATAAACAATGATGCCGAGAGAGTAAAGGTCAGTACGCGAATCAACAGGAAGACCAGCCGCTTGTTCGGGGGAGATGTAGGCAGGTGTACCCACGGTTGCGCCGTCTTGTGTAAGATTTACACCTTCTTTTAAACGGGCAATTCCGAAATCAGTCAATATGGCATGGTCATTTTCGTCGAACATTACATTAGCTGGTTTTACATCGCGGTGTATCATACCGTGATTGTGAGCATAACCGAGTGCGGCACTCAGATCAAGCACAATTTCAAGGAGGCGTTCGTGGGTGAGTTTTTGACCTTTGGCTGCGCTGTCACTTAGGACATCGGTTAAGGTTCTACCGGGAAAATATGGCATCACCATATAACAGACCATTTGCCCATTAATGTCGATGGTGTCATAGTCATAAACTTGAACAATATTTGGGTGGTTGAGTGTTGCAACCAACTTGGCTTCGCGGTCAAAACGTTCTTTAAATGAGGAGTCTTCGACTAAATGTTCGTGCAGAATTTTGATGGCAACTTGACGTTCAAGGGTGGTATCCCAACCCATAAACACGCGTGCCATCCCGCCTACGCCGAGGCGTTCACGGATTTCGTAGCGACCTAGTTTTCGATGTAGAAAAATATCAGTTGACAGTGACATGAACTTAACCTTATGACAGTTATTATTGTTTTGACTCGCTACTCTCTCCCACATTACAGCGTAATCCTTAATCATTTCAAAAGTCTAGCGGTAATCATTAATTAGCATTGTGATTGTATTGGCATCTTTATGTTTCTGGTCAGCGCGTAAAATGGAATACTGTTATACTGCCTGTTATAGATGACTGATTAAGGACAAAATATGAGTGCTCGACTCATTAACCGAGGCGAACGTCTGACCGCAATTGAACGGCTCCTTTTTCGCTCTGGAAAAGGGTTACGTGCCGTTGAAATTGCAGAGGAATGCGGTGTAGACAGGCGTACTGTCTACCGCGATTTGGAAACACTGCAAAAGCTCGGTATTCCGATTTCACAGGAAGATGGGCGCTTTCATCTGAACCGCGATTATTACCTCGCTTCGGTGCGAATGAACTTTAATGAGGCGGTTGCTTTATTCATCGCTGCGAGAGCGTTTACACGCAATGCGGAGCAGCAAAACCCACATATTGTTTCGGCTTTAAATAAGCTGTGTGCGGCGCTACCTGAGCCGCTTTCTTCGCATGTTGATTACATTGCAGATTGGATTCGTGGTAATCCGGTTGACCGCAATTATGTGCAAAATTTAGAGATGATTATTCGCGGTTGGGTGGAAGGGCGCACCATTCGACTGTGGGGGAGTATGAACAAGCATGGCGATTCGTATATGCGTGATTTCCGCACTTATTTTATTGAACCGACTACGACAGGTGGCTTATATACAGTAGGGCAGGATGCGCTGACACAATCCATCAAAGTCCTCAAGATTGAATGGGTGAAACGCGCCAAACTGCTTGACGATCATTATGAACTGCCGGAGCAATTTGACCGCCGTCCCTATTTGGAAAGTGTGTGGGGTGTTATGGACGGTGACGGACGCGACCGGATGCGCGTGGTGTTGGCCTTCGCGCAGGATGTAACCTCGCTGATCCGCGAACGTTTGTGGCACAGTTCGCAGCAAATTGAAATTTTGCCGGATAAACGGTGTACGTTGACGGTTCAAGTGGCAGATTGGCTTGAACTGATGCCTTGGCTGCGCTCGTGGGGGACGCAGGTTGAAGTCTTAGAGCCAAGCGGATTGCGGCAGCAGTTGGCGATGGAAGCGGTACAGATGGCGCGTTTGTATACGGCTGCGGCACGATAAATTTTTGAGGTTTTGGAGCGAATAGGGCGAACTGACATGTTCGCCCTATTTTTATTTAGCGGGTTGTTAGCCTTCGGCGGTGGCTGCTGGCTCAAGTTCATCAGGCGGCAAAGGGGTAGATTCGAGTGTTGGCAAGACTTCTTCGGGGACACTTGTTGCTTCTAAAGCTGAAGGTTCTATCGGCGTTGGGGTCATTAACGAAGCGCCTATTGATCCGTCTGCAATCGCACGGTCGGCAAGTTTTCCGAATGCAGGACGCGGCGAACCATTCGGCCCAATGAGGCTGTAATAGCAGCTTTCGACATCGCCGCCGGCTTGACAGCCATTGAGATTGGACAGGAACATCGGCCCGATGAAACCCAGTTCAGTGCCGAGTTCAAAGGCACGGCTGACATAGGTGGCTTGTTCATCAAGGCTGGTGTAGGAGACAAAAATATTATTTTTGTCGGGTGGGTTGGTATCTTCACTGGTTCCCCAGCCGAACTTCGTTACCCAAATCGGTGTGCTGCTGTCTCGGCTATCGACAATAATTTTACGGTAATCGTCCAGCGTATTGCGGAAGTAGAAACTAGCGTTATCAAAGTGGGTGGTTACGCTGTCTGAGGCCGCGCAACAGGCCGAGTCGGGCGGATTTGCCCAACCGAGGGGATGTGCACCAACGGCATCACTCATATTGGCTAGACCAGCGGCATATAAATCTTTGAGGAAAATGCGATCATCAATGGCGTTGATGCCGTCGTTGTAGCCGGTGGGGGCTAACCCTGCGCTGACCACGACCGCGCTAGCATCCACCGCTTTGATGGATGTGTAGGCAATGCTCAATAGATCGCTGTACTTGGCTTTGCAGAAACTGGGTTTATCGGTCGATTCGGTGCATGACCACTCGGAACGGCGGTTAGGTTCGTTCCAAATTTCGTAGGCTTGAACGCGACCTGCGTAACGCTGTCCTAATGCTGCGACGAACTTGCCGTAATCAGCGAGGTTATCCGACGGGCCATTTTCGAGAATGTAGGAACGTGCCCATGCGGGTGAAGCGGTCACGGTAAATAGTATCTTGAGGTTGGCGCTGGTGAAGCGGTTGACGATTTCATCGAGCGTCGCGAAGTCAATCTGCCCACGAACAGGTTCAATATCACGCCAATAAATGGTTTGTTTGACCCAATGCATTCCCAATTGACCGATTTCATTCGTAATAGAAGCAATGTCTTGTCCGGTTGTAAAAGCTTCGATGCCGTAGTCAAAGCCATAGCCGACTTGGGTGGTGCCACTTTGACCGGAAACGACGGTGGGTTGATTACCCTGTACGGTGGGAATGGGTGTGGCAGCAACAGCACCGTCAGCGGGTACTTTTAGCACTTGACCCACAAAGACGATGTTGGCATCGGTAATGTTGTTCAAGCGCATGAGGGCATTAATGGTGGTGTTGAAACGCGTTGCAATTTTATTGAGGGTATCGCCAACTTGAACCGTATATGTTCCTGTTGACTGTAGAATGGCAGTGGGCTGCGGGGTAGGCGATGCCGCAGGTGGGTTAGCCGTACTTGTGCCCGGAATCTTGAGCGTTTGGCCTGTATAAATTAAAGCTGTGTTAGTGATTCCATTGGCATCTGCAAGCTGTTTGGTGGTTAAGTTGAAACGTGTTGCGATTTTAAAAAGGGTATCACCCTGTTGTACAACATAGGTTGCACCTGCGCCCGGTACCGGAGTGGATGCCTGAATCACGGGAGCAAGCCTGTCGGCGGCGCTGGTGATCGTCGCCAAAAAGCTCATGCATATTAGGCCTATTAAAATGGCCGCAAAACGGGGGTATCGCATCGAAGTTTCTCCTTCATGACCGGAGGTATCAAGCATCTATTATAAAGGGCATATTACACCGGAACAACATAACGCGCCAACACACTTGAGAGCAGCCATGCTATAATGTTGGTTGTAGTGTTTTCGCGGAGGCCAAAAGATGCAAAAACGCGGTATCGTTATACTCCTTTCTCTTCTCCTCGCTATGGTATTATTTTCATCAGTCGATGCACAATCTAAATCTCTGGTTTGGAATCGTTGGGATGTTCTCATCAACAATGTGGATGTCACCGGGAATGCATTTGATGTGACTGAAAGTTATGATGTCGATTTCACGGGAAGTTTTCGTTTCGGGTCGGCTGTAATTCCACTCACCAATCTTAATAGTATTACGGATATATCCGTGTCGCAAAATGGGCAGGCGTTACAAGACAGTTGCAGCGAACAAGCTGGAACATTTTGTACCGAAAATACCAGTGATGGAAAATCTATCACTTACTATTTTCTGCGGGCATTGAATAATGCCAGCGCAAAGTTCCAGATTAGCTACCATGTTGAAGGTGCGCTGCGTATATACAGCGGTGGCGACCAGTTATGGTGGATTGCTATTCCATCAGAACATTATGGTTATCCCATTCAAAACAGCACCATCACGGTTGAGATGCCACAAGGGTCTGCTCCACGGGAAGGTGTTGATTCAGTCGAAACCTATGGCGTTCCCGGTACAGTCAATGTTAAAGGGACAACCATTACGGCGACCGCAAACCGTGAAATTGTGGGCGACGAAACGTTTGAAATTCGGGTGCAGTATCCCCATAATGCAGCGGCGCAACCACCAGCTTGGCAGAGTACATTTGATACACAGCGGGCTTATGACGAAAATACCAAACCGCTGGTTGATATTGGTTTGATCGCTTTGTCGCTGCTGATCGGCATTGGTGGCACATTAGCCATCTATGCACGGTGGTACACCAAGGGGCGTGATCCCCAAATTGGGCCAGTTCCCAAGTTCATCACTGATCCGCCTGACAGTTTATCACCCGCGATTGTCGGTACGTTGATCGACGAAAAAGCCGATGTACAGGATGTCATTTCAATCCTTGTTGACTTGGCGCGTCGAGGCTATCTGGTGATGGAGGAAACTCAGGAAGCCGGATTATTCGGCATGGGTACATCTAGTAAATTCACTTTTAAGCGGACTGATAAAGCGGATAGTGACCTCAAATCATACGAAAAGCGGATGCTCAATTCGTTGTTCTCATTACGTATGGAACGCACAATGGATTCCATGCGTAACACCTTTTATACGGTTATTTCAGCGCTGCAGGCCGACTTGTATAAAGGGCTGGTGGATGAAGGCTTATTCACGACTAACCCGCAAACAACCCGTGCCATGTGGTCGGGCTTTGGTGTTTTGCTGCTCGTCGTAGCCGGAGTTCTATTCTTCTTTGGAGCGAGTGCAGTGGAAGATGTTAGCGGCGCACTACTGCTTTTGCCATTTGCCATCGGTTGGGTGGGTATTGTGGCGATGATTGCCGGTAATGCGATGCCTGCTAAAACGCGCAAAGGTGCGGAAGAAGCGGCTAAGTGGCGCGCCTTCTATGAATATCTGCAAAACCTTGAGAAATATTCGGATGTTGCGGAAGCCGCCCAGCACTTTGATGATTATCTGCCGTATGCTGTGGCCTTCGGGTTAGATCGCTCGTGGGTGCGGCGTTTTTCAGCCGTGCCGAACGTGCCAATCCCCTACTGGTATTATCCAACCTACTTAGGCGGACGGTATCATGGTGGCTATATTGCAGGTACTCCACTGCCCCATTATGGGATGGGCGGTTCAGGTTTGCCGGGACCATTGGCACATGCTGGTGGTAGTGGTTCATTGGACAGTATGTCACGCAACATGTCGGGTGGGTTACAGAATATCTCTACCGGCTTGACGAGTATGCTGAGTTCCGCTTCACGTGTGATGACCAGCCAACCACAGGCTTCTAGCGGTGGCAGTGGTCGCTGGAGCAGTGGTGGAAGTGGTTGGAGCGGTGGCGGAGGATTTGGTGGTGGCGGCAGCGGTGGCGGTGGTCGCGGATTTGGATAACCTGAATTGAATTGCGAGAGATTATTTGGGAGGGTCACAGACCCTCCCCTACGGTTATTAATTGTTGGTTCGCGGTAAAGGAATAAGGTCATGAATTCGGGAAGGCTCGTTGGGATTATCTTAATTGTGGTGGGCTTTGGTAGTGCCGTGATCGCTGGTTTGTGGCTGGCCTCGCAAGTCAGCGGTGGACAACTTCAAAGCGGCGGCGCACTGGTCGGTGGTGGGATTGCGTTTATTCCGGTGGCATTACTGGTGGGCTTTGGTATTTACCTGTATGTGCAGGGTGGCAAAGAAGCCGAGTCCGAATCTGAGATGCAGAAACAGCGGCAACTACTGGACATTGTGAAGAGCCGTGGTCAGGTCGCCGTCAGTGATCTGGCACTGGAAATGAAAACCAATGTGGATACGGTGAAGGGTATGGTTCACCAATTGGTAGGGTTGCAAGTTTTTAGCGGCTATATCAACTGGGACAAGGGTATCCTGTATTCATCGGATGCTAGTCAATTGCGCGATTTACAGAAGTGCAAAAACTGCGGCGGTGAAATCAAATTGGTTGGGAAGGGTGTGGTGGTTTGCCCGTTCTGCGGGACGGAGTATTTCCTCACTTAAATTCAGTCTCCCTATAATTGGGGGGAAACCTTACGAACATATGCGATAGAATTAAACTATATTCTATTGAGGAAAGGTGTCAAACATGTCAGAACTTTATGATCGGATTACCAGCCAGCCCGGTTCTTTGGAACGGTTGATTAAGCGCATTCCGGGATTCTCAGGGTATTTGGATAAGAAAGCACGGCGCACGGCTGACCGTTTGCTGCGGGACCATATTGCTGATGAACTCACACGCCGAATTAATCGTCTAGCCGAGATTGAAAAGACAATCTTGGATAACGGCGGGTTAAGCTATATGAGCAAGACCAGCAGCGCCAAGACGAAGCTGCAACATTTCCGTGATCTGGTCAAGACGGCTGCCCCCGGTTATTCGGGTATTATGGAAGCCATCAAAATTGGGCCAGATGAGATGGATAAACTGTACAGTTTTGATGAAGCGTTGATCGCTTATGCCGATAAATTTGATGGCGCACTCAATACACTGGCAAAAGCGGCGACTGATAAGACGGGCATTAATGAGGCAATCGCAGGCTTGGATGCCTTGACGATTGAAGCCAATGATGCTTTTACACTGCGTGACGATGTACTGACGAACCTATCGAAGTCGGTCTAATTCGACTTCGCATTTTGAACGAAATTTGCTTATCGAACAAGGAGAAATTGGATGCCTCGCCTGATTGATGTTGTAGATCATACTACTGTTGGGACCGAAGAATTCGCATGGCGCGAACCGCAAGAGGGCAGTGGTGATTTCCGTATGGGGTCACAGGTCATCGTCGGTGAAAGCCAAGCGGCGGTTTTCGTGCGTGGCGGGACGGCATTGGATACGTTGGGTACAGGCCGTCATATGCTCTCGACCGCTAACCTGCCGATTTTGTCCGGCTTGATCGGGCTAGCGACCAGCGGACGTACACCCTTCACTGCAGATTTGTACTTTGTGAACCTCAAGGATATGCCGCAGGTCGGTTGGGGAACCAGCACACCGATTGTGATGGAAACCCCCGGCAAAGGCTTAGGTGCTGTGCTGTTGATTACGCACGGTATTATTGATATTGGCATTGATGAGCCTATGTTATTCGTTAAGCAGTACGCTGTTGGTCGTCCTTATGTGACGATGAACGATATTAAAGATCGCGTACAGGCGATGCTTCTCGGTGAGATTGCCATGTTGATTGGCGCATCGGGCGCACAGAGCATCCCTGATGCCAACAAGCTGCTGGGTGATCTTGAAGGCGCGATGCTGGCGAAACTCAATGAGAAGTTCCGTGCTTTGGGCTTGCGGATTAAGGCTTTTGAGTCGAATCCATTTACCGCTAAGGATGTTAGCGCGGACGAACTGCGGAACTACGTCAGCCTTGATATGTGGGAACGTGTACAACGCCTCAATATCGCGCAGACAGCGGCAGGCAATCAGGGTGCAGGCGGTACATTGGCTAGCGCAGGCTTAGGCTTGGGTGTTGGTCAGTCGATTGCAGCATCCATGAATCCTGAGCAAAATGCGCTGCAACAGCAGATGGCGCAGCAGCAAATGATGATGAATCAGATGATGATGAATATGATGAATAAACAAGGTGGTAACGCCCCAGAAGGTGCCGCACCGGTATCGGATAATCCACAGACCAAAGAAGAAATTCAAGCGCTGCTAGATAACCTTGATATGAAGCTCTCAAAAGGCGAAATTTCGGAAGCGATTTATACCAAGCTGACCGATAAGTGGCAGGCTAAACTTAACAGTATGCAGTAACGATTACTGCTGATCAGAATTGAAAGAGGCGCATGGTTCACATGCGCCTCTTTTTATTTCAGGTCGAGCGATTGAATGATGTAACTGTCAGCATCCCCAACTTTTAGGCGCGTGTTGGTAGTTGGATCGTAAAAGCCGACCTCCAATGAGTATTTACCCGTTGGAACATCTTTCAGCGGTAGCGTATACACATCACGATAAATCTCCGCAGGTGACCAGTTTTGACTGCTGATGCGTCCGTTTTGGGGATAGCGATCATCTTGAGTCCACAGTGGAAATCCGGTTGCTGGATTATTCTCACCGAGTAAATGGACAAATACTTTTAAAGACGTGGCAGTGGTTGTAAATGGTTTCCAATAAAGCCAGACGGTCATGTTAGCGCTTGAGTCCGCGGGTAGAATGATTTTGTAACCAACGAGCGTGACCACATCGCCAAAGGTGGCGGAGGCAGTTTGCGAAATTTCGTCGGGCGCGACCTGCCAGTTTTTATACTGGCGCATGTTGAGGCCGCCGGGTTTGCCTGTAAGCACCAACTGCATATGTTCATCAAGCCAGCTTTTGACGACACCAGCGTTAGGCCAATCGGGAAATTCTTGCCCGACCTGCCAGATAGCGCTGTCTTCCTGACTATATTTTTCGAGCGCAGATTGAATATTATCAGAAGGTTGTTTCGGTGTTTCGGGCAGAGCAATGTCCTGCGCTTCGGTCGTCTGGTTTTGATGATAGTAATAACCGAAGGCCGAGTCAGCCGCGCTTTGAATAACCACATCATCTGGTTGGGTGTTTTGTTGGAGGTAATGGGCTAATACAGGCCAGTTCGGAGCTTTGGCATAGGCGGGATCAAAATAGTAATTTTGCAAGCTCATGCTACTGATAACGAGCCAGCCACCGACCATCACTAAGGCTCCAATTGAGCCAACTATGAGCGGCTTTTGATGTCGCATGTCAACCATAAATGTGGCAAAAATGAGGATGAAGGCTGGCACAACCGATAAGATATAACGTGGGGTGAAAATATTTAGTCGTGTTGAGAGGATTGTTAATAGGATAGGCGGTAGCAGCGCAAGCAAAGTTAAGGCTAATGCTGTTCGCCGGTTGGTACTCCACAGCGAGAGTAATGCGGCGATCAACAGAATCATAATGACAGGCCATAAGTTGTTGAGGGTTTCTGCTGGAAGGGTGATCTCGCCAAAGCTGAGAACTGGCAAGAAGTGCTTCCATAATTGGGTGATGTCGAGCGCACCGCCGATGCTGCCTGTGTAACCGCCACGCGCGAATAATGGTGCTTGGAAAACGATAAATGAGGCAATCGACAAAGTGCCTGTGATGGCTGCGGCTAACCCCCACGAAAAGACCGTTTTCCATTTGCCCCAATAGGTGATGAGTACATAAACGCCGAAAGCAGCAACCGTCAGCAGCTCGGTATAGAAGATATTGGCGGCAAGGCTGGCGACAATCGTATAAAGCAGCCAATCGCGCTTGCGGCCTTTGTCGAGCGCACGGAATCCTAACCACAATGCAACCAGACTGACACCTGCCCAAATCGCGTAATTACGGGCATCTTGGGCGTGCCAGATTTCAAAAGGATGGAGCGCGAATAAGAGCGCAGCCAGTAACCCGATCTGCTTGTTGCCGAGGCGTTTACCGACTGCAAAAATAGCGGGTATACCTAGTAATCCAATCAGCGAGGGGAGGATTCGCATGGCGAGTTCGCTGTAGCCCGCAACCAATCCCCAAGCGCGAAAAGTTGCATAGGTGAGTAGGGGATGCGGTTCGATGGTGGCGGTTTTAGCGAGCGATACACTGAGGGGTTGGCCTGCCCAGTATTGGACACTGAAGGCTTCATCACCCCGCAGCGGAACACTTGTGAGGTGGAAAATTCGCAAAAAGAAGCCGACCATGATAATGAGAATCATGATCGGCAGTGTGCGTGAAAAGTGTTTTGAGGAGACCATCAATTGATAACGGTGGCTTCTTCCAGCGCGTCAGCCACTTGTTCGGGGTTAATAACACCCACTTCAGGTTTCGTTTCGCCCTTACCTTTGTTCCCAGAACCTTTTTTGGCTGCTGGTTGTTCAATTTGAGGAGTTTGTTTTTGGGCTAATTGGCGCATGAAGTCGCGCAGATTTGGCTCTTTGCTTTCGTCAGAGTACAGCACTGGCACAGTGGGATCGTTAATTTCTAGCCGTGCTTTAGGATCAACGAAGATAATCATGGGCTGGACTTCAACATTCGGGAGGGTCTTTTCGATCAACCCTTTAACATAAGCGGCTGCCTTGTGAGCATCAGCGGTGGGATTGCCAATCGAATCACGTCGGAAGAAGCGACCTATCGCAGCGAATGGCCCGCCCGGTGATTGCCACTTATCCCCATCCACAACGTACCGACCATCTTGATAGCGGGTGACGATAGCAAATACACCTTGTGGGGCGACGAGAACGTGACGTGCGGGAAAGTGATAATAGTTATAGAGAACGCTGCGCTTGCTCAGACCTTTGAGGCCAGCCGGGATCGCTTTTTCAGGACGGGGTTGGCGTACCCAGAGATTAGTCATGCGTACCGAAATTAATGTGCTGATGAAACCCAGTGGCAGCACAATCCAAGGCAAAATCACAGAGAGCGCCAGCGTCAAGCCATCTTTAGCCGAAAGCTGCAAATTGGCGACCAAGAAACCTACAATCAGAATACCCATGCTGAAGAAAAACAGGATATTAGCTGTGCGGCGGTTACGCTTGACGAGTTCATTGTTTGTTTCGATACGCATGAAATGCTACGTTCCTTTAGTTTAGACAGCTTGGATTAGCTTGGTACAAAATAGGATATGCCACCGCTGCGGTCGATTTCCGCACAAACCAAATTGCCGACGCGCAAGGTGGGCAGAATCTTGAAGCTGCGCGGTGAACCGGAAGCAATACCGACAATCGCACGGTCAAGGTCTGCCGGATTAGCTTGAATGCAGTGAGTCACGGGTATGCTCAAGGGATTGCTGATGGCATGTCCCTTGTTATCGTAAAAGGTGATGTCGTAATACAACTGCAAACGGGTATAGCCCAGAGGTGCGGCAGGTGCATAACCCGGCCAAATGGCGGTGCAGCGTGGTTCAATTCTGCCATTGTAGCTGATGCCTGCATCGGCTGTATCCCAGAAGAGTGTATCGCAAGCAGGTGGATAGACCCTCAATGGGCTGAGATCGGTATTGGGATCAGATGCGATTTGACCGTTACCTGCGACAGCGGTTGTCACCGGAACGGTGGTCGGTACACCTGCGGCTGCACTGCTAATTTCGGCGGTGATGCGGGCGATACCGTTGAGGTTCAGGCTAACCGGAGCCGTACCATTGGATGGCCCAAAAACGGTGGCGGTCGAAAGTTTGGTCAGGTCAAAACGCCCACCCGGTGTCCATGCCCAATAGGTTAATACAGATGAACCAGATTTATCTGATAAGAATTTGAAATTGACGGGTAGATAGAAGCCAACCCAGACGACAGGTTGGGTGATGGTGACTGGCGTGGGGAAGGTATAAGTGAATACACCGGGTTGGGTGATTGTGGCTTGTGCCTGCCCAGCGACAGTGGCATCGACTGGCGAACCACCGTTGGCATCCTGATAGATGACAATGTCAACAGGTGTAGTAGCAACGGCGGTATCAACCGCGATGCTCACCTTATCAATAGTGGCAGGGAAGCTTAAACCCTGCGACGTGAGATCAAAACCGTTCATGACAAGTGTTTGCTCACCTGTGATAAACCAAGTCGTATTGGCATCGCCGCTGTTGATGCTGAGTACTTTTTGTCCAGCGTTGACGAACAACGTCGAAAGACTCAGCGCAAACAAAACAACCAGTGATACCAAGAAAATTTTCAAAGTGTTACGCATATGTATTCCTCCCAGAGCAAACGTAGTGTACCGCTTACTCCACATTTGTGTATAATGCGACGGCTATTGTAGGGATAATGTGGTCTATGGTCAAGCAATTGAGCAGTCGTAACCGCCAGTTAGTACTTTTGGTCGGCTATTTACTGGTTGCCATTCTCATCTGGCTAACAGTTATGTCGGAGTTCCGACTCGACGATAGCTTTATCACCTATCGCTATTCGCGCAACTTTGCACAGGGTATTGGACTGGTTTACAACACGGGCGACAATGTGCTGAGTACGACCGCACCCCTTTATGCCATTCTGTTGGGCATCCTCAGTTTCATCATTCCTGATTTTCATTTATTGGGCACTTTAATCGGAACTTTGAGCATCGGCTTCGGCGGTTGGCTCATCTACAACCTCCTGCCACGCCGCATATCGGAACCCATTCGTCTTTGGGGCGGGTTGATTTACGTCTTGAGCAGTCCATTGTGGCTGGCGTTGGGCATGGAAACCGCCTTTTGGATTATGTTGGTGTTAGCCGCAGTTTGGTTGGCGCAAGAAAAACGTTGGGCTGGAGCAGGGCTGTTGGTCGGAGTAGCTGCACTCGCGCGGCCTGATGCGGCGTTACCTGCTGGACTATTGGGGCTAATGTTGATCGTCAATTCAGTTAACCAGATGAATACCATCACTGGCTGGTGGAAACCTGTTATTTCTTATGCGGTTGCGGCGGCAATTCCCATTATCATCTTTGGGATATGGGCATATGCCACCTACGGCTCACCGTTTCCAGTAACATTGAGTGCCAAGAGCGCACAAGCGGTTTTGGGTATCACGGGCATGGGTGTCGATGTGACCACATGGGAAGGGCTGCGGCTCATTTTACGCAGTCTGATGCTACAAAGTCCACTTTATATGGCTTTAGCTTTGCTGCTCTTATTTGGTTTTGCTAATTCCTTTAATGCTTCAATGGTGATTGTAGTGGCATGGGGCGCATTACATTTGCTGGCCTACATGCTGCTCAAGGTTGCCCCTTATCGCTGGTATTATGCACCGCTGGTTCCGGGGGCGGTGCTTCTGGCGGCGGCTGGTTTAGATTATCTTTTTAAGCGTCTGAGTTTACGACGGATTCAGTTTGCGCCAGTGTTAGTTGGTGCAATTGCTGTTTTCCCATTGATGGCTCAAGCGACATCGTTCAGTTTGATTAGCCAGCGCATCCAATCCGGTGGCGCGGTCGATGTCATGCTGCCGATTGTCGATTGGAAAGCTTATCGCGAAACGGGCGAATGGCTGGATAAAAACACGCCGCCTGACGCGACCGTAGGCGTGGCAGAAGTTGGACAGATCGGCTTTTACGCCCGCCGTTATATGACCGATTATCTCGGTTTACTGCAACCGGCTGTGGCTGCCGGGCTCAAACGCGATGACTTTTATAGCTGGTTAGTGGGTTATGCACCGGATTTTCTGGTGTTCCAACGCTTTCGTGGTGCGGCGCTGGTGCTTTATAACTATGTCATTCAAGATGACGCATGGTTCAACGCCAATTATCAATCCGTTGTTGAATTTGATGATGCCCGTTACTCCTCCGGCCCTGTGACCATCTTTAAGCGCGTAACTGATAAACCTGCTGTTACACCTCAACCTGTCCAATTGGATTTCGGTAACTTGCGCCTTGTGGCTGTGGCAACTGCTGCGAATGCCATCCCAAGCAATGGCGGATCGGTGCGTGTACGCCTTGATTGGGAAGTCGTTGGTATGCTGCCTGATGAATTGCATATCGCGGTCAAGGGATTGGCGATGGCAGGCGGCAACCCATCTTTTGACGGTGATTATCACACATCCAATTGGCAGGGACATTTTTCAACGTGGCACGGATTTATTGTTCCTAACGGGGTTACACCCGGTGTCTATACGCTGCTCGTGGCGGTTGGGCCGAAGGGCGGGCCGTATCAAGAACAGGGTGTTGGTACATTACAAGTTGCCCAAGCACCTTAACTGATTGTTGTAAGGTGGGAGTGCAGTGCTATAATCTCACGGGTTTTGTATGGATAAGAAAGACCCGGTTTATGGAAATTGTACTTTTAGCGTTAGTGATGCTGCTTGGTTTAGGTGCGTATTGGGCGATGGTGATTTTCCCTAAACAGCGCGACTTCTCGAAGCGTCAGCGGTATGTGAGTACTCTGGCAGAGGGCGATGAAGTGGTGACATATGGGGGGATCATTGGTAAGGTTCTGGCGATTGATGCCGAAAAAGGTGTCGCGCATGTGGAAATTGCCGATGGTGTGGTGGTGCGGTTGGTAACAGCAGCGCTTATCCAAGCCTATGATCCAGAAGCCTTTGCCGAAGCAGCGCGTAAGGGGTTAGGGGATTCACAGCCCTCGACTTCTGAAACAGTGTTGCGGTCATAATCGTATGGGGTGGGCGTGCCATCTCGGCGGAATAAATCTTAGAAAGGTTCTTTTATGCGAGGCCATGTTCGTTGGCTGATTCTTATTCTTTTGCTCACTGGATTTGCGATTTGGGTGAGCTTACCGAATACGAAAATCAGTAATGTTACCGATTCTTGTTACAATACTTCTGATAATCTCAAACCAGATCAGGGTATTCACCTTGATTTTAATGATGATTGTAAAGATGATTTTGGGCTGAACGTTAAGCAGGTATTTGGTTTGGATATTATTGGCGGTTTGCGCGTGCTGTTGCAGGCTGATTTGCCGGCTGGTTCGTACACAGTCGAAGATTTGCGTAACACCTCCAATAACGTCAGTAAGCGTGTGAATGCGTTGGGTGTCGGTGAAGCGACTGTTCAGGTACAGGGCAGCAACCGTATTCTGGTTGAACTTCCCGGTGTGAAAGACCCTCAACAAGCAGTTGACCTCATCCAGAAAACGGCATTGCTTGAGTTTGTCGATTTTTCGGATGTGACCAATGTGTCACAGTTTGTGGGGCGTAAAATTTTGACAGACGCGCAGGTTCAATCAGATCAGGCTCGTGCCACTGCTGAAGCAGAATCGAACGCTGGTACGACTGCCGAGGCGACCCAACAAGTGGGTGCAGAAGCTACTGTTGAAGCTACTCAGGAAGCGGTTGCTCCTGCTGCAACACCCGTTACGCCTGCCGAGGAACCGGGTGTGCCTAATCCGACGACTGGACAACCGTTCCATACGGTCATGACAGGTTCTGGTTTGCAAAGCGCGGCGGCTCAACTCGATCAAAGCAATCAATGGGCAATTCGTTTTGAATTGACATCCGAAGGTGGTCAGGTATTTGGCCCCTTTACGGGCAGCGCGATTGGTAAGTCAATGGCAATTGTCTTAGACGGTATCGTGTTGTCAGCGCCGACCATTCAGGCGCGTTTGGATACCGGTGGAACGATCACAGGTAACTTCACGCAGGATGAAGCATCGACCTTGGCGCTGCAACTGCGTTCAGGTTCGCTGCCAATTCCACTGCGCGTTGTCAGCAGTGAAACCGTTGGTGCAACACTCGGTCAGGAATCGGTTAATCTGAGTATTCGTGCAGGTGTGGTGGGTGTCATCATCATCCTGTCCTTCATGTTGATTAATTACCGTGTACCGGGTATTGCCGCGAGTTTGGCGCTGCTGGTGTTTATCGTATTGAACTTAGCGATGTTCAAGATCATTCCGATAACACTGACACTGCCCGCTATCGTCGGCTTCTTGATCTCTATCGGAACGGCGGTTGACGGTAACATTCTCATCTTTGAGCGTATGCGTGAAGAATTGCGCGCCGGTAAGGACGTAGATACAGCAGTTGACGAAGGGTTTACCCGCGCATGGACTTCCATTCGCGACTCGAACCTGTCAACGATTTTGATCAGCGCCGTTCTGTTCTTGTTCGGTCAAACACCCGGCGCAAGTCAGGTCAGCGGTTTCGCCCTTACATTGGCAATCGGTTTGCTGCTGAACTTGTTCACAGCGATTATCGTCACACGCACCTTCTTGCATATCATTCTGGCTATCACCCGTAACGCTATTAAAGACCGTCACTGGTTGATGGGCGTATAGGGCGAGGAGAAATATTATGTACAGTCTCGTTCAAAAACGTCGTTGGTATTACGGCTTCTCGCTGGCGATCATCGCCGTCGGTATCGTGATTATGATTTATTCGTTGGTCACACGCGGTACGGCTTTTGAGTTGAGTATCGACTTTAAGGGCGGCAGCATTTATGAATTGAAGTTCACGCAGCCCGGTGCGGATGAAGATAATATCCGCGCGGTCTTCGCTAATTATGGTGATCAAACAGCCACGATTCAGCGCTTGGGTGATGAGACCGAAAATCGTTGGTCGGTTCGTGCATCATTCCATGAAGAAACCGAAAAACGCAAAATTCTGGATGACTTGAATAAACTTGCGCCCCTAGATCGCAGCCTTTCGCGTGATGAAAGTGTGTCGGCGACGGTCGGGCAAGAGGTGACGAGGGCGGCGTTGTTTGCTGTGCTGGTTGCCGCAGTGGTCGTTACATCGTTTATCGTGCTGGCTTTCCGTTCAGTGCCAGATGCCTTTCGTTACGGTGTTTGCGCGATTATCGCCATGCTCCATGACGTGTTGATTGTCGCGGCGATTCAATCGGTTATGGGTCTTGTCTTCAAATGGGAAGTCGATGCTCTGTTTTTGACCGCGATGTTGATGGTGGTCGGCTTCTCGGTGCAAGATACTATCGTGTTGTTCGACCGTATCCGTGAAAATATTCCACGTCATTTGGGTGAACCCTACGAAACCATCGTTAACCGCAGTGTTCTTGAAACCATTCACCGTACATTGACGACCCAGATCAGCGTGTTCTTTGTCATGATCGCCATCATGTTGTTCGGTGGTGCGAGCATTAAGCAGTTCGTGTTCATCTTGTTCTGCGGGTTGGTCACGGGTTCATACTCGTCCATTTTCATCGCTGTTCCCTTGTTGGTTTCATGGGAAAAGCGCGAGTTTCCATTCAGTCTGTTTGGCAAGAAGCCTGAACTGACCTCAGTGGAGGCTTAATATATGCGCGCGCTGGTTTTTGACGGTCAACTTCATCTTGAAACGTCGCTCTCTTTGCCTCAGCCACAAGATGGAGATACGCTGCTCAAAATCCGGCGCGCGGGTATTTGTAACACCGATTTAGAACTCGTGGCCGGGATGTACGGATTTTCCGGCATTCTCGGCCACGAATTTGTAGCTGATGTCACGCAAGGACAGCCTGACCTCATAGGCAAACGAGTCGTAGGTGAAATCAGTGTCGTTTGCGGGACATGTGATTTTTGCCAGCGGGGTATTCCCAGCCAATGCCGCAATCACACGACGATAGGCATTCGCCGTTATCCCGGCGCATTTGCGGATTACTTACCGTTACCACCGCGTAATTTGCACATCGTCCCCGATAAAATCAGTGATGATGAAGCGGTTTTTGTAGAGCCTTTGGCGGCTGCTTTGCAAGTGACCGAAGCCGTGCATATTTCCCCGCGTGATCGGGTGGTTGTGGTGGGGGTGGGCAAGCTAGGTATGTTGGTGGCGCAGGTGCTTAAACTCACGGGCGCGGATGTCATCGGTGTGGTGCGGCGCGAAAAACAGGCACAGTTACTCGATAAATGGGGAATTGCGTCGGCTGAACTGCGTGATTTGCCTGAACAATCTGCGCAGGTGGTGGTTGATGTGACCGGATTGGCGCAAGGTTTTGCGGATGCACTCAACTTGGTCGAGTCGCGAGGAACGATAATCCTCAAAAGTACCTATAATGGCTTCCCTCAAGTGGATATGACACAGGTTGCTGTTCGCGAAATTAAAGTCGTCGGCAGTCGTTGTGGCCCATTTGATGCAGCACTCAGGCTGTTAGAGCGGGGTTTAATCGACGTAACTTCACTTATCGAAGATCGCTATTCGTTTGATAATGCCATTGCAGCGATGGAAACCGCTGCCCAACCCGGTAAACTCAAAGTTCTGCTCGATTTTTAGCGTACTGCCTGCGGAATAGTGAAGGCAAACGTCGAACCGACACCGACCTCGCTGTCCAATGTAATCTGCCCGCCATGTCCCTCTACAATATGCCGTGCAATTGCCAAGCCTAAGCCTGTCCCCTGCGTAAACCCTGCTGTATCTGCCACTCGATAGAACTTCTCAAACATGTGCTTCTGATGTTCCTTAGCAATGCCGTAACCATTATCCTGCACCGCAATTTGGATGTAGGGCAGATTTTCATGGTTCATAATCGGCTGTGCGGAAACCAGAATCCAGCCGTTTTCACGGTTATATTTGATGGCATTGGTGAGTAGGTTCAGCAGCACTTGCTTGATTTTGCCCCGGTCTGCGTTAGCAGTAATCGAGTCGCATTGGATGCTAACCGCGATATTTTTATCATTGGCCTGTTGAACGACAACATCCACGCTTTCTTCCAAAAGTTTGTTGGTGTCGAAGCGTGTAGTATCTAAACGTGCGCGTCCTGATTCGAGCCGCGCTAAGTCAAGAAATTCGCTGGTCAGGCGTGATAAGCGCTCTGTCTCGCTGTGCATAGTCGTGATAATGTCGTGGCGGCGGTTATCCGGCAAATCCGGGCGCAGCAGCAACACGGTACTGGCTTTGAGGGCAGCGAGCGGGGTACGGAGTTCATGTACCATTTCAGCAATAAAGTCATTTTGCTGGAATAAACGCGCGTTTTCGATGGCGATAGCGGCTTGACTAGCCAGTGTGTTCAAGGTGTTGATGTCATTTTCTGTCCAACCCCCGCCACCGATTTTATTGATGCCTTCCAGCACACCGATGACTTTGGTGTGGGTACGCAAGGGAACGGCCAAAATGCTGCGAGTATGGAACTCGATGGTATCATCGACCCGATTACTCCAAGTTGGTTCTAGTGTCACATCATTAATGACGCGTGGTTCGCCGTGTAGGGCAACCCATCCCGCGATGCCGCTGCCTTTAGGGATGATAATTTCCTCCATTTCTTGCACAGCAATATTGGAAGCAATTTCAAATCGAAGATCACCGGTCGCGGGTTCGATCAACATAATCGAGGCCGCTTCGGTATTGGTTAACTCCCGTGCAGCAGAGATAATTTTTTTCAGTAGGCTGCCAAGATCAAGTGTCGAATTAAGCTGCTGGCTGATTTCGATCAAACGCTGATAATGGGCGATGACTTGGTCAGCATCGCTACTGTTGACTGTCATGCTCATGAATGTACTCCATCTGCTGCACAATATCGGGCAGCACTTCAGCCGCGTCGGCGTGAATGACTACCGTAGCAGCGTTATCTAAGTGTGTCGACTCTAGGTTAATGATTATCATTTTAGCGCCATTTCGTAGTGCCAACATGGGTAGATCTGAAGCAGGCGCAACTTCGAGTGATGTGCCTACAATCAACATCAGGTCGGCTTTACGCGCTAAATCTTGTGCCGCGAGTAAAGGGCTTATCGGTAACTGCTCACCAAATAGGATCACATTGGGCTTAATGACACCGCCACAGTGTGGACAGTGAGGTACTTGGTGATCCAGTAAAAACTGCTTGATGATGGGTTCGGCAAGAAACACCGTGAAACAATGAATACAAGTTGCCTCCCTGAACTGACCATGAAGTTCCAGCACCACTTGGCTGCCAGCACGGGTATGCAGCATGTCGATATTTTGGGTGATAACACCCTTCAGTATTGCCTGAAGTTCTAATGTCGCCAATGCGAAATGGGCGGGATTAGGTTCAGCCTGAATCGTTAGTTTGGTGAGTGGATAAATCCAATCGTAGAAGGCTTGCGGGTTTTCGCGGAAACCATAGATGCTGCCGACCACTAAAGGATCAATCCCTTCCCACAGCCCCGATTTGGGACTACGGAAATCGGGTATTCCAGACGGCGTACTGATGCCTGCGCCCGTTAAAGCGACCGCAGAATGAGCAGCACCTAGGAGTTGCGCGGCGAGTTGCGCCTTTTCACTTCCCATAAAAGCAATACTGAACTGCGCTCATTGTTAAGGTCGCGCTTCGCTAGGAACCATCGCCTTTAGTCGCGTCGAAAGTTCGTCAGCCAATTTGATAATCTGTGTTGAAATAGGGAGGGTCGGTTGCGCGGTTACAATCGGTGATCCGGCACGTACCGCTTGGAAAATTTGATCATGTGCCGCAGGGATAATGCTGCGTAATTCATGACCGAGTGATTGCTCAATTTCGTGCCAAGGAGTTTGTACGCTGGATTGTACCCGGTTGACAATGACGATATGGATACGTCCCGAAGCGCTGCCGGGAGGTTCCATTTCTTGTAACATATCCCTTGCCATTGCTAAAGCGACCGGATTGGGTTCAACCACCAGTACGACCTGATCCATCTCGCGTTGTAGACGTGTGGTGACGGCATTTAAGCCGCTGCCGAGATCGTAAACCGACGGATTACCCAAGGTACGCATCGTTTTGACCATGGTTGAGGCCGACTCTGGTGAAAAGTTGATAAGTGATTCTTTGCTGCGGATGGACGAGAGCAGCGCCCGCAGCCCTGATGCATGATTGACAAGTTCGCCTTCAATCAGGGATGCACGTATATCGGCAGCAGGTTTGCTGAGTACGTTCGCCATGCCGTAGGATTGGTTAAAGCCCAGAAAAAGACCAAGGCTGCCCGACCCTAAGCGGAAATCCGCAACAATCGGCTTTTCAGTTTTGCTCAAATAAGCGGCTGCAATATTCAGGGCTATGGTGGTCGTACCCACTCCACCTTTAGCACCGATCACACCAATCGCATTGCCGCGCTGCGGTTCGGCCTTCTTTTGAGGCGCACCGCTGCGTGAGAGAACACTTTTTACGCGGGAGGCTAATTCGGCGGGATGGGTTGGTTTGGTCAGGTAATCATCTGCACCAGCCTCAAAGCCCGCAACCTTATCATCCACCAACGTTTTGGCGGTAAACATGATAATCGGTATGGGACGGGTTTCACTGTTGGCGCGCAGCCGTCGGCAAACCTCATATCCATCCATATCGGGCATCATGACATCAAGGATGATGAGATTTGGATGGTCATTCGTGGCTTTTGCCAGCGCTTGAGTACCAGAGTTGGCAGCAACCACCTCATACCCATGCCTTTGCAGCATCAATCCAATCAGTTTCAAACTATCTAAATCGTCATCAACGATGAGAATTTTTTCAGCCATGCCAGTTAGATTTCTTTGGGATAAGTTGATTTTTTCTATAAAAAAGAGTCTAGCATATAAGGGTAGGCGGTGCAAGCGAGGCTCTTAATTCTTTGGTCATGTCTTTCTAGGGGTATTGACGCTCAAAATTCGCGCATGATATACTAACTTCACATTCATCAAAGACGTTGATGGGAAAAGTACGTTTACGCCGCTGTACTAGAGAGTGTGGGTCAAAGGCTGAAAGCCCACTTGCAAGTGTAAACTGAACGTCACCCCGGAGTTGCTCGGCTGAACTTGAGTAAGCCGTGACGGGTATGCCCGTAACAGCGATTAAGTGCCTCATGTCGTATATACGGCGTGGGGAAACAAGGTGGTACCACGGAAGCTAAACCTTTCGTCCTTGTCCGGGACGAGAGGTTTTTTGTTTTCTAGTGACAGAGGAGACGCATTATGGCAAAGGCAATGCCCAAGAACTTTGACTTCAAAGAAGCTGAAGGTCGCATTTATAAATGGTGGGAGAAAAGTGGTTGGTTTAAGCCGGAAGTCGCACCACCGGATGCGGAAGCATTTACACTGAGTATGCCACCGCCCAACGTCACAGGTGCGCTTCATACAGGGCACGCACTATTTACGACTGTGGAAGACTTGATGACCCGTTATGAACGGATGCGCGGCAAAGCGGCTCTCTGGGTTCCGGGGACAGATCATGCAGGCATTGCCACCCAATTGCAGGTCGAGAAGATGCTGCGCGATGAAGGCACGAGTCGCCAAGAAGTTGGTCGCGAGGAATTTCTGGCGCGGACGTGGGCATGGAAAGAGAAATATGGCGGTAGGATTACCGATCAGTTGCGACGTATGGGCGCAAGCTGCGATTGGGATCGCGAACGTTTTACCCTCGACGATGGCCTGTCAGGTGCGGTTCAAGATGTGTTCATCTCGCTTTACGATCAAGGGCTAATCTATCGCGGGCCACGCTTGGTGAACTGGAGTCCCGGTTTGCAGACCGCGGTTTCAGATTTGGAAGTGGAGCGCGAAGAAGAACCGGGCAAGTTGTATTTCTTCAATTATCCGGTTGAAGGTGGTGAATCCATTCCGGTGGCGACCACTCGCCCTGAAACCATCTTGGGTGATACGGCGGTTTGCGTCCACCCTGATGATGATCGCTATAAATATCTGATTGGCAAAACGGCTTATGTGCCGATTTTGAACCGCGCCATTCCAGTGATTGCCGATGAATACGTGGATCGTGAGTTTGGTACAGGCGCATTGAAAATTACACCTGCCCACGATTTCAACGACTATGAAATCGGTATCAAACACAAATTGCAATTCATCAACGTCATGAATCGTGATGCGACCATGAATGAGGCGGCAGGGCAGTACGCAGGTTTGGATCGGTTTGCTTGCCGCGAGAAAATTTGGGCAGATATGACTGTGCTTGGGTTGACTGTCAAAGTGGTCGATCATCCGCATGTTGTGCCACGCAGTCAACGTGGTGGCGAAGTGATTGAACCGTTGATGAGTACACAGTGGTTCCTCAAGATTCAGCCGTTGGCCGATAAAGCGATTGCGGCTGTGCGCGATGGCAGTATCAAAATCGTGCCGGAACGCTTCGAAAAAGTCTATTTCAACTGGCTGGAGAATATCGAAGATTGGTGCATCAGCCGTCAATTGTGGTGGGGGCATCGCATTCCGGCATGGATACATCAAGATGGCAGGATTTTCGTGGGTAAGCTGCCACCTAAAGGTGACGGTTGGACACCCGAAGAAGATGTGTTGGATACATGGTTTAGCAGCGGTTTGTGGCCTTTTAGCACACTCGGTTGGCCTCAAGAAACGGCTGATCTCAAGCGCTTCTATCCTACCTCGATCATGGAAACCGGTTATGACATCATATTCTTCTGGGTGGCACGGATGATTATGCTCGGTTTGTGGTTTACTGACAAACCACCATTCCATACGGTTTATTTGCATGGTCTGATTCGTGATAAGTTTGGGCGTAAAATTAGCAAATCGCTGGGCAACACGATTGACCCACTGGAACTGATTGACCAATATGGGGCTGATCCGCTGCGCTTCACATTAGCGACCAGCGGCACACCCGGCAATGACATTAACCTCGATAGCGAAAAGGTGGAAGCCAACTGGCGTTTCGTTAACAAAGTCTGGCAGATGACCAATTTTGTGCTTGGTAATATTGAGGGTGATGTACCTGATGGTCTGCCATCTGCTAACGAACTCGATCTGCCTTCACGGTGGATTGTGAGCCGTTTAACACGCTTAACCAGCAGTGTGCAGTATCTGTTTGACACCTTCCAATATGGTGAGGCCGGTCGGCAGGTTTACGATTTCCTGTGGAGCGAGTTTGCCGATTGGTATATCGAGGTCAGCAAATATCCGTTGTACGAGGGTGATGAGCAAGCTAAAGAGAATACTCGCCGCGTTCTGCTGCATATCCTCAACACCAGCTTACGCTTGCTGCATCCTTATATGCCTTTTGTCACCGAAGAGTTGTGGAGCTATTTGCCCCACACCAAATCGGCCTTAATCCTCGCCCAATGGCCTGTGGCTGCTACGGCTTATTTGGATGATAAATCGGAAGCTGAGATGACAACGCTCATGGATTTAGTGCGTGGCGTGCGCAATATTCGTGCAGAATATGCCGTTGATCCAGCACGGAAGATTAGTGCTTCAGTCGCTCCCGGCAGTTATCGTGCCAATTTGGAGCAATATAGCTATCTATTCGCCCGCTTGTGTAATGTCTCGCAGATAACTTTACTGGCACAAGGTACAGCCGCCCCTGATGAATCGGCATCCGTGGTGGTGAGTGATGTGACATTCTATTTGCCGCTAGCTGGTTTAGTGGATGTTGCTGCCGAATGTGAACGCCTGACCAAAGAGCAGGATAAGTTACTGGAGCAAATCAGTAAATCTAAGAATATGCTGGGGAATGAACAGTTCGTCAGCCGTGCGCGTCCTGATGTGGTTGAACGGGAACGTACCAAACTCGCTGAGTTAGAAGCCAGCGCCGCACAAATTAGTGAACGTTTGACGGCTTTGTGTAAGTAGATCAGTCCGAATGAAGGGGTGAATAGGCTGTTCACCCCTTTTGTCACTCGGTTAGGATAGGCGAGCCAAGCGCGTCGTCAAACCCAAGATCTGGTCAAAGGTGATCGGTTTAATCAGGACCAGATCGGCTTTATCCTCGTTTGCCCGCCCCAGTAACGCATCGGCTGTCGTAATGACCACGCGGGTTCGGCTCAACTTCGGTGTTGAACGGATACTGGCGAGGATGTCACTGCCAGATACATTGGGTAAATGCATGTCGAGCAAAACAACATCGGGTTCGGTCGCTGAAATACGATCCAATGCTAGCCCACCATCGCGCACCGTTTCGGTGAATAGGCCGCTGTCCTGCAAAACTGTGGAAATAATATCACCGAGTTCGACATCATCTTCAATGATCATAATGAAGGGCCTATTCATGCACCTGTTCTCCTTCTGGTAGTTCCATAGGCAGTATGATGGTGAACGTGCTTCCAACCCCTTCTTGACTGTCAATGGTAATCGTTCCGTTCATCAAATTTGTTAATTGGCTGACGATGGATAGGCCAAGTCCGACCCCGCGATTGACTTTACGTGTCGATGAGCCATCCACCTGCCAGAAAGCCTCAAATATGCGATCCTGAGCTTCTTTGGGGATACCTGCGCCGGTATCTGAGACTTGGAATGCCCAATGGGTTTCATCCGGGCAGAATGCTCGTATTTTGATGCCGCCCTCATCCGTGAATTTGATGGCGTTCACCACCAAATTAGATAGCACTTGATTTAAGCGCTGATGATCGCCCATCAGACGCGCTGGAACATCTTCTGTAATCTCGGTTTCCAAATCGAGCCGTTTCTTACCCGCCAAAGGCTTCATGGATGTTTCGAGTGTCTTGAAAAAATCAACTGGAACAAACTCATTGTGGTAAATGACCACCTTACCCGCTTCAAGTTGGGCTTGATCTAGCAGATTGTCGATAAAGAACAAGAGTTGGTTGGCATTGACTTGCACTGTATCCAGTAATTCAATTTGTTTCTCGGTCAACACACCGTACATGCCGCGCTTGAGCATTTCGACGCGCAGGGTAATCACATTCAAAGGAGTGCGGGCATCATGGCTTACGTTGCCCACAATCTGTGCTTTGAGCTTCAGTGCTTCCAAGGCTTCGTCGCGGGTTTGTTCCAGTTTAATCTGAGTTTGTGACAGCGCTTCCAACATGCCGTTGATCGAAGTACCCAGACTAGTTAATTCGTCATCGCCCGCTACTTTGACCCGTGAAGTCAGGTCTTTACTGATGCGAATGTTGCTGACACTGGTATTCAAATCAGCAAGTCGGGATAACACAACTTTTTCTAGCAGAATGAGTGTTGTGGCAACAAATATGATGCCAACCACCAACAGCGACAGAATAAAAGTGGACACACTTGTCTGTCCTTGGGCATAAACTTCACGTGGCAGTGTCACACGATAGATGAGACCGGGCTTATTAAAAATGTCGTTGAGTACCACGTAACCGGCAATCAGTTGCGAATCCAACGGACGGACGAACGCGGAGTCGGAATTCGTTAAAGTTTTTGCGACGATGCTGAAATCGTCAGAGAGATATGGTTTATTGATTTCCTGAATAGCGAGCGCCACTTTTGTTTTATCGGCGATGGCTTGAATTTCTTTTGCGTCTAAGTAGCGCCCCCAGACAATAGAACCGTGGGTTGGGCCTTCTTTTTCAGTGGTTAGGATTGGGGAAGACACAATCATCATCGGGCCTTCAGGTAATAACAGAATACCTTTCGTTCCGGCTTTATCTAACTCACCACTCGCGTCAATGTGGTTTAGTAAAATGCCATCCGGCTTTAAATAAGGATCAAGACTGGTCGGTACAGGCATTTCCTGTTCTTTATCCAGATCGTAGCCCTTACCAAACGCAATCTCACCCTTTGTATTTACAAAGAGCATGACGTTCAAATTATAAGATTGAAAGATGCCATCATGGGTGTTGCCGTCGCGATAATTGGCATTCAAATCATCAACAAAATTGTAGGTGTCTGTCCAATTCGACCAGTCTTGATTGGTCGAATAGATTACATCCATTTCATCGTTAAGTCCGTTGATAGCCCGGTCAATATTCCGTTTGACGGTGTTTTCCTCTAAATGAAGAAACCCATTCATGGTGATGGTTTGAGAGAAAGCGTATATCACGACCATAAGGCCTATGAGTGTCGACCCAATGATGAGCAACGTTTTTCGTCGGAGTGACATAAAAATCTCCCACTAAAGTACGAAATGACTCGACTTGATAAAAATGAGGCAAAATGGTTCTGATTACCTTATTACAACCTGATTACCTCATTTATTGCAGGAAGATTTTATGAATATTTTATAAAGAAATCGCGTTAAATTTATTATAATTTAATTCATGGTTATTTTTTCACAAATTATTCACAGCCTGTTCGAGCAATTTTTGTGATATACCTATAATAATTAGCATAGCTTTAATGATTATCCAACTAATCCCTTAATTAATTTTTGAGATGACAACATGGGACGATGATATAAATACTGAAACGGAGCATGGGATGAAGATTACGATTACCACTGGAACAGGCGAAGGCCCTACACCTTTGGCTGCATTTGATAAGGCACTCCTAGACGCGGGTGTTGCTAACTACAACCTCATTTATTTGTCGTCAATAATCCCACCGAACTCCGTTATTGAACGTGAGTGTTACGTAACACCACCGGATGAATATGGTCATCGGTTATATTTGGTGATGGCTTGCCACCGCGCCGACGAACCCGGCACATCGGCTTGGGCTGGGATAGGGTGGACGCAAGAGAGTACATCAGGTAAAGGGCTTTTCGTTGAACTGCACGGCAGCAGCCGGAGCGAAGTGGAGCTGACCATTGACCAAACCTTGAATTCGATGATTGCCAGCCGCCCCTCTCCATATGGACCGATCCAATGCGAAGTTGTTGGTAAAACCTGCTTCGATAAACCGGTGTGCGCCTTGGTTTTGGCAGTCTATAAAAGCGAAGGTTGGGATGATTAATCTAGGCTATACCAGAGATTGGTCTATATTCAATGCTCAGGCTTATTTGCAGGAATATTATGCAGATATAGGGTCTGAGAATTTGGCAATTCTAAACTTTCTAGTCAGTGCCTTGCGTGAGGTTTCTCCGCAATCGGTGCTGCTTGATTTTGGCGGTGGCCCAACGGTTTACAGTCTGATTGCCAGCGCTAGCCACGCTCGCGAAATTCACTTCTGTGATTATCTCGACAGCAATCTTGAGCAGGTTCGGATGTGGCTCGAATGTCATCCACAATCTTTTGACTGGACAGAATTTATTGAAACCACATTGGCGTTAGAAGGTAACGATTACTCAAGGCAAGGTATTGTTTTGAGGGAGAACGAAATTCGCCAGCGTGTGACCAACCTCTTGCATTGTGATGCAAATCTGCCACAGCCCATCCAAACGGATGTATCCGGTTACGATGTTTTGGTGAGCAATTTTTGTGCCGAGTCAGCCACCGATAACTTGGAACAATGGCGTAAGTTTGTTGGAAATATCACCTCACTAATCAAACCCGGTGGAAGATTGATAATGTCTACACTCAAAGGCGCGTCTTCTTACGGTGTGGGTAAGGAAATATTTCCGGCTGTAAATATTATGGAAGACGATGTGAAAGAACTCTTGGTTGATATTGGCTTTGATTGTGCTAGCATCCAGATCGACAGCGTACCGGCAGACCGTCCCAGTCGCCATTATCAGGGGCTGATGTTTGTAACGGCTATCAAAGCAGCATAGCCTATCAAAGCGAAGGGTAGTTGCGAAGTCATGGAACAAGTTGGTGCTTATATCATCATCGCCTTGCTGACTATCTTTTTGGGAGTTGCTGACGCGCAGGGTTTTTTACACGCAGCGCGCATATGGCAAAATGGCAGTGTGATTTGGGACGAATTGGGTCGTTCGGCTCTCGGCTGGCTCATGTTCCCTAGCACTGTTTAGCCTGCATCTGCCAAATCATTATCCAAAACGCAAGTTAACGAATGCATTTTAGCGGTTGCTGCTGGCTGACTGTTCTTTCAGCTTAATAAAAATTGCTCGTCCCGCTTCTTGTGCTGCCTTACGGACTTGGGTGTCCGGGTCTTTTTCCACGAGCGCTCGTAATGCACTGAGCGCATCTTCGTCCACCATCAATGCCAATTCTGCAATCGACTTTAAACGTACATCGCTGCTCTTATCCTGCAAGCGCGAAATATGGTAAGCAATAATTCGTTTGTTGGATGTTGTCATCACGCAACCCCTTTTAACCACCCAAATTCAGCTAGATCGCAAGCCAAACTCTAAAGCATGTCTTCCTGCTATTATAGCAAAGTTTCACGTTATAAGCCGAGGTTTGCAGGTAATCATTTCTCCCGCTAAGATAGCTCCAGAATACTTAGGTATCATTTTGGAACATGATTTATGCAAACGCGCCAATTACAACATCCGATAAACAGCAATACCTTTACCTTGTCGGACTCGCCAGAGCGTTTGGGTTGGCTGGTTCCGACAGACCCCAATCAATCTCGTTCTGTTCTTCTTGATCAATATCAAGCGCAGGGTTATTTGTGGTTAAAAGGTATTCTTGATCGGGGCAAAGTGCTTGATTTCCGTCGGCGCTATTTTGAGGCGTTTGTGGATACGGGTCTTTTAGCCGAAGGTACGCAGCCTGTTGAGGGGATTTATTCCGGTGGTGGCAAAGCACGCGTATCAAAGATACTCACGGAAATTGTACAATGGGCCTCCTATGAGTCCTTTTGCCTGATGCCGGAAATCTGGCAATTTTACGAAAATTTATTGGGCGGTTCTGTTTATCTGCATAAGCGTAAACTCATTCGCGCCACAACACCCGACGATAGCTGTACCGGCGCACATTATGACCTGACCTATCTTCGCGCGGGTACAGATCGCATCTGCACCAGTTGGATTCCGATTGGCGATGTTCCGGTTGAGATGGGAGGGCTGATTTATTTAGAAGGTTCAGATGCGTTAGGTCGCCAACTTGAGGCCGAATTCAGCGCCAAAAATACCGGTATGCCCCTCGAAGAACGCATAAATGCCTATAACAAGAATATGAGCGAAACAGGTTGGCTGACCAAGGACTTGCCTTCACTCGCAAACCGTTTGAACAGTCGTTGGTTGATGGCGGACTATGAAGCGGGTGATATGGTGGTTCACAGTCCTTATATGATTCATGCCTCCACCACCAATACCCGCATGACCATGCGCTTGTCGACCGATATTCGCTATCAACTCGTGCGTGACGAAATTGATCCGCGTTGGACGACCAATTGGTCGCCAGATGATAAACTTTAACCTTTGGAGGTTTTGCGAATGCTTATTGCACTGGTTCACATCCATGTTAAGCCGGAAATGCTGGATGCTTTTATTGAAGCGACGAATGAGAATGCCCGTAATAGTAGGCTCGAACCGGGTGTCGCCCGTTTTGATTTCCTCCAACAAGCGGATGATCCCACACGTTTTGTACTCATTGAAGTGTTCCGTGATGAAGATGCACCACTCAAACATCGTGAAACAGCCCATTACCTTAAATGGCGTGATACGGCAACCGACATGATGGCTGAACCCCGTATCGGCATTAAACATTTTAATATTTCGCCTGATGACTCAGCTTGGGGGTAATCCAATGCGTTTCGACTTTGTAACCGCAGCCAAGATTGTGTTTGGGGCAGGGGCGCTCAAAGAGTTAGGTTCGCTGGTCGCACCATTGGGTAAACGCGCCTTGGTCGTCACAGGTAAGAATCCTGATCGTGCCGCGCCCGTAACCGATTTGCTCAAGGCACAGAACATTGATTTTGTTGTCTTTGCGACCAATGGCGAACCGAGTGTCCAAACCGCCCGTGACGGTGTAAAAGCTGCTGTCGATGCTGGATGCGATGTGGTGATTGGTTT
>JBBQLX010000002.1:0-130907 GCA_038328375.1 Aggregatilineales bacterium | reverse complement strand
CTTCGACCATGGGGCCGAGCATCAAAGTTGAAATCGGCGGACAGGCTTCCTAAAGCTGATTGATTTCTAGCAGTTTGAAGGGCGAGGTTAACCTCGCCCTTTTGATTCCTGTTATTGTCCGATAAGGATGAGTTTATGGCGGTGATTATGCAGAAAATGCGGCGAATGCGGCAAAATTGCAATACTTCCGCTGAAATGACAGGCGGCTGGCTCGGCTAATCTCGCTGAAATAACATTTTTGTCTGGCGGGAAGCTCGCCTACTGCCACTGAATTAGCAGTGATTCGGCGGCTGGCTCGGCTGATGCCACCGCTGTAGCAGTTGTGCGCTGCTGCTGTAGTTGCTATCCGATTTAACCATAGAGACATAGAGTATATTATTTAGAGGTTTATAGAGCAGATTAAGCATTTTCACCGTGAAGATATATCAAACGAAGCGTTAGATGGTATTCAGCCAGCGGATATGGTATGCCGTATTCCTATAAAAATAGTCATAACAGCACCACGTTAAATTGTGAGCCATAGTATGCGCGATTAATTCAGTATAGAACAAAAGTGCGACTCATGTCAATGCGTTTCAGTTCGAGTTTCCTAACCGTAGTGTCAACAATTTTGAGTGATATTTAAGGAAGAAATGCTGGACGGGATGTGTCCCTGCTCTACGAACCTTGAATTGTCGCTTGGTGATAGTTACAGATAAGGGTATAGGAATAAACTTCAGAGGGCGGAATATATTCCGCCCTACATTTAGCTGTTTTGAAAATTGAATCCCAGCAATCAGCACATTATTTGAGAAGGGCCTTCAAAACGGGTTCAAGTCCAGGGTCGGCAATAATGGTAAGCGAATCATTGGCTTTGATCTCGGTGTCACCATGCGGAATGAGCTGTTTACGTCCACGTTGAATAGCCGCTACGACGCTCTCCTGAGGCCAATGAATATCAGCAACATGTTTGCCAGCAACTGTGCTGCCCACCTCGATATGAAATTCGAAAACGTGGCCTCCAGTGAGCGCATTCAGACGAATGTGCTCGGCTGTGTGTTGGTTTTGCAGCTTGTGTTCGACCGCGAGGTTATAAGCCTGCATCACGCCTTGTCGTCCCATGAGTCCAACCAGTTCGCCTGTTGATCGGTCAATAACGGGCAGTCGCCCGACTTCACGAATTCCCATGACTTTAATCGCTGTCCACAATTCGTCATCGGGTGCTACCGTAGCCGGATTAGGGGAGCAAATTGTTCCAACGGTGGTGGCTTCGTCGAGGTCGGTGCGGTAAGCACGTTGTAAATCCGAGAGAGTGACGATGCCGCGTAGTTTGCCGTCTGCATCCACCACACATAAGGAGCGGCTTTGGTAGGAACGAAGGGCATCACGCAGGTCTTGGAGGGATGCATTTTCTAAGATCCGAGGTGCGGGCTTGGTCATCACCTCGCTGACCGTGACCCCTTGCATCAGGTCAACCTCGCGACCGGTGGGTAGATAAACCCCTTTATTGCGTAAGCCGCGTTCGTATATGCCGTGCGGAGTCAGCCGTTCCGCCATAAACACGCAAATGACTGTCGAGAGCATGATCGGCAGGATCAAACGGTAGTCATTGGTCATCTCGAAGACCAGCATGATCGCGGTAATGGGTGACCGGACGACACCCGCCATGACGGCAGCCATACCTGCGATGGCATAGACCTGTGGATTACCTTCTTTATTGCCAACGATGGCCTGCATCACATGACCGTAAGCGCTGCCCAACATGGTGCCGACGAAAAGTGTTGGCGCGAAAATCCCACCGACAAATCCACCGCCCATGCTGATGGTTGTTGCTGCAAGTTTGACAAAGCCTAAAATGAGCAGGAGTAGGAGGCTGAAGTTGGCCTCACCGCTGAGGACTGAACTCATACTTTCGCGGCCTGCGCCCATAATTTGGGGCAGGAAAATAGCGATGATACCGACTAATGCCCCAGCGAGAGCGGTTTTGGCAGGACGAGGCAGATGGACATGATGATGCCACCAATCGTGCTGCCAGTAGACTGCCCATATAAAGAAGGCAGATACGATGCCGAGCAATATACCTAACGGAATGAATAGGGGAATTTCAAGGACGCTGCCGAGGGTGTAATTAAACGGCCCCATTTCGGCAGCGGGTTCGATGGCCTGAGTGAGCGCCGATGAAACGACCGCTGCTAGCACGATTACTCCGAAGGAGCGGGTTTCGAATGAGCCGTTGAGGATAACTTCCAAAGCAAAAAAAACACCCGCGATGGGTGCTTTAAAGGCTGCTGCGATGGCGGCTGCTCCACCCGCCGCGACGAGTAAGCGCATCTGATCATCACTGAGGCGCAGGCGCTGCCCTATGAACGAACCAATGTTTGAGCCAATCTGTACGCTAGGATCTTCCGGGCCAACTGAAGCACCTGCGCCCAATGAGAGTGCCGAGGCTATCGCTTTGAAGGGGATGCGATTGTAGCGTAGACGACCACCTGACATAGCGACCGATTCCATGATACCTGCTACACCATGATGGCGTTCTTCACCGATGAAGCGCTCCATAATCAGGCCGACAACTGCTCCGGCCAGCGTTAGACTCACGACAATGGCTAATGCGCCGATAATTGGACTGAGTAACGTTTCTGCGAGAAAGCCTGTGAAGGCACTGTTAAAGAAATCTATACCCTGCCGAAACAGCCAGACTGCGGCAGCGGTAGCCAAGCCGAGTACAATAGAAAGCAGCAGCAGCGTGTTGCTGTTGGGTCTACGAAGACGCGTCATAAACAGGGTTATCGGATTGTAACGTGTGAACATATACAATTATTCTCTTGGGTGGAATGAAAGATGCGTAACTATACCACCAGCAATGCTTGTCTTTGCGGAAATCACGCAAGTGTTAATGGAATTTCAATCAATATGTATCATTTAGTTGAGCGAGAGTGTAGATAGTCTTATGCCAATTACGGTTGTTATGGGTGATCCACTGGCTACAGATGCACAAACATTGGCTTTTGGCTTCAATGCCAAGGGTCGGATTGAGGTTGGGGGATTGGAAACACGCCTGTACGATGCTTATCCGGCTGCTTTCGCGACTTTCCGTAAGCAGTGTAAAAGCGGACGGATTAAGCCGGGAATGATTTGGATGTGGCGTGAAACCCAATTTAATCTGTTGTTTTTAGTGGTGCGTGAGTCATCAGTTGGAATGACACGTATGCGCTTTGTAGAAAACGCCTTAATGACGATTGCCCGTGATTATCCGCTGTATGGGTTGACAAGCATCGGGTTAGCAGCACTTGGTAACAAGGAAGAATGGCCTTTGCTGCGTCCGGTGGTGGATTATTGGTTGGTGAATTGCCCGTTACCCGTGACGGTGTATGAGTAGGTAGAGGACAGTTGGGGATAAATAGTTAATAATTTGAATATTATTCCAGATACGGGAGGGTCACAGACCCTCCCCTACGAAAATTCCTATTTCAAAATCAGTATTCTGAATTCAGGCAGTAGTTTTAAGAGTTTTCAAAATATGGGAAAAAATAAAGGCGACCCTGAGGCCGCCCTTATGCAATTTGCAGTTATGGAATTAATAACGGTCGCCGTAGCCACCACTGTCACGACGTGGACGTTCCTCACGCGGACGAGCTTCATTGACGGTTAGCGGACGGTTATTCATGCTATAACCGTTGAAGCGACGAATGGCTTCCTGAGCGAGGTCTTCGGTCGCCATTTCGACGAAGCCAAAACCCTTGGAACGACCGGTTTCACGGTCACTAATTACCGCAACGTCAGAAATCTCACCAACTTGTTCAAACAGCGCCCGGATTTCTTCTGCCGTCGCGCTATACGGCAGGTTGCCAATGTATAGCTTCTTGTTCACGAAACTCTCCTATAGCATTTTCTAAAAAGACGATTGATGGCGGAAGAGGACGAGCGATTTAGCGCAAACACCAGACGGCTATGTAGCATAGGGGGGCGTATACTGCATTCTCAGACCCGATCATATTCCAACCTATCGCTAAATATATTCTCACAAAACACTTATTTTGTAAAGAAAGAAGTACTTGGTCAATGATCTGGGGCGAGCTAAGGTATAGGGAAGGTTAATATGAGATTGTGCGATGTCTAGGCGTAGACCCAGCTTTCGCGACCACTGCGAAGGGGTACGCGCACCCGCCGGTAGGCACTGGTTTCGTACACATCCATCGCTAATAATTCTTCTGGTGTGACTTCCAGAACCAGACCTGCAACCTCATGCCCATGACGTGGAATGACCAGCGGGTAGACTCCTTCTGTCATCGACATAGAGGATTTGAAAAAGCCTTCCAGAGTATC
The DNA here is from genome assembly GCA_038328375.1 of Aggregatilineales bacterium. Taxonomy (GTDB): domain Bacteria; phylum Chloroflexota; class Anaerolineae; order Aggregatilineales; family Phototrophicaceae; genus CFX2. Next base: position 126,602 of record JBBQLX010000002.1, on the reverse strand, counting down.
CGGTGTACCCGTGACCGTGCGACCGATGAGCCTTTGTTGGACAGCAGGTTCTTGTAATGTGCCGTAGACGAACAATAACTCCATACTCGATTCCTCTACTCCAAATAAAATTCCCCCGGTGAAGGGGGAATATCAGACAGAATCAAAATTTTTACGGGACGGTTATTTCATCGCGTCGTAGCCGGGACCAGCCGCGAAGAATTCATAGTTCGGTTGAATATCTTCGGTCAGGTCAAGGATTTCGCCAGCAGCATGTTTGACGCGGGTCTTGGTTTCAAAGGGAATGCTTTCTTGACCATCATTGGTCGAGAAGTCTGAAGGCACTTCTTCTTCGATGAAGATGGCTTCGAAGGGGCATTCGGGGATGCAAGCACCACAGTCAATGCAGGTATCGGGATCAATGAAGTACCAAGGCCATTCGGCTTCTGGTTTGCCGGGGACGATACATTCAACGGGGCATACTTCGACGCAGGCACCGTCGCGCAGACACAGACTAGTGATAATGTGAGTCATGAGTGTAATCTCCTATAGTCTTTTTGATTATCCTCCCACTATACCTGATCGTAACCTATGTGTCTGGAACTTTTGTTGGATTTGCAAAACAATTTTCCAGAGTCGATTATTTCATATTTTTGTGACGATAAGTTTATTTTAATGCTGGTTAAGTTTAGTTTTTCGGAAATGTTATTGATTCGGAAGATTCTGCAATTTCGGAAGTATATTTCCTGAATCAAGTGCAGTTTCGGCGGAAGCCCCGGTGAGGATTGCCGCAGCAGCAAACGAAGGGTCTGCTGCTGCTATGTTTGCTGCATAGCTATCAATTCAAGTCAGCAGCGATGGCGGCGGGAAATAGAAATACAAATCGCCATCCACAGGAGGTTTCGCACTTAACGCCAAGAGAGATGAGAGCGCGAAAACACTATTTAGTATAAGAACAAAAGAGCTAATTGTCAAGTAATTCTGGTTCGAAGATTCAAACGAAAGGGCAAGTTTAATCAGCAGCTTCGAAAGCCACATAGGTCATCGGAAGCCAATAAGAAAAATGATAAGGATGGATTTGAAGAACGGCAACTACGTGAACATTACGCCAGCGGAAATTAATGGTCTGCCCATAGAGGACAATCCGGGGTTTGCCCCATAAACGCGCTAAATCACCGAGTACCATTGCTGACACGCGAGGTATAAAAACTACTCTACTCACTAGCCCTGTTTCGGAGGCAATGCTGACCCAAATCTCGGAAAATAGACTGGTTTCCGGGCGTAATAAGCAAGATTCTTTGTAAAAAGGTGATCCACTTAGCCGACAATCAAAGCCGTGCACTAGGACAGTTTCCCGCGATTGCCCCGGCATAATATCCGTATAGATCGCAAAAGGATCAAAGCGTGGTTGGCTGCCTGCAATGGCTGTCACCAGTATCATCGAAACCGATGCCATGGTTATCAAAACTAAAGCAATGCGACTTACGAGGATTGCGAATATTGTACCCATCTAACATCCTACCTGCTGCTCAAGAGCGCTTGCACACGGCTATTGAACAGAGTGTAGGTTTCAACCCCCCGGTGCTGTCATCAATCGAAAGGGTGATGGGAGGGTGATTATCGAGGGTGAATTGCTAGAGGAGATGTAATTCTCTGGCGCGGGCGATAGCCTGTGTTCGGCTTTCGACACCCAATTTGCCGTAGATGTGGTGGATGTGTGATTTGATAGTATTCAGCGTGAGTACAAGGTTTTGCGCGATTTGACGATTGGAATGTCCAGCAGCGGTGAGGCGCAGCACTTCGAGTTCACGTTCGGTGAGCATGTCAGTCTGGCGTGTGATGTGCGACGGAGGTGTATAGGCCTTTAATTCATCCATTAGCTGTTCCAGAATGGTTCTGAGGTGAAGTGTTTTGCCACGCTCTACTGCCTGCTTGTACGTATCTGATGGAAGTTTCTGAGCAAGCGATGTCAGGTTTTCATGGGCTATGTTCATAACTTCCGGAGACGCCGCTGTGTTAGCATGCTGCTGTAGAAAGCTCGATAGTTCGGCAGCTCGCTCGTAGCGGTTTTCACTCACGAACACGACAATCATTGACCGAAAAACCGCGTCAAGGTGGTTAAGCTGTGATCCTGTTTCTAAATGAGCCTTTATAGCCTGCGTAATATAGCGTTTGGATGCCGCGTTGTCTCGTAGTTTCCAAGCGTTTCTGGCTTTGAAGGCAAGCGCATAGACCACTCCTCCCCGATCACCGACTTCAGCACAAATCTCCTGATGCTCGTGCCAAAATCGAATCGCTTTGTGGTAGCTTAGTGATTCTTCAAATACCCATGCTAGACCCATCGTAGACCAAGCGCACCCCCAGCGATCACCGATTTCTAGGAAACCATCAAGACTCTCTTGAAAGTATTTTTCGGCCTCGTCTAAACGTCCGGTGAAAATGCAATTTTCTCCCAAACAAAAAAGCATATAGGTGACACCCCAGCGCTGACCATGCGCCCTGAAAGTTCCAAGGAAATCAAGGCACTCTTGCTCGCGAAGTTGATCATCATAGAGTTTGCTGGCTAGTAAATCGTCACGGCAATAATTATATGAATGAATAAGCACTGCAATTTGGTCTTCAACCCAGTACTTGCGAGCCATTTGGATGGCTCGAGGGTATTGTTCGACTGTAACGATTTTCCCATTGAACCAAGATAGACAGATTTGCGCTAACAACAAATAGGCGAGCATGGCACTATCCTCATGCTCGAAGCGTTCTACTGCTAAATCAAAGAGTCGTTGGCCTTCAGTCGCTTGCACCCTTATATGGCAAAATATATACAGGCTGTGCATCGACTGGTAAATTTCAGGTGCCATCCCATGTACTACAGCCCATTGCCAACTTTCAGGTATATTGTCCAGTTCGTCCTCAATCTCATCCAGCGCTCTAGCTTGCTTCGAGCCTCTAAGCGCTGGCTGCCGTTGAAATAGAAAACTGGCATAGTAGACACAGTGCCGATTTTGAGCATCCTTTTTCCCATCTGGCACAGCATCCAAGTGTTCCTCTATATATTGCCGTATTAACTCATGGATGTCGTAGCGGCCTGAAGCGTTCACGCGCAGAAACGACTTATCCACCAATCCCGCTAGAACGGCAAGTGATGCGCCTGATACAGATTCGGCAGCTTCACGCCGAAAACCACCTCTAAATACCGATAATCGTGGGAAGGCCTGACGCTCGGCTTCAGTGAGTAAGCTCCAAGAATGATCGAACACAGCTTGCATACTCTGGTGACGCTCCAGCATATTGCGCTTGTTGGTTGTTAGAAAATCCAGACTGCGCTGAATTTCGTTGGCGATTTCGGCACATGACAGCGCTTTAGTCCAACTTGCGGCGAGTTCCAGCGCCAGTGGCATACCTTCTACCAGTTGGCAGGTGCGTGTCACAAACGCTTCCTGCCCGATCAGTGTAAAATTCTGATGGCTACGACGGGCGCGTTCCACAAATAATTGCACAGCACTGAAGGATTCGATATTCACCCCCGGTTGCTGATCTGGAACCTGCAAACCGTCCACCTGCCAGACCCATTCTTCTTGAATATTCAGTGCCTCGCGGGATGTCACGAAAATTTTTATGGTTGGCGCAGCCTTCGCAATGTCAGCTAACAAATCAACGCTATCCAATAGTTGTTCGAAATTATCCAGCAACAGAAGGCTATCACGCTCTTTGAGATAGCTAATAAGCTGTGTACGAGGGGCTTCAGTTCCTGAAATGAGAATGTTGAGGGCATTGGCAATCGTAGATATCAGAACATCGCTTGAGTTTACCGGTTGCAAATCCACAAAATAAATACCATCCGCAGGGGATTGTGTCTGAGTGATATATTTTGCAACTTCAATCGCCAGACGGGTTTTGCCCATGCCACCGGGACCTACCAAGGTCAGCAAACAACAGGTAGGCTCAGCAAGTTGTTGGGCAATGGCAATAATCTCATCACCTCTGCCGATAAAGGGCATCGTTTGTAACGGGAGATTTGCCATACGATGACTCTCCGTTCATTAGGTCATTATCAATGCCGATTTTATTCTAGATGTGTGATTTGTACTACTAAACAAACTAGCGGTGATTAATAGTCTTTAGCATTGATTAGATGCAAAATATAAGGCGCGACACGCGTTGAGTGTAGCAGGCGCAATCAGAGATGGCGTAGGCGTTCGGGAATAGTGTTGGTTTCTGCGAGGAGTTCGAGGCCAGCACGATCCACCACATAAACTAAGCGTCCGCGCTTTTTGAGCAGTCCAGCGTTGAAGAGGCCGCGTAAGGCACGTCCGACGACTTCGCGGGTTGTGCCGAGGATGGCGGCGATTTCTTCTTGAGTGAGATGGGTAGGGGCTTCGGCAATTTGCTCGGCATACATGGTTTCGTGCAAAAACAGCTTGGCAAGGCGTGACGGTATCGAGCGAAAGGTCATGTCTTCCAAGCGTTCGATATATTCACGGTTGAGGTGAGCCAAGGCTTGGACGTAATTGCTGAGTAGGCCGGGTTCGGTGGACATGAGTTTGAGCAGGCGGTCATGGCTGATGACCAACACTTCGACCGCGGTTACGGCGACCGCGTTAAAAGGATTGTGCCGACCATCTACGGCGGCGACTTCGTTGAAGGTTGAAAGTGGACGGAGCAAGCTGAGGGTATGCAACCGCCCTTCAGCATTCATGCGGTAGATACGGACGAGGCCATCCACTACGATATGAAAACCGGCGCAGGCATCCCCTTCACCAAAAATGGTTGCACCTGCCGCATAAGCATGATGATGGGCGGCGTTCTCAATCAGGCTGAGATCACACCGCGCCAGACTTTCGAAGTAAGGGATTTGAGTCCAATCAATGTTCATGGGTAACTGTTGACTCGGATGACCGTTCCTAGCATCAAAATTTTGGGCGTAAGTAGGGTATGCAAAAAAGGTTAATTATCGAATCAGCTAGAACCATGCCGCCATCAGTTCAATAAGTATAGCGGAGTCCAGAGAAGAAAACTCACCCCCTAGCGCCTGCGTGAGTACACTCAGTCGGCGCTTACCCTCTCCGTTTACAGAGAGGGGAATAAATCAGGGGATAGATGTTCCGTATTTAAGATTATTTCTGCAATCTGATCTTGTTACGGAGCGTGTGATTTAGAGAATCTTTTCGATCAGAACGAGTGCGATCACCAGAATGGTCGCCAGAATTCCCATCGAGCGAAGATCGGTCATCACGTAGCTATATTCAGCTTTCAAATCAGCCTCAGTGACGATACGGGTCGGGTTCGCCAGACGTTGACGAATATAGGACATGTCGTGCTTGTCATCTTTACGGCCTGAACTACGGGAGCTACTCGTACCGGTACGGGCAGGACGCGCGCGGCGTTCTGAAGCGGTACGTGCAGCGACTACAGCGGGTTCGGAACGTTCGACCACGCGGACAGGCTTCTCGACTTTAACTTCGGGCGCGGCTGCGGCAGGTTCGTCAGCGACCGGGCCAAGCTGTTGACGGGCGCGGTCGAGCGTGGATTGCGGAATATTAGGTGATTGATTGCGGTTCTTACGCTTGGACATTATAAAACCCTTATTTAATATTCTGTGAGCGATGAGACCCTCACCGCACTATAACGTACATGGTTCTGTACAATAGTAACGCACACTGTGCAACAAAACTATGTGCTTTTTGTTGGAGTTGGGCGAAAACCAATTTCGCATTTTGCTGTGGAGGCATTTCATCTCATTATGCTCAAAGCTTTAATCATTAGCTTGTTGGCGCTGTCTATGACCCTGCCAGCCGTGGCACAAACCACACCTACACCAGCGGCAGACGACAGCAATGTGCTGGGTGATTGTACGCGTTTGCTGGCGGCAGATCGTCCGATTGAGACAGGGCCGAATGCCCCCAGCGTCCGCATTGTGCAGCCGACAACCGATGTGGTTTATGGCAGCGCGGTTACGATCCAAATCCAGACCAAGAATTATGATGTGAATGCGGATGGTCAACATTGGCATTTGTGGGTGAATGGGACACTGACGGGCATGGTTTACCAGCCGAATGCGGTGATTGATCTTACACCCGGAACGTATACGATTTGTGCATCGTTGGGGAACAGCCAACATGCGGATATTGGAATGCCGGATGGTATCCGTTTGAAAGTGGAATCGGCACAAGCGGGTACGCCAACGGCTACGCTGGCGGTTGATCGGGCAGCGGCACAGGTGCAGCCCGAAGGTCAGATCGGTGGGGGACAAATCGCGCTGCTGGTGGGTGGTGGGTTATTGGCGGCGGTCGGCGGTTGGTGGATTGGCAACCGGATGCCTAAGGGGAAAAAGAAATAGTCTTCAGTCTTTAGTCGATAGTCTTTAGATACAGTGCAAAGACAGAATTTGAACCGCTGAGTCCTGATTACATCCGACGATGAAAATACCCCTAACCCCAACCCACATCAGCAGAGTGAGCCTGCGAACGTTGCTGATAGCCCGTAGTAACATGGCAAGGGAGCATTCGGTGGTTAGATACTAGAACGTTCAGAGCAGGGGCAGAGATTAATGCGGTGTGTTTTAGGCAGAAAACAGTTTTACAACTGAAATTTGTAATTCGGATTTAACGTATCCATATGCGTACCAAAGGACAAGTGAGAACATGATTGCCAAGCCTATAAGATAGGCAATCGAAACGTTTTCGCTTTTATATGCAGTGACAGCAACAAAGAGAAGACCTGCGGCATAAATCAGCAAATCGACCTGAGCGATTCCTACGTCGAATTGTACAAATGTTCCATGTTGAGCAGCGCTAATCGTCCCTATCACATAGGCTTTGGCATTCCCGTACCAATTATCAACCACAAAATGTATATTTTTATCATCAGCTGATTCTAAATCAGCGATCTTGATGGACAACTTCAACGAACCGATTTTCTTGCCATTCGATGTTTTGAAGCGTGAAATACACTCAGGCATTGAATACGGTGAATTGAGTTCGACATGTTTACGCCAGATCAACTTCTTGCGATCCGTAAATATTTGTTCCAGCATTTAAGTCTTGTATGTGCTATGTAGACTGGATTGCTTTTTGATCTACGGAAGGTTAACGGGCGTAGATGAGGATGCTGAGGACGATGCCGAAGACCACACCGGATACACCGATAATCATGCCGAGGAAGAAAGCACGGGCGAAGACTCCACGACGGCGGCTTTTATCTTTCTTGACGGTGGTTTTTTTGTCTGCATGAAGCTGTTGGGCGCTTTGACTGCGGGCGGCGATTTGGTTCAACATGCGCTGCGCTTGAATATTCAAGGGGTTAATTTGCAAAATGTTTTGTAGGCAAACGCGGCGATCTTCGTCGGAGTCGATGACATCCAACAAGGCTAGCCAAACTTGTTCGTTGAACGGGCTTAAGCGGGCGGCTTCTTTCCAGAAGTCATGCGCCTGTTGTAGATTGCCCATTGCGAATGCGCTGCGTCCGGCCTGAAAGAGTTCGTCAAAACGTTCACTGCCGGGACGTGCTGCCTCCTGATTCACCATGCGCTGCTTACCTCACCTAGATGTTCAACCAACAGGGTATGATCTAAACCATACCCCATAATATTATCAATTACTATCTATAGCCTAACGAGAAAAGTGCGTGTGGACAATCGCCCGATAGTCAGGGCGAATTATGAACCCCACGCGCCTGCATAGTCTTCATCTACCGTATTGGTCAGTTGGTAAACGATATTGGTTTGCTGATCTAAGATATAGATGTCGTAGTAGCCACCGCGATTACTCGAAAAGGCCAGATACTTGCCATCAGGACTGAATACCGAGAAGACATCATCGGCGGGGTCTTTGACGACCACCAACGGTGTACTTGAAGGATCAGCACGACGAACGATGATGTCGCTGTTGGTGGGAGCATCCTTAGGGAAAGCGCTGTAGGTAAGCTGGGTGCCATCCGGTGACCAATGCGGCGATGATTCGGTGTAAGCGGCACCGTCATTGGTTAGCGCGGTTTGTGCCAACGAAGCCGTATCAATCAGGTACACATCCGATCCGACATTCGTGCCACTCAGTTCGGTGCGGATAACCGCGATGCGGCTGCAATCAGGTGAATAAGCTGGATAAGAATAGGTGGCTTTATCGTTGGTCAGCCGAAAAAGTTGGCTGCTGTCGATGTTATAGACGAATACCTGATAGGGGAAGATTGTCGCACTTAAATCCCCCTGAAAATCTTTGGGCAGCCCAACAAACACGATTTGATTCTGGGTAGGGCAGTAATTGGGCATTTGCGCCTTGATGACATCTATAGTGGTGGTCAATGGTGTGCTGCCAGAGCCATCAATGCCGACTTGCTCAATGCCTGTGTCATAGGTGGTGACCGAGTAGTAGCGGGTATAGGCCACACGCTGTCCATCAGCGCTGAGGTCAGGATTACGACCTTGTGCGCCTCCCAGCGGGAGAGCCGCGCCATTGTTGGTAAAATCATAGACGACCAGCGGTAGGAAGCCGGTTTGAGTCACATCACGACCACTCCAAGCGACAATATGTCCAGTCATGCCGCTGGGATAAGGCAGTGCTGTACTGGTTGGGGCGGGTGTCGGGTCTGGCGTGATGAGACTGAGTTCAGGTGGCAACGTAGCACGCGCATCGGTAGCCGTAGCTGTTGGCGTAGCAGTCGCATTTGCAACTTGAGTCTCGGTGGCGTTGGCGTTGCCCGTAGCAGCAAGCGCGACAATCGCGGTTCCGGTAGACAAACTATCCACGATGACACGAGTGGATTCAGCATTTTGCGCGTTGCGGCTGCTGGTGAGTACGATAAATATCAGTAAGATGATGATGATGATGACCGCGCCACCTCCACCAAATGTCAAGAGTTGGCGGCGGCTGATACCGGGCATGACTTCTTCATCTTGCTTGCTCTGCTGGCTGCGAGCATCCAACTTTGCCATCGCGTTCTGGGCGCGTTCGTTATTGGGGTTGATGAAGAGCGCATTACTCAGGCAGACGCGCCGTTCTTCATCGGTTTCAACAACCGAAGCCAGCCACATCCACGCCTTCTCGTTCTTGTCATCCAGATCAACAACTTGCTGAAAGAAAACTTTAGCGTCCGCTTTATTGCCTTCGCGGGCGGCTTCAATACCCTGCCGCATCAAGTCTTGTAGATTTTGTTCTTCACTCACTGTTCAACATCCTGTGGCTGTCCATAATTTCTGAATAATTGTACTTAGCGTGTGAGCAGCAGAGGCTCAGGGCGGAAGGCAAACGATTGAATGTCCAGACCGGGATCGGCTAGACGGGCGACATTGTTACCTTTGAGGTCGGACGTATAGAGTTGCATCGCTTCACCACCACTCCGATTGGAGGCGAAGACCAGCGTTTGCCCAACTGGATCGAAGGACGGAATACGGTCTTCCGAACCGCTGCTGGTGCTGGAGCTATCGTTGGTGATGAGCGAGTAATTTCCACCGTCACCATCCATGATAAAGATGTCACTGTCGCCATTGCGGTCGCTGGCAAAAACGATGCGTGTACCATCCGGTGACCATGCGGGTGAGTAACTGCTGCCATTGGCATCGGTCAACTGGGTGATGGTAGCCCCGTCGGTGGTGACGGTGAAGATTTCTGTCAGGCCGCTGCCTGCGCCGTTGGCTTGCTCAGAGGCATAAGCGATAACATCACCCTTGGGCGACCATGACGGATCACGATCCGCAAAGTCGTTGTTAGTGATTTGCTTCTGATTATTACCGTCGTCGGTCATAGTCCACAGTTCCATGTCACCATCGAAGTTAGTGGCGACGACCAATTGCAGATTGTCGGGACCCCAAGCGGGATGCGCCAGTTCCGATTTGCCAAAATGCGTGATGCGTACCGCACTATTTGGATTAGCTGCGGAAGCGACGAATAGTTCGGGCGCGGTCACAGACGCACCGTTATCATCGTAAGTTGCATTACGCACAAAGGCGATCTTCGAGCCATCGGGCGAATAGGCAATGTCGGTAAAGCCTTCGGTTCCATCAGCGATTTGCTGATCGCTTGTGCCAGCGCCATCCACGCGGAAGAGGGCGGGCTGTGACTGTCCCTCTTTGATACTGGTGTAGAGCATTGAGAACTGCGTCATCGGATAGGGTGTCGCAGTCGGTGTCATAGGTACGGGGGAGGCGGTAAAGGTCGGTGTGAACGAGGGTGGCAAAGTCTTTTGTGTAGTCGCATTCACGGTGACAATGATGCCATAGAAGGGGGTGGCAGTATAGTCTTTGGGATCAATAGTCGATGTGGGCAGCGGAGTGTTCAGTACCGCTTCCTGTGTAGCAGGATTGGGCAGCGGCGCAGCGGTTTGGCTGTTCGAAACGACCGCAAAAATGATCAACGCCAGAATAACCAACGCCACTATCGCACCGATGATGGTTACGAGGGTATTCGCGCCACCACCTCTTGGTCGAGGAATATTGGCTCGAGGGACGTTAGAACGGCGGGCAGGATTGGTTGTTCCCAAAGCAGCATCCAACTGTTCCAGCGCTTGCAATGCCCGCGCGTTAGACGGATTAATGCGTATGGCTTGTTCCAGTGCTTGCTTGCGCTCCAGCAGGTTATCCAGTGCCGAAGCCAGCCACATCCACGCGACTTCATTATTCGGTTGGTTATCAACGACTTGTCTCAGCAAACGACTGGCGGTTGCTTTGTCGCCGCGTCGTGCTGCTTCTATACCGGTTCTTAGTTTTTCATCAAGTGAATTATTTCCAGCCAAGGCAAAACCTCCGCGTCCTGTACGTTCCGCTACGCTAACCTATTTTATACCACAAAAGGGAATTACATATTATAGAGACCCGCCAAGCGAACCTGCCGGGTTAATAATCAGAACGTTTTCGAGCCTTAAGTGTACTATCTAGGCCTCGAATGTCACTGACGGGTAAGTACTACGCCGATGACGACCACCAAGGCCAACACGATCAATACTCCCACAACCATTCCAAACATGAGTAGGGTGCGGTTCTCGGTGGCACTGCGCACATAGGCCATTTTCTTGAGGGCATCACGGGCTTGCAGGTTATCAGGATTGATTTCGAGCGTTTTTTCTAACCATTTCTTGCGCTCGGCCTTGTTGTCGCTGGCGATTTTTGCCATCCACATGGTGGCACGTTCATTCCGTTTATCTTGATTGAGCACCTGTTCAAAAAACATGCGCGCGCCATCATTGTTACCATCTTTGGCGGCACGGATGCCCATTTGTAGCAGTTCTTCGCGGTTCGGTTGTGGACCAGCATCCATTTTTGCCATTATCTCACCTCAATACATTATCCTGTATGTCAACGTTGTCTTAATTGTATCGCTAGTTTCATAATTTCAAACGGATTGTTGTAGGGAAAATTCCTATATTCCTGCGCCGCTGATGAGAAAGTAAACATAAAAGAGGGTTACAACCCAAATCAGGGCATCGGTGCGGTCGAGTACGCCGCCATGTCCGGGGATAATATTGAAGCCGCTTAGGTGCGAGTCACCCGCATGAAAATAGCGTTTGAGCCGCGATTCGAATAGATCACCGATGACTGCTAGCGGCGGCGCGATCAGTACTAATAAGATGAGGGCAGGAGTCAACTTCTCACTGGCAATGAGGGTGAGCAAGCCCAGTAAAAATCCGCCGATTACACCTACAACAGCTCCCTCGATTGTTTTCTTAGGTGAAATATTAGGCGCAAGCAGATGTTTACCCCACAGTCTGCCGCCCAAGTAAGCGAAGGTGTCGGTTCCCCATGTCAGGGCAAAAATCAGGAACAGCCACAGCAGACCGTCCGGCAGTGCGCGAATGAGGATCATAAAGGCCGGGGGCAGTGCGCCATATAAAAGGGCTGCTAGTGTCATGCCGACGCGCTGTAACCGTTTTTCGGCGTTGGCGCGGATTATATCCCAGAGCAGCGCGGCAAGTCCTACGATCAGAACCGTTAAAATCGCTAACACGGGTTGATGGCTGGTGATAAGCAGCACCAAGATGACCGCACCGGGCAAGCCCACATAGATATTACCGGGCATGTGGCGATCTTTGCCCAGCGCACAAAATTCAAGTAAAGAGAGTACTGCCATCACTAATCCGGTAATCAGGAAGGGGATGCCGCCGAGATAGGTGATGATGAGGATCAGCGGGCCACCCACTAACGCGGTGAGGGCGCGTGTAATGAGATTGGAGCGATCCTGTGCTTGTTTACCGGATGTTGACATGCTTGACTTCAATTAAAAAAATGAACGTTAATTGATAGGTATTCTAACGGAGATTTGGTAATTTTGCTTGAGAGAAAGAAGTTTTTAACATAAAGACACTGAGATAGAAAATGCGGATTGAACCGCCAAGATGGAGAATGCCAAGATCAATACAGAGGTACAACAAAAAAGGACATAGTTTGTGCTATGTCCTTCTCTATGATTAAACGGGCAGGCGGTAAAGACTAAGCGTGTACACGGGTGCTGTATTTGGTACGTTTCTGATAAAAATCGTGGAAGTTATTGTTGCTCGTCCACAGGATGAAGTTATAAATCGGGTAGAGAGCTTGGACAGCGTTAAAGATTTCGTTCTGAATAGCTGCATCATCCAACTGCGGGTCTTCGTAGCTGTACCATTTGCCGATACGCAGCCAATCCTGACGGTCACTGAAGGTATTCATCCATTCGTCCATGACACGTCCGTAGAGCAAGTGATTGACGGTCAGGTGCATGTCGCTGAGGTGTGTGCCGCCCCAGAAGCCCAGACGGTAATCACGGTCAAGGCCACGTAACAAGCTGCGGAAGGTGGTGCGGTGTTGGGGTAAATCCAGTTTGCCGATTAAGTTCTGTTGATCCCACCATGCCTTGGGTGAGAGTACCAATTCGATGACAAAGTGTTCCGGTGTTAAGCGCAGTTCGATGACCGGATGGCAGTAAGTATCGACTTCTTTGCTGAGGCCGATGTTTTCTTTGCCCATCAAGCGCTCGACTATTTCGGCTTGTTCTTGTGAACGGAAGTAGGTCAGCACAACCGAGTCATTTTGATCCAGCGAGGCGGCTGATTTTTGTGAAACGATGGATGTTTTTTGCCAGCGGGGATGGAGATCAAGGTTGTGGTTGCGAACGCGAGGAAGCAAGGCAGTGTGCAAATCCATAAATTTGCTGGTGATGCGTTGCACATCAACGCCCGTGTTGACCGGAATAGTTGATTGCTCTGTCGTAAAGTAAAACATTGGCTTGCCTCATGAAAACATTGATAAAGAATGAAAATCATGAACAGATCGTAAAGGTTATTTGATCTGTTTGCAATGATTCTTGGGGAAATATTCACAAATTTCATAAAAGATTCATGCCGAATCAAGCATACTATAAGTAAAGCTATTTCTGATGCCGTTCTAAATTACAGACTCAATTACTTTAAGCCCAAATTGCCTACTTATCCTAAATGTCAAGCACTAACGATATAATTCACTCAGGTTTTGTATCGTTCACAAAATCTTAATAATATATTTTAATATTGAACTCGTATAGATTAACATGATTAGCGCCAGCCGACAAGCAAGTTTATAATATAAGAAAGTGTTACCCTGATAATCGCATCCGTGATAACGGTAAAACACGTCGTAAAAACATTCTTCTATTCTCTAATGCAAATATTACCGTCTGAGACGAAAATGAATATAATTTTTCGGGTCAAAACGGTTTGGCAGAGTTTTGCTATAAACGCTTGTTTGTAGTAGGTTAGGAATTAAGGGAAGAATCGGCTGATTGTTTCACCAGAATATGGTTGAACTGAAATGAAAAATACGCAAAAGGAACAGGAAACCAGCAAGCGGCTGTTACAAGCCATTTTGGATAATCTGGTTGATGGCATCCTGACATTTAATGAAAAGGGCGAAATACAATCGGTTAACCGGGCGGGCGCGTATATTTTTGGTTACGCACCGGATGAAATAATCGGACAGAATATCCGCACCTTAATCCCCTCACTAACTGCCCAAAGTGGCAATGGAAACTTTAAAGTGCTGCTGCAACAGCTTAACGGGCTGGGTGATGAACTGGAAGGCCAGCGCAAAGACGGCAGCAAATTCCCGATTTACTTCTCATTTAATGAAGTGAATTTGGATCATCACAAACTGTACACGGCGATTATCCAAGATTTTACCGAGCGTAAGTTTATGGAAACCCAGATGTGGGACAAAGAGCGCTTGAATATCGAACTAGAGAAAGAGCGTGAACTGCGGGATGTGAAAAACCGCTTCATCTCGATGATGTCCCACGATTTGAAAACACCCCTGTCAGCTATCCGGTTGGCGAGCAGTATGCTGCGAAATTATGGCGACCGTTCCTCGGAAGAAGAAAAGATCGAAACCTACGACACGATTGACCAACAGGTCGAACACCTGACCGAATTGATTAACGATGTCATGACCATCAGCCGGCAGGATTTTACGGGCGCGGAACTCGACCGCCAGATCATTGATTTGGAAACTTACTGCCGCGACATTATTGAAGAACTGCAATTGGCCTACCGCATGAAACGCACTCTGAACTTCAGCGGCATCGACCGTCGGATTGAGGCGTTGATTGATATTAAGCTGATGCGCCGTGGCCTCACGAATTTGCTGACTAACGCCATCAAATACTCACCGGAAGGCACACCTGTTTATATGGAACTGGCCTACGCCGATTGCCAAGCCATCATCAAGATCAGGGATCAAGGTATCGGTATTCCGCCCGAAGACTTGCCACGTTTATTCGAGCCGTTCAACCGTGCTTCAAATGTCGGTGGCATTCAAGGGACGGGGTTGGGCTTAGTCATCGCTAAACAGGCCGTTGAACTGCACAGTGGCACAATCCGTGTGGAAAGTACATTAGGCAAAGGCACGACCTTCACCATCACTCTTCCGGCTGAGGATTGTTAAAAACAGCATGTTTTGCTCAGGAGATATTCATTCTTCTCTAAAGCTTATATGTCTTTAGCAAGTTAGGCTTCGCTCATTCACGGGTTTTAACGTAATAACTTAAAGGAACAGAATAATATGGTGCAAACTGGAACAGAATCACGTCTGGATAACGAATTTTCAATGCTGGATGGACATCAATTTATCAGTTTGACCACTTACCGCCAAAATGGTGAGGCGGTCGCGACTCCGGTTTGGTTCGTTGATGTTGGGAACAAACTCTATGTGATGACCATGCGAGCATCCGGTAAGGCAAAGCGCATTGGTCATACGCCGCGTGTGACGATTGCCGCCTGTGACCGTGCGGGTGCGCTGCTTGGGGAACGTAGAGAAGCGGTTGCACGTATCGTGGGCGAAGATGAACGCGCGGCGGCTGATGCAATGGTGGCGCAGAAATATGGCGAGCAGAAGAAAATGTTTGATGCTCGTCTGACCGATCCCAATGATCGTGTCTTTATCGCCATCACTGCCGAATAAAATGCCCAATTTTATCCAACGTGTGATGCATCCCGATTGGTATCATGGTCAGCATAAACAGCCCCCTTTTTTCGAGGGGTGGTACTTCAAACTGGTGGATGCCAGTGAGCAGCACCGTTACGCAGTCATCCCCGGTATCTTCCTCAGTGACGATCCCCAGAAGCATCATGCCTTCGTGCAGGTGCTTGATGGACTCACAGGTGCATCGGCTTATTTCACTTATCCGCCGGAGCAGTTTAGCGCCGCTGAGAATGACTTTGATGTGAAGATTGGACCGAACCGTTTTCGGCGTGATGGCGTTCACTTACAACTGGAAGGCGATACGCTGGCGATCAAAGGTGATTTGGCTTTCGAGAATGTGGTTCCATATCCGGTTACGTGGACTGCACCGGGAATCATGGGGCCATTTGGCTGGCTGACCTTTATGGAGTGTTATCACGGTGTGGTTAGCCTCGATCATCAGATCAACGGTGCGTTGACACTCGATGGACAGCCGATTGATTTCAGCGGTGGGCGTGGTTACATCGAGAAAGATTGGGGCGAGTCGTTTCCCTCGGCGTGGGTCTGGATGCAAAGCAATCACTTCCAGCAGGCGGGAACCTGTTTGACCGCATCTATCGCGGTGATTCCGTTTAAGGTGTTGAAGTTCCCCGGTTACATCGTCAGTTTATGGCATGAGCAGCAGCTTTACTGTTTCGCGACTTATACCGGCGCAAAACTGGAAAAGTTGAAGGTGACGGATACGACGGTTGAGTGGGTGCTGCGTACTCGCAATCACCGTTTGGAAATGTTGGCGACACGCGCTCAGGGCGGCTTGCTGCATGAACCCAACCGCCAAGAGATGCATCGCCGTGTCGAGGAAACATTACGTGCCACGATTGATGTCCGATTATCAGAAGTGAATGGTGGGCGTGAGTTGTTTAAAGGTATGGGGCGTAATGCAGGATTAGAAGTACAAGGCGATGTAGGCGTAAAGGTGAAATAGGATTCCTTCAATCCTTTATATAATGCTATAAAAACAACTCCAATCTACCAGATTAGCTGGCTTTTGGTTCCAAATCATGCAATTCAGTGATGCCATGAATCGGGTACAATTATCATAAAAATTTATGGATTGTACAAAAATGATCAGGCAATGGTTTGCGCTTCCTCAACTACAAGATGAGTATGAAACATTTGCAGCCCGCGTCCTGCATTACACGCTGTTATTGCTCATCTGTATCGCACTTTCGTTTGTTTTTTTCGCATCCTCACCCTCGCAGCTTATTTTTATTCCGGTCATTGTAGGGATATTTGGTGGCTGCTACTACCTGCTGCATACTAGGCATTTTCGCCTCGCCAGTCTGATCTTTGTAAGTGGATTATGGATCGTTATTACCATTGCCTCGTTCGAAATCAATGGTATTCGTAATTCGTCCATTAGCAGTTACGCCATTGTAATCATATTTTCGGCAATCCTTTTTCCTAACCGTGAAGTGATTGTGTTCACGGGTATCAGCATTCTCTCAGCCGTTATCCTCACAGTTGGCGAAGTACAGGGTTTGCTGCCTCTCCATACGACTCCTCTTTATTTGACAGATCGTTTCTTTCAACAAGTGGCGCTGTTCGGCGCAGCGGGCATTTTGTTGTCTGCTGCTTCACGCGTGATCCGCACCAGTTCGCAGCGTATTCGCAAACACGAGAAGACGCTGTTGGAACGCAATCAGGAACTTGAACTGGAAATTGCTGAACGCCAGCGCACCGAGGCAAGCTTACGTATCAGTGAGGAGAAGTATCGGTTGTTGTTTGAAAATATTCCAGTTATGGCTGGTGTGTATGCCGAAGATGGTGAGATTATCTTGTTGAACAACGCGGCTGCACAAACTTTAGGGGGTACGCCCGAAACACTTCAAGGCCGTAATTTATACGATGTATTTACGGCGGAAGATGCGGCAGGGGCAATTAAAGATCAAGCGGAGGTGATGGAAACGGGCAAGGATATGCTTGATGAAAATCATACGATCTTGCCGACCGGGCGCGAAATTTATTATCTGCGTCACATCATACCGCTGCCCCGTACCAGCACTAATAATGCGCCTCAAGTTCTGGTTTTGACGACCGACTTGACCGCAAAATATCAGGCGGAGCAGCATGAACGCGAATTAGCGCTGGCTCATGAAAAAAACGCTTTACTCACTGAATTTTTTAGCACCTTGTCACATGATCTCAAAACCCCTTTAACGGTTATGAACACCAGTTTGTATCTGCTCAAACGGGCAGCGACCGAGGCACAGCGGGATGAACGAATCACGCGGATTGGTGAACAGGTCACGCTGATGGATCACTATATCCAAGATATGCTGACTATTTCCAAACTCGAACATATGCCTACGCTCAACTTCTCGACGGTTGATCTTAACCCGCTGATCGAGGAGGTTGTTGCCTTGCTGCGCCCGCACATTGAAGGCAGACAGATTAGTTTTCAATTTAGCAAGCAACCTAACTTGCCTCCTATTCGTGGCGATCAAGATCAGCTTCGCCGGATGTTGATGAACTTGATCGAAAATGCGGTCAACTACACGCCTGTAGGTGGACGCGTGACCGTCAAGACCTACACCAATGATGGGCAAGTTGTGCTAGAGGTCATTGATAGTGGTATCGGTATCGAACCGGATGCCGTGCCGCACATCTTCGAGCGTTTCTTCCGTGCCTCCAACGCAAGCGCCTTTGAGCGTCGGGGAACCGGATTGGGATTAGCCATTGTCAAAAAGATTGTGGACACGCACACCGCGACCATTCAAGTCGGCAGCCAGTTGGGTGAAGGCACAACCTTCTCTGTCCAATTTTCCGCAGAGCCAATTGAGCGGATTGTTTCCTGAGTTACAATAATTTTTTATTAGAAACCGTTTTCCCTCTTGAACGATATTTGATTCCCCCTTATTGTTAAAAATATCACATAGTCTTGTATATAACAGGTTTAGTCGGAGGATGTTTTGACCAGTCATTTTGGTAAGGACGAGTCGTCCATGCCGGGTTTTGCTACCCGCTGGAAAGGTCTAATTTTTATTGGTATTTCGCTGCTGGTCATCAGCCTCGACAATACGATTCTCAATATTGCGCTGCCATCACTTTCGCGTGATTTAAGCGCCAACATCAGTGATTTACAGTGGATCATTGATGCTTATACGCTGGTGTTCGCGGCGCTGCTGCTGACGATGGGCGCGGTTAGTGATCGTTTCGGGCGCAAACGAGCGCTGCAAATTGGTCTGGTGATGTTCGGTATAGGTTCGCTAGGGGCAGCTCTCTCGACCACTACTTTCGCGCTGATTTTGGCGCGCGGTTTCTTGGGCATCGCAGGTGCGTTCATTATGCCCTCTACCTTGTCTCTGATTAACGTCAGTTTTCCGCAGCGCGAACGGGCGCAGGCCATTGGCATCTGGTCAGCCATTTTTGGGTTGGGTATCGCCATCGGGCCACTGTTAGGGGGTTTCCTGCTTAAATTTTATACGTGGCACATTCTGTTTCTCATCAACGTGCCGATTATCGTGATCGCGTTGGTCGGTGGACAGCGCTTTTTGTCCGAGTCTAAAGATGAGACTGCGCCCAAGCTGGATATTCCCGGTGTGATTTTCTCCAGCACAGGGGTTTTCGTGCTGGTCTATGCCATTATCGAAGCGGGTTCGAAGGGCTGGGGCAATTCAGAAGTCTTAGGGTTATTCGCCCTCGCCTTCGTGCTGTTAGGGATTTTTGCCTTTGTTGAATCGCGCACCGAAGAACCGATGATGCCCTTGTATCTGTTTAAGAATTTGTCTTTCAGTGGGGCGAGTATCGCGCTGGCGATGGTCATGTTCAGCTTAGCGGGTTCGATGTTCTTCGTCAGCCAATACATGCAGACCATTCTCGGTTATGACACGCTGACTGCCGGTTTGGGAACGCTGCCTGTAGCCGCTGGTTTGATTGTGGTCGCGCCCTTATCCGCACCGGTTAGTAAGCGCATCGGTATCAAGTTCACCGTGGCAGCGGGTATTGGTATCGCTGCCTTGTCGCTGTTGTTTATGGGAACCTACTACAAGATCGACACTCCCTACATCACCATCGCCATTGGGCAACTGATGTTGGCAGCGGGCATGGGTCTGGCAATGGCTCCTGCTACCAATTCGATCATGAGCGCTATTCCGGCGAACAAGTCAGGCATTGGGTCGGCTATGAACGATACCACCCGTGAATTGGGTACGGCGTTGGGTGTGGCGGTGTTGGGTACATTCATGAATACCACCTATATCAACGGCGTACAGGGCGGCTTAAAGCTGATCCCCGGTTTGCCTAAGGAAATGCTGGATGCGGTTTCCAGCAGCATTCAGGCGGCTCATGCGATTGCCGCGCTGCCGGAGATGCCTCGTCTGATGAGCGGCTTGATTCTGACCACTGCCAACCAATCTTTCGTAAATGGTATGACCCACGCGATGATTGTTGGTGCAATTATCATGGCTTGCTCGGTGGTCTTTGTACTGGTGATGCTGCCGTCACGCATCGCCCAACCCGCTGAAGAAATCGAAGTCCTGCCGGAGTTGAATGTGGCGACCGCTGTCGGCGACTAATTAGCTTCACGGTTTGATTGATCTAAAAAGCCTAGCGATATTCGTTAGGCTTTTTTGTTTCTATCATCTTCCACCGCCAGCACCACCGCATCTAACATTTGCAGCGCGGTCAGGTTGCGGATGACATAACCATAATAGAGGTTGCTGGCGCGGAAATCGGCAGCGCCTTTGTAGCCGCGCGGTGGGATAGACGGGTGAACACCGTCCGGCGACAGACCCGCATCGGGCAAGCTCTGCATCGCGCCACCATACTCCCACAATGGGATGTTATAACGTCGCGCCACTTTAACCAGCGCCTCGTTAAAGGCAGTCACCTGCTCCTCGTAACCGATACGAACTGGAATGGTGCTGATAATCGGGATAACCCCATGCTCAATCGAGGTTTTGACGATCAACCCCATGTTGTAGGCATAAGTCTTGAGTGTTAAGTGCGCCACATCATTTGTGCCGAACATAATCAATGCGTAGGCGGGTTTGACCAGTCGATATTCGCAGACCAACGCCGACTCATCAGGCAGGCATACCGTTGGGTCGGCATATTTAGATTTCAGTACGGCATCAGTCGTCCAACCGGAACCGGCAGCAATCGAAGTGTTGGCGAATGAATTACCATTACCCTCGCGGGCGGATGTAATCGAAAAGTAGTCGATGACACTCTGCAAATATTGGTAGTCACCAAGGTTGTAAAGTCCCTCTCCAATTGGATGCAGCATATGCGATGCGACGGTGATGCTATCACCGACCTTTGAGAAAACATCGGCGCGGTTGCCCAAGTCTTGCCCGTGTGCATAAATGATGCGGATATTCTCGGCAACTTTGGTGGCAACATGCAACGGATGAGAAAGTGCTGTTAAATCGGTGGTCACCGCTAAGTTGGCAAGGTCAATGTTGACGGTGATATAAGCGGCGTTCGACCAACCGACGATTCCCTCTTGGGTGCGGATATAGAGCCAGTTGGAATCGACTGTGCGCCCGATAAGCGTCAGCGGTGCGCCGGGGTCAAGACCGTCCACTGTGGCACTACTGAATGACGGTGCATCACGCAGCCGCAAGCGCGTGTCCATTTGGATGACCTGCGCGTCCGGCGTTGGTTCGTCGGTTTGGGCGCGAGAAGGCATTAAAGGCAGGCATAAGAGCAGTGTGAGGATGAGTATGGGATAACGCATAATAGCGCTCATTATAGCGCCGCGAGGCGATGCGCCACCCAACGCCTGCCTGACGAACAGCCAACCCTAGCTTTTCTCTGGAACGGCGAAGAACATGCGTCCCGTATCTTTGTTGATGAACTTGGTCACAGTCACGGTGATGGTACGATCCATAAAGGGTTTGCCACCTTCGACCACCACCATCGTGCCATCTTCCAGATAACCCACACCTTGATCGGATTCGCGGCCTTCCTGAATGATACGGATGGGCAGCGTGTCACCGGGTAAGAAAATGGAGCGGACAGCGTTGGACAGCGAGTTGACGTTGAGTACTGTCACGCCCTGTGTCTCGGCGATGCGATTCAGTGGATAGTCGTTGGTGATAATCGGCGCGTTCATCTTGAGTGCCAGCGCCACCAGCTTGTCATCGACTTCAACAATGCCGGGAATATCGTCCTCAAGTATCTTGAAGGGCATAATCGCATCACGCTGGAGTTCGTTCAATTTGGTCAGGCCATGCCGACCGCGATTACGACGCAGCGTATCGGACGAGTCCGCGACCTGATGCAGTTCAGTAATCACAAAGCGTGGCACACCCATCGTCCCACCGAGAAATCCGGTCTTGGCGATGTCCACGATGCGCCCATCGATTAGCACACTGGTGTCCAGCAAAATGATGCGTTCGCCGCCTGCTAGAAAATTGCGGGTGCGTTTGTTGCCCGGTTCACCGATCAATCCCAAAATCTCGCGTGAACGGGTGCGGAAGATGACCAAGCCTAAGTAGCCTGCGACGACCGACACAATGGCTGGCAGCCATGTTCCCAACGGTGGGGCGAGTTGTGAAAGGGGATAGGACAGCAGCAGGGCTAAGATCAATCCGATGCTCATGCCTGCTAATGAGGTCAACAGCAGGTCAACAGGCAGTTCGGTGATGGTTTCGCGGATGCGTCGCAAAGGGCGGATGGTCAGCCAAGGCGTGAGGATTAGCCCAACCAATACACCGACTAATGAGAAAATGGCGGCAGTGATATCAACTGGTAGGCCAATGGTAGAGGCGGATTCTACCCCTAGCCTTGCGCCAAGTAACGCAAAAATGACCGTGCCAACCATACGGGAAATGAAGTCAATTGTCATGTGGTACTCCCGGAGTTGTGAACACTGCGTGATCCGCAGATAAAAGTGAGCGGATACCGGGTCAATTGGGGCGATGGTGGCCTTTGACCGGAGCGCAGGTTTGAACCCCTCTAAATAAAATTGAATGACTATAAGAGCAGCGGGTGCTGCCCAAATGCCCGGCCACGCACGATAAATATTTGGCGTAGAGCAGGCGTAAAACAACCCTTTAACCACCTATTTAACTGTAACATCGTTCGGGTAGGGTAGTCAACGCCTCTAATAAAACATTAACGCTTATCAATGATGAAATAAAAAAGCGCCCGGATGAGCGCTTAAGTTGCTTTTTCAGACCAGCTACAGCTTAACCGAAACGTCCTGAGATGTAATCGGCAGTTTCAGCTTCTTCCGGCTGGTTAAATAGGGTCTGAGTTGTATTATATTCCACCATCACACCCCAACGCTTTTCCTGCGCATCCGTACCTTCTTTGTGGATGTTGAAGAAGGCGGTATGGTCACTGACGCGGGTGGCTTGCTGCATATTATGGGTGACGATCACAATGGTAAAGTTATGCACCAGTTCACGCATCAGTTCTTCGATGCGCTGCGTGGATATAGGGTCAAGCGCTGAACAGGGTTCGTCCATCAAAATAATTTCGGGTTCAACCGCAATTGTCCGCGCGATGCACAAGCGCTGCTGCTGTCCACCTGAGAGCGCCGCACCCGACATATGCAGCTTATTCTTAACCTCGTCCCATAACGCCGCGCCTCTCAGCGCCTTTTCGACCACATCATCCATGTTCGTGCCGCGTGGCACACCGCGATTGAGTTTGAAACCCGCAATGACATTTTCGTAGACCGACATCATCGGAAACGGGTTGGGCTTTTGAAACACCATGCCGATGCGCCGACGAATCCGCACCGGATCAACTTTGGCATCATAAATGTTCTCACCGTTGAGTAACACTTCTCCGGTTGCGTAAGCACCATCTACCAACTCGTGCATCCGGTTCAAGGTGCGGAGAACAGTCGATTTGCCGCAGCCTGAAGGCCCTATTAATGCCGTAATCGTGTTGGGTTTGAAGTCGATACTGACACCTTTTACAGCAAGCGTTTTACCGTAATAGACATCCAAATTGCGAACGGTCAATGCGTTGTTGTCAACAGCTTGTTTTGATGGCGCAACCGCAGGCTGAACATTAACGGACATAGCGAAATTTCCTCATTGTAAAACGGATAGCACCACTAAAAATAGCAACCACAATCACCAGTACCAAGGTTGCAGCCCAAGCCTTTTTATGCCAGTCATCGTAAGGTGATGTCGCATAGTTATAGATTTGTAGGGGAATAGCCGCCATTGGTTTTGAAAGGTCAAAGTTAAAAAATTCGTTGCCGAGCGAGGTCAACAACAACGGGGCGGTTTCACCTGCCGCACGAGCGATGGACAGTACAATGCCCGTGACAATACCGGGTAACACGGTGGGGATAACCACGCCGATAATCACGCGCCAACGCGGTACACCCAGTGCTAACCCTGCTTCACGCAGGCTGTTGGGTACGAGGCGTAGGATTTCTTCGACACTTCGCGCGATAATCGGGATCATGATGAAGGCTAGGGCGATTGCTCCCGCGATACCGGAAAAGCTGTGGAAGGTACGGACGACCACCGCCCAAACAAACACACCGATGACAATGGACGGCAGCGAGGCCAAGAGTTCCAGACAGAAGCGCACAATGCTTGCTAAACGTCCCTGAGCGTACTCCGCCATATAAATAGCTGTGCCAACGCCGACCGGAATAGCAATCAAGGCACCGACAATCAGCATTTCGAATGTGCCGAGAATGGCCTGAGCGATGCCACCGCCTGTTTCACCTAGTGGCTTGGGTGTATCAATGAAAAATGCGAGGTCAATACCACCGATACCACTGATAGTGATATAAGCCACGATGATAAAAAGGATGAGGACGGAAAGGGCTGTCAATGTGGTTAAGAGACCCACCATAAACGTTCCGGTGGCCTTACGCCTTAGATAACGCGCTTCCTCGTGGTTAAAGAGCGCCTGCCGTTGTGTTGCAGCAACAGCCGTATTTAGAGCCGATGTGCTTGTTTGTTCCATAGTCATTAAGCTAAACCTTGTTTCCTATTGTGCTTGTGCGCCACCCGGTTGACGGTTCATCCGTCGCACCAGAAGACGAGCAATAATATTGAAGACGGCGGATACCAACAGCAGCACCAAACCCAGTTCAACGATGGCGCTGAAATAGATTTCCGAGTCGGCTTCGGTGAATTGGTTGGCAATCGCGCTGGCGATGGTGTAACCCGGTGTGAACAAAGACGGTGTGATGGCACGTGAACTGTTGCCGATGACCATGGTTACCGCCATCGTCTCACCGATGGCACGCGCCAATCCTAGCATCGCCGCACCAATGATCCCACCCCAAGCGTATGGCAAAACCGCCATCCGAAGCATCTCCCACTTGGTTGCACCCAAAGCTAACATGCCTTCTTTTTGGAGGCGCGGCACTTGGGCGATAATTTCCCGTGAAATGGAAAGGATGGTCGGGAGGATCATAATGGCGAGAATGACGCTGGCTGTGAGCAAATCCTGTCCGATGGTCGGGCCTTTAAAGAGTTCGCCGATAATCGGAATAGGGCCGATGACATTGCGTAAAAAGGGATCAACTGTACTTCGCATAAAAGGTGCGAGTACGTACAAACCCCACAACCCAAAGCCAACGCTGGGAATAGCGACCAGCAGCTCGATAATAAAAGACAAGATGCCGCCGACAGTCTTCGGTGCATATTCCGAGATGAATAAGGCTGCACCAACAGCGAAAGGTGTTGCCAAAAGGAGTGCGAGAACCGAGGTAACGATGGTGCCGAAAATATAGGGGGCAGCACCAAAGTTTTCAAATACCGGATCCCAGTCTGAGGTGATAAGGAAACTAAAGCCGTAGCGCTCAATCGCTGGTCGTGCATCCAGATACAGGATGATGATGACACCCACCAGCAGGACAATCATACTAATTGCGGCGATCAATACGACTGATCTAAAACTGCGTTCAGCGCGGCGCGTACTGGGTTCGTTGGCAATGGAAGGGCTAGAAGCCGCCATAAATACTCCACTATCTTAACAATGTCGATGTAGGGAAGGTTTAACCCTTCCCTAGTACCATACGGTCTGTGTACCTGAGAGACTAGAGCTTAATTACTGGGCGATGCCAGCGGGAAGTGCCTGCTTGCCATCAACCATGATCTTCAAAATCTGCGCTTCGTCAGCCTTGATCGCGGCATCGGGCAGCGGTGAGTAACCCAGCTTTTGGTTGTAAGCCTGACCATCATGGATGGCCCACCACAGCATACGGGTCAGGGTAGTGGCCTTAGCGGCATCCGTCTGATTTTCGCAGACCAATAGCCATGTGAAGCCAGCGATTGGGTAGGTGGCTTCACCTTCGCCGTTAACAATCATGATACGCATGTCGTCTGGGAGTGCAACACCAGCCGCAGCAGCGGTGACCGAGTCGCCAGTGGCGCCAACGAAGCTACCAGCGGCGTTCTTGATCAATGCTTCGGGGAGGTTGTTTTGTTCAGCGTATGCCAGTTCGACATAACCCAGTGAATAGGGTACGCCCTTAATTGCACCGGCGATACCAGCGTTGCCCTTTTGACCAATGCCTGTCGGCCAGTTAACTGAAGTGCCTGCACCAACGTTGGTCGCCCAATCGGTGTTAACAGCCTTTAGGTAGCTGGTGAAAATGTTGCTTGTACCTGAACCATCCGAACGGTGAATGACCGCAATCGGTTGGTCAACTTCGGCGAGTGATGGGTTGTCAGCAACCAACTTCTCATCTTTCCAGTTGGTGATCGTACCGGCATAAATAGCTGCCAGTGTGTCCGGTGTGAATTTCAATGCTTCTGCGCTAGCATCCAGTTCGGGGATGTTATAAGTGACGACAACGCCACCCAAGGCTGTTGCGATGTGCAGAATGTTGCCACCGCAAGTTGCCTTGGCATCTTCGAGCTGCTTGTCGTTCATCGGAGCATCAGAAGCGCCGAAGTCGAGTGTACCGTCGGTCACACCCTTGATGCCGCCGCCTGAGCCGATACCTTGATAGTTAATCTGAACGTTGGTGAGCTTGGCATAATCGCTAAACCAAGTCGTGTACAAAACCTGAGGGAATGTTGCGCCAGCACCGTTGAGGCTTTGGGCTTCACCTTCCATAGGGCCAGTGACCATTCCGGAACCAGCAATCGGTGTCGCTTCTGGTGTCGCATCCTGAGCAAAAGCAAATCCGATGGATAAACTAAGGAAAAACGTTGAGGCAACTGCTGCTAACAACTTACGATTCGACATTCATAACTCCTTGAGTGCGTAAACTTTGGTTATCTGTCGTCATGACTCCCATTAGATTAGTCGCCTTCGGTGTCGTTTTGGTTAAATGAACGATAACTTTGTATTAAGGAAAAATTATCATTTAAAGATGTAGGTATTTGAGCAACCTCATTGAACCTTCGCTCCATGTTGTCGTTATACAATTGACTTATGACTTCAGGGTGATTTACGCATCAGGGTAAATTGATCTATACTTATAACTTGCTAAAGACCAACTGAGTGAGATAAATATGCAGCAGCCGAAAGACAAACGGCCTTCTTTTAATATCAACGGCATATACCTCTCCGCAGCCATATTGCTGAGTCTATTGGCGGCCTTGGTGGTTGCTGGTGTATTGGTTGGCGAAGTACGCAGTGGACAGGCCGATGTCTCATTGGGAGTATTGTTAGTCGGCATTTTAGCTTTGGGTGCGGTCTTAACCGTGATGTTGATATTCAATGTACGGCGGCAGGTGGATGTGTCGAGCCAGAACAGTGCTGAACTGCGTCGGCAGAACACTGATCTCGTCCGCGCCAATAACGATTTGCAATCTCAATTGATGGGACGCGCCTCCGAACTCGCCGATGAGCGTACCCAAAGCAAAACCATCCTTCAAAGTATGTCGGAAGGCGTAGTGGTTTTGGATGCCGAACGCGTTCGTTATACCAACCGTGCCTTGACTCGCCTGACCGGTTTTAGCGGCGATGACCTGACGAGCAAACCACTGGATGCCGAAGATATTGTCCCATTGGCTGCGCAGTTGGCGACGCTGCGCGAAACGGTAGCCACAGCTATCGCGCAAGGTGGCATTTGGCAGGGCGCTTTCAAATTGAATATGAAAGATGGCAAGGAACTGGATGTGGCGGTTATCGGGTTGCCTCTAGATGCAGGCACAGCACCCAGCGGGCAAATTCTACTGCTGATCCGTGATAACAGCCAAGAAAAGCGGCTGCAATCTCAAAGAAACTCCTTCGTCACCAATGCCTCTCATGAGTTGCGTACACCGCTAGCGAATATTAAGACCCGTCTTTATCTCCTACGTAAACAGCCGGAAAAGTCAGAAGAACATTTGGCGATTATGGACGAAATGGCCGCCCACATGCAGCAGTTACTCGAAGAGATGTTGGATATTGGGCGCTTCGAGCGCGGCGCGGTTATGCTTGACCGTGACAGTGTTGTCCTACAAGAGTTGGTGAGCGAAGCGGTCACCGGATACCAACCACGCGCTGCCCGCCGTTCGATTACGCTGGAGTCCGACCTCTCCGGTCAGCCGATCAAGGTGCTGGTAGATCAAAAGCGCATGGTACAGGTCATCACCAATCTGATTTCCAACGCGGTCAACCACTCGCCGCAAGAAGGTCATGTTGATGTGCATGTCATGATTGATCCTAACTCGAACGGTCGCAAAATGGCTTGTGTGCAGGTGCAAGATAACGGCATGGCGCTGTCATCGGATATGTTGGCACAAGTTTTTCAGCCTTTCACCAATGCCAGCATGGGTTTGGTTAGTGGCACGGTCTTGGGTTTGAGCCTCACTAAAGAAATCGTCGAACTACACGGCGGAGACATCAAGGTCGAAAGTGACGCTCAAAAAGGCACACTTTATACCGTCCGCCTGCCTGCGCTCGAAACTTAAACTCGATTTGCTCACGCAGGTAAAAGTAATGGTAGACTAACTCCATCAGTATGGAGCATTTGCTTGTGAACCCGATTAATCCTGTCAAAAATCAATATCGCGGTATCAACGCCCACTTACACATCTTTTGGCAAAATGTAGGCGGTTGGGATGAATTCCACTCCAATCATATTGCAATGTTAACCGCTGCACTGAAATCAAAACTTTTACCGCTGGGCTATACAGCTAGTAACCAACCATCTCTGCAAATTCGCCTTTCAAATATACCGATAGGTCGTCCACGTTCGGACGTAACCATTTACGATACTGATTATCGACGTAAAACTGGAATTTCCCCTCAGGCGGCAGCCGAAGGTGTGAGAATACCTGATTTACTCGCTATTGAGGAAGAACTGGACGAATATCGTGCAATTGGAATCTATGAATTTGTGCAGGGAGAGGAAGCGCTTGGCGACCCTGTGGCGTGGCTAGAGTTGGTTTCACCGTCGAATAAACCCGGTGGAACCGGTGCACGGGATTATCGCTTAAAGCGAAAGCATTTGTTAAAGAGTGGCATTGTCTTTGTTGAGATGGATTATCTCCATGAGACACCACCCACTTTCGATGGTATTCTGCCCTACGAGGCGCAATTTTTTCCTCTCGCTCACCCTTATCGCATTGTTGTGATTGATCCGCATCCAGACTTAGATGAAGGTCATGGCTATCCAAACCAATTCAGCGTTGACCAGCCTATTCCCCAAGTGAAAATCCCACTCTCCGGTGATGATGTTTTGAATTTTGATTTTAATGTGGCTTATCAACAAACCTTTGAGCTTTATTTTTATGGGCAGGAACGGGTTAATTATACAAAGCTACCTCTCAACTTTGATCGTTACAGTCCCGACGACCAAGAGCGTATCCTCAACCGTATAATTGCGGTCATCGAAGCCGCGCAGCAGGGCATTGACTTAGAAAGTGCTGCTCCGCTGCCAGTTGGAACGCTGGCATTAGATGAAGCACTCGTAAAAGTTCAGGCGTTGGGCGTAACTGTATCCTGACTCCACCACCGCCAAAATCGGCGCGATGTATAAAAAGCCGCTCCAGCAAGCGCAATACTTAATAGCCCCAAATCTTCCCAAGCTCTTTGATAAGAATTGTGTGCCAACACTTCAGGAAATTTTACGACAAGAAGTAATGCGACAGGAATCAAATTAATCAGATAGACCACAAATTTGAATGCGATTGGCTGAGAAGCAATCTTTGCATTGTTAAAATAAATCACCGCAATTAAGCAACCTGCGATTACACCCACTACGAAACCAACAATTGCCGCAGAAATGAACGCAAACAAGCTCATATACAGAAATTCTCCACTCCAAAATTGTGAGGAGGTAATTGGATAGTAGGACAGATGACGAATTCCTTCCAGAATAAGCTGTGCTTGTATCCAAAACATGAGGGCAATTGCGTAATAGCGCGGAGTGATCCAGCCAAATACTGCAATAATTTCACTGGGTCTTTCGGATGGTGTGTCAGAGATTTTTATGATGTTGATTATTTCGAGAAGTCGATTCATACCCAATCCCTTAATATCTGACTTTATTTCAATGGTGGAAGTAACGCTGGGATATACCACTTTAAAAATTTTCGGGACACAAGAAGACCAACAATCACAGCGATAGAGTAAGCCAAAATTGGCGTGTAGAGAACTGCTGGTAGTTCCGAAACATTCTTAGTTAAGGATACGAGAAAAATAGTTGAAAAGACCATCAATCCGCTTGGTATCAGGAGATTTGAGTAGATTGTTTTTCGCCGGAATAGTTGAATATCTTGAGTGGGATAGGTGATCCAAAACCGAATAATCGCCGCGTGAATAATTCCAACAATTGATCCTACAATCGCACCGAGTATTGCCCCTGTTCCTACAGAAAAAAATAATGTTATTAATAAATCAAATAACCCGCCAGAAAAGAAATCTCTGGGTTGACAAAAATCGCTACAAAAAAGGTTTACGAAGGGTGCTATTCCACAAACAAAAGCAATTCCTCCGAATACGCCGTAACTAAACCACCAACGCAAGATAAACTTAAACACGCTAAAGCGCTTCTTTAGAGGACGTTTTTGTGTCACATTATTGGTTTCATTAGTGAGCATTTATGACCTCGCCTTTTTGTCATATGAGCATCGCATGAGCATTCTCAAGATGTGCTCAAATAATTTGCAATTTTCTCCCTCAAACACTAAGAATTTTAAACTGCCTTTAACCATGCGACTTCATTCCAACATTGGAATAAACTTGATACGTTGACTCGCTATAGAACACTACTATAATCGGTTCTTAGTGCAAGTACATTTGAAGCAAAATTAGACGGTCACTTTTTTGAATTTGGAGGATGTCCCACAACATGAGTATACGCGCTGTACAAGCCACTATAGCGAACCCCACGCAGGAGTACATCACCCCTGCTGATGATGAACCCGGCTCTCTGAACGGGGACGAGCCTCCCTCTATCGAAGACGAGCCTCCCCATGCTACGCTGGTTGCCAAACCGACCTCCCCAACGAAAACACCACGCCCAACAATCTGGTCACACATTCCCGATGAACAATGGAATGATTGGCGTTGGCAGCTTGCACACCGCCTCAACACAGTTGAGGAACTCGCCCAGATTATCAACCTCACTGACGAAGAACTCGAAGGCTTAAACGCCGACGATAAATTCCGCGTGGATGTCACGCCTTATTTCGCCAGCCTGATCGACCCCGATGATCCATTTTGTCCAGTGCGGCGACAGGTGATTCCGCTCGGACGCGAACTGGAAGCCTTTGAAGGCATGATGGAAGATAGCCTTGCGGAAGACGCGCATAGTCCCGTTCCCGGCCTTGTCCATCGTTACCCTGACCGTGTTTTGATGCTCATCACCACCCAGTGCGCCAGCTACTGCCGCTACTGCACCCGCAGTCGTATCGTTGGCAGTTCGCATGAGAACTTCAGCAAGACCGATTTCGAAGCACAGTTGGAATATCTGCGCCACACATCGCAAGTCCGTGATGTGCTGATTAGTGGTGGTGATCCACTAACGCTTGCGCCCAAAACGCTGGAATACATTCTCAGTGGTTTACGCGCCATTGAACACATCGAGATCATCCGCATTGGCAGCCGTGTTCCCGTATTTCTGCCGCAGCGCATCACCGATGAGTTTTGCGCCATGCTGCGCCAATATCACCCGCTGTGGATGAACATCCACACCAACCATCCCAAAGAGATCACGCCGGAACTCAGTATTGCCTTAGCGAAACTGGCTGATGCAGGCATTCCACTTGGCAATCAGAGTGTGCTGCTGGCAGGCATCAACGACAGTGTCAACATTCAACGTGAACTGGTGCATAAGCTGGTTCGTAACCGTGTCCGACCGTACTACCTCTATCAATGTGATTTGGTTAAAGGTGCGGGACATTTCCGTACCACTGTCGCCAAAGGCATCGAGATTATCGAAGGCTTGCGCGGACATACCAGCGGTTATGCCGTGCCAACTTACGTGGTCGATGCACCCGGTGGCGGTGGCAAAATTCCGGTCATGCCCCAATATCTCATCAGTCAAGCACCGGGGCGAGTTGTACTGCGAAATTATGAAGGCTACATCACCACTTATGAAGAGCCGACTGATTATGACGCTGGCATGATTGACCATCTGGATCGACAGGTGACACGCCGCCCCGAACCCGGACAATCCGGTGTCGCAGGTCTGTTGGCGGGTGAAGCACTAGCGATCAAGCCGCAAGGGTTTGATTCACTGCATAAACGCGGTGGCACTACCCATCGCTTGAACACCGATGCCAGCAAATGGCAGCCTTATCATGCGGATCAATCGCCAGCGCCAAAGGTAAACGGAAAACATAAACCAAACGGGTCAACGCCCGATAAATCATCAATCTAATCTTTGCCGCACCTGCCTTTATAGATTTGCGTTGGGCAAATCATGGCAGGTGACGGTCTATTTAATCACGCCGATTGAAGGATGAAAATCATGCGTATCGCTGTCTTAGCCAATTTAAAAGCCAATGCCCCCAAGTACGAAGGAATGCCTGCCGACCGCTGGGATGATCTTGATAACCCGCGCACACCAGACGCGATTGTCGGCGTGTTGCAGCGGATGGGACACGAGGCCGCCTTTTTCGAGGCGAGTATTCTGCCGCCGTTCAACTTGATTGATCGTCTGCGTGAATATAAGCCTGATCTGTGCTTCAACATCGCTGAAAGCCACTTCGGTGATGCCCGCGAAGCCCAGATTCCAGCCATTCTCGAAATGCTGCAAATCCCTTATAGCGGCAGTCGCATGTTGGGATTGGCGTTAGCACTCGATAAGGCCATGACCAAGCGAGTCCTCAAGACTTATGGCTTGCCCACACCCGAATTCCAATTGTTCGAGTCAGCCGATGAGGCAATTAACCCCGAACTCATCAACGAGGATGGAGAACTGCGTTACCCCTTGTTCGTCAAACCCAATGCCGAAGGGACGAGTATGGGCGCGAATGCCGACAGTATTGTACGAACCGTGACCGAATTGCGGACGCGAGTTGCCAGCCATTTATCGCGTTATAACCAGCCGATTTTGGTCGAGCGCTTCATCGCAGGTCGCGAGATAATGGTTGGTCTTGTTGGTAATCTGCCGGACGTAACCTTTATGCCCATCCTCGAACTCGATCATGCGGCTTATGGTGTCAATCATTCCGGCGTTTATACCAACGAGATGAAAACCATCTCCGGTTTAGATGAATATCGCTATCATTGTCCCGCGCTGTTGAGTGATGCACAGGTTCACGAGTTGCAGCACTTGGCGGCTGAAACCTTCCGCGCCACCGACTGCCGTGATGTCTCGCGTATCGACTTTCGCTTGGATGCCACCGACAATGACAAACCCTATATTCTAGAGATCAATCCACTTCCCGGTTTGAATCCCGGCTACAGTGACCTTTGCTTGCAAGCGCTTGCCAAAGGCTGGGAACATGACCAGCTTGTGGGCGCAATTGTCGAGGCTGCTCTGATACGGCACGGTCTTCACGAAACTGTGAGAGCCTGAGTGAACTGACTCGTCTGCAAAGGGCGTGAACCCAACACGCCTTTAGACTTAACGATTTCTTTACCCCGAATTGCGCCATCTTCGGAACATAATTACACTAAGAGTATGTTATTGATAATAGCGATTGGTCTAAAGGCATTTTGCTTTTGGCGGAAAGTGGATACTGAGCATGAAATCAGGCTCTATCGGTAAAGATATTACCCATGTCGTTGGCATCGGGTTAGTGCTGACGGTGATATTGACTATCATCGGTGTAGTGGCTTCATTGGCGATTGGCATTCCCGGCTCCAACGATACAGATGGTACACCGAGCACGGTTAATCTGTCTGCGTTAAATCCCACTTCGCCGCCGCCCACTGCCATACCCACAGAAATTCCCTGTACCGCGCAAGAGTGGTGGAATAGTAACAGCGTGGCTATGGGTGAAATTTTTACCAATGCCCGTAACGCAACGATTACGACCAAAGTGCCGGATGTCCAAAAAGCACAAGCAGCATTGAAAGTGTGGCAAACCAGTTTTGAAGTCACAGATGTTGCCCCGCCTTGTGCCAAACCAGCCAAGGTTGCGGTGCTTGTGGCTGCCAAATCAGCCGATGATCTCTATAAATCCTACACGACGACCACCACTGAACCGCAGCGGGCGCTACAAAGTGTCCAACTGGCGGATAAACTATTGGTCGTTTATCAGCAGCTTGAGAATCTCAAAGTCACGGTCAGTGATACATGGCTGACCGAAGCACGGGACTACACAAAAGCGGATTGCCCTGCTGCCCGTTGGTATGACGAGAACTTCATTGGCAAAGGCTATAAAGAATTTATCAATGCCAATCCTAAGCTAAATATTAGCAAGCTCACGCCTGCCCAGATGAACGATTTGCTCAAGCAGTTTCGTAATCTACAAAGCAGTCTGAACACCGACAAAGAAACATTCCCTGAGTGTGTAAAGACGCAAGCTGTTGATTATCTCATTACCTATTTCAAAGCGGGTGCAGACGCACTGAATTCTGCCCTTAACAATGATCTTGCCAGCATACAAGGTTCATTAACATTGATGCCAACTGCCCTGAATAGTTTCTATGCCACCATGAAAACACTCGACCCGAAACTGTCGACACAATAAAGTTATTTTCTACTTGAGAGAGGGATTATGGGTAACTACTCATAATCCCTCTTTTGTTGTAGATTCTGCTCCGCCCTTC
Source organism: Aggregatilineales bacterium (assembly GCA_038328375.1). Taxonomy (GTDB): domain Bacteria; phylum Chloroflexota; class Anaerolineae; order Aggregatilineales; family Phototrophicaceae; genus CFX2. The sequence continues at coordinate 92,131 of JBBQLX010000002.1, read as the reverse complement.
GGCTGATTACCCTTTATCGAAATCACCATACACTGACATGTACTTTTACCAATGAGGGAGAATATCATGCTCAATTTGCGTACAATTCTTTTGGTTATCCATATCATCTGTGCAGGATTGTGGATCGCCCAATTTGTGACCACATTAGTTTTTGAACGCCTTATCCATACCAATGAGGGCAAACCTGCCGAACTCACACTCATGACGGCTCAAATCCGTGTTTCCAGTACTGCCGGGATGATTGCTGGGAATGGCATTTTACTCACGGGGCTGGGTTTACTTGCCACCGATCATCTTGGTTTTCTGGGGATTGGCGGCAGTATCACACCGTTATGGTTATTCATCAAACAAATCGTTTATATTATCCTGCTGATTATTGTTTTTGTGGGCATTAATCCGCTTGCGCTACGCTTACAACGACAAATTACCGTAGCTTCTGATGGCAACACACTGGCAACCCACGAAATGCGGACGCAGCTCAATCGTCTTCGCATGATCATTTATGTCCACGATGCCTTCGTCCTCTTGAATATCATTCTGGCGGTCGCTAAGTTCAACTAGCTGACTGATTCTCGTTGGTGTCTGCTGCTGCGGCTCATGGCACAAGCATGAGTCGCCTGTCTGTGGTATAATGAAACCAGATGACACACTCCAAATCATCTGGTTTTGAACATCGCAGTTATGTGCTTTGTCTGTAACTTCTCCTAAAAAGTGCCTCATTCATAACTGCATAATCAACTCCGTCTAAGCTGCTTGTGCATAACTTGCCAGCAGTACAAGAAATGTCAGGCGATCTATACCGCCCCTCAATTGCGTTAGCGTATGAGTGATTGGATATCAAATATGACCAGAAGCAAACGTGCCGACGAACTTCAAATTAAGTCGCTGGATGTAACTGCTCCATCTAATAGTGAAACCAAAAGTGCTGATCCTCGTGTAGAAGCCTTTCTGGAACGCCTACGCACAAAAGCCGAAGCATTGGATACCGTGCAGCGCGAGAATCATGTTACCGCTAAAGAGCCGCGTCGTCGTCCTATTGTGGAACAGGCCGCCAATCCAGATTGGTATCAGCCAACACCGCTCAAAAAGGCTGCCCCAGCCGTTTCATTCGTCAAGCGCTTCGTAGGTGGGCCGGGACGCAAAGCGAAAACAGGCTAATACGATAGTCAAGCATTTCAACCGAAACGCAACCACTTTCGTTGACACTCCTTAAAGACTATTCAGAAACTGCACTCCAAATCATGATTTGGAGTGCAGTTTTTATACTTTTTTGCTCTCTGATGACTGGAGAGCAAATTCTGAAAACCCTCTACCTATCTTCATTGCCGCACACTTAGTAATCCTTTGCTTATGTAGCGTCCCAAAAGTTCTGTGCTTATAGACCAATGTACTTGATATGATTCCCTCCATCGCTTGCGGGGGAGGGTTGGCTTGTTTCTTTCGATAACCCACTTTAGGAATGCTGCGTGATAGCTAATCCCCCATTTGTTGTCATACTTTTCAGCCTTTAGCCTGATTTATATTTTCTGAGAACCGAATAGACTTTAATGTAGTTTTGAGCGATAAAAGATATATCGCTCGATTGATTTGGGTTGTTGAGGTGTCAAAATGACTGCGAACCAACTCAAACACCAGTGAAATTAGATGAGTCGGTCAATAATATTTGTCTACTGTTTGAGCTGATATTCGAATCGATAGCGTTTTGTTGAAAGGGTCATCATGAAGATCGCGCGTTTGCTACCATTCGCAGTTCTAATACTTCTATTCTCAATTTTAATTTTGCCAGTCGTTGCCGCCGATTGCCCTGATATTGTCAAAACGGCGTTAGATGCCACCGATAAAGCCTGTAGTGCAATCGGGCGCAATCAGGCTTGCTATGGCAACATCCAACTCAGCGCTGAACCCCAATCAGACGTACCAGCCTTTGCCTTCACCAAGCCCGGTGATCTGGCTGATATTGGCGGTATGAAAATGCTTACCCTCAGCCCCTTGGATGCTACCGCCGATACATGGGGTGTGGCCTTAATGAAGGTTCAGGCCAATTTGCCCGATACACTTCCCGGTCAAAATGTCAGCTTCGTATTGTTTGGTGATGTCCAAATTGAGAATGCCGTTGGCGCTGTTCCGGCTGCACTCGCTGTCAGCGCCAAGCAGGTCATCAATGTGCGCGAGCAGCCTTCAAAAACGGGTAAGGTAGTTTCCCCGCTTCAACCCGGTGTTGAGTTAGTCGCCGATGGCATCTCAGAAGATAGCGATTGGCTGCGGGTGCATAACGCGGATTCAAGCATTCAAGGTTGGGTATCCGCTGGCATTGTGACCGTGATAGGTGATGTCAAAATGTTAGCAGTTGTCAACGCCGATGCGCCCCATTACAGCCCGATGCAAGCCTTTTATTTCAAATCCGGTTTGAATGATGCACCTTGCACCGAAGCGCCTGACAGCGGCATCCTCATACAGACACCGCAAGGCGCGGGTAAAATCTCACTCAACGTTGATGGTGCGGCGGTTACACTCGGTTCAACAGCTTACTTTCAGGCACAAGCTGGCGGCGAAATGACTCTCAGCGTGGTTGAAGGACAGGGTACAATTACCTCAGCGGGTAAAACAGTCATCGTTCCTGCGGGTTCACGCGCCCGTGTGCCGTTGGATGCTAATCTGACCGCTAATGGTGAGCCGGTTGGCCCCGAACCCTATGATGCGGCGGCTTTGGCTGCACTTCCATTGCGCCTGATGCCCCAGAGTATTGTGGTTGCCCCTGCGTTGGATGCCGAGGCGATTGCCAGCGCAGGTATCACACCGATACCCGGAAAGTGGCTGTATTCTGTGAATGTGGTCAAGTTAGGTTCGGGATGTCCTGCTGGAATGGAAGGGATAATCACCACTGCCATGTTCCCCAAGACCGGATTGACGATACCCGAAGGCCCGTTTGACATGAAAGAAATCATTGACTCGTCCGGCAGCAAAGTGCCTGCCGGGGCAGTCGTTACCCACCCCCAACCCAACCAATATCTCATGGAATTAAGTGAACAAGGTTCGACAATTTACTATGAATTTAATGTGGTTTCTCCCAGCGAGATTGCTGGCATACTGTCATTCGATACTGAAGGCTGCGCGATGAACTTCGATTTCAGCATGACCCTGCAAAGTTAAATTCAAATAGCACTTGTGGATAGAATCAAACAGAGAGCCAATTGGCTCTCTGTTTTTCTTACGGATCAGACAAATTACTTAGCGACCGGGTACTTCAGTTTTTCCCAGTCCGCTGCGCCGACGAACTTGGTCAGATTACGACCATCTTCGGTCTTTCCCTTGATGGCATAACGGGGACCGCTCTTGGTATCCATCTTGACCTTGGTGATTTGCTTTTCGTCGATCTTGACCTTGGCGCGAGTCTTCACATCGTAAAATTCTACTGTGGCCATTTGAATCTCCTTTTGCCTTGCATATGCATATTGCATCCACGCTAAAGAGCATTTTATCATGCCTTAACAAACTATACTTGAGAATTCGCCTAGAAGATAGTACTTCTGTGCTAAGTATACGAGAGAACGTAGGGGAAACGCCGGAAAAGTGCCTCACGGGAGCGCTAAATCTTAACTTTTTTCATACTTTTGCTAACCAATTCTTTAGAATTCCCAGCTAAAATGAGATCATTAACCTTGAAAAATCACCTGCTTGAACACTCATTTTCCCAAATTTCTACTGTTAGCACCTGATTTCCCCTATTCGGAGCGTCCATTTAAATGAACATTAAAGAACAATTCTGGCACGAATATCGCGAGTGGCGCGGTTACGGCTATAACACCGTTACTGGCGAACTACGTGTCTTGCCGGCACTTGCGAGTCCGCAGCTTAATAATCAACGGGATATTTTTGTCCTGCTGCCAGCCTCTTATCACAGCAGTGACCAGCGCTATCCGGTGATCTATATGCACGATGGGCAAAATCTGTTTGACCGCGCCATTGGCTTCGCGGGCAACGAATGGGAAGTGGACGAAACACTGGCTCGCTTAGCTGCCGAAAAGATTGAAGTCATTGTGGTTGGCATCCCCAATACCGATAAACGCTTTCAGGAATACAATCCCTTTCCGCATATTTGGGGTGGTAGCGGCGACCAATATTTGGCTTTTATCGTGGATACTGTCAAACCAATCATTGACCGCGATTTTCGTACCCTTGCAGATCGTGACCATACTGGCACAATCGGCTCATCATTAGGCGGCCTCATCAGCCTGTTTGCCTTTTTCAAACGGCCTGATGTGTTCGGCTTCGCGGGTGTATTGAGTCCGGCCTTCTGGATTGGTGGCGGCGCGATTTATCCCTATATCGAGCAGCAGCCCTTTATCGAAGGCAAAATCTATCTGGACAACGGCACTCGTGAACAAAGCGCCCGCCGTATGAAGCAGGTGCTGATACAAAAAGGTTACCGAATCCCACATAATTTGCTGCATGTGGTCGAAACCGATGGCGAACACAATGAAGCAGCATGGGCGCGTCGCCTGCCGGATGCGCTGCGCTTCCTGCTCAAATTCGACTAATTACCTATGTGATTTGCTTTTAGCTCCCCTCGCCAAAGCATTTTTAGTGGATGACACTTTTTAAATTGTTGTCCTATTTTCTCGTAGGGGAGGGTCTGTGACCCTCCCGTATTTCCCTCGTCTTCTGGATCAGAGTTTTTTGGCAGATTAATGGTCTGACAATCTCACTACTCCACCAATTTCAAGCGGGCAATAACAGGCAAATGGTCAGAACCCGTTGATCCCCCTAGCCATGCCGATAATGGCTGCCATTGGGCATTGTGCCAAACGTAATCCAACCGCATCAGTGGCACGAACGGCAGTTGCTTTTCGTTGATGGTAATTGCCGCTGGAAAGGTGAAGCCCATACCGAAGCCAACTTCGCTAAAGGTATCTTCTAAGCCCATCGTGCTTTTGAAAATATCATGGTCTTCACTTGAATCGGCGGTATTAAAGTCGCCCATCACCAGTACTGGGAGCGTTTCAGCCGCCAGCAGGGGATAAAAGGCTGTCATTTGCCAGCGTCGGTAAAAAACGGAATATTCGTAGGGAAATATCTTGCCGAGAATCCGTGAGGGTATCGTCATGCGTTGGAATTTGGGCGCAGCCAGTCGCAGGGTGTAGACCACAACGGATTGTCCCTTCACATCAATCTCAGCGCGAAGGTTAGCCAACTCAAAATTTTCAGGTAGATTAAAAACCTTCCGCTGGGTGATTGGGTAGCGACTGAGAAACCCAGTATAGGAGTTTTCACTTTTACTCGGGGCGTATACGTTATAGGGATACATCTCCGCGAGGCTCGGCCACACCTCCGTCAAAAATGCATCCGATATTTCTTGCATACTAATGACATCAGGGTTAGCCGCCTGAATTTGTGCCTTTATCGCTGCCCAATTCGTATTCAACTTGAGGACATTCATGGTCATGACTGTCAGCGTTGGCGCATCCGATACCGCGCGGGTAGTTGTCTCATGCACAAGGAAACGTGGCCCAAATTTGACCGCGAAAACCACCATTGGAATGAGCAGCAGCGCAGCCCATCGTTTCTGTTTGAACAGTAGCGCCACCACCAGCAAGATTGGCGCAGGCAGAAAATACCACGCCGTAAAGTTGCTCAGAAAATCCAACTGCCACACATAACGGTGAACAACCGCCCACAGCAACCCGTACACGGCTAGAAATGCCACATACAAAACGATCACACCCGGTAAAAACAGACTCCGCCAATTGCGGCGGAGTTCAGTCAAACGATTAACCACATACACGTCCGATTGCTAACTCAATGCTCTATCTGGCAAATGGTCATATCAAAAGATTGCTTGTGTAGGCGCGCACGGCTGTGCGCCCTCTTCAATGGCTTACTTTCGATAACCTACTTGTTGCCGACATAATAAATGGCATTACCGGAGAAACTCGAAATATACAGGCCGCCATTAGGCGAGTTGATGACCGATGAAGGGCCAAGCAGCCCGCTAATGAAGGGGCGCAGTTCGCCTGTATAGTGCTTCTCATCTATCTTGTAGAGAATGATGGAATAGACTTCATTACGCAGCCACGATGTGACAATCAACCGTCCGACATATTTAGCAGGAAGCTTGTCGCCTTTATAAAGCTCGATACCAGTTGGTGCGCCGTGGTCTGGCAGTTCTACGACCGGCGGCTCAGTTCCTGAATCTTGCGGTGGAATGCCGAAGGAATTGGGGAAACCGTAATCGCCACCCTCATAAATGTAATTCACTTCTTCCGGTACGTCGATCAGCGTCAGTGGATTGCAATCGTCGATTTGGGTGGGTGTATCAATGCAGCCTGATGAGGCATTATCCACCGCGAAAAAGCCTTTGCCATCGGGTGCAGGAATAAGTCCGTAGGGATTACGGACACCCGTTGCGAAAACTTTGAAATCGGAGCCGTCGGGGTTCATCGAGAAAATACGTGCCGACTTCGGGTTTGTTTCCGGGCGATGATCTGTTGTTGACCCCGAACCCATATATAACCGTCCATCAGGGCCAAATACCAAGCCGTTGTTCTGGTGGAAGGCGTAACTTTCTGAAGGAAAACCGTCTACAATCGTCTTGAACTTATCGGCTTTCCCGTCACCATCTGTATCAGTCATCAATACCAGCGACCCAGCCACGTTGACGTATAAACCGTCTTTGCTCCATGCCAAACCCTCTGGCTTGGTCAATCCAGTGGCAAACTCAACCACTTCGTCCGCTACATGATCATTATTAGTATCTTTAATTGTCCAAATGAATCCGTTTAGGCTGGCAACATATAACTCACCGTTTGGCCCAAGTTCCATCGCCGTCGGCGCTTTAACAACTTTATTTTCAAAGAAGCTGATCGGAATCTGATCCGCCACGGTGATGTCACTGGTGGATACCGTATCGGTTGTGACTTGGTCAAGATCAGGCGAGAACGTCACCGCATATAAATATCCCAGCGCTCCAACAAACACCACAATCAATCCGATGCTGGATATGAGTAAGAAACGCCAATGCTGCTGCTTATAAGCACGGCTGGCAATTACATACAGCACCAGCGCAATTAGCACCCCGACGATGAAACCTACACCGTCTTGCAAAAGTGACGATGCCAACTGACGCATATCAAGGTTAATGTAGGCTCGCCGGAATGGAGTACTCGCCGTCAAACCCAGATAGGTTGCAAACCCGACCACTACAAGAATAATGAGTATCAAACTCATCAACCGTTGTCGCCGTGATGCGCTGACCAGAGTGATGATCCCTAATATCAGCCACGTTAGGCTAAAAAAAACCAGCGCGATCCCAATGACATCTGTGAATATAATACGCAAGACATCCCCTCAACTTCTATTCGTTATTACTAAATCAGATGGTTGTTTAAACGAATATTACATTGAGTCTAATGCACTAAACCTTTCAATAGCCTTAACCTTTATGCGCGTCAAAATCAGACTCTGCAAGGCGGAGCATTGTTAAGGATGCAAGGATTGCCTTCTTTAGCTAGTACGAGACAACACTAAAATTTTGCAATAGGACGTAATCACCATTCACTCCGGCGGGTGGATAAATGCTGTTAGCCACAGGCATTAGACGCTTGCCCGTCTGCCAATCATAAACTGCCACCACTAACGTGTAATTCCGCCCCGGTGTGCCGACAGGCAGCGTGATCGTGCGGAAATCCTCGTAGTATTGACCCGGCTTCCACTGGCTCATTTGCTCCGGTGTACCTGCTGCTTTGGCTGGCCCATCACTTTGTGTGATGAGGTTGCCGTACTCGTCAAACACCGCCAAACTGATGCTGTAATCCATGCTCGGCGGCTTGAGGGCTGACCACCACAACTTAACCTGAAACGTTTCATTTTCGTGGAACGTTGTCCGGTTTTCAGGGATTTCAAATCCGTTTATGGCGATCTGATCTCCAAACTTCACCCCTTGCCACAGGGGCGGACCTTCATATAAACGCAGCAAGAAATTCCAAGGACCAACGAAGATCGACTCCTTACGCCCTTTTAGAATATCAGCTTTAAGGGCTTCATCCTGCTGCCAGCCTGTCGTTGCCAGATACCATACGCGCGAATGAGTTCCCGGTTCTGTCACCCACGGGAGATCACCTTGTGGGAAGAACTGCGGCATAAAATAATCCCATGCAATCGGCGCACCGCAAACACAATACGGGTCTTTAATCACGACATCACCGGGGCGGATATTCTGCTCGAACCACGACAGCACCAATCGCATCGGCACGGCCTCGGTTTCGACCGACCGGAATTGCAGCCAATCAATCGGCAGGAAGTTCATCCCCAGCAGCAGAACAACCACTACCCACTGCACTTTACGCGGCAGATAAACAGTTGCCGCGCCGATCAGCACCACCAACCCCAGCGCCACCCACCACATGTAACGCACACTGAGGAATTCGCGGTTTGGCTTCACAAAATAAACCACCGCTGGAATGCTCACCCAGATCACCAGCATCAAGGCAAATCGCCAATTAATCCGCCGCTGGAAGGCGATGAATAATACAATCAGCAGCGCGATACCCATCACCAGCACATGGATTTGGGTGCCGCCAAACAAGGTGTAAATTTTGACCATCTCTTGTGGAAAAGCATCAGGTGGTTGTGGCATGGTGTTGAGCCGCCCCAACGCGTTACTGATGAACTGCGGCATGGTTGGCAGCGCGAAAAGTGTCGTCAAGATGCCGACTGCCGTCCAACGAATCGCGAGGCGTGGACGTACCACAATCACTAACACACTCAAAAACGCAATGTAAAGTAGGCTGGTATAGGTGCTGTAAAACTCAAGCGCCAACACCAACGCCAACAAACCCGTGCGCCACCAACTTGCGGGCCGTTGCATCCAGCGTAGCGTCAGCCATAACGCCAATGCGCCCAACATCAACGCCAACCCGTAAGCTCGTACCTCGACTGCCGAGAAAACTAGGTACGACATGCTGATGGTCGCCACCATCGCCACCCACGCCGCACCGCGTTTACCACCCGCTTGAGGTGCAATCCTCTCGTAGAACAGCAGCGTCGCCCGGTATATGAATACCAAACTTAGCAGCGCGAATTGGATCATCAAAACCCGCGAGGCTTCCAACGCCGGCCCGACAATTTGCGTCCATACCCACGCCACGATGCTAAATAAGGGAGGCCAGTCATAAGGCACTCGACTCATCGCATCGCTAAAGCTGCCTTGCACATGCCACAATGACCAGATTTCATCCGGCCATTCGTAAAAGGTGACGATGTGCTGTAAACGTAACCATCCCGCGAATAGCAACAGAAGGGTTGCTGCCCCGACCAGAAAAAGGAGTGAAGATGGTTGACGAGAATGGGAGTGTGAAGAGATTGATGCAGCCATAAACCAACATTTCAGCGTAATTATAAAAAAGCAGAGGACTAACAAACAACGTAGACTAAGTAAGAAATATGGAGATTCTGTGGGAGCTTGATGTGAGTCTAATGAATCTATATGAGTATTTACTGAGTCATGCTACATGAGGTTCAATCTTATTTCAAATTAGAAAATATCTCTGTATTTTAATAAATAGGCTCAGCTAATGGATGCGACTGATCTAAATGGATTCATATCTGGCCTATAACCAAGTGCGTTATATACCAGCGATTCAAACTAAAATTGGACTTATTATTTGTACTTGACATCGACTATATTTAGGCATAAACTCAAAAAAGTTTAGACAAGCCTAAAATTCAATGGACACATCAACGATGAACAAAGAACTCAAAACGCCTGTACCACCGGCAGAGGGCTGGCGTTTAGATCGCGGCACGCCTTCTCTCCATGAAGTACATGCCAGTATCGCCATTCCCAAGGATGCCGGATTCTGGCGCACCTTATTTGCCTTCTCTGGCCCCGGTATGATGGTCGCCGTCGGCTACATGGATCCCGGCAACTGGGCGACTGATCTCGCAGGCGGCGCACGTTTCGGTTATCTCTTACTCTCAGTCATCCTCATTTCGAACCTCATGGCGATGCTCTTGCAGCATTTGGCGCTTAAACTTGGCATCGTCACTGGACGCGACTTAGCACAAGCCTGTCGTGACCATTACTCACGTCCGGTCGTCCTCTTCTTATGGATACTCTGCGAAATCGCGATTGCTGCCTGTGATTTAGCGGAAGTGATTGGCTCAGCAATCGCGCTCAATTTGCTTTTTGGCATACCGATCGTGGCTGGCGTGCTGCTCACATCTGCGGATGTGCTAATCGTCCTCTTCCTCCAGCACAAAGGCTTCCGTTATATCGAAGCGCTGGTTGCTGGCCTAATTCTGTTGATCTTCGGCGCATTTGCTTACGAACTGGTCGTGTCGCATCCTTCCTTGTTCGGTATAGCGGTCGGCCTCATACCCTCACCTGAAATCATCTTTAATCCCGCAGCACTCTACATCGCCATCGGCATTCTCGGTGCGACCGTCATGCCCCATAATCTGTATCTGCATTCCAGCATCGTCCAAACCCGTGCCATCGAACAAACCGAAGCTGGCAAACGCCAAGCTGTCAAATTCGCCACCATCGACTCGACCGGCTCGCTGCTTTTTGCCTTCTTTATCAATGCCGCTATCTTGATCGTCTCGGCTGCCACCTTTCACGGTACGCAGTACGAAAGCGTGGCTGATATTGGCGATGCCTACAAGTTGCTCACGCCTGTCCTGGGTGCCACCCTTGCCAGCACCATGTTTGCTATCGCGCTCTTAGCCTCAGGACAAAACGCCACCCTCACCGGCACACTGGCAGGGCAGATTGTCATGGAAGGCTTCCTCAACATCCACATGCGCCCGTGGTTACGCCGCCTTGTCACGCGGTTGTTAGCCATTATTCCGGCGGTCATCGTCGCGGCTATCTATGGAGAGAAGGGTACAGGGCAACTGCTCATTCTCAGTCAGGTTATCCTCTCGTTGCAACTGAGTTTCGCTGTCGTCCCATTAGTACAGTTCACCAGCGAAAAAGCCAAGATGGGCGTGTTCACCAACACCAAATGGATGAAAATTACGGCATGGACAGTCGCTATCGTCATTGCCGTCCTCAACATCTACTTGCTTATCCAGACTGTGATGGGTGGCGGCATTTAAGGCTATTCTCCCCGCACCCAAACAGTTCCCAAATACGTATACAGATAATAGGAAGGCAGCACAAGTCGCCTTCCGTTTGTTGTTTTTACTTGAGGAGTTGATTCCAGATGAAAACCTTTTTTCGATTGAGCGTGATCAGTTTGCTGCTCGCGCTTTTTATACTACCAGTTTTGGCACAAGAGACCATCAGCCTCAGACCTTATACCGATACCACCTTTGGCATAACCAGTGTGGTTCCGCAAGGTTGGCGGGACGTAGGCAATGGGCTTTATCGCCGTTCCCCATCGGCTAGCGATATTACTTTGCTTGCCCAACAAAGTGTGCCATTGACCGCCGATAAAGTCTTGCCCATTATGCTGCCTCAGTTGGGCTTAACCGAGGCTCCCGAAAGCGTTGGCACTTATCAATCGGACACGCTCAATTGGACGCTCTATAAAGTGGACGTAAAAGCCCCCACAGGCACGATTGCGGTTGATTTCGCCCTTGCGGAAGATAAAGATGCTGGCAAGACCTACATCGTCCTGCTGCAAACCACGCCGGATGAATACGACGCGCTGCACAAAGCCGTCTTTCAGCCCGTCTTGGAAGCCCTTACACCTTATGTCGAACCTGTTGCCGAAGATCTGCCTTATACACAGGAAGAAGTCACCTTCAAAAACGGCGACGTAACACTAGCGGGTACATTGACTCTCCCTGAAGGTGATGGTCCATATCCGGCGATTGTGCTGGTCACAGGCAGCGGCCCACAAGATCGTGACGAAACCATTGGCGCAATGAAAGTCTTCCGCCTTCTTGCTGATGGTCTAACTCGTGCAGGCGTTGCCGTCCTACGTTGGGATGATCGCGGTGTCGGTAAATCCAAAGGTGATTTCGAAAAAGCCATTACCAGTGATTTTGCTTCTGATGCCACCGCCGCCATCGACTTTTTGTTGACCCGTGACGACATTGACCACGACCAAATCGGCTTACTCGGTCACAGTGAAGGCGGTGATGTCGCTGCCATGCTCGGCGCGACAGACAAGAACTTAGCCTTTATCATCTCGATGGCTGGCCCAGCCGTTTCCGGTGAGGATGTCCTCCTCGTCCAGAACAAGCGCATCTTTGAAGCTGAAAAAACGCCGCAAGCGACAATTGACGCGCAGTTGAAATTTCTCCCGCAGTTGTTCGAAAAAATTCAAACTGGAGATGCGGATGCCATCCATCAGCTCGTACACGATGAAGTCATCGCGCAGATCAAGGCAGCACCCAAAGACGAACAGGACAAAATCGGTGATCCCGAAACCTATGCCAACCAGCAGGCCGATAATGCCGTAACCACTTATAACACTGATTGGTGGCGCTTCTTCCTGACCTATAATCCCGGCAAGGATTGGGCTAAGACCACCGTTCCTGTATTAGCGATTTATGGCACGCTCGATGTCCAAGTCGATGCCGACCAGAACGCACCTGCCTTTGAAGCCGCTATGAAAGAGGCAGGCAACACCGACTATCAACTGACTATTCTGCCCACAGCCAACCATTTGATGCAGGCCGCCACCACTGGCAGCCCAACCGAGTACGCCACACTCAAACAGGAATTCACGCCCGACTTCCTGCCCACCATCATCGACTGGCTCACCAAACAGGACATCATCAAATCCACCTAACCCTTTGAATTATTCCCTCCCCTGTTACTACGGGGGAGGGTTAGGGTGGGGGTTGTCGTAGGCATATCGCACATCGTCTCTAATAAAAACTTATGCTATGGTGGATATAAAACATGAACAACCTCTGAGGTCATATCCATGACTCGCCTAACTGCCATTTTGCTAGTCATCCTTGCCGTCACGACCACATCCCTTTCCGTCCAAGCCCAGCCCGACCCCTCACAGCCTTACATCTACTACTATTCCCAACTCTTAGGCGGTCTCATCATCGAACATCCCGATGGCACCGACAGCCGCCAAATCGCCGCCGATGTTATCCCACCGAACATGTCAGGTCTTGCTGGCCCCGGTTGGTCACCCTCCGGTAAATATTTCGCAGCCTATGGCATCCCTTCTAATGACGACAGCGCTCGGGTACCGTATCTCATAGATACTAAAGGGCAGAATCAGGCTGGTTGGTTACATAACGTCACCGTAACATCCTTTATGCAGTGGTCGCCAAATGGTGAGGACATTCTACTGATCGAAGGAGTCTACAATCCCAACGGTCTTCGTGATGCCTTTTTCTGGGTTATTGATGTCGGCCACAATCAATTACTGGCGGATTTTGGTGTGAATTTGGGTGGAAGTTCTCAAAGAAGCGAAATCTTGTGGAATGTGGAGCAAGGGCAAATCGTATTTGAGTATGCGGCTGATTTAGGCACCCTTCAATATTATCGGGTAACGATGCACTTTGACGGTACGATCCTCCGCCAGCCCATTTCGGCCGATGAATTTATCCCCCAAACAAGCAATTCAAATTTGGATACAGATGAGGAGAATCGTATCTCGCCACGCGGGACTTACAAGGCGCAGCGTTATCCCATTGCTCGACTTATCAACACCACAACCAATCAACCTCTCGAATTGCCCCGTCATACACAGGGTACAGGTTGCCGGGATTACCTTTGGCCGGAAAATGAAGCCTACATCATCACATTAGATGGTACTGCATTGACGGACGGCTGTGGTTTTCCAGCTTTGGGTGTAACCAATGTTCAGATGACATTGTGGCGTGAACTCGGTCATTGTACTGGGGCATCACCATGTGTCGGTTGGCTGCCACAACAAGTCAATGTTAATAACTTTCCTCTGGGAACTTCCAAACCGGTGCAGCTTGACCCCATAAAAATCGAATATGCAGGTCAAATTCAGGTTTATGGTATTGATCCAGCAGTAGCGCATATTTTGAACTTTCATTGTGACCAAAATATGACGGCGGTTCTGAGTGATATGCGAACCCATGCCACACTCTATAAGCTAAACAATATCCCCTGTCCTTATCAGCCTGACCAGTTACCACTGCCTGAAAAGGGTTTTGATGTTGTGGTTGCGGAAGATCCAGCCCATCACTTGTTGGCAACCTACTCAGATTGGCAGGGGTATGGCGTCTCAATTTGGATGCTGCACGATGGCCTCTACGAACCGCTGCTCAAACTCAATACGCAGGGACTTACACTTGAATTTACCGATAACAACGAACGCCTGCGCGCTCGCAACTTCAACGGCTGGAAAATCTATTCCGTCGCCGACATTCTTGCTACGGTCAATACTCCAAAATGAAAAATATAACGCGCTTAGCAACCATCTTGCTTATCATTTTCGTACTCGGCAGCAGCACATCCCTTTCCGTCCAAGCCCAGCCCGATATCACCCAACCCTACCTCTACTACTATTCCCAACTCTTAGGCGGTCTCATCATCGAACATCCCGATGGTACCGACACCCGCCAAATCGCCGCTGATGTTATCCCGCCCAATCTCTCAGGACTTATCGGCCCCGCTTGGTCACCTTCTGGTAAATATTTCGTAGCCTTTGCTAAAGACCCTGTGCAGACTGGGATTGGAAATAGAACGGCTTACGCAATTGACTCAAATGGTCAAAAAGTAGTGCTTTCCTTGTACGAGGTGGCTACCAAATATTTCTTCACCGAGTGGTCGTTGACAGGTGAAGATATATTGCTTGTCGTGGGTAATCATGTTCAGAACAATAGTATAGAACTTGGCACATTCTTCTGGTTGATTGACTTTGAACATAATGGCAAGCTACTGGCAGAGTTTGCAACGAGTTATGATATAGGAATATTTGATTTGAGTACGATTAATTGGGATATTGCCAATCAAAAAGTTCAATTTTATCTTGCTGCTAATGCGTATGATTTTGGCAGTCATTACCGTATAACGATGCACTTTGATGGTACAACGCTTCGCGAACCTGTTGCTCTTGAGGCATTTATTCCCAGAAACTTCGAAAGTAATAATCATGTGAGTGAAAGTTATAGTGTGTCGCCTCAGGGGACTTATGAGGCACACGGTTATCATCCTTCTTTACTGACTGACATACGAACCAACCAAACGATTGAATTACCGAATCATTCACAGGGTAAATCCTGTAGATCATATTTGTGGACAGAGGATGAGAAATATATGATCACATTGGATGGGACATTGGTTGCGGGACACGGCTGTGGCGATCCAGTTTTGGGTGTAACCAATTCGCAAGGTTCTCTGTGGCGTGAACTCGGTAATTGCTCTTGGGTTGCTCCGCCCTGTGCTGGATGGTTGCCTCAGAATATAGAGCTTGCTCCCAAGTGACTTCTCAAAATTTATGAAACATGCACAACCCTCGGAATTGATGCCTTTTTTGTTACTACAGCTCTCAGAGCCTTCCGCTTGCATTTATTCCCTCCTTGTTACTACGGGGAGGGTTAGGGTGGGGTATTTCCCCTACCAAACCAATCTCCAACCAAATCCCCACCATCTTAACAAATTTTCTCCCTCAAAGCGGTTAACAAATTGCTCACCAAAGAGTTACATTTTGGTAACCCATTCGCCTTCCAATTATGGTAAACTGTTTATCAGGTGTAACGCTTTTGTTATACACTTAACATCAAATCCAATCGGCAAATTTGGCATGGAATAACTTTTGCCAGTGTTGTAATTGCTGCCAAATTTGCCGATTCTCAACAGCAACAGCAATATTTACAACGATTCGGCGATAAAACGTTCCGAATTTGCAGAATCTGAAGAATTTTCCGAATCTTTAGAACCTTGTCCCGCTAAAGATAGGCTGCTAACTGATGACTATTTTCTCGACATTTCGACTCAATAAACGCTTGCTTGTGGTGTTCCTGATAGCCGGACTCCTATTCACGATTCTCGTCGCCTCCCGCGCTCAATCCGAAAACCCCCTTCCCCCATTGAGTGATACTGTCATTTCGCAAATCAAAACCATCGCCTTAATTGGCAAGGCGCGCGCCAATAATCTCACCGTTTTCGCCAAAGTCGGGGACAGCATCACTGTCGGGCAGCGTTTTCTCTACCCCTTTGGTCAAGGTAAATATCAACTCGGCGACCACACTTATTTGCAGCCTGTGATTGATGCCTTCACCCAAACACCTGTCCGTGAAGTCAACTCTTTCAATAATCCTTCTGTTGCTTCGTTAGCTGGTTGGGCAGCTTATACGGTGCTTTCGCCACGTAACGCCGATCCTTATCAGTGTAACGTGGACGAATCCCCTTTAATTTGCGAATATCGCATCATTCAACCCTCGATTGCCTTCATCATGTTTGGCACCAATGATGTCGGCTACCGCACCGGAGACGAATATCGCCACGACATGACCGAAATCATCAAACAGTCGATGGAAATGGGTGTAATTCCGGTCTTATATACCATTCCGCCCCAACCGCGTGTTATGGATCACGTCTCAGCCTTCAACACCATCATTCGTGATCTTGCTGCCACTAACAACTTGCCTCTCATCGACCTCGCTCCTGCCATGATGGACTTGCCCGATAACGGCCTCGCCTACGATAACGTTCATCCCTCTTGGCCTCCCGGTGATGAAGAACTCGCCGCCTACTTCACATCCGATAACCTGCGTTATGGTTACACCGTCCGCAACCTGCTCACCCTGCAAATGCTCGACCGCATCTGGCGCGTCCTCAAACCCGACCCCGAACGCAAGTTATAAGAGATTAACTTTTGTCTTTCCTATGTGTTCTTTGCGCCTTTGTGGTGAAAAATCTCTGCCTTGATCTCAGCGTTCTCAGTAGTTCAAAGTAAATGCTGCGAAAATAGCCGTTTGTGGTATCAGTTCCCTCCATCGCTTGCGGGCTATCAGCGGGGGAGCCTGCGACCGTAGCTGATGTGGGGTTAGGGAGGGGGTTGGTATTCGCATTACTTTCTTGGAATACTTCTGCGCCTCTGCGGTTAAATTTTGTATCACTCTGTTTGACAGGTTGCTTTATAAAAGGCAAGATTACTATATTGCGAGTAAACGCTTTCTCATCAGGAGCAAATATGGACCCCAAGCATTTTGAAATCAAAGAGTACATGATTATCTGGCGGCAGCTCGAAATCCAAAACTTCAACGGCATCACCGCCAAAGTCCGCGCCATTGTCCGCTGCACCGGCGGCGATTACGGCATGGATGTATTTTTTCTCTCCGAAGATAGCGCTTTCCCTGACCCGTTTGTCGAGGACAAAGAGAAAAAAGGCTACATGTTCTTGAATATCCGCGACATTATGGCCTTCGTGGACATGCTGCGTAACGAGAAGCCCATCTTCGGTCATCTCCGCCCGGATCGTCCCGAATGGATGAGCGTCACCACCACCAAAGAGCCGGTTGGTGAAGGCGAATAATCCCAAAATACAATTGATGAACCTATGTCTGCGTAGGGACACGGCATGCCGTGTCCGTCTACTACTAATACCTTTCAACCGCATGAAAGTGCCTTGCAATGATTCCCATGAAAGAATGCGGTCTGTGTTCCAATAACAGGTATGAGGCACATCTCATCCGATATAGAGGATAACAACACATGATCCATCTTTATGTTCGGCGGCTTGGCCTGCTGGTTGTATTCTGCCTTGGCTTGTTGATCGCCTCACCCGTTGCCGCGCAGACTTTGGCGGTTCTCAAAGTGAATACCACCGAGCCGCGTGTTTACGAAAAATACGAGGTGAGCTTTAGCATTCCGCAAACCGCCGAGTATCCGCTTTTTGCCTATGATGATAACCCGCCTCCCGGTGAAGTTGCCGGAACGGGTATATCGGTTGAGGGCATTATCACCACGCCTTCGGGTAAAATCCTCCATCAACCTGCCTTCTACAATGTGGATGTGGATCGCGCCCAACAAGGCGACACCGTCCACTATCTAGAGCTGCCGACTTCAGAATGGATGCTGCGTGTCAGCCCGCAAGAAACAGGTGAGCATCAGGTCAGCATCTCAGTTACGGATGCCTCCGGCACTGAAGTCACACCCATCGGCAGCTTCAACGCTCAAGCACCTGTCCGACCGGGTTTTATCAGCGTCAGTAAAGACGACCCGCGCTACTTTCAGTTTTCCAACGGCAGTCTTTTCTGGCCCATCGGCCCCGCTTATAGCTACGGCGATTATGATCGCTATAAAGATACCGGCACAAACTTTGACCGTCCGTGGATGGCAGGTGTTGGCGCATATTCCACCAACTGGGCACGTTGGTTATCGAGTGCCGAAGATTTGGGTAATGAAGGCGCAAGAGAGCGCTTGAATTTCAAGGAACATGCACCCGGCAGCGAGCTTTCCTATGACTTGACCTATCCCGATGCCTTCCGCTATTGGATTACCAATTGGCTGAATGAGCAGACGGGGCCACAGTTCAAACCGGACACGAAGTATCATATCCTCATTCGCCTGAAAACCGCTAACCTGACTGGCCCACGCGACTCCCGTTATCAATGGGGTGTCACTGCGCGTCTCAGTAATTGGATTGGCATCGGTGATCCCATGCAGGATCAGGAAGATGCCTTGCGCGAGAAGCCCATGTTCTTCCCGCACATCACCGAAAACCAGGATTGGTTCACCATCGAAACCGACTTTAAAACCGACTCCAACCCCGAAGATAATATCTCGCTTTATCTGGATAATGTTACGGGCGGCAGCGCTTATATCGACGAGTTCCAAATTCGCGAAGTTCTCGCTGATGGCAGCTTGGGTGGCAGCGTGATCCGCAATCCCAAAGCCGACATGCACACCTATGTTGATCCGCGCGGCGCGGCTTATATAGATTGGATCGTCGAACAGGCCGAAAAAGATGGTGTGTATCTAAAGATGGTTGTTCATGACAAGAACGACTGGATTCAAAATCACCTCAAGACCGACGGCACATTTGCCGATGAAGGTGATGGTTATTACCAGCCCGAAAATACCAAAGCCCGCTGGTTGCTCCGTCAATGGTATCGCTATATCGTTGCTCGTTGGGGTTATTCAACTGCTGTTCATTCATGGGAACTCAACAATGAAGGCCCGCCTGATTCAACCGGAGACGGCACAGCGCCTCATTGGGAAACTGCCCAAGCCTTCGCCCACTACATGCACCAGATTGACTCCCATCCTCATATGGCGACGACCTCCTTTTGGTGTTGTTGGCGGCCTGAATTTTGGGGTAATAAGGACAGGTTCCCCGACATTGATTACGCCGATTTGCATGAGTACACTCGCGATGATCCGTTAGGCGCAGATATGGTCGCCTTCCACTTGGATTGGAGTAGTCAAGTTTCTGTCACACTCATCGGCAAGCCCACCATGCACGCCGAAACCGGCATCACAAATAAGGGTTGGTATGATGACCTCAAGAATCCAAACCCCGGTATCTGGTATCGCCATCTGTTATGGTCAACGTTGGATGCTTCCTCATTCTTTGAACCCGGTTATTGGTACTCGGAACATTTAGACCAAATACCGCAGATCGAAATCGCCCATGTTTTTGCCAACTTTGTTAATGCGCTGGACGTAAACAAAGGTGGCTATCAAGATGTGAAAGCGTCTGTGTCCAATCCCAAGATACGTGTATTGGGTCAGAAGAATCTCGCCTCAAATAAGGCTTATGGCTGGATTCAGAACGAGGATTTTACGTGGCGTAGCGCGATGGATGGCTATAAAGGCACTCAAACGGGAACGGTCGAAATTGGGATGTCACCTGATACGGATTACACCGTTTCGATGTTCAACACCACCACCGGAAAAGTCGAATCCTTGAACACTTTGACCGCATCCTCCGATGGAACACTGACTATCCCCATCGACAAATTAGCTGAGGATGTTGCCTTCCTCATCAAACCGCAGGGGTAATATTCGGTCTTCAAAATGCTTGTAGGGGCGCACGGTTGTGCGCCCTTTTTGCTGTCACGACCACAATCAAATTTTGAACACGAAAATCTGCTGATGTAGGGGAGCACCTATGTGTGCTCCTGTATGGCTTCTACAATTCGATGTATTTTCTTCCGTATGGCTCCCTCCCTCGTTTACGGGGGAGGGCTGGGGTAGGGGTTCTTTCTCCTACTGCCCGTACACATTCGTATAACGATGATGCAGCTTGGCGATGTCCTCATCCGAGATGGTCAGCGGTGTACCCAACTGCGATGCCATCCACACAATCGCGGCATTATCCTCGGTCATCACAGCGGCTTTAATCGCGGATTCGGCATTTTTGCCCAGTGCGAACACTCCGTGACTTTGTAGGAGGCACGATGGACTCTTGGAGTCTTTAAGTGTTTCAACCACCACCGCCCCGATTTCTTCCCCACCAATCAGTGCAAAACCGCCGCAGGGAATTGGGCCGCCAAACTCATCACCCATCGCTGTGGTTAAGCACGGGATACTACGCCCGACCACCGCAAAGGCTGTCGCATAACGTGAATGGGTATGCACCACACCAAACACATCCGAGCGTTGGCGGTAAATATAGCAGTGTGAAGCGGTATCCGACGAAGCCTTATACTCGCCTTCCACGATCTTGCCGTTAATATCCACCACCACCATATTTTCGGGTGTTAGGTTAGGGAAGGTAATCCCGCTCGGTTTGATGACCACCAGATTGGTTTCCGGGTCACGGGCACTCAGGTTGCCGCTCGTCCAGGCCACCAGATTATTTTTCGGCAGTTCGGCGTGTAAGCGGCACACTTCTTCGCGCAGCGCAGGTAAAAGCATAATCGTTCACTTTCGACTCAAATTAATATAGGTCATTGGAATCTAACGACAAATCGGCTTTTCGGGTAGGGCGGTTTGTCACCTCTTAAAAGGATTGAGCGTCAACATGCGGCTCAACCAGTTCCGCGATATTCAATTCGTGCTTCGCTTCTTGACCATCTTCGGCATACCAACTAGCGCTTAAACAGACGTAGATATACACGAACGCCAGCACCCGCTTTTGCTCGATACCCATCTTCTCCGCTAAGATGCCTGTCGTTCTCAAAATCCGTTCCTCATTTACCACCAACTCTGACATATACATCGGATTGCACAGGGTATTCGCCGCGTCATATGTTCGCTCACCGACCAATCCTTTAGGGTCAAATGCCAGCCACCCGCGTTGTGGATGATGACGAATATTCTCGTGGTGAATATCGCCATGCAGCACTCGAATATCGCGATTTTGGTCAAGTAACTTTTCAGCCAGTGACGCTGCTCGTACATAAACGGAGTCTAACCCACCGTTTTTGTCAGCGGTCGCTTTCAGAAACAGGCTGCGAAACCACCTTTTCAATCGTGGTAGGTTATCGGGTAGTGGCGCACTCCTCGGCTGATGGAGTTGGTTTAGCACATCACCAATAATCGCTGTAGCCGCATCATCGTTACCGTTCTTGACCATGCCAACCAGATTGTCGCCCTCAACATATTCTACGAGGTGCGCGTTTTCATCCGCCTGTAACAGTCGTGCGGCTCCGTGTCCGTCAAAGTAACTTAACGCAATTGCCCCCTCCCGTTCTTCGATACCCACTTCGGTTATCAACTTCAGGACAACCCGTGTACCTTCGGAGCTAACCATATACACGTAGCTGCTGGCAGTAGTCGCCAGCGCTTGTGGCTCAGTTAAATTCCACTTTGCGAGATATTCATCGAGCCTGTTGATCATAAATTCAAACTCTAAGCCACCTATTGAATAAATTTTATGTACGAATGATAAGGGGAGCACCAATGTGTGCTCCCTCCGGCTTTCCTCATTAATCTATGCATTATAATGCACTTCGTTTTCCGGTCGGTTATCTAAAAAGAAGATTCGCATGACCTTAGTTTTCGATGGACACAATGACACCCTCACTAATCTCTTGAACGCGCAAGGCGATAAAAAGCGTTCCTTTTTTGAAGCAAGCACATTCGGTCATATTGATTTACCACGCGCCCGACAAGGTGGGCTTAATGGCGGTTTCTTTGCCATCTTTACGCGACCGCCAGCCGACTCGTCTGAATCCGATCCCATGTATGGCATTACCTTCACGGATAATGGCTACATCCTCTCCGAGCGCAGCCCACTTGATCCAGCCTATGCCCGGCACTATACCGATACTGTGATTGACTTCGCTTACCAATTGGAAACTGAGTCGCATGGGCAAGTAAAGATCATCACGACCTGTGACCAACTCGAACAGGCTCTAAATCAAAACATCTTCAGCACGGTTCTCGCGCTCGAAGGTGCGGAAGCCATCAATGCGGACTTGAGCAACTTGGAAGCCTACTATCGCAAAGGCATCCGTTCGATTGGCTTGGTCTGGAGTCGTCTCAATGCCTTTGGTTATGGCGTACCTTTTCGTTTTCCCGCCTCGCCGGATATTGGCCTCGGCCTAACTGAAGCGGGTAAAAACTTGGTGAATGCCTGCAATCAACTGGGCATTCTCATTGATCTCGCACATCTCAATGAGCAGGGCTTCCGCGATGTAGCCGCACTCTCCTCCGCACCACTGGTCGTCACTCATGCCGATGTCTACAGCATTTGCCCCTCGACCCGCAATTTAACCGACGCTCAAATTGATGCGGTTGCCCAATCGGGTGGTGTTATTGGTATCAACTTTGAGGCCATGAATACCCATCCACAATCTAGCATCGAGCAAGCCGTTCCATTGACTCAAATTACCGCCCACATTGATTACATCGTCAACCGGATCGGCATCGACCATGTGGCCTTTGGCTCAGATTTTGATGGCGCGGATATGCCCGACGACCTCAGTGATGTGCGTGGCCTGCCTAAGTTGTTGGATACCCTCAGAAACAGTGGTTATGACGAACCAAGTCTGGAAAAAATCACCTATAAAAATTGGCTGCGGGTCATCAAAGCCACTTGGAAAAGCACAGACTAATCGTTGGCTGTGCATCAGGCAGGGTAAGCACCGATAGGTTACAATCGTCTACATGTTACTCAAACTCAAAACCCAATTTGCTCCCGTAATCAATACACCTTCCTACCGCTTCCTACGCGTCATCGTCGCAATTGTTTATATCGCCGTGTTGACCCTGATTCTATTACAGTCCAGCGCCCGCCCTGTTCTTGGCCCATCAGCCCCACCTGAGTTTAACCTCGCTTGGGAAATCCTGATGACTCTCGCCCATCTAACCTGTTTCGGCCTGTTAATTGTCGTCATCTGGTCGGCCTTGACGACGGTAACATCCAGCAATCGGGCGCTGATCGTGGCGGTGATCTTTGCCTGTTCGCTCGGCTTGATCACCGAGATTTTACAAACCCTCGTGCCGGATCGCGGTGCGTCATTCCTTGACCTCGCTTGTGATTGGGGCGTAGCCTTCGTCGTGGCCTACGCCATCCACCGTCAGATGAGAAACAGAACCTAATTCCCCCTTTCGGCCTGAATGCGGTAACATTTACCAAATGTGTTGCCCTAGACAGGATTAGATGCTCCATCATGCCAACCACTGATATTGCTCAATATTCGCTGACCGCAGGCGAACCCTTAACGGCTACTGCTGCTCGTGCCTCCATCTGGATTTTGCTGGAATACAACGAGATATGGGGTGCGAAGGCCCTTGAAGAAAGTAATCTACCCGAAAGCGTGAAGAATTTTTTGATTAACCAATCAGCAAAGTTGCCGAATGTGCGCTTTCAGTTCATCAAACAGGCTGGCAATAATCAGGGGATTCGCTTCTACGTTGCCCATGCCAATCCAATTAATCCGATGTTGTTCCGTTTCCGCTTGGAAAGCTACGAAGATTTGCTGGATATGAATATTGAGGAAATTGCGGCGGCTCGTTCTGACCAAACCCTCTCTGAAGATCGCCTCTTTTTGGTGTGTACCAACGGTAAGCGTGATGCCTGTTGTGCTAAAAATGGATTGCCACTTTATAACGCTTTATCCAGTATCGCCGGACGTGATGTTTGGCAAACCACCCACATTGGTGGACATCGTTTTGCTGGCACGATGGTTTGTCTGCCACATGGCATCTGTTATGGGCGGGTTCCACCGGAAGATGCGCCCGCTATTGTCCAAGCTTATCAGACTAATAGCTTATTACCTGCTTACTATCGCGGTTGTGTGGCCTATGATGCGCCTGCTCAGGCGGTAGAAGCCTTTCTACGCCAGCAAACAGGTGAGCGCTCCCTCGACGCTTTCCGTTTAAGGAGCGTTCAACCAGAGAGTGAAAACCATTGGTTGGTTCAGTTCGATAGTGCCGATGGCGCACAATATCATGTGCGAGTTCGCGCCGAGCCATCAACGTTCACCGTTTATGAAAGCACCCGCAATGCTGAACCCAACCCCATCACCCAATATATCGTTGAGGAGTAGTCACCCGCCATAAAACTTTGTGTGGTTGTGTGACTCAATCGCTTAAACTTGACAACATATTTGCAGAATTGCTAAATCTTCGCAGGGACGGGGTTTTTCCGTCCGCCGCAATTTATGCCCAATAAATTTCAACCGCCCAAAGTTAGGAAACTCGAACCGAATCGCCTTGACTTTAATAGTTCATTTGTTCTATAATCTGAATTGATGATTGAAGTATTTCGTCTCTCAACCAAAACAGATTTCAGTAGGGACACGGCATGCCGTTTCCGCCATACAACGCACTATTTAGAGGGAGGTTGATGTGAAGAACTTGCTGCTACCAGATAACGCTACTAAAGGAAACATAATGCTACAGACTACACCTCAACCCCTTCCTAAAAATCAGCAACGACAGCCGCAGCACACCCTTTGTGCAGCGGTGGCATGAGCCGAGCTTCCCGCCGAATCACTGCCATTTCAGCGGCATGAGCCGAGCCTCCAGCCAGACTAAAATGTCAATTCGGCGGATACACGCGAGCCTGCCGCTGTGCAATTCAGCGGGAATATTGCGGAAACTGCACAAATTTCAGCAATTTGTGCAGTTTCCGCATTAGGTGTTACGCAGATTGTGCGATTTTATTTCTCTGTATTGGCACAATTTGCATGTTTGCTAACCGTTTGCCCGACTCAGGATCATGCGAGGGTAGATAAACCGTCGGGTTTTCCTGTGTGTACTGCCAGACTTTTGCCAGTGTCTTTGGCTGCTCTTTGGGTGCTTCACTCGGCCCTTGGAAATCTTGGTTTATCAGTGCTGTCTCATCATACGTAACATCCCCCGCTATAAAGGTGCTGATGCCGTTTTCAATAGCGATCACTGATAAATGTCCCGGCGTATGACCGGGCGTGGGTACGGCAATCACATCGCCCGCTTTTGTGAGGGGAAAACTGGTCTCGAATGAGCCAACTCTTGTCGGTTGAAAGCTGATGTGCTGCGGATTAAAGCTGGTTGGTGCTTCGAGGGTTAGTCGATTGATCATTCGCGTAGGTAACGAATGAAATGACTCGTACTCCCGTTGGCTGACCCAAATGGGTGTCTTCAAAAAAGGAGCAACGCCATTGGCATGATCGCTGTGAATATGGGTCAGAATCACTTTGGATACATCTTTGATCTTGATGCCCAGATTTGCCAGTTGTGGCTCGATCAATTCGTCCGCTTTGATGTCACGCTTAAATTGCATGAGGAACAGGGTCTGGTTGGAAGGAATGTCTCCCGTATCGACAACAATGATTCCTTCGTTATGCTCGATAACCCACGCATAAATCGGAATCTTCACATAGGGTGACTCGCGATGCAGATTAATCAGAAATGGAAGGAGTCCGCCCGCCTTGATACTGCCACTCAAAAAGGATTTTTTGACGTAACCGATGCCCGTTTGTATCGCGTGAATTTTCATGGTCGTTCCCCCTAACGTTGAATGATTCGAGGCCACTTGCTATAATAGTCACCCAAGTTGACAGTAAACTAGGTTGTCTAAATAGTAAATCAAGGTGTCTAATTTGTCAAACAGCAAATCCACGAGTCCACAAGAATTGGATGAGAATGCCATTCGCTCTCTCATGGATCAAGGACAAGAATCGTTGGCTCGGCTGACTTTACAGTTGAATCGTCAGTTTAGTGCGATGGCTGCCCAACGTTATGCCGCGCTCGGTTATGCAGGCTTAACTCCGGTTCATACCTTCTTGATGGCAAATCTCGACATCAAAGGAACACGGATTGTGACGATTGCTGAACGGATGGGAACCACCAAGCAGTTCGCAGGCCGTTTGGTGCAAGAATTGGAAAGTAGGCACTACCTTGAGACTAAACCGGACGCGAAAGATCGCCGTGCAACGGTGGTCAAAGCGACCAATGCCGGTTGGCACTTCTTCGCGGATGCTTGCGCCATCAAAAGTGAGATTGAGGCGGAATATACCGCTTTGGTTGGGGCGGATCAGATGGCAATCTTTGCGACGGTGCTTGAAAAGTTAGCCACCTACAATCCAACCAATGCCGATGATAGCAACTTCCCCGGCTTTGAAGTCCAAGCTTAACTAAACAAAGAGAAAAAAGTTTGTAAACTCAAACGATTTTCGCTTGACGGTTTTGAACTTTTGTTCTACGATGAAATGTAGCAATGACTCTCATTTGAAGTGTCATCTGTTTCATGTTTAACTGTTCTAGAAAATTGAGTGTCTGAGCAATTGAACAACACCTTGGCGATCTCTTCTCTCTTGGCGTACTGTGCGAAGCCTACTGTGGATGGCGATTTGTTTTCGTCTCTCTAGTTAAAAGCGGATTGGCAAAGATGGCGGCGGCAGCCCCATCGCCAATATTGCCGCAGTTTTAGCCGAGTAATCCGCCGAAACGGTTCTTAATTCGCCACAAACGTCTTGGAATTTGCCAATTTTTATGACGGAATTGACATCATCGCCAATTCTAGAATACGGTCAAAAAATCTTAATCTGGCAACTTTCCACAAAATAAGACTGGATAATTTCGCTAATGACCGAGGTTTCGGTAAACCCAAAAATGGGGTAATATTTCTAAACCCTTTGGGCTAGTGTTGCCCTTATGAGTTTCAGCGAAAGAATAGTGGAGGATTTTGTATGAAGAGCAATCGCAGTATTTTGGTTCTGCTAATGTTGGCAATTGCCGTTCTCAGCGTTGTTCCGGCGCTCACCGTTTCCGCTCAGGACAGCCTGATCGAGAACCTGTGCCTCGTGACGGATACAGGCAAGATTAATGATGGTACATTCAACCAATTTGCGTATGAAGGTGGCAAAAAGGCTGCTGATGAATTCGGTTTGAATTATAAATACATCGAAACTGTCGCCGCGACCGATTACGCTAAAAATATTGATACCTGTGTCAGTGAAGGTTTTAAGGCCATTATCACCGTTGGCTTCTTGATTGCTGATGCAACCAAGGCCGCTGCTGTCGCCAACCCCGATGTATACTTCATGGGTGTTGACCAAAGCATTGACGGCGCTCCCAAGAACTGGGTGGGTCTGGTTTTCCGTGAAGATCAATCTGGCTTCCTCGCTGGTGCGCTGGCTGCCCAGATGAGCAAGAGCGGCATCATTGGTGGTGTTTACGGCATTGAAATTCCCCCTGTCAAGAAGTTCCGTAACGGTTTCGAAAATGGTGCGAAGTTCGTTAACCCGGACATCAAAATCCTCGGCACTTACAATGACAGCTTTACCAAGCCCGATGTGGGTGGCGCGAATGCCAAGCAGTTCATTGGTGAAGGCGCAGATGTGATTTTCGGTGCCGGTGGCCCAACGGGTACTGGCGCAATCACCACGGCTGCACAGGCTGGTGTCTACGTCATCGGTGTGGATCAGGATGAATACACCACTTCATTCGGTGGTGGCAAGTCACCCGGCGCGGACAAGATTATCTCCAGCGCTGTCAAGCAGGTAGACCAAGCTGTTTACCTTGCAACCGAAGCCTTGGTTGACGGTGGCGCAGATTTCCCCGGCGGCGGATACATCATCATGTCGGCTGAGAATGCAGGTGTCGGCTTTGCCCCCAAGCATGACTCGGATGTTCCCGACGAAGTGACCGAATACATGAATGATATTCTGGTTGGCCTCAAGCATGGTTGGATTGAGACTGGCGTTGATCCGACGACTGGTGATATGCTGCCTGCGACCAGCTAATCGTTGCTCAGTATATTGTCTTAAAACAAAGAGGCTGGTGGATTTCCCCAGCCTCTTTGCTTATCTGTCCCCAGCGAGTGTACTTACGACCAAAAAGTTGCCTGAATGACTCGCTTGGGTCATGAGAAATATCCCTTCCAATTCTGTAATTCTTTACGCAGGCACAATGCTTAAGTGCCATAGCCGTAATTCTATGCTACAATCCAAATCATCAATTGATATTAAAATTTGGCGTGCAGGAGAAGATGCTCGTGGCGAAGTCCCGTACTGAACAACTAGTAGAACGACTACGCGATTTACAGGCCAGCTCTGGCGATGTGGAAGCAGCGGCTATTGTCAGTGTTGACGGCCTGAGTATGGCTTCTTCACTGCCCGGTCATATTGAGGAAGACCGTGTCAGCGCGATGTCGGCTGCCATGCTCTCGCTGGGGGAACGTATCTCGTCCGAATTGGGGCGCGGTATGTTGGAACAGGTTATGGTGAAGGGTGAAAGTGGATACGTCATCCTGACCGCCGTTGGTGATGAAGCCGTACTTACCGTTTTGGCACGTAAAGAAGCCAAACTCGGTTTGATCTTTTTGGATGTCACCCGCACGGTCGATGCATTATCCCAACTCGTTTAAACTGAAGAAAAGCAAAGCCTCGTGCAACTGGCTGGCCTATATCTCCCCAACCGCATTGCGCGGTATTTCTTCGTGGCAATGGACGATGTAATGGGGCAGGCTGCCTTCAAAACTCTCTTGAAACAGGCAGGACTGCTGAGTTATGTCAATGAACTGCCACCTGATAATCTGGTGAAGCAGTTTGATTTCGCCAGCATGACCGCCTTGAATATCGCGCTGGAAGACAGTTACGGTATTCGCGGCGGACGGGGCATGACGCTGCGGGTGGGACGTGCCAGTTTTTCATTAGGGCTGCGGACGTTTGGCGCGATGGCTGGCATGAGCGATCCGGCCTTCCGTGCGCTCCCGCGTAATGAATGCTGCTTTATCGGTCTTAAAGCACTCGCAAGCATCTATAATACGTTTAGTGATCAGCACTGCGAAGTTGAGCAAACGGCTGAGAGCTTTCGCTTCATTGTCGATAACAGTGCGACGGCGTGGGGACGTAAATCCGAGAAGCCTGTGTGCCATGCAATGGCAGGCATTGTACAGGAATGTTTGCGCTGGGCATCGAACGGTCATGAGTATTATGTTTACGAAGCCGCTTGCACAGCTTGTGGTGATCCGCGCTGTGTCTTTGTCGTCAATAAAGTGCCGATTGGCTGAGTGCTAATCAAGAATTTGCAGAGGAAAAGCGCCTGTGGCTGAAACCAAAACCAAAATTCTGATTGTCGAAGATGATCTTGATCTTTCTGAAATGTTAAGTGCCTACTTTAAGGTGCAGGACTACGACGTTTTAACAGCGGCATGGGGCAAAGAAGCGCTCGAACTCGTCCAACATCATAATGTTGCTCTGGTGATGCTGGACATTCGACTGCCGGATATTGATGGCTACGAAGTCTGTCGTCAGATGCGTTTGCAGCGCCGAACCCAAAACGTCCCTATCATTTTCCTGACCGAGAAGCGTGACCGCATCGACAAACTTCAAGGGTTGGAATTGGGTGTTGTGGACTACATTACCAAACCGTTTGATGTACAGGAACTCCGTATTCGGGTGCGTAATGCCATTTCACGGGCAGGTCGCCAGACCAGCAGCAATCCGGTCACCGAGTTACCAGAGGCCGAACAAGCTGACCAACGCTTAAACGAACTGCTGATGGCGGATGATCCTTGGGCAGTCTTGTTGATCGCCATCAAAGGAATGAGCGAATTCCGTGAGAGTTATGGCTTTGTGGCTGCCGACGATGTACTGCGGGCTATCACCATGATGATTAAGAATGCGGTGCGCGAGATGGGTGGACAGGATGATTTTGTCGGACATTTCTCGTCTGAAGATTTCATGGTCATCACCACGCCTGAAAAAGTATCCACACTCCGCAGCCGTATTACCACCCGTATCAACCAGTCGAGTGAGTATTTTTATCCCCTGCGCGACCGTGAAACCACCCATCATAAACCGGATGTGGAATACATCAGCATCCAGTCCGGTGTTTTGCAGTCTGCCAGCGCTGAGTATGTCGATCTTGATGGCTTGAAGGCTGCTCTGTTAGCCTCAACCCAGACACAATAAAAACTACCTTATTGCTGCGTTATATGCTTAGACAAATCGCATTTTCACAGGGACACGACACATGCCGTGTCCCTTTTTATTTTATGGGGCTGGTGGCGCGTCGCGGGTGATGTTGGGAACTTGAAGGGCGACATTATATTCCACGTTATCCTCGGTGAACTGGATATTTTTGGGCGAGGTGAGGAAGATCGTCCAAAATACACCTACATTGCGATCCGTAATCCATTTGGGTTGACCGCTTGCTACAAGGTCTTTGAGGCTCAGATTATTTGCTTTCGCATCCCATAGCTGACGCGGTGAGTCCGAATCATATGGAACGGCACCGGCTGAAATCCATGCGCCCGTTGGTCCATAAATGACGGGTGCGCTGCTGATTTCACGGCAGTGGGTGAGGATTTCTTGATAATAATCATAATCCCAGCCACCAAAAGCATCGGTCTTGTGGTTGACCTTATTGATGAACAATGTCAATGTTTCGACTACGGGTTTAGGGTCGCTTAGAGGTATAGTATCGGCTTTGGCACTGTACTTATACAACTGCTTGGTAACAGCCAGAAAATCTACAAATTCTCGCACGGTATCATCGGGGATACGGTCTTCGAGGATTTGAACATTATTCACACCCAACTCATTTGTCCAAACAATATGGTTATCGCCGTAAACGGTGCATGGTGGGACTTCGCTGAGTGCAAAGAACGGATCGCCATTACCACCTGTGACATCCGCACGAAAGACAATCGTTTTGGGATCACGATCCCACTCGATGGGATTGGCTTGGCTGTCAGACGATGCGTTGTTAGCGGTGTTGCCACCTCCTCCGCAGGCTGTGATGCTCAACAATAGAACGGCTAAACTGATTAACAGGCGTTTCGTCATACTATTTTCCCTCTGGCAAGAAGTCGCTCGTCTCATGTGGGCAGGGTGATGGCACAGGTAAGGTCTGAATACCGAATGTTAAAGGTGAATTCGATTGCCCTATGCTCTGATTGTAGTACAGACTTTAAGGGAGAGATAGTTGAGCTATGTTGAGGCGATTAGACCCTCGCTCAGCGGTGAGCAGTGGAGCAAGCGGAGTTCAAGCGTTGGCTCTGAGCGAAATCTAACCTCGTTTTCCCCCACTGATGTGCTATCCTTGGGCGGCAAAGCAGCGGACAGGAGTTCTATGTCGCTCGAAAGTCCTACAACTGAAGTCGCCACCAATATCGTTGTCCCAGATACCACAGTCACACAGGAAGAAACTAACGCTGGGGTTGCCCGTGCCAGTAGTATTATCGCGCTGGGAAATTTAGCAGGACGCATATTGGGGCTGGTGCGGGAAATCGCGCTGACCAATTTGTTCGGTGCGTCGCGGGCTGTGGATGCCTTCGAAGTAGCGACCAGTGTGCCGACAGGTTTTTATGATTTGCTAATCGGCGGACACGTTAATAGCGCCATTATCCCTGTGCTGAGCGAAATTGCGACCCGTGAAGGCCAAAAAGCGCTGTGGGCCGTTGTATCCGTGCTGCTGAGCTTGGTAACAGCTATACTCGCGGCGCTTATTCTGCTGGTAACGTTGTTGGCTCCGCAGGTGATTGGTATCGTCGGCAGCGGTTTTGATCCGCAAAAGGCAGCGCTGTCAACTCATTTACTGCGGTTGATCGCACCATCCTTACTCTTTATGAGTTTATTCGCGGTGGTCAGCGGTACATTGTATGCCCTGCGCGAGTTCACATGGCCTGCTTTCGCTGGGGTCATGTTTAATGGCAGCATCGTACTGGCGACTATTTTCCTCGCGCCCCCCCTACAATTATTGCCTAACATCTCATCAATTGGTGTGCAGTGGATGATGGCACGTCCAGCCTACAGCATTTCAGCAGCAGCTATTGGTTGGCTGATCGGTTCGCTGGCACAGTTAGCCATCCAAGTACCGGGTATGAAAGGCGCGCGGTTGCGTTTTAGCCTCAATTGGCGGCATCCGGTCGTGCGGCAGATTGCCAAATTGTACGCGCCGGTGATGTTTTCACTCATCATGGATATTCTCCTCATCCGCCCTTTTAGTTTTAGCCTTGCCAGCCAAACCGGTGATGGTAGCATCGGCTACATGAACTGGGCAACCACCTTGATTCAATTTCCACAGGGCTTGGTCGCCACTGCTATCAGCATCGCCATTTTGCCCACTTTGGCGCGGCAAGCAGCCCTGACTACCGCCGAGAGCAGCAAAGCCTTTAAGGACACATTGGGCTTAGGGTTGCGGCTGGCAATCACGCTGATTATTCCGGCGACGATTGGCTTGTTGGTGCTGGCGAACCCGATTATTGGACTGTTGTTTCAACATGGCGCGTTTGTTGAAAAAGACACCATGATGACAGCGATGGCGCTGCGTTATTACCTGATTGGACTGCCTTTCGCCGCCTTGGATTTACTCTTGGTCTATGCCTTCTATGCCCGCCAAGATACGATGACTCCAGCGTTGATCGGTGCGTTGAGTCTTGTGGTGTATGCTGTGACAGCGGTGATCTTATTCCCACGTTACGGCCTGTTTAGCCTAATGATTGCCGACAGCCTAAAGCATGTTACCCATGCTTCGGTTTCGGCGATTTTGCTATCACGCCGGATGAAGGGCTTTGGCGAACAGCGCCTCATTCTGACCTTCAGTAAGGCCGGTTTAGCATCTATAGCGATGGGTATCGCCGCAGCCTTAGTGCTGCCGATTTTGGTGGCGCGTATCGGTACGCGCACGATTGTGCATGAAGCCTTGCTAGTGGGCATTGCAGGCGGTGTCAGCGTGGCGGTCTTTTTGGGCATAGCCACCTTGCTTAAGATTGAAGAACTGCGCTGGATTTCCAGTTTGCTGGCGCGGCGTTTGGGGCTGCGGCGCTAGGTATCAGTCAAGTCAATTAAAGCAAAAGGGCGCTCATGCGTCCCTTTTGTGTTTCTCCTTTATATGGATGTATGAGGTTAGCTTAAAGGCCATCTTAAATACCGGACGAGGCACGCCTCGTCCCTACAATAGGCGGAACATCAATTTTTAAGACGG
The DNA here is from genome assembly GCA_038328375.1 of Aggregatilineales bacterium. Lineage (GTDB taxonomy): Bacteria > Chloroflexota > Anaerolineae > Aggregatilineales > Phototrophicaceae > CFX2. The sequence continues at coordinate 58,923 of JBBQLX010000002.1, read as the reverse complement.
GCTGGATTAATCCAGCCCCTACAATTGTTTCCGTGTTTCATCGATCATTTGTGTAATGTGACGTTGGCCAGTCTCGTTCACATGAACTTATGTGTCGGACTAGGAAGCAGCCACCAATTTCAGGATGCTGCCGCCTTGATTTACCACGTAGAGTTCGCCCGCCTCATCTTGCCCGAAGGAAGGGATAGAAAAGTCAGTGTCCATAAAAGGGTTGGTTTGCCATGTGCCGCTGGCATCACGGAAGGTAGACCAAATTTTACCGCTGCAATAATCCGCAAACAGGTAAACGCCATCCAACGCATTGAGTGCCTCGCCGCGATACACATAACCACCTGTTATTGAGCAGCCACCCTCATTGTGCGAATATTCAGCGATGGGCGCGGTTAATCCTTGCGGTTCAGGTACACCCGAATAGCGATGCGTACCCTCCATAATGTTCCAGCCATAATTTACACCGCCTGCTGCACCAGCCGGTTGGAAATCAATTTCTTCCCATTGATTTTGACCTACATCACCGATGTAGAGGTCGCCTGTCAAACGGTCAAAGGTGAAGCGCCAAGGATTGCGTAAGCCCATCGCCCAAACTTCCGGCGCAAAATCAGCGTTGGTTGCTGCTGGATTATCTTTGGGCGCGGCATAGGGTTGGGCGCTGTCGATGTCCAGCCGTAAGAGTTTCCCCAGTAAGGCTTTTCCGTTTTGTCCATTACCATTCGGATCACCTTGAGAACCGCCATCACCCATGCCGATGTATAAATAACCATCTGGTCCAAAAGCCAGATTACCGCCGTTATGATTTTGGAAAGGCTGCTTGATTTGAATGACGAACGAGGCGCTGTTCGGATCGCCGGTGTTGGGATCACTGGCAAGGACGTTATAACGGGCAACAACAGTGTTTCCGTTGACATCGGTGTAATCAATAAAGAACTGCCCATTGGTTTTAAATTGGGGATGGAACGCCAAGCCTAACAAACCACGCTCATTGCCATTAGTGCTAATTAATCCCGATACATCCAAAAAGGGCTGTTTTTCGATAGCGCCATCGACTACTGTCATCGACGAAATTTGTCCGTCTTGCTCGACGACAAACATGCGGTTGGTACCATCATTGGCATTCGTGAGCAACAGCGGTCGCTGAAGGCCAGTGGTGATTTCCAGTAATTGATACTGCTTGCTATCCGGCACTTGGGGAACAGTTGCATCTTGTGCCGCTACACTTCCGACAGCAATCAAGAGTGCTGTAATGGTCAATAAAAGGGTTTTTCTCATCGCTTACTCCTCTACAAGGTTGCTCATCGCCCTGACTTTATCACAATTCGGGCAGCAGCTAGTTAAGCATTTGCGAAGTATTTTCCACGTAAATTTTTAAGACGATGGATCGCTTGTACTTGCTGGTTCGGCAGTTTGCGTCATAAATACCGATAGCTCGGTGGCACGGATGCGCGTGATTTCTACATCCGGTACATTGGTGAGGATATTCGTCGCGACAGGGGATAAAGGCGACTGAGTTGCAGCAGGCGCTATAGGGAAGATCGAAACAGGCAGCGGCAAGTCTGTCCATGTGGCAGTGGGTGTAATGGTGAGCGTTGGTGTGAGGGTCGGCGTAGATGTGAGGATGATAACAAGTGTCTTAGTAGCGGTCACGGGAATACGAGGTGTGCGGCTGGGCGTAACTGTAAAAGTGGGTGTGTTTGTGGCGGTTGGGGAAACAGTATCGCTTGGGGTCACACTTGGAAGCATGGTTGTTGTCGGCGTGAGAGTATAGCTCGCTGTAGCTGTTGGGCTGGCGCTGGGATTGGGCGTTCCTGACGGGAGCAAAGTTGGCATTGCTGTTTGTTGAATGATGCTGGCAGGCAGTTCATCAGGCGGCTGTTGTACGACACCGGTTCGTACATTTTCCTGTGCTAGTCGCAGCACATCCTGATAAACCACGCGTATCTCAGGCGAGGGCGTTATATTCACCAAGGCACTGGCGGTGTTTTGCATCAGCTTCATAATTTTGGGATCGTTTTCGGCATTGGAAAATCCACTTAAGTGATACAAAGCGCCGTAGAAATCAACCAGCGCGGTTTCATTTAGTTTGCCGTCCGTGGCTAATCGCTCGACTTCGTCCAGCCGCGTTTCAGCGATATGCTGCCAGAGAGTATCCTGTGGCTCGGTTAAAGGCGAGAGTGCCAGTACAATCGCTTCCCACAAACGCTTGAGGCCGTAAAGTGGATCACCCGGTATGCTGTTGGATGAAGCCGCAACCAAGCCCGCACCACTGCCGAATGCTAACAGCAGGGCAATCACCAGCACAGCGGCTAGACGGCTCATACCATAGGATAATCCGGTGCGACGTTTAGATAACGGTTTTTGTCGCTTCATTTGTGATCGCAGTCGCATTTCAAGCACGTTTACAGCTTGTGAGGAAAACTGCGGTGCTTTCAAGCGGCTGGTCATCATGCCTGCTAGTAAGAGAGGCTTCAATTGGGCGGCGTAATGCGGATAGGTTTTCAGACATTCATCCAACGTGCGATGTTGGCGGAGTATATCTTCGACACACTGGGCGAGAACGGCATCAAATTCGGGGTCGTCGAAATATTGGTTCATGCCATCCCCGAAAGAACCGTTTCAATATCGAAACCGGCGCGTTCCAGCCGTCCCGCTAGTGCATGGAGCGCCCGGTGCTGAAGTTGTTTGATGGCATTCGCTTGCTTACCCATCTGTTCCGCCACGGTTTCGATTCGCTGCCCTTCAATAAAACGCAAGATAATGACCTGCTGCTGGTCTTCAGTTAAATCACTAATGGCATCGCGCAGAACTTTAGCAGCATGTCGCCGTAAAAGCGTTGCGTCCATATCTCCCGGAGCTTCAATCGGCTGTTCGTCTAAGGCAGTTGATTGTGGGCGGCGATCTGTTTGGCGGTAATGATCAACCACACGGGCATGAGCAATCCGGTACAGCCATGCGAGAAACGGTTTGCCCTGATCTTCATAACTATTGATGCTTTTGAGCGCCCTAAGAAATACATCCCCCGTTAAGTCTTCTGCTAAATGTGTGTCATTCACACGATAAGCAATATAGCGGAATACAGCCTGTACGTTGTCTTGATAGAGGTGAGCGAAAGCATCGGCATCGCCTTGGCGCACCCGTTGGAGTAAACGATGTTCGTTACCCTGTTCCACAGTTTAGGCTCCGGCAGTGGGGTGAGTCATCTGCTCCTGATGACTCTACCGTTTTAACGTTCAAAAGGTTACGCTTCCATAGACTAGTGATCTGACCGCCTTCAATTGATAGGTCATCATTTCCATTTTGATGTTGACATAGCGAGAACCCCAAACGGATAACGATGTTTTTTCTGGCGGTCGAGGCACGCCTCGACCCTACATCATTCACATTATTCAATTGACTGTTGTGTCTTTATGCCATCAAATCATGACCGTCAGATCACTTGGCGGTTATCTTAAGTACATTTATCATACACTGAAGGCTTTAGACATACCGTAGAATGTCTGGTTAAAATCATCCAAAGCGCCTTATTTTGAGAAAGACCTGTTGAAACCACTACTACCTTCTGTATAATCCCCACACAAATGACGTAAAAATTTCCATTAAGCAGGCTGCGATATTGAAACCGGAACAGGAAAAACAACCCCTTCCCTCAACGCTGTATACGGAAGAATACTTCCTAACCGCTTGTGAGGGCTACGACGAATTCACTACAACCGAAGGTGAACAGCTTTCACGTCGGTTGAGTGATGCCTTCAAATTGGCAGAGATCACTCCCGGCATGACCATTTTGGATGTGGGCTGTGGGCGTGGCGAAATCTTGCGCCACTGTGCCAAACTGGGCGCGGATTCGATTGGCATTGATTACGCTGCTGTAGCAGTCAAGATGTCTCAGAATGTGATTCAAGGTGTGAACGGTATCTCACCCGGTAAAACAGCCGTGATGCAAGCCGACGCAAAAAAATTACCGTTCCCGGATGCTTGTTTTGACCGCGTGTTGATGTTTGACGTGGTTGAACATTTACATCCGTGGGAACTGCATACCGCGATGTTGGAAGTACATCGGGTGTTGAAGCCCAACGGTCGCTTTATCATCCATACCGCGCCGAATGTGTGGTATGACAAGTATGCTTATCCGATGGTACGGGCTTTCCGGCGGTTGATGGGTGACGGTGAGAAATATCCTAAAGACCCGCGCCAATTCGGTGTGGCGGTCAACCAGCATGTGCATGTCAACGAGCAGTCGATGGTGAGCATGGGGCAGGCGTTACGGGCGGCTGGTTTTAACGGTAAGGTGTGGTTGGATAGTCCTCCACAAGACCGCGCCGAAAACATTTTTATGGCGGGTTTGCGTGTGTTGGCCTTCGATGTGCCACCGTTCCGCTGGTTCTTTGAGCGTGAAGTGTTCGCGGTAGCGGCGAAGGCATAAACCTATGTTATTTGGTCAACGCGTCATTTTACGGGGCATGACCCGTGATGATCTGGAACGGCAGTGGCAGTTCAACAACGATGTCGAAGTTGAACTGGCAGGCGGTGGTGATCCGCCTTATCCGCAATCGCTGGCTCGGTTGCAGGCCGAATATGACCAAGATACGGCGCGAGGTGGGCGAGACAGCACCACGTTTGCGATTGAAGTGGATGGTAAATTTATCGGACAGTGCGCCTTGTTCCGCTACGATACGGTTGCCAGCACCTGCGAACTGGGTATCACGATAGGCGATAAAGATTATTGGGCGAAAGGTTATGGGCGCGAGGCGATCACACTTTTGCTCGATTATGCTTTCCGACTGCGAAACATCCGCAAAGTTTGGTTGCAAGTACACGGGCATAATCCAAGGGCGATTAGCGCCTACAAAGCCTGCGGGTTCATCGAAGAAGGTCGCCTCCGCGCCCATGTGTGGAGCAACGGACAGTACGTCGATTTACTCCAAATGGGTGTGCTGCGCGATGAGTGGCTGCCGAAACAAACCGATCTTTAATTTGCAAATTGCACCTTCCAGCTATAATGGGATGAATAAAGCAATTTGGCAAATACACGGTAACAATGCGCGATAAACGACCTGTAGATGAACTTTCAATTGAAGAACTTGAGAAAATTCTCGCGATCCGCAAGCGTGAAGAACGCGAGAAACGCCTCGACCGGATGAAACGCGCCGGACGTGTGGTGGGGCCAGAAATGGTTACGGCTGCTGCTCCGAGTGCGCCTATTCCCCAGATTCCGGGTGTGACGATTCCGGCTTTGCCTGATCCGATTGCTTCCAGACCAGTTAGCTCACAGATGATTTCTGAGCCGATCAGCTCACGGGTGGGTTATTCGTCGGCTGCACCTCAATTTGAAGATGAACAGCATCGTCCAGCGCGGACAGAAGAAAAATCACGCGTGTGGAAGAACTTCGTCAACCAATCCATGTTTTTGGTGGAAGGGTTGGCGGTGGTCGGTCTGTTGTTCCTCGGCTACCAGATGATTAACGCCCAAAGTAAACTGCAACTGGAAACGGCTTCGGCACAGGCGATGGCGGAACAGCAGTTGAATGCCAGCTTGCCGACACTCGCACCCACCCCCCAAATCCAATTGAGCGCGGTGGTGCTGCCCGGTGGTCATATCGTCAATGCCAACGGTGAAGGTCAGTTCAATATCGACGAAATTCCGGCTTCGCTGCGTGGGTTGGTGGCGGATCAGATTTATATACCGATTAGCGCTCGCCCAAAGGCGACGAGTGAAACGGCTGTGCAAATCAATATCCCGCAGATCAATGTCAACCATCCGATTGTTCCCGGTGTGGATTGGGAAGCGCTGAAGTTGGGTGTTGGGATGGTACTGAACGGTGTCAATCCCGACAACAAGCAAGGCAACCTCGTACTTTCCGGTCACAACGATATTTACGGGCAAGTCTTCCGCGATCTGGATAAACTCAAGGTGGGCGACCAGTTCACGGTGCGGACACAGACGCAGGAATTCACTTACGCGGTCACGAGTTTTAAAATCGTCGAGCCGACAGATGTCTCGGTGATGAACAATCAGGGCAGCGCGATGGTGACGTTGATTTCCTGTTACCCGTACAAGGTGGATAACAAACGCTATGTGGTTTTTGCCCATCGGGTTGGGCCAGCAGGTGGAGCAGCGTAGGAAATAAAGTACTGAGTTCTGAGTGCCGAGTACTGAGTCAATGCAGTAGTCGGTGGTCTTTAGTCTATAGAAGATACAAGAAGGGGTGCGGAAGCGCTCCTTTTTTGTTTGGTTGATTCAGAAATGTTGAAAAAACTGCATTTGCGACATGTGGTTTGACGGCGGATTTGAGGGAGCGAAGTGCTGATACTGCGGAAGATGCGGCAGTTTCTTCAGATTCGGAGTGAAGTTTAGCTTTATGCCCGATACAAAGACTCAATTGTCGGAAATGTCGTCATAGTCGTCGTCGTCGGCGGCGGATGTTCAAATGATGCTGTTGATGTTGTTGTTGCAGTTGAGAATCGGTCATTTTTGTCACATTTGCAACGGTTGGTGATTGTTAAGGTGCGTGGGAATACCCCTTTCCCCAGCCCACATCAGCAACGTTCGCAGGCTCACCCTGCTGATAGCCCATAGTAACAGGGCAAGGGAGCAATGCACAACAAGCGGCATAGGCGGCAAAAGCGCCGGATTTAGCAGAGGGTTTTGTGCTGATTGTGCGCGTTGGTCAGATGTTAAGGTGCGTGAAGGTGAAGGGCTTGCCAGCGGCAAGCCCCTACAACCCTATAGATATGATAGTTGATCTTGGGATGAAACGGGTTACATTTTGGAAGAACATTTTGTAACTCTTTCGAGGTGTCGGCGTTAACCATTTTGAGGGAGAGAAGTGTGGCGAAAGGTTAGGGAATGGTTGGGGAGTCGTTTGTGATGGTTTGTGCGTTTAAACCTAAGTCATAATATAATCGGAATTGAACCGCAGAGACGCGGAGAACGCAGAGATCAATGCGGAGAGATTTAACCGCCAAGTCGCCAAGTACGCCAAGAGATAAGAAAGAGAAGGCAATAAATGAATGATGTGTCGTTTGCTGTTTTGTATAACAGCTTAGGCTTGGTGTTAGAAAACTTACAAGCAGAACCAGAGATTAAGGCATCCGAAAGTTTGCGTTCAAAACTTGAAAATGCTCGTGCTTTCCACAAAGCAATGGAAGACGAATATCATGGACTGATTGCGACCAACAAACGATTAGGAAAAGAATTAGGCGCAATGCAACCCAAAACCATTGATTCCGAGGATATTGGAGAGTACATCAAAAAATATATGGTGTTTCGGGAAGCTGGAGCAACGCCGCGTGTCATTTATGAGATTGCAAAAAGTGATGGGGCGAGGGACAAAATCACGTATCTCAAAATTCTTTCAAATGTATTTGAGCTTTCTGGAAAAGACGCACAAGAGATATTGAAACAATTTGAAGCCGAATAGTTATAAAATTTATGATGTTGAGAAATGTGGAGGGCGCAACATGTTGCGCCCCTACAAATGTGGTCTTTGATGTTGAGAGTTCGTCTAAAACTGTTGAAGTTTAAGGTAGGTAGTTGCCAGCGCGGACGCGAGGCCATGCGAGGGCGGGTTTGAAGGCTTCGGCGTACTCCACTTTAGATTGAAGGCCGCGAAACTGTCCCATGATGCGCGAGAATTTGACTAAATCCCAGCCGCCAAATTTGAGCATGTTTTGCATCTGGCTCTCGTGATAATTGAGCAGCTCAACTTTGCGTTCCCAGACGTTGGTGATGTCGACATAATGCGAGGGCTGCCATTCAAAGCCAGCGGTCGAATCCATGTAATAGAGGGCGGGCGTTTCGGGCAGCGGGTCGTGATCGGTGAAAATCGTGACGACATTTGCCAGCATGACCGCATGAAAAGTAATTTGGCTAGTAACGATGTGGTCGGTGTTGTAATCGACAGGTGGATGGGTGAAGACCAGATCGGCTTTGGCTTCTCGCAAGATGTCAACCAGACGGTTACGCACATCATCGGTATCGCGAATGTATTCGTCCGACTCGCCCATACAGATGTAGCGTCCGCCGAGGGCTTCGGCAACGCGGGTGGCCTCGCCAATTCGTACTCTAGCGATTTCCGCATAGGGTGTACTGGGTTCATATTGCGACCCTTTGTCACCGTTGGAGATAGTGACGTTGGTGATGGTGTGTCCGCCCTGCTGCTGGTAGCGCAGAAGCGTACCCATACAGTGGATTTCGATGTCGTCCTGATGTGCGCCGATAGCGACGATGTTCATAATGTGTTTCCTTATATTGGTGAAATGTAGTTTAGCGAAAGAACCCCACCCTAAGCCTCTATCGCTTGCCTCATACGACGACAGTTTTGTGAGTTCTGACTCAAATCCTCACCCCCTGCCCCTCTCCATTTCATGGCAGAGGGGAGCAAATGCAAATTCTGAGAGGAAAAGTTATAGCTTTCAAAAGTGTCGCCTCCTGAACACAAACGATGGAGGGAATAATTTAGGGTAGCCAATTACCGGCACGGACGCGAGGCCATGCCAGCACCGGCTTAAATGATTCGGCGTATTGAACGCGGCATTGTAGGCCACGATGTGCGCCTTGAATGTGCGCGAGCTTGACCAGATCGAGGCCATTCATTTTGGTCGAGTTGGACATCTGGCTGGCGTGAAGCCGCAGCAAGTCACACTTTTGTTCCCAGACATCGGTAATATCGACATAATGGGTGGGCTGCCATTCCAGACCCGCAATCGCATCCATGTAATAAACGACGGGCGTTTCGGGCAGCGGGTCATGGTCAGTAAAAATGGTGGTGACATTGGAGAGCATGGTGGCGTGAAAGGTGATCTGACTGGTGGTCATGTGGTCGGTGTTGTAGTCGATGGGCGGGAGGGTAAAGACCAGATCGGCTTTGGCTTCGCGCAGAATATCCACCAGTTGGTTACGGGCTTCATCGGTGTCGCGGATGTATTCGTCGGATTGACCCATGCAGATGTAACGTCCACCTAAGGCTTCGGCTACTCGGGTGGCTTCGGCATTCCGCACCCGTGTGACTTCTTCGTAAGGGGTTGATGGATGGTGTTGAAAGCCTTTATCACCGTTTGAGATGACCACGTTGGTGATGTTGGTCTCGCCCTTTTGGAGATATTTGAGCAGCGTCCCCAAACAACAAACTTCGATGTCATCTTGATGGGCAGCGACGCAAACAATATTCATAAGCAATTTTCCTTGATTAAATGGGTCATCGTTTCCAAGCGGCGTGTACTATTTTATGAGGGAGCTTATATGGATGTTCCTACGATGGTTTAAGCGATGGGCAGAGTATACCCAATTGAGGCATGTGGGGCAGCAAGGAGTGGAATAGAAATGTGAAGGCGGGTTTTTGAGGGAATGGGAAAAAGGGAGGGTCACAGACCCTCCCCTACGAAGGCAATGTAGGGGCGCAACATGTTGCGCCCCTACATTTACAGCACGGGTGGCGGTTCGGGTTCAGCAGGCGGCATGGGCGAGTCGACAATCTGGTCGAAGTAGAGGTTGCTAGAACCTTCGCCACGTCCGGTTTGCTTGTGGACACCGAGCCATGTGAAGACCTTGCCGAAGTTCCAGCGGGTGCGTTGGAAGCTCTGCGAGATTTGCACACCCGCGCGTGGGATTTCTTCCTCGTGGATATAGTAGGCTTTGGGGTTGAGTTTATCGCGGCCTTCACGCTGCAGGACGGTACGCGGGCGCACCCGTTGATATTGGGCATCGAGGGCAGCCCCTTCGATGATGCGCGGCATGGCGGCACGTTGCAGTTGAATCTGGCGCGGGTCGGTGGTGTCATCCATGCGAACCGGCACGAAGGGAATCCAATGTTCAGGTACGGTATTCATGACCTTATAAGTGATTTTTGCTTTGGGGACATGCGGCACAATTGGCCCTGCACCCGCCAATTTGGTATAGGCAGCAAGGGTTTCGCGGGCGGCTTCCGCACCGAGTTTGCTATCGCCGTTGGGCAGCGGGATGGTTTTCTCGATGCCCCAGACCATGTTCGCCATTTCGTCACGGATGAGGGTTACTTCCTCGGTCGGTTTGCCTTCTTGTATTTTGGGAACAGTGGGTAATAACAAGAGGCTAGTATCGGCTGCTTCGCCCAAATCGCCGCGCGTGTTGAGGGTGAACATGTTCCAGCGCTGCCACGCATCGTCCTCGCCGCTGCCTGCCGCGTCAATCCATGTGCGTTCGCCAAAAACGTTGGTGACCATCAGCCCCTTGACGTTGGCAATCGAGCCGACGGGCAATGTGACCGGAACTAAGAACCAATCGTTGGCGTAGATCAGGCCAAATTCCATTACCATCAATTTGGCGATGTCGGTGGTATCCGGTTTGATGTCGCCAAAGTTGGTGCGGCGATCTTCAAATGACCACCAACGGGTGTTGGGCATTCCATCGAAGATCACAGGTACAGGGATAAAGGACTCGGCGGGACGATCTTCGGGCTTGGGTGCTTCGGGATCAACGGGAGCGCCTAAGCCTTTGGAAGCGGGGTCGATGCTGAAGTTATACCAATCAAGGCGGCCTTGATAATACTCCTCAGCCCTCAGAACTTTTTCGCCATCATTGGTGGGCGCGGAGACATTGAACTGATATTCCAAATGGTCGGGCAGCCACGCGTCTTCATCAGGGTTGGTGGGTTGGAGGTACAACTGTTCGAACCATGTGACGAACTTGGCTTCGAGGGGATCAATCGCCAAATAATTGACTGCGGGAATATCGGTGGTTGAGATGCCATCGTAGGAATGTCCGCCGGTTTTGAGATGTTGATAGAGCTTGCCGCCATCCATGCGGCGACCGACGACTGCCGCAAAACTCGCCCAGACTTCAGGGTGGGCGGCGCGGTAGGCATCGTCGGGATCGGTCGGGTCAGGCATGGTGAAGGGATAAGCAGCCGTGTAAGGCTTATCAAAGCTGCCGACACTCTTGACGAGTTTGAGCCAATAACGTCCCATCAGCAGGCGAATGTCGAGAGCGATTTCTTGCTTGCCGACTTGCAGCGGCACAAGGCGGCGTTCGACGGTGGCTTCCAACGGTGTGTTGTTGTCGAAGGCTTCGGCGGCGTGGCTGTCGGGTTGGTACTGTGTGAGTTGGGTGGTGTGCAGTTGCAGCTTGGCGAAGATCGGTGAGCCCGCATCATCGCCTTTGAACTCGCCGACCTGCCATTGACGCGTGAGCATCCACAAGGCATCACGAACTTCGGCTTTGAGGGCGCGGTCAAAGTTGGCGGTACGCGGACGGGCTTCCAGCCGATTCCATGTGGTGACGGAGGGTAGAAGTCGCTTGTCGATGACCTGTGAAATGTCGCTGACGGTGAACTTTGTCATTGTACGCTCCTCCGAACGGCTTCCAAAGCGACGTTGTTGATGGCAAGGTTGCCGGAGATCGAGACTTCGCGCAGTGTCATCGCCATGAGGGTGGCAGGAAGTAGGCGGTTCAAGGGCGTGTCCTCAAGCTGCGAGGGTTCGACGGCTCTCTGTTTGGCGAGCGCCAATGTTTCGTGGAGGGCGGCGACCAGATCATCCCACTGCCATGCGCCAACGAAATTGGGCGGCGTGACCAAGAGCATGACCTGCGGCGGTTCGGTGTTGGGACGGTCATAATGGAAGGTGAGGCCAGTGGTTTCTTGACCCATCGGCAGGATTTCTGTCCACTCGTCCAATAGGATGCCACATTGGGCGGACGCTTTGGAGAATCCCAGCGGATAATGGGCGGTATACAGCAGGCGTTCACTATCGACTACGAAGCTCGGATCATCAGGATATTCGAGCGCCAGCCAGCGATCATCGTTGCGATAGGGGAATTGGACAGGTGTGAGTTCCGGTTCATCACCTGTGAATGCGCCGGAGAGCATGACGACACGCTCCCAATGATGCAGTTTGTCGCGGACGCGGGCGACTCCATACAGCCAATCGTCCACCGGAAAATCCACATTTCGTCCTGCTGGCAATGGGTCGGTTTGGAATTTGAGCAGTTCGCCGTTCGTGCCAGCCGTGTAAGCCTTCTCCCACTCGCTGCCATGATCGGCAAGGAGCGTAAATTCGGGGATGATGCGGAAGTCGTCACCAAAGAGGGCGGTGGCGGCCTGTTGAAGGGCATCAACCTGTGCTTTGCTGGTTGACGCGGCGGTATGAGCATCGAGCGCTACTTGGGCGGCATCAAGGCGCTTTTGAGCGTCATCGCGGACACCAGTTGATACTCGAAGGAGATCGCCGCAGAAGGTCACAATCTGGTTTTCGATGACAACCGTGTCAATCGTGGTGGTGTCGAAAGCGTCAACGGGCAGCAGCGCTTGGACATTGTTGAGCAAGGTGGTTATCGAAGTGGTGTTGGTGGTCAACAAGTTTGAGAATTGACCAAGTTTATTGGCGAAGTCAGCGCGTTTGATGACCAGAACAGCTTCTAAATCGGCAGGAGTGGCGGGAATAGGTGTGGTCAACGCAGTCGAGATGAGCAGTTCCGCCGTTTGCAAGCGGGCAAAGCGTTCTTCATCAGTGGCATTGACAGGCAGCGCGGCATAGGCAGTCATCGCGATGTCAAAGTCATTGAGGCGAGTCGTCCAACGATCCGTGAGCGCTTTAATCTGGTCGATGAGGCCGCCAAAGGTCGCAGCTTTCCAGCCATAGGTGAAGCCCCATCCGGTTTGGGGAAGGCCAAAGCTGCTGGCACGGTGAAGCAGTTGGTTGAAGTCGTCCATTAGGGTATCGACGTTGGCAAGGAGTTGAGCGCGTTGGTTGTCGAGATCGTCAAAGATGGCTTGCAAGGGCGTGACGTAGGCGGCAACATCGGTGTGCAGTATGTTGAGTAAATCGCGAACATGTTCCAAGCGCGGACGGTTAGCGGTGATGGGGTCATCCTGTGAGGTTTTGGCTTCATCAGTCAGCATGACATCGGTGGGTTGCAAGGGACGCGAGGCCAAGAGCAAGGCGCGTAAACTTTGCATCATCGGCGCGATTTCGAAGAAGCTGTATTTGGTGGTAATCGGTTCGGCGTAGCGAATGTCGATTTTAGCATCAGGACGCGGGTTCACGGTGGCGACGATATGGCGCACGATGCGGTCATCGAGTTCTGCCATTGCCTGCTGATTTTCGGGTTGCACGAGATAGAGCAGATCAATGGGCTGCACCTGCAAATCCGACCACGCAATTTGCAGTGGTGTTTGGGCGGCAGTCACGGGATCGGTGATGATGACCTTGCACAGCACATCAGCGGGCGTGGTGGGCAGCACCGAGCCAATCCACTTGTTGACGGCAGGTTCGCCATTGGCGCGGGGAGTCATGCTGATGTTCCCGACAGGCGAGGTGTTGAAATCCAAGCCGGATTCGAAGTGCAGGCCGACACGATGGGTAAGCGTGATACCTGTGCGTGGGGTTTGAACCACATCAGGAATGGGCGGGAAGTTGCCACGACTGTAAGCATCCATGGTCGCTCCGGCGCGGTCGTAATTGCCTTGCACGATTTGATGCACGCCTTCAGCCATCGCTAGATCAGCCAGCGCGTCGTTAATGTCGAGCAGACGATTAACTGCGTCGTTGATGACAGTGGCCTGCGCGGGTAAGGCAGGCGGCAGTTTGGTGTTGCTGAAGGGATAAAGCGGGTTGTTGCTTTGCTTGATGAAGTTGATGAGCGCGAGGCCATCCACGACATTGCGGGCTTCCTGCGCTTCGATGGGGGCAAGGTCGGGGTCAGCCGCGCCTGTCACTGGATTAATCGGGAGTTTGAGCTTGCCAGCTTGCAGTGGGAACTGTTTGCGGAGGGCGTAGATAAAGGTATCGACTTCGGCAAAGCTGCTGCCATCATGTAAGGCACGTTCCAGTTGATAGCCGAGTAAGGCGCTCAAGTTTTGACCGTTGCGGATGCCTTCGATGAAGGACAGCGCCAAACGGACGCGTTCGGATGACAAGTTGACCGCCATTGATTCGCGGACGGTAGCATCCGCAGTGGCGTTGTAGCCATTGCGCAGGACAGCCGCCGTAACCGCGTGATTGAGCGAAGGCGCATGAATATAACCCTCGTTGGTGGGGTCGTGCATGATGGGCGCGGGTGCAGGTGTGCCGGGAACCACATCTGGATTAAAGACTTTTTGCAAATCTTCAGGCAACTGAACCGGCGTAAGGGCTTTGCCTTCGGGTTTAATGTTTTCCAGCCAGCCATATGCGCCGATATACACGCCGCCGGGGGTTTCGTTTTGCGGGTTATAGTGGGCAGTCCGCATGGCAGTCAGTTGATAACGGACTAATCCTTGCTGCCACGCATCGAGGCGATAGGAACACAGGTCGATGTGTTCAGCGAAAAGGCGTTCAAGGCGGGCGGTTGGGACATTGACCAACGACTGCGCGGCGGCGATCAGTTCACCCAAGTGGGCAGTTTCAAAACGCAGACCGAGCAAGCGCGGGATCGCCGCGACCAAGGTGTCATTAGGAATATTTGGCTCGGTCACGCCTGCCAGCGGTGTATACAGATGGGCGAAACGGCTCTCGCTGGCTTTGGTATCCCCCTTGACGTTGATGAACTGCGGCTCACTGCGGACGGCCTCGACATCAAAGACGTTGGTGACAGCGGCAGAACGATGAAACTCGATGCCCGTTTTCCAGTAGCTTTGCATCAGGGCGAAACGCAGCACCAGATAGAACATGGCGGTCGGTGATTTGTTGTCGATGAAGCCGGCTTCGGTTCGCAGGGTTTCAAACGAGGTTTTGGCGGAATCCACCAGCCATTGGATGTAATTGCGGTTGGTGGTGTCGGGCGGCAGCGGCACGGCGTAATCGCGAATGAGGGCGGTTTCAGATAGCGGGCGATCATCAATCACTGGCCCTTTGAGTTTTTGGGCATAGCGGTTGAAGATCAATGTTAGGATGTCGGGGTTGGCATCGAAGTCATAGACGAGCGTGTGCAGCAGCGCCAGTGTTTGGTCGGCTGTGGCAATATCTGTGCCACGATCCCCAAAAATCAACGCTCGGTAGGCGGTCAAGAACTGTGTGCCTTGCCCCTGTAAATTCATGACGTTGTAGAGATGGTTTTCGCTCTGGGCAACGCGGCTGTAATAATCGACTGAGGACGGATGCAGGCCGATGATGTCCAATAGGGCTTTGTGAGCATCGTCGTAATGCTCGGCATCGACATGCTGCACTGAACCGAGCGCGGTTTGCCAATAAGGACTGAGCTTATTGAGGATGTCATAGAGTTTGGTCAGGAAGGGACGCGGCGACTCGATTGAACCGGGGACGAAGGGCAGACGATCCGCGTTAAACCACTTCATACGGGAATAAGCGGTGGTGGGTAGGATGCCGTAAGGTTGGCTGCCGATGTGGATGGCGGGAACTTGTCCGCGCCCGCTGACGAAATTGCGGAAGAACCAGCGTACATCATCGACTTGATCCCACGAGATGCCCGGTTTGAGCATGGTTCGCAGCATGTATCCGAGTGTGGCTGGATATAAAGCGGTGTTCATAGCGAAGGCTTCGGCTTGATCGGTCTGGTCGGTGTTGGGAATGTGACTGAGCGACTCGTAACTGATACCCAAGGCTTCGGCTAACCACTGCCCATCTTTTTTGAGCATGGGATCGGTTTCAGGCGTAAAGAAAACTTTGTCCTGCACATAGTTATCAAAGGTGTCGTCGGGGTCTTCGGCGCGGCTGTAACTTGCGCCGCTGGCATCGGTATTATTGGTGGGTGATCCTTGTGGAAGCAGGCTAAAACCTTTGGCGCTGTAATGATGGTCGTTGATGAGGGTTTCGAGTAACTGTTTGCCTGCTTGAGCGCCACCGCTGAGGCGCACACCGACGACGATCAGACGACTAAGGCCGCGTGTCCATTGAATGTCATTCCACTGACTCAGGTTGATTTTAAAGCCCATGCCCACCGAAACGGCGCGGTCAAAATCAACTACCCATTTCATATCGTCGCTGACGATCAGATCGCCATTTTCGAGATGGACTTGATCGGCAGAAGCGGCTGATGGGTCAGGCGTGAGGATCAACGGCGAGGGAATGGGATTACCGAGTTCGTTGATGATCGGCGTGGCGAATCCACCTTGATAACCGAGCAGCACCAAACGGTCAGGCATAACCGTCGTCCGCGCAGGCTGTGACCATGAGTTGCGCTTGGTGGCGGTGTCATCCGGTGCGGGGAAGTTCAGAAATTCGACTGAAAGCACAACCGCGTTTTTGGCTTTGGTGGCAGGCTTATCGTCACTATTTTGGGGCGTGTACTGTTCAATCAGTTCAGCAGCATGATCTTCACCGACAGCAGCGACCAGCGCTGAACGGGCAGCATTCAACGCTTGCAGATTGCCATCAGCTAACCAGACTGCTTTCCAATAAGTGACGAGCAAGGCCGCGTCGGCAGCGGAAGGCGGATTAGTCGTGGGGATAACGAGGATTTGATCTTCGGCATCGGCTTTGGGTGCTAAGGCTGGACTCAGTGGTAGATACTGCTGTTTAATCCACGCGGCACGTCCAACGCCGTGACTCGCAACCAACCCGCGCCATGCGGCACGCTGTTGGGCTTCGACACCGCCAGCCGCCCACATACTCGCCCAAAAACGCTGACCGCTGGCGACCTCCACATCTGACAGTGTTGGCTCAAATGAATCGACTGCTGCGTCATCAGGATAGACGCGCACCCACAATTGGCGCTCTTGCACACGCCAGCGAGTCTCGATGCGGAGGGGCATGAGCAAGATGGGATATTGATCGTCAAGGTTGGTCAACTGCTTGCGCGGGTCGGTGAGTTCGCCAAAGCGGTTGAAGATGCCTAGCTCCAATTGGTTGAAGCGGTCATGCTCGGCCTGTGCTTTGACTGCCGCACCCTTGGCAGTCTCCAAACGGCGTTGCAAGACAGCCATTTGTCCGGCATCGTTGGGGTTCTGTGGGTCGAAGGCGCGTTGAAGCTGCTCTTGCTGCGCCTGTAGCTGCTTGACCTTCTCGCGGCTTTCAAACAGCTTTTGAGCAGCGGCGGTTTTATCGGAACGGGCTTGATGCAGTTCACCGCCCAGTTGATCGAATTCACTCATAGTGAGGACTCCAGTTATTTACGGCGCAGCATTTCGCTGGCGTGAACGGCGACGAGTACCGGTACTTGGAACAGGATATAGGCGAGTTCCGCCGAGTTGGGTTCGTGGGTGTTATCCCAAAAGATTTTTTTGTCGTCGCCGTACTGCGTGACTTTCTCGACCAATTCCGGATTACCCGCTGGATTGGTGAGGTGAAAGTTCTGGCTGGTTTCAATGAAGCTGCCAGCAGGCGCAATATGCTCCCACGTCAGGTCATTCCAGACGTTGAGTGTGGGCGCTGGTTGGTCGGCTTCTTGATCCAAATCGAGGCCGAAGCGCGGTTCGCCGGGGCGCTCTTTGATGACAAAGAACCAACCGGGATCATCGGTGGGATTTTCGCCTGTGCCGCCGATAGCTTTCTCGGCAGTGAGATCAAAGCCGAAGAAGTAAATATCAGGATCGACTTTGGCCTCATACAACGGTGATTTGACCTTATCACGCGGAGGATTGTCGCCCATCGTTTCAAAGTCGGGGTCAAGGACGCGCTCTTTGGTGTTGTCGGGTGTCGAGTCGGTCGATGATTTGGGCTGCCACTTGGCGCGGTGGGCATAAACCACTGCCGTCGGGTATTTCTTGAGCAGTTCGCCGCGAATAACCAGCACGACTTCTTCCTCTTTGCTGCCACCGACTTCACGGTTATCGTGGTCGCCCAACACACTTGGGATAGGCCATGTGTGGATTTCGGGGATGTCATACAATTTTTCGTGCAGCGCTTTCAACTTTTGCTCACGCTGCGGATCATCAAGGGCGATGCCGGAGAAGAAGCTGGTCACATCCCAGAATTGGCGGAAGTAACTGCCGCGTAAGGTGGAAGGATATTCGCGCCACAGGATTTCACGGGCAAATTCGTGGTTCACACCGACCATGTAGGCTTCGATAAACTTCTGGTTGGTTTCGA
The DNA here is from genome assembly GCA_038328375.1 of Aggregatilineales bacterium. Taxonomy (GTDB): domain Bacteria; phylum Chloroflexota; class Anaerolineae; order Aggregatilineales; family Phototrophicaceae; genus CFX2. The sequence continues at coordinate 40,989 of JBBQLX010000002.1, read as the reverse complement.
GCAAGGTGATGCTGTTGTGTTCGATCAGCTGGATGTTGGGCAAGAACAATTCCGACGAAATATCCACCAAAGGCTTGTACATCGGCACGTCGATCTTGGGATAGGCCAAGAGTTCTTGAAAGACCTGCGACAATGGGAAGCGCAGCGCATCCTCCAGATAAGCCGGAACGCTGATGGACTTGAGCAAACGTGTGGGAATGGTGTGATCAGGGTGAATAGCGATCAGCACCTGATTGTTGATGGCGGTTAAGCTGACGGGCTTCAGGGGGATTTCCTTGCCAGTGCTGAGTGTGGCTTCCATCAGGGCGTTGGTGTCGCGCAGGGCATCTTTGAAGTGGACGGCTTCAACACTGTCGCTGCCCCCAACGGTGGGCTTGAAGGTGTCGCCGGGAAGAGTCAGCACGAAATCGGAACTCTTGGGCAGACGATCCACCGACTCTAAGGTCTGGTTATCGGGACGGATCGAATCCACCTGACCGAGTTGATCTGCCCACACTTTGACGCGCAGATAGAGTTGGTATAAGCCGTAGATGATCGCCAGACCAATCGGTATGCAGACAACGGTGAAGGCCAGTACCAGTGTAATCACCGCCACCGCAATGATTGCTACCCAGATGGCATTGAGCAGCCACGGGAAACGTCGCAGCAAATCGACTGCCAGTGGTGGAATATCGGTGGGAGTCATTTTGTCGGCGATGTCGTCAGTGGTGGGCAAACCGGGCTGTGGCAGTTTGGGCGGGACAACCAGCACCGCACCGCTGCTGATGCGCTGGTAGAGATTACCGGGTTGAATATCAGCGCTGAAAGCCAGTTTGCTCATCAGGCGGCCTTGCGGACGGACGACACGGCGCATGGCGGTTGAGACTAAGGCAGGCGGCAAGACACTCTCACTAAGGGTGTGCTGCACTGTGAAATTTTGTAAGAGGATGCGGCGGTTCATGGGCGCGGTCAAGGTCATGGCGCGTTCGACTTTTTGGGTGTACAGCGGCTTGATGTGCTTGTCATACCAGATGAAGCTGATTTCTTTGGCGAACTGCGCCGCGCGGATTTTACGGTTGGCTTCCAAGACATCGCCAACCTGCGCCCACGCCGCGTCCATATAATCTTCTTGCTTGTCCTGAATGACGGATGTGCCGAAGCCTGCCGCCACACGGTAACGCGGGTCGAGGTTGAGGTTATGCACCCAATTGCGGTCGGGTGTGCTGGGGTCGCCATCCAACAAACGTTGAGTCAGCGCGTGCCAGCGTCCGTATAAGGGCGGTGTAATCAGCGGATCGTCGGGGTCATCAGGGTCAACCGGAATAGCTACGCCATCGGCAGAAGCATCAGCGTTGGCAGCATCAGCAGGTTTATCGGAATAGGTATCGGCGAGATTGACGAAGGCCGCTAATGCCGTTTGGAAGGGCTGTGGATAAGGGGTGTTATCCCATTCGTCATACTTCTTGATTTTGTCCAGTTCATCCTGACTCAGGCCGACTTCCGGCACTTTGAGCGAACCACCGAGTTTGAGGATGCCGCCCAAATCAGGATTGGTGATGCCGGGAAGTCCGCCACCGGGAACTTCCACATCCATGTCTCGTGTGCCGACGCGCGGATCAACCGGCTTGGCTTCCAACAGGCGCACCAGATATTCAAAGTCGCCGACCTCGCCCGTGCGGAAATACCAGCGATAGTACACAGGCATTTCCAAGCCGATGGGCGAAGTGGTTTGCCACGCGGGTGTGTTGGCGGCTAAATCGGCGGGAATCGGCTGGCCTGTGCCGGACAGTCGTCCACTTTCAAAGGATGGCACAAGGAAGGCGTGATAAGCGACATTTGGTTGCAGTTTGCGCGGGCAAATGATGCGCGAGTAAGCTAAGTCAGCGTTCTCGTTGAGGACAGCTTGAAAGCGCGGCAGCACGGCATTCATATCGTCAGAGATCATGTCGGTGTCGTTGCCCATGATGCTGCGGTTGATGTGGACATGCGCCCATGCCCACAGTTGGTCAGGACGCGGCAGCAGTTTGCCATCGACTTTGAGCTTGATGAAAGGCAGCGGACGGTCTTGGATGTTGCCGCCTTCGTCAAACTCGGTGCTTTCTTGGAGGACGATCAAGGCTAGCCACGGACGCAAACGGTTCTTGGCTAAATCCGGCGCGGAGGGTGTATAGCGCCACGGGAAATCTTCGTCGTAGAACTCGATGCTGGGCAAATAATTCGGTTCGTAGTTGGTGATCCAGTTGCGCGGGTCGGTTTTGATGACAGCACGTTGGTCGATGCCGACAATATCACCGGGACCATATAACTGAACCGGACGGGTAATCGGCACAGGTGTACCGTCAACGCCACCCAAATTTTGCAGCTTGAGATTCAGGTTGACCTGCACACTGGCGCGTACTTTGACACTGGCATCGCCTTCAGCATTGGTGATGCTGTTGGCGACACCCTGCCGCAGCCACGGTAGAAACGAATAACTCGGTGTACTCATGGTGTTACCTCGAAGTGCGGAATGACGTGCAAGGCTTCGGCGCGGTTGGGGTCTTCGGTGACGGCCTGCTGCATAAAGTCGCGGGCTGCTGCTTCACTGGTGAAGGTAGCGGTGGTGGCATAGGCTTTGTTGTCGGCCTGATAGGCAACTGTGTAGCCTTCTTGGACGACCGCAATCTTTTCCTTGAAGGGTTGGAACTGGGTCTTATATTGTGCCGACAGCACCGATTTGCTGACGGATGCGCCACCGAGGAAGTGATTAAATAAATTGAAGGCGAAGATGCTAAAGCGTTTGCGGAAGCGTTTGTAGTTGTTGTCGATGATGATCTGTTCGTAGCGCACGACACGGCGGACGGCGTGGCTGGATTTCAACTGCTGTCCGGCGACTGATAGCTGCACACCACCGTTGAGCTGCTGGTAGGAAGGCCGCGAGAGTTTGGTGGCATCGTCCATGTTTTGATATTGGGCGATGGCGAACTGCTCGGTGGCATCCGCCGCTTTGCCCAAGCCGCCAACCGTAACCTCGATGCTAAAGCGCTTGGCATCGTCGGGCTTCTGGTTGCCTACTTTGTCGATGTTCAAGTCCAGCGGTACGGCTTTCTGGCTGACGCGCAGTGTTCCGACCGGATGTAGCACCAAGAGATCGGTTGGATCAAGTTTTCGCAGCGACACCAACAGGTTATTGGTAGCGGGTAGTTCAGCTTTCCAATTTTCGGGTTTGTTCAACTCGGCGGTGAGAATGGGGATAACCGAGATCGGTGGCAGTGAGGTATCTTTCGAATCACCCCAACTGATGTCGAAGTCGGCGGAAATCTCAAAGAATAACAGCGAGATTGAACCCGAACCCTTTGCCCGCCAACCGGATGGGCCTGACAGCGCGAAGGCCAATCGGACGCTGAACAGACCAACGCCAAAGGCTTTGAGCGACACTGAGGCGGAAATTTGGGCGATGAAGTAGAAGGGCGAGAACTGGATCAGCACATCAAAGCCGATGTGTCCTTCGAGGCCGAAGTCATCAAAGCCCAAGACAATTTCGGCCTTCGCGCCAAACTGCACCGTATTGGATGTGACGGCGAAATAACCCTCAACACGGATGCGCTGCACCGGATTGCTGAGGATGCTAAATGAAATCCGGCGCGGGCTGGGGAAGGGCAGCGGTGGCGGATTAAATTGTGGATGGAAACCGCCAACACTCAGCACAAAATTGGCATCATCACCAAAAGCCATGAGCAAGCCCATGTCGCCTTCGATGGTGAAGAACAAGACACGCGACTCGAACAATGTGGCGAAGAACCATACCCGCGATTTATCAAATTCCAGCGCACCAATGAAGCTGACTTGCAAGACGATCAATGCGGCATCATCGGCAGGCAGCGCCACCCGTAAGATACCCACGATGGCGATATTACCGGGGATTTCGATGATGATGCCGAGTGACAGGCTCACTAGCGTAGGCGTTCCCCATCCCAATTTGACCATCGGGCCGATCAGGAATTTGCCGTTTTCGGGTGGGAAGAAATTCCGCAAATCGCTAATGATTCGCGGGGCATTGGCGATGACATCATGCGGGAACATAATGTTGTTGAGCGCACCGTTGCGAACGCCTTCAGCTAAGGCTTGTAGGTTCATGGTGCGGTTAAGGCCGAGCAAGCCGCCGACACCCAATAATGTGAAACCGAAACCGAGTTGAATGCCTGTGGCAAACTCGGCTGTGATGATAATCAGCAGCGAGAAGCCTTTTGAACCGTCGGGCATCCGTGTGGTGATGAGACCAATCGCAGTGACGGTGACGATGCCAGCCAGATCAAGCTGGAGAACGCCACCATATTCTTCTCGGTCGAAGTCAAAGAACAGATAACCACCGCCGCTAACTGGCCCCGCATCAATCGACAGGCCGACACCTTTGGGTGGTTTGAAGCCCAGCGAGAAATCGACTGGCCCGGCGTTACCTTTGCGGTCAGATGGAAAGCTGAGGTTGGCGATGAGGCCAATTTCCTCAATGACGGCTTGTAACGGCCCTAAAGCAGCTTTGATGTCACCACTCAGGCCAATTGGAAATTTCGTGCCTTGCAGCCCAACGCTGATGGTCAGGGCGCTAATGTCTACAGGGCCGAGTGAGATATGAACAGGCAGCTTGACTTCGAGGGTGCTGCTGCCAAAGAAGAAAATGCCGTTCTTGGTCGAGTAGCCCATGCCAAGATCAAAGTCGGACTCGAAGTTTATGCCCGATAGCAGTGAGCCTAAGAAGCCATCGGCTTTGGACATGTCGATGACCAGCTTGCCCTTTTTGACTTCGGCGGTGGCGATTAGGTCACCGATGGCTTGAGTGCCATTCCACGCAAAGCCCGCACCAAGTTTGACGATGAGCTGTTTTGCTTCGAGGCGACTGCCTCCGGCTTGACCTAAGATCAGATAAGGATCACCAGTATCGCTGCCGCCTGTCCATTTAACGAGGCCATCGCCTTGCACTTGGCCGGAAGGCGGTTTGAAGGTGATCTTATCATTGGGTTGGATGATGAGTTCCGCGCCCACATCCAGTTCACCATTAAGTTGGAACTCTACCTTCCAATCGTCCTGTACGAAGGGGGTGGTAGTATCAAGACCAAATGTATCGGCAATCTTGATGCTCAAGCCTTTGGGGTCAATATCGGTCTTAGGCGAAATCTCGACAAAATAGAGATCAAGGACATGCGGGTTCACGGTGGTATCCAGAATGGCAGGCATACCGGCTTCATTCAACAAATGTTGGAAAGTGTCGAGAAGAACATTGCCATTAAAGGTTGGGCTGCCCCAACCATATTTGGTTTGCAAATAGGTCAACGGTGATTGGAGGAAGTCCAAGAACTGGTCAATGTGAATGGCGCGTTTGGTGAATGGCGGCTTGGTCAGATCAACCGAGCCGACGTTTTCCTCGGTGCGTTCGAGCAAGCCCGTAAACTCTAAGACTTCTGCAAATCCGGTAATTGTTTCCAGATTACGAGCGATAAGATAATCCAATAATCGCTGTGGTAATTCGTTGGCAAAGGTATTGAGGTCGCTGACGGCTACTCCGGTTGCCGCGCCTGCATTCTTGAGCGCGGTTGCTAACTGCTCGACCCCTTCAAAGCACTTTTTGACGAGGTTGATGACTTCCAGACTCTTGCTAATAATCGCGCCAATGTCTTCCGCGTCAATCAGATCAACCAGTTCAATCGCTTTATCGGCAAGCTGCTCCACCAGCGTGACAATATTTTCGACTGCGTTCGTAACCGGTGTGATGGCATCCAACGAGGCTGGAAATTGTAAGCCGAGTTCGGCAAACAGCAGCCGTACCTGTCCCGCTTCCAGCCGTTCTTCTAAGGGAAGCAGCAGCGTCCTTAGCCCAAGTGCAATCGACTCTAAAGTACCATTTTGTTCAGCCATAAACGGTCATCTCTTGTCTTTAAGTTTCAATTTCAAGATCATCGAATACTTCTAACCATTGATGATTTTGGATGGCTTCCACAAGATCATCAGCCCTATTAAAGTGATCGAGATGCTGTAACAGCAGAGGACTATAGTGGGCGATGAATGCTTTGAGTTGTGGACTACCCTGTTCAGTCAGCACAGCCGCCATACGCATCAATAATTGTTGGCGGCTGACCCCTGCGATCTCGGTTGGAATTTGGTAGGTCGGTACTTTAACACTACGTCCCATCGCTGCGATGAAACTTGGCCCATGTTGACGATGCCATGTAACGGTCACTTCGCGCCGATGATTGACCAGATGCATGATTTCATAACTGTGTCTTTCGGCAAGCGCTAAGAACCGCTGACCTTCGACCGTCGCTGATAAGCGGGCGAAGGCTTGCCGCCACCAGCGTTCAAGAACCATTTGGTCGGGCATATCCGCACCGGCGAGCGCAATATCATCCGATGGCAGCGGATCATCCAGCGATGCGAGTTCCCCGGTCGGTGGTGTCGGGACAACGGCAACGAGGTTGCGGGTTCCGGGAACGGTGACACCTAAAGCGGTCTCTACCAAGTCAATGTGGGAGGCCATCGAGAAATGACGATTAGTGGTCGGGTTATAGTGACTGCCAAAATGCAGCCCGACAATCTCATGGGCTTCGTTATAGATCACCGACCCGGAGTCGCCTGCCTCGGCAAAGGATTTGGTCGGATCAAAATCATTAGCCGCTTCATCCCAATAAACCACCATAATTAAATTTGAAAAGCTGAACGAGTCACCCGCAGGGAGTGAATATTCGGAGTAATCGACTGCGCCGTTGATCGACTTGTTGATATTGACGACTTTGCCAACTGTTGGTCCGGTTTTTGCCCCCAACTTAAATACTTTTTGCCCCATTTGAGCATTTGCAATACCGACGAGGGGAGAATTGCCTACCTTATTCGCGTGAGGAATAACATGCTTACAGCAGAAGCATGAGCCTTCTTCTACCAATACGCCGAACGCACAATCGACCGCGCCGCCAATGCTGCCTGTGCCATTGGGAACGGTTGCCACCTGATTATCCGAACCTTCGAGCGGTTGATAAACTTTGTTGTCACCCTCGTTGATGCCGGGTAAGCCTTTATTGCGGAATAACACATGATAATTAGAAACTAAGACCGGTTTCTTATCGCTGTTGCGTGTGGCAAAACAGCCGAGCGTGCCTGCATGATCCGAGGCAGACGATGTGGAGATCGTTATGCCACATGATAATGGACGTACCTTCGTCAAATCGAGGCCGTCACCGGCAGAAGAAGTGAAGTATGCCGCGTTCAATTCTTCTTGCACATCGACCGGTAATCCCGCGATTTCTTTAGGCAGTACAGCCTCTTTGGTCAGTTGACTTTCGGGGAGCTTCTGCTTGACATAAATCACTAACGCCCATTCAGAAGTGAACGAGCCATTTTTCATCCTGAGGCCAATACCCTTGTCGGTTACGTTGGGAAATGACTGCAACCATGTGCTGGTTGCTGCGTCCAAATAATCTTCAAGGGAGCGAGGTGGCATGTCCATAAGGTTCGTATGCTCCTTCACTCATTGACAGCGAGTTCAAGCTGATGATCTGCTTCTAGCAGCGCCAGCATTTCGTCAACGGTGTCCGCCTGCTGTATCCATTGCAACAGCGGCAGCGCATATTGCTCGATAAGTGCTTTGAGCTGTGGACTGCCCTGTTCAGACAGGACGCTTGCCATGCTCATGAATAATTGTTGGCGCGTGACCCCTTCAATTTCGTTGGGGATTTGGTAGGTCGGGATTTTGACGCTGCGTCCCAATGCTGCCAGAAAGGTTGATCCGTGTTTACGATGCCATGTGACGGTAACGGCGCGGTTGTTGTTGATGAGGTTGATAATTTCGTCACTGTGCTGCCCGACGAGGCTTAACAATGCCCGTCCTTGCTCGGATTGGGACAAGCGTACCTGTAAATGATCGACTAAATTTTCACCATCGGATTGTCCGATGACGACCTGTGGCATGGCTGCAAGGGGCTGCATGAGCGCAGCCGAGGTTTCGATGCTGCCGACCGGAAAACGAATATTCATTGCGGCGATGACATCGGCAATCGGGCAGGCGACACCGTAACCATACAAAGAATCAGTCGGTACGAGGTAAGCTCCCCACATCAAACCCACGACCTCATTGTCAGCACTCACCAAGACCGCGCCAGAGTCGCCATGACCCTGAAAAATCGGATGCCCCGTATCCGGTTTCACCAATATTTGTCGAATACGAAGCGGAACGCCCTTGGCAGGATTGGAAGGGGATTGATGGGTAATGGAGACAATTGTGCCGGTGGTTCGGTCAGTGTTCGCGCCAACCTTAAACACGGTCTTGGGGTCTGCCGCGTTGAACACTGCGTTGGCGCTTCCAAACAGCAGTCCATCTAGTCCGACTCCGTTTAGATCACGGATAAAGGCGGTCGGCGTAACCCCCGCTTTGAGGCTGCATATGGCGCAGTCCATGATGGCATCTTTGCGTTTGTTGAGGATTTCACCGATCACATCGCACTTACAACAGCACACGCCGCTAATTTTCGGCTGACCAATCTTAACGCCGGTATCACCTTCGGAATGACCAGCAAACATCACATGATAATTACTCAACGCGACATAGGTGTTGTCGCTGTTGCGCTGAACGACGCAGCCCAACGTGCCGGTTTCTTCTTTATCATTGCGGATTTGAATGCCGCCTTTTATCGGGCGGAACTTGCTATCATTCGAGGTTTGGGAGAGTGCGCTTTGCTGGATAATATCGGTTTTAACACCGAGGATTTCATCAGGGATTTTTTCGTCGGGCGCGAGTTGATCTTGAGGGGTTTTCTGCTGCACATAGACGCGGAAAGCCGCTTCTTTGGTAAGCTGCTTGTTTGTTTCCTTGATACCTATTTCAACCGAAATCACACCGGGATATTTTTTAAGTTCCGCTGTTGCTTGATCCAGCAAGCCTACTAATCGGTCATGTTCGGCATTCCATTCAGCCTGGGTTTTCATCGTAGAACATCCCCATTGCATTGCTAAATTTTGAATATTTGATCAAGAATCGCGCAAGTCACGAGTGTATATGTTGTGCCATATCCCTTTATGTCAGCAGAACGTTTTTTATCGACAGATTTGGAAGGGTTTGGTTGTTGTGTTAGCAATATTGAACACCCGCAGCGAATTATGAATGCCCAATTTTTGTATTTGTAATATGTGAATTACTTTAGGTTTACGTTCTTCATACTCTTGGTTGAAACGACTCTTTTGTCAATATTGTGAAAGGTTTCCCTAACAATTGAGGGAGAAGATCAATCTGCTTAGGGTTACAAAATATCCATAAACTCGTGGATCAGATGGGTGATTTGTCGTACATCGCTTTGGTCAACATTCTCATCCAAGGGCAGGTTGATAATCGAAGCGCCCAGTGAGTCAGCGACGGGTGTTAGAGGCTGTGTGATTTGCGTTGCGAGAGTGGTTGTCATGGGGCGCAGCGGGGGATACCAGCGGGTCGCGTCATGGATGCCCTGTTCCCACAGATAGGCCAAAAGATCATCGCGCACTTCGGGTTGTAGCAGCAGCGGATAGCGCCACAAAATGCTACCTGTAGGGCGTGCTAGCGGCGGCAAAAATGGGCTGTTTTTTAAGTTTGTTATTTCTAACTGTGAATCATAAAGTGCGGCGAGTTGATGGCGGTGCGCCAAATTTTGTGGAAGGTCGCGTAGCAGAGCAGGCAAATCCGCCCAATCATCAGCGGCGAGTTGATAAACGGCTAGGTCGCTGTACAAGTCGAACAACGGCGGATACAAATCCAGAAGGCGCGGGTTTTGTGATTCGTATTGGTGCAGCGACCAGTACAAGCCATTCCACTGGTTGGTGAGCGCCATGAACGAATCATCCCAAACGGGGGCTTCTGCCAGCAGCCGAGACACCTCCTGTGCCAATAACAGATCATCGGTGAGCAGCGCGCCACCGACTTGATTGTCCACAATCTTGCCTAAGCCGAAACTGAAGATGCTGGCATCGCCCCAACTGCCAGCGGGTCGTTCATCGACCATCGCCCCCAAAGCCAGTGCCGCGTCTTCGATGACTTTAATGTCGTGAGTTTGCGCCCAATGGCAAATAGAGTCCATCGGCGCAGGCAAGCCATACATATGGCAGGGGATAACCGCCGCCGGATGTGACGCGAGATGCGGTTCTAACTGCGCGGTGGTGATATTACCTGTGTGTGGGTCAACATCCACCAACAGTGGAATATTACCGCTTTTAAGGACTGCCCATAACACAATGTAACAGGTGTTGGCGGGAATGAGTATCACCCGATCATGGAAACCCCATGCGCGTAAGGTACTCCAAATGCCGGTCGCAGCCCGTCCGACCAGTACAACCTGTTGTCGTTGGCTGAGGTTTTGTAGTTGTTGCTTGGATTGACGAACGACATCCGTTATCAATTTTGGCATGTTCATCACTGTTCAAAAACCGAAGGGCGGAATAAGCAGTTTTTATCTCAAACTGAAAAGTGTTTCAATAAATTTTAAAGATCAATGTATACCGATTATAGCAATTGGGATCAAGCCTCAACAAAGCATAATTTCCGATTTTGATTATGAGAAAAGTTGATGTAACAAAAAATTCGTAAATTCTCATAACTTCAAAACGTAAATTTGCCTTACTGTTAAGGGTGAGGATAGTACATTAGTCCTGTAGTCAAGTTGTGACAAAGTGTGTCACAATATGAAAAATGTGGGAAATTTGGGATAATTGCTTGTCACATATATTGACACAGATGCTTTATTTCTCATATAATTCGTAAATAAGTTACGTGTTTTGTTATGTTTTGTAGACATTTTAACCAGAGTTGAGTCGGTGAACACTTACGTTAGCAATCGGGTTTTAAAAATAAACGTCGGATTTCTTCTCGCCGCGGGGCCGGGAGCAAATCATGACTCTGTTTTTGATGTCCCAACGTTAAGAGTAGCCGAGGATCTCACAGTTGATTACGTCCGTGGTCCTATCCGCCTGAGCCGGACTGCGGCAGGCATTCTGGTGCAGGGAAAACTGGAAGCCGGAATTACCGGTGAATGTTATCGCTGTCTAGACCCTGTGACAGAAAATGTCACAATTAACGTAGAAGAATTATATGCGTATCCAGCCTCATCGACTTCCGAGTTCAGTGTTCTTGAAGATGCGATTCTCGATCTCGCGCCTTTGTTACGTGCAGAAGTCATGATTGCAGCCACTAACGGCATCCTCTGCCGTGAAGATTGCAAAGGACTCTGCCCAGAGTGTGGTACGAACCTCAACTACACCACCTGTGATTGCTCTTTGGATGTCATCGACCCGCGCCTAGCAGGGTTGAAGCAGTTTCTCAAGTAGTCTGAATTTTCGTATATTTTATCTATTGCAGGGGGAGCGTGACCTGTGGCCTACGAAAAACAGCCTTATGAAGGTTTGAATTTTGTTACAGGGAATGATTTTTTTGAAGAAGATGATTTTAGTAGTTCGATAGATGCAGAGCCCGGTGAAGATTCTTTTTTTGCCTCAGATAATGACGATAGTTTTTATGAAGACGACTTCACGGAAGACGATGCCGATGAAGAAGTCAGTGATGACGAGGATATGGACGACTACGACGTGAGCGGGATGCTCTCGAACGACGCGGTCGGCCTGTATCTGAAGGAAATGGCGCGTGTTCCCTTGCTCAACACCGAGGAAGAGATCAGCTTGGCGAAGCGCTTGGAACTCGGCGACGAGTGCGAACGCAAGCTGCGTAAAGACCCTCAGCATAAGAAAGCTGCCGAGTGGCAGGCCAAATCTTCTGATGGTATGGATGCCCGCGAACATCTCATCAAAGCCAACACCCGTTTGGTGGTGTCCATCGCCAAGAAATATATGTCACGCGGCGTACCTTTCCTTGACCTGATCCAAGAGGGCAACCTCGGTTTGATGAAAGCGGTTGAGAAGTTTGATTATCGTCGCGGCTACCGCTTCAGCACCTATGCCACATGGTGGATCCGCCAGACCATCACCCGCGCAATTGCCGATCAAGGCCGTACCATCCGTGTACCTGTCCATATGAGTGACCGCATCCGCCGTTTGTACCGCGTGGCACGTCAACTGGAACAGGAATACGGACGCAAACCCACACCTGACGAAATCGCCAAGGAAATGCAATGTGAACCGCGTAAAATCCAATGGATGCTGCGTGTCTCATGGCAGCCCTTGAGCTTGGAGCATCCGGTCGGTGAAGATGAGGACAGCGAACTTGGCAACTTCATCGAGAATGACAGCGAACTGACCCCTTCGCAAAGCGCCCATGATAACCTGCTGCGCGAGAAGATCGAAGAAGTGCTTTCGACTCTCACGCCGCGCGAAGCCCGCATCCTGCGCTTGCGCTTTGGTTTGCAGAACGGACGCTGCTACACCCTCGAAGAAGTGGGTCAGAAGTTCGGCCTGACCCGCGAACGTATCCGCCAAATCGAAGGTCGTGCGTTGCGCCGCCTGCGTCATCCACGCCGCGCCCGTCAATTGCGCGATTATCTAGCGGTGTAGTTTTAGATTTAGTGATCGAAGGGCGTGGCAAAAGCTGCGCTCTTTTTGATTTCTATAAATTGTTTTCTTAAGATTCGCCTGTTAACAGCAAACATATAATCGAAGTATACAAGCGGTTATTTCCAAGCGAGTTTATCGATGACTATGAAGGATCGCCGTATCAATGTGGAGTATCAACTACCTAATTTGTGTGCGAACTGCGCGGCTAAACCTGCCGAACTGAACTGGCGCGTCAATCAAGCTGATAAAATTGACTCGAAAACCAGCCTCTCGATGACAGGACGTATCAAAACAGTTGATACCTATCGTGACTTGTCGTTTAGCGTCGGTGTTTGCAAAGATTGCGAAAAAGAACTTAAGCAAGAAGCTGTCATCAATCGGGTTGTGATTGGGGTGGGTTGTGCGCCTGTGATACTTGGCGGCATTGGTCTATTGGCGGCATTAGGTGGTACGGCTTTCACCAACGTTCCGCATATTGTGTTTATCGTCCTGATTGCGGCAGGTATTATCTTTTATTTCGCGGCAGCAATGTTGGTCGGCAAGGAAGACTTAGCCGTCCGTTCGATTGATGGCAAGAAGTTCACCTTCCGCAATAAGAAATATGAGGCGGCTTTTGCCAAGCTGAACCCTAAATTGGTTTATCGGCAACCGACCCAGACCACCCAGTAAATATATTTGTGTAGCTACAGGTGGTGTAATTGGACGTTTTCATATCAAGGGCGTGGCGAAAGCTGCGGTCTTTTTAATTTCTATGATAGCCCTCTATGAGCAACACACTAAAGCTGCTAGCATTTTTTCGTACCTCAGAATATAATGCCCCGTCGCGTCCGGTCAAAATTTCGAGATGAATTTCATTATGAATGGGCTTTCATCAAATACTGAGACTTTTCTCATCTCATCGCGTTAGGCTGGAACGTTGGCAGTTAAACCTCAATCACATTTGCTGTTTGGGAAAGAAGTGTAGGTCATGATAGAAGTTCACGATTTGGTTAAGAAATATGGTCAGGCGACTGCGGTTAAGGGTATTTCCTTTACCGCCAAACCCGGCCAAGTGACGGGCTTTCTGGGGCCGAACGGCGCTGGAAAGACCACCACGATGCGGATGCTGACGGGCTTTCTGCCGCCAACATCTGGCAAGGCGATTGTCGCGGGTTACGACGTGTTCGAACAGAGCATGGAAGTCCGCAAGCGGGTAGGTTATTTGCCGGAAAGCGTACCGCTCTACCGCGATATGACCGCGCTGGCCTATCTCATGTACATGGGCGAGATACGTGGGGTAAAAAATCGCCGTGATAAGTCGATGGAAGTGTTGGAACGGGTCGGCCTGAAGGATCGCTCTGCCAGCCGCATCCGCACCCTGTCCAAAGGTATGCGGCAGCGTGTCGGTCTGGCGCAAGCCCTACTGCATGACCCCGAAGTGCTGATCCTCGACGAACCCACTATCGGTCTCGATCCGTTTCAGGTATTGGAACTGCGTGAGGTCATCCGCGATTTGGGAAAGCAGCACACACTGCTGTTCAGCACCCACATCCTCTCGGAAGCCGAACAGGTTTGCGACAACATTATCATTGTCAATCACGGGCAAATTACGGCAGAAGGTTCGCCTAGCGAACTCCGTGCCAGCCTTGAACGCGGTGGACGTGTACTGCTGCGCTTGAACGTGCCGCCACTTGATGCGCTGCCCACTATTCAAGAACTGCCAGAAGTCGCCAGCGCCACCGTCAGCACCACTAACGATGGCATCATCGCTGAACCCGTCAACCCGCGCACTGACCCGCGTCCGGCGATTGCCCGCGCCGTCATTGCCAAAGGTTGGGATTTGATTGAACTGCGCCCGTTGGCTGTCAATCTGGAAGAAATCTTCCTCGAAGTCACGCGCCGAAATGATGAAGAAATAGAACAAATACCTGTCCCCGAGACGGAGACCGAAGAAAGTGAGGTTGTGTCATGAGGCAGATATTTGCCGTTTTCAAGCGTGAACTGGGGTTATACTTCCGGTCGCCGGTGGCTTATGCCATCGCTTTTGCACTGCTGTTGTTCTTCGGTTTGCTCTTTAGCAATAGTCTCAGTCAGGCCGCCCAGAGCCAGCAAACACCGGCTGATGCAGTCAACTACATTCCGAGTGTGCTGACCTTCTTGCTGTTCTTGGTCGCCCCGCTGCTGACCATGCGCTTACTTTCAGAAGAAGCCCGCGAAGGTACGTTGGAAGTCCTGATGACCATGCCCATTACCGAGGCACAATTCATCATCGGTAAATTCCTCGCGGTCTGGGCTTATTACACCGTCATCCTCTTGCTCACCGGAATCTACTACGTTGTCCTGACAGTCGTTGGCGTTCCCGATACCGGACGTGCTTTCGGCATGTACTTCGGCGCATGGTTGTATGGTGGCGCAGCATTGGCTGTCACGCTCATCTGGTCAGCCGTGACTGAAGATCAAGTAGTCGCGGCGTTCCTTGGAGCCGCCTCAGTACTGGTACTGTATTTGGCTGAAGTCGCCGCCAGTGCCATCGGCAACTTACCCAATGTAAACCCCGGCCTTGGTTCGTTCATCCGTGAACTGGGTTTCCAAGCCCATTATGACTCGACCATGCTCAACGGTGTCATCCGTGCCGAGGATATTCTCTATTTTGTATTTATGATTGTCGCCGCGCTGTTCATCACGACGCGGATTGTAGAAGTAAGGCGGTGGAGATCATGACAGCTCAAACACCAAATCCAAACCTTGACGAACAAGAGCCTTTTATCCCGCCGTTTTACATGCTGATTCTGGCGGCTATCGGTTTGATTATCGCCATCGTCTCAGCATTGACGCAAGCTTCGGTGAGCGTGGTGGGTTGGGGCGGCTTGGGATTAGCCATACTCTCGATTGTTGTTTGGGGTTTCATGGCTCCTGACCAAGTTCGTTCAATACTCACCGGACGCACCGCGCGTTATGGCGGTACGACCATCATCGTCACGATCCTGTTTCTGGCGGCCTTGATTGCCATCTACAGCGTGGTTAAAGGTCGCAACATCCGGGCTGACCTTACCCAGCGTGATACCTTCTCGCTGAATGACCAAACCCGGCAGGCCATCGCAGGTCTGGCAGTTGAGCCAAAAGTACCGAACATTAAGATTTTCGCGTTCTACACCGGCGCTCAGGCCAGCCAAAAAGATCAGGATACTGTCCTGTTCGATGACTACGCCAAAACCAGCAATAACAAAATCACCTACGAATTTGTTGATCCCGACAAGACACCCGGTGTCGCTCAACAGTATAAGATCACCAGTAACGGTCAGTTGGCAGTCGTTCCCTTGGATGCCAATGGTCAGCCGCAGGTGGATAAAGCTCAACCTGTTTCCCTGACCAATCAGGAAAATCTGACCAACGCCATTATGCGTGTGGCGGCATCCGGCAACTTCCATGCCTACTTTATGTCGGTGGAAGGTGGTCTGAAGCTGACTGATACCAGCGACTCCGGTCTTTCCCAACTGAATGATCAACTGACCAACCGCTTCAACTGGAAGACGCAAGAAGTGAACTTGATTGACCTAACCGCGCCCAACAGTGCCGTTAAGTTGAACGATCCCGCTGTGGACGGTGAAGTACTGGTCATCGCGGGTGGCGCTTCGGCTCTGCCTGATGCCGAAGTCAAGTTCATCACCGATTATCTGGATAAGGGCGGTAAGCTGATTGTCTTCGCCGCGCCTTTGAACGCGGACGGCAAGCCTTCGCTGGCAACCGCTGATAACCTCAGTACCTATCTGTATAACAGTTTTGGTGTGCGTTTCGCCAACAATGTCATCTTAGATCAGGTACAGGCCGCTACCAACCAATCACCTTTCTATCCTGCGGCGGTCGATTTTGACAGCAGCCAGTACATCACCAAAGATTTTGCAGGCCAACAGGCTTTCATGATCTTTGAGACCCCGCACAGTATTGATGTCGCTCCAACAACACCAACTGATGTAACTGTTAGCCAATTAGTGAAATCCGGTAAGGATGCTTACGCCAAGACCGATCCCAAGATTTTATCAACAACCGACACCAGCCAGTACACTGCGACTGATGCCGATGCCAAAGGCCCATTCGTGCTGATGGCCTCTGCCGAAAACACCAAGACCGGTGCGCGTATCGTGTTGGTGGGCAGCCAATATGCGCCCAGCAACCAATATGCCTCGCTGCTCAGCGCGAATGTGCTGGACTTGGAAATTGCGGCTCGCAGCCTGTTCTGGACAACCAATTTCGATAATTTCTTTAGCAAGATTCCACAACTCCAGACTGCGCAGAAACCGCAGGATCAGCCGATTGTGATGGACAGCCAGATGGCGCGTACCGTCAACTTCGGACTCATCATCCTGCTGCCGTTCGGTGTACTGCTGATCGGAATTATTGTGTGGTGGACGGGTCGAGAAAAACGGATGGCATCTTAGACAATAAGCTTGAGAGGGCAAAAAGTGACTGCCCTCATAACGCATCGAGTGGTCTAAATGGTTCAGCGGACGCGATGTATCGCGTCCCTACACCATGTAATTTGCAATATAGGGACGGTATATAATATATCTCTTCGCTAATATTCATGATGACCACTCTCAGAATTTGATAACGTTTTAACCTGTACCGGAACATCACAGATGTTGCGAGGAGAATTTGCATCATGCGTTTGAATCGTGGAACGCTCTTTTTAGGTCTAGTGAGTATCATCGTCATTGTGGCGGTGATTGTACTGAGTAACCAACCGGGAGGCTTGACCGTCACTACGGGTACGCCGACTGCAACCCCCCAAACGGCTGGCCCACTCTTCCCGGATATTAATACCGTTGATACCCAGAGCAAAATTGTGCGCTTTGAAATCGTCAACACTACAGATAACACCAAAGTGGTCATGACCAAAGATGCCGCCAGTGTATGGGCCGTCAGCGAAGCCACTAATACCCAGCAGCTTGCCACTGACCAGACTAAAGCGGTCGGCATGATGAGCAATCTGGCCTCCTTAACTGCTATCGAGAAGTTTGAAACCGATAAGTTGGCGGATTATGGCTTGGATAAACCCAAGTACACCATGGCTTTGACCGACTCGGATGGCAAGACTTATAGTGTCAAGGTTGGTAACAAGGCAACCACCACCCCACGTTATTATGTGCTGGTGAACGACGACATCAAGACCGTTTATCTGGTACAAAACTCGATTGTGGATATGTTGATCTCCAACATTGCCATTCCGGCTTATGTGGCCTCGCCTACACCGCTGCCATCGCCCACTGCGTCGCCTAATCCTTATAGTGAAGTCGAACAGACCGCGACCGCTGTTGTGGAACAACAGAACTTCATCGTCACCTTAACAGCTATGGCTGAAGTAACAGCAGAAGCAACTGGAGAGGCGACTGGCGAAGTCACGCCCGAATCCACTGCACAAATCGCTCCGGCAGCCACTATTGTACCTGCTACCATCGCTGCGACTGCGACGACTGTTCCGGCTAGCGCGACACCCTTGCCGCCCACTGCTACCAAAGTGTCACCCAGCTCAACACCGACGACGACACCAACCATAACCGCCAGCCCAACTACTGGCTCATGAAACGGTGCAGAGTGAAGGGGTATAAAAGCCCCTTCTAAAGCTTAAAACAGATCCAAACCCTGCTGCATCCCTACGCTAGCAGGGTTTTTTGTATGCGTTTGTCTGAATATACGTGATCTTTGTTATTCTGATGACCACATCTCTGCTAAGATATGGGTGGGGGAAGAATTTCATTCTGTAGGCAATTGATATTATGACACGTCTAGTGATGCGGCGCGGTCCACAACCCGGCAAAATTTTCGATCTTGATGGTGAAATTGTCACTGTCGGCAGTGGCATGAAGAACG
The DNA here is from genome assembly GCA_038328375.1 of Aggregatilineales bacterium. Taxonomy (GTDB): domain Bacteria; phylum Chloroflexota; class Anaerolineae; order Aggregatilineales; family Phototrophicaceae; genus CFX2. The sequence goes on along the minus strand of JBBQLX010000002.1, from coordinate 22,680 downwards.
GAATCATCATCCAAGATAACGATGTGAGCCGTGAACATTGCCGCCTGATTCGCGTGATGGCAGATTATGAACTGCATGATCTGAACTCGGTGCGCGGCACATTCGTCAGTGGGCAGCGCCTCAAAAGCGGGTGGCTGCTCAAACCGGGTAACGTGATCGAATTGGGTGATAATGTCACGCTGGAATATGACCGCGCCCCTGCAAAAGTCGAACTACCGAAGATCAATACCCAGTCGGCTCCCAAGCATATCGACAAACCTACCGCCAAATCGCATCCCTATTTGGTGGCGACTGCTGGCATGAAAATCGGTGAGGTTTTTGCCCTCGAACAAGAGACGGTTCGCATTGGTCGTGATCAAAACAACGAAATTGTCGTTGCCAATTCAGCTATCAGCCGCGTACATCTGATCCTGCGCTGGCGAGATAATGCCTACGAGATTGAGGATCAGGGTTCGACCAACGGCACAGCCCTTAATGGAACGGTGTTGCAGGCCAAAATCCCGCAGCCTATACACTCCAATGATGTCATCAACGTTGCCGCCACCATTGAACTGCGTTTCACATGGCAGCCTGATGATGTACGAAATGAAAGCGAAGCCGATAAACGTGCGATTCCCAGCACCAAGGAATTTCTACAGCGCGAAACGGCTGATAATAAATCGGTGACGACCAACAACAAACGTCAGACCAGCAAGCTCGGCACAGGCTTGCAATCGGGTGCGCTTATTGATCACGTTTTTATCACTTATGCTCGCCCTGAATGGCAGTCGATCATCGTGCCAATGATGGCGCTCATGCAGGATGCCGGATTAAAAGTGTGGGTTGACCAATATCTGATACAAGGCGGCGATGATTGGATGATTGCCGTTGAACAGGCGCTCTCGGAGTGCAAAGTGTTAGTAGTGGTTGTCTCACCGGAGGCACTTGAATCGCGCTATACACGTTTGGCTTATCGCTATTTCTTCAACCGCGAAAAGCCCATTGTCCCAGTGTTATACGCGCCCGTAGATGATATGCCGCTGGAATTGAAGAAACACTCTGTTGTCGAGTACAACAGTGCTGACCGTAAAAAGACCTTTGATAACCTGATTGCAGAAGTGAAGCGCTTAAAGGGTTAGCAGCAATATGGGCTAGCAGCGTCTCAATAAAACGCTGTCATATTTCAGTACGATCAAAGGTTTATTGTAACGGTAAATGACAAAGCAAGGTTACGTATGTTGTCCTTGTCACACTCGCTGATGGCGTGACGGGAATTGTTGAGGATTGCTATGTTGACCGAACGCCAGCGTTTGGATGCCCTCTATAAAATGAGCCGTACCCTACGTGATCAAGAGGCAAACCTCCAGAATATTCTCCAAACCGCCCTCGTATCCTCTGCCGAAACCATCGGCGCGAAACATGGCTGCCTCATCACCTTTCATAAAGATGACCGCGTCAATAACAAACTGATTCTAGGGCCACAGGGTAATCTTGAAGGTCGTTATGCGCTCTGGCAAGAACTCATCACGCGCGGCTTAATCGGTCGTGTACATCACGGTCGGCGTATCATCGTCATTCACGACATCGGCACAGATCAGCGTTGGCCGCAGCTTGAAACCACCCCCGACGAACTCCGCGCTGGATCAGCTATCGGTCTGCCATTGGAAAAGAATGGCAACATGTACGGCGTGTTGGCCCTTATTCATCCGCAAGTGGATTATTTTGAGGCGGGCATCGTGGATTGGCTGACTGCTGTGGTGGATATGCTCAGCGCCTCGGTGGGTAATGCCGTCGAGATGAACGCCATCCCCAAAGATGAAGCCCGCTATAAGTGGTTGTTTGAGGAATCCATCGTCCCGATGATTATCACCAATATGGACGGCTATATCATTGATGTGAACCGCCGTGCCTGCGAATTTCTACGGTACACTCGCGCTGATCTCATTCAGCAGGGTATTACCGCCATTCACCGTTTGGGAACAGGCCCCATTGGTAGTAACCGTTTTGGCTCACTGCAAGAAGGCAAAGAGGTCGTGTTCCGTACCACCGCCTTTCCCAAACAAGGCGAAGATATTCCGGTGAATGTGCGAGCGCGTCGCCTGTTTCTGGATCAAGATGATGTGATTGTGTGGGTTGAGGAAGACATCTCCGCCCAGATGGAGTTAGAACAGTTACGCCAGGACCTGACCTCGATGGTCTATCATGACTTGCGCGGCCCATTGCACACCATCTACAGCAGCATAGTCACGTTGGATAAACTGCTAGCGCGGGAAAATTCGTCAGTCGTTAAAGACTTGATGGACGTGGGCATCCGCAGCACCAAACAGCTCACCCGCTTGATCGAAAGCTTGCTCGATATTCAACGTTTGGAAGAAGGCAAAGCAGTTCTGGATGCCAAGCCAATTTCAATTCATGCGCTGCTGGCGGAAGCTGCCCAATTGGTGCATCCCCTCATCCATGAGTCGGAACAACGGCTCAAGCTGGATTTTCCTGACGAAATGCCGCTGCTGACCTGTGATGCCGATATGGTTTTACGCGTCATCACCAACCTCATGGAAAACGCTGTCAAATACACGCCCATGGGCGGGCAGATCACCCTTTCCGCGCGCCCCGTCACCAACGCGGTTCGCATCATGGTCAATGACTCAGGGCCGGGAATTGCCCCCAATATGCAGGGCAAAATCTTTGAAAAGTTCAGCCGCGTCAAATATAAAGATGCACCCAAAGGGGTAGGGCTGGGATTAGCTTTTTGCCGTTTGGCAGTCGAGGCACATGGCGGGCGCATCTGGGTCGAAAGTGAACCGGATCGCGGCTCATCCTTCATCTTCACTTTGCCCATCATCAAAGAAGCCACGCCGGTATTGATCGCTAATTAATTGCCTTAGCGCATCTGAAAATTCAGGTTTTCATTGAGAGATGCAAACGATACATATTTGTCCACAAGAAAATAGGTTTTTGTAGGGACACGGCACGCCGTGTCCGGTATTTGTTTTTAATTTTGGTATCACCGCTCAGACAGAATATGCCATTGGGCTTCTTCCATGCCCCATGTCTCCGCACCTGCCGCGCCAATCAGCAGGACGCAATCCGAGGGCATCTGAGCGCCGCGCCGCGTTTCCATCCATGAGGGGCTTGTAAAGACATCCTTCTCCGCCGCAATCGCCGGGCCGTTCATGTAGATTTCGATGTGTTCAATCGCCTCAGCCTCACCCTCCACATGACTCCACACTTCAGCCGCCGCCGATGGTCGCAAGTATTTGCCGCCTCGTGGGCTGGACAAAAACCGCGACAGGGCAGCGACAAATGCTGCCGCTTCGTTGAGGTTTGTGAATTGCAGCAGATGATATTCCTCATCCGCTTTAGGCACAGCCAAGTTTGCCCTCACTTACTCCGCTGGTTTGGATGCCAGCAGCAATTCCATTGTACCCGATTGCACTGTTTTGCCATTTTGGTTGAGGATTTTGATTTCCGCAATCACGTTGCCGCCGCCCAAGCGCTTCATCTCTTTTTTCTCTTTGACGGTCAATCGGACGTGGATCGTATCACCGATTACCACTGGCAGGCTGAACTTCATTTCCAATCCACGGAAAGCCAGCACCGTGCGTTCCATAAAACCCAATTGATACAACTGCCCGACCGCGTAACTGAGCGTCAGCATTCCATGTGCCACCCGTTGCCCCATCGGATGCGTCTTCATATACTCGGCGTTGGTGTGCATGGGGTTGTAATCGCCTGTCAGCCCCGCGAACTGCACAATGTCCGATTCGGTGATCGTGCGACCGCGTGAAACCAGCGGCTTATCAATTTCAATCTCTTCAAAGTAATAACCCAAAGGGCCGTTTTCTGTGTATTGCATGACCATATTCTCCAACGTGTTATATGTAAAATCTAAATCTCTACTCTATGCCTGCTATGAAATTCACCCATCGCATACCCTGTATTTCTCCCTTCCCCTGTTACTATGGGTTGGGGTTAGGGGTATCGGCTCTGCGGTTCAATTCCTAATGCAGCGTTTCGCCCTTCGTCGGATCAGCGATGATGCGTCCGATTTGCAGCGACCGGATCATCTCATTCCATACAGGTCGGAACTGCGCCGCCTGATTCACCCAATAATCAAACGAGATGATGGCGTGAATATCAAACCCTCGCGCCAGCGTCACCCGCGTAAAGGCTTCGCGCGGTTTTTCCACCGGATCAATGAAGCGATGTTCAGCCCAAACCAATTCAATGTCCTCGCGCGGCACACGGGTAATCGCGCTGGTTCCCACCGTATCGCGGTCGGTGACATCCGTCATTGATTTTTGCAGCAGTGTATTAATCGGTAAGCCTGTCCAATCAATCCCCGGCTGCGTCCGGAAGAAGGTTACCGAAAGCCGTGCGTCATCTTTGGGCGGAGCCGCGTTGTGCATCTCGAATGTCGGATCCGTTTTCGCCACAAACCACTTCTCAGGGATATTGAAGCTCACCGCACCGCGATCTAATACCACAATCTTAAACCCCGCCGGAGCTTGCCAGCTATGGTTTTCCTTCAAGCGCATCTTCTGTGGCGGTGGAAGAGGCCGCTGTTTATTGTGTTTGGTCATGCCTGCGCTTCCCTAAATGTACTGAGCTTTTCGCCCTATTGTAGCGCATTTTATCTGCCTGATGAGACTCTTAGCTCATAATAAATGACTCGATGATACAGATGCTGTTGGCGAATTGGTTTTGCTCCCTGAATTAAAGCCTTAGCTCCCCTCTGCTATGAAATTTTAGGAGACGACACTTTTTAATACTTGGCATTACTTTCTCTCTCAAACACCCGTCTTGGTTCCCCTCCCTGTGTTTTTGGGGGGGGTGAGGATTTTGATTAGCCAACACCATATGATACAGAGATCAAATGCATGTGCCTATCGTACTTGATGGTAGGACATTATTCTTGCTGTCCGTCATTATCACCTCATCTGGTTTGTATGAGGTTTGTCGGCATACCATTTACTAACGATTGACCAACCTTCACTGCTCATTTCCTCCCTCAAATTGGTTAGTGCCGACCTCCGCAAAGAGTTACCAAATGTTCTTCCAAAATGTAACCCGTTTCATTCTCATTTCGAATACCATATATATCGAATGGCTTGTCTTTCTCCCTTGCCCTATTACTATGGGGAAAGGGCTGGGGTTAGGGGTCTATTTGGCAAAGATGGCGGCGGCAGTCCCCTTCACCGTTTTCGCCAAATTTGCCAAAAGATTTGCTTGTAAGGACGGGGTTTTTCCCGTAGGTGCGCTAAAGCAGCGCCTCATTTCCCATAAAAACACGTTGCCATTGCCGAAATTGCTGCCAACTTTGCCATTCGTTGATTTATGAACATCGCCTGAGTAAACCGTTAATTCGTGACTTTTGTCACATATCAACCTGATAAAGCATGATATAAAATGTTAAACCTAACAGATTATCACGAAATCTTATGGGATTTGCTTTATGACTGAATTACCCACCGCCCGACAAGACCTCATTTTAAGCTGGCTCACCGAGAGTCCGTCGCTCTCGATTGACGAACTCGTCAGCCGTTTGGGTGTCTCGGTCATGACCGTTCACCGTGATCTCGATCACTTGGTGAAGTCCGGTCAGGTTGAGAAGGTACACGGTGGGGTCATCCGTCCGGCAGCGCGTCCACGTCATACCCGTGCTTTACAAGTGTGCCGCTTGTGTGATGCTCCGATCTCCGAACGCACGCAGGTCATTATTCAAACCGCATCCGGTGAACCGCTTTATGCCTGCTGCCCGCACTGTGGCATTTTGCTGTTATCCGATAGCATCCAAGCAATCTCCGTTCTGGCAAAAGAATTTATATATGGGCGTATGGTGAATGCCCGAACTGCCGCTTACCTCGTCAATTCGGATATTACCCTGTGCTGCCAGCCCAATTATTTGTGTTTTGCCTGCACTGAGGACGCGCTCAAATTTCAGCAGGGCTTCGGTGGGCAAATTATGACCTTTGAGGATGCTCAAGCGGCTTTGGTTGCCGCGCATCAATCCGCTGGTGATGAGGATTGTCACCACTAATTTCTTTGGAATGAACAGGCGATACAGCCTGAGTCATTTGTATTTTGTTTTCGGAAATATAAGGAGTCAGAGTTATGAAGCAGTTTGGACGGTTAGGTGTTGTGTTGGTCGTTATTGTAGCCCTATTCGCAACGGTTGCAGCCCATGAAGGCCGCGAAGTCGGCGATGGTAAATACGAGATCGTTTTTGGCTGGCGTGTTGAGCCTGCTTATACCAATTTGCTAAACGGCCCCGAACTTGAAATTAATACGCATGGCACAGACGAGCAGCCCGTCGAAGGTCTGGATGAATCCCTTCAACTTGAAGTCAGCTACGGTGGCAAGAGCAAAGTCTTGAAGCTGCGCGCCGTCTACAATTCACCCGGCAATTACACGGCTGATTTAATCCCCACCCAACCCGGCGATTACAGCTTTCACCTGACCGGAAAAATTGGTGATGTCGCCGTTGACGAAGTCTTTGACTCTTCAAAGGGTGAGTTCAGCAGCGTCAATCCAATTAGTGATATTCAGTTCCCTTAAAATGAAGTGAAAGAAAAGGGCGTTTATCAAACGCCTTTTTCCCTCAATTTTTTGCCTTTGCTAGCAAAAGTTAAGCTGTCAATACCTTGAAAGCCAGATGCCGTCCTTTTTTCTGAACACCGGACAGCGCGAACCACAATTTGAGAATGCTATCCACCAACTCTACTTGGTCTGTACCACCCAGATAAACCGGATTAAGCCCCACATCTGCGATCAAATTTTCGACTGAGGTACGTGAATCGCCATCTGTGCCGCAATAAAATAGATCAGAATCCAGTAGGGGTGTTTCAAAATTCTCCCAACCGTAAGTGTTAAAGGCACGGTAGAGTTTCGCCGTCGGCACTTGTGTCGTAAATGTTGAAAAGCTGTTGATCACGGGCGACGTAATTTTGTTTGCCGCGTCGATGATAATTTTGCCAGCTAGAGCAGCCGCATTGGCGGTGATGGTTTCATCCATAGCGTTACCGGGAACGGCAAAAAGCACAACCTCTGCTGCACCAATCGCCTCTTCATGGGACGCTGCGTGTGCGTTTGTACCCAATGATTTAACCAATGTTTGAATTTCAGTCTTTTGCGGATTGCGTGTCCCGAAGTAAACCCTATGTCCCGCCTTAGCCCATTTTTTACCAAGTGTAGTGCCGATGTTGCCTGTACCCAGAATAGCAATGTTCATATTTTATTTCTCCACAATAGAAAGTTTCCAATGTCATTGACGATTTTAGCCTTTAGAATCTTCCTGTCATGGCCTGCACATAGCCGGTCAGTTCAGCATAACCGTAACCCGTTTGGTCACCGCTGATTTGTACCGCGCCTTCCCAATAATCGACATTACCGCTGCCGTGTAATTCTTGGTCAGCAAGTAAGGGTTTGAGGGAAATTTTGAGGGGTTGTGGATCACCTGTGTTGACTGTGATATTCCAACCTGCTGGATAGGTCGCGCCGTTATGCGGGCTTTTCCACTCATTAGTGACTTCTAATGTGAAGTCTGTGCTTTTCAGATAGCGCGTGCTGCCGTCAGCTTCAACAAGAATGCCACCGAATGCCGGTTCATGTCCGCCGTCTTGCAAGCGGATTTGCCCCAACATCAACTCACGATTATCGTCCAGTTGGAGGCCGAACCAATCCCAACCTTGAGCTGTTCCACCCAGCGCACTGGTACTGAACTCATGGTCTTTCCACGTCGTACCGTTCACTGTAAAAGTTTGGTCATTGATGCGGATGCTGCCGCTGGTTAGCAATCGGCTGAGCGAATAATAGTAACTGGCGTTGCCCTGTTCATCGCTCTTGGGGCTGAGTCCATTTTGACCTTGCAGCGCAGGTGGTTTGATCTGTTCGAGGTTCAAATCAACCGCGAATTGTCCCGCATCAGCTTTGATAGTGGTGTTTTTAGCGCTGGCATCATCAGCTTTGATCTGCCAGTCTTCTATCCACACATGATACAGTGGATCAGCCGTCGCGCCTGCCAGTTCCGCACCTGCGCGGCTAAAGCGCTGCACATGGTAATATTGCCCGCCACCAATATCGGATACCGCGAAATGCGCCATATAAATCTGGTTACTTCGCCACTCGGATGTGCTGGCAACCGTTTTATCGGGTGGTTGGATGGCACGGCGGAAAATGGTGAATTGGTAGCCGAACCGATGACCGTCATCGGTTGTCACATTGCCGGTGTAATACCACCACTCGGTTTGGAAGTCGGGGTGTGCACCGAAGTCCTGCGGAAAGTTCCATGTACGTGGCTCGATTGCCCGCGTATAGCCCGTGGTATCCGAGGACACACTGGCGAATTGTGTGGACGCGTTCACATCTCCGCCAGAACTGTTGTCAATCAGGCTGAAACCAAACACCACGATTAAGACTGCCCCTAATGCCAGCACGATCCAACGCCACATAGATCAATATCCTTGTTCCAATCTTCACAAGCATCTTGATTATACGCGATTCAATTAGCGTTGAATTAGCGAGGTACTTATTCATCCAGTCGAGCCAAATGTGGATATACGGCTCTGCGCCCTCTGACTTTTCGCACAGAGCGGTGTCAAGCAATAATCGCGACCGTTGTCAGCAGGACTTCAAACAACACTCTATCGCCTTCCACATCTGCACGTTGGCGCACGGTTTCGGCTTCCAAGCCCTTGGTAAACAAGCGCCACGCGGTATCAGAATCCATCGAGATGGTGGTGGTCGCAGCAAGATCAGCGTCCGCATAAAGCTGCCAACCAGCACTTTCGCGGACAAGATACCATGTACCACCGCCTTCACCTCTAATCACCAACTTGACCAGCGTATCCAGCGATGCGGGAGTGTCATGATAGGTTTGGGGCAGCGCATACACAAAGGTGCTGAGGACAGGCTGCATAAAACGGGCTTCTTTCAAACTGGTGATGTCTGCCGCATCGCAAATATGTTGGTGATGCATCCACTGTTCGGTCAGTTCACGGGCGATATGCATCCAAATGGGATCGGTGCTGTTGCCTGTCCAACCAACACCGCCGCCCACATCCAACGGATTGAGCGTGTTGAGGAATGTGATAATCTGCTCGTTAGTAAAACTCAACAGCGAGATCAATAAGCGGCGGCTGATGCGGCGGCCTGCTTTGACCCACAACTCATTTTGGGCATTGATGAGTTCGACCAACTCTTGAAAGTCATCGACTTTGAACCATTGGCTGTCATGGTCGCGCATACCAGAAAGTAATCCAACCCGCGTACCGAGTAGGTGTAGGGCTACATCGCGCACATTCCAACCCGTACAGGCCGTTGGAAACTCCCACTGCTCATCTGTGAGTGACTCCAAAACGCGAGTGAGTTCAAGCCGAATATCGGGGAATAGGTCGGTCACGATGACAGGCTCAAGCGGCGTTCGGTTGCTCATCTGAAGATTTCCTAACCTAGTTATTTTAGAAACGTGATGCTGGTGATATTACTAAATAGGGTGCAGCGCTCACGACTGTCATCAGTCCAAGGCTCACTGAAACATACATAATCTGCACCAATGGCTGAGATGTCGCGCTTGGCATTTTCATCGGGCAGCGTCCAAACACGTTCGCCCGTCACCAGCGGCACAATAAAGTCGAAGGTAATAGCCTTTCCGTTGGCTTTGGCTGTACTAATTAACTCGCCAAATTGATTGGGTGCAGACTCGTTCAGATGAGCCGCGACTGTTGGTGTAGGGGTTTGAGCAAAGGCAACCGCAACCAGTAAGCCGACTGCCAGTATCATCGCTGTGATAATAGTCAAAAGTTTAATCTTCAACATGATGGTATCCTCTTTAGGCTAAAGGTTATTGATGTCATCATTCTACTGAACCCTTACTGCATCACCAGCTTTAACTTTCAGCAATCCGTTCATAGCGCAGATTCGTTATGCCTATATCACGCAATGCGGTTTCTACCCGTGCTACGTCAGCAACATCATCAGCATCATAGGTTCGCACCGCGATCAGTCGCGCCGATTCAGTTCTTTGTCCTTTGGCGGGTGATGTCGATACCTTTGATTTGTAGCCTAAACGTCCTTCTTCGGTCGCTTGCCGGATTTTCACCCAGAGCGCATCAACCTCAGTAACAGTAGTCTCAATCAACCACTCACCTGCGCGGGATGTAACCGTTTGCATACTGGTTAACGGTTTGGATTCGATCCAATAAATCGCGTTCATGTTAGAAGGCAGCGCTTCACGGTCATGTATCATCCGTGCTTGCTGCACCATTTGGATCAAATCAAGATTGGGTGGTTTGGGTTTAGGATCGGTCATTATTTCCTGCTGCGTTATTTCTATTACCCGTTATTGTACTTGGAATCTGTTTACATAAATTTCATGAATTTATAGTTAATGCTAGACTGTCTTAATGGAATTTTTTAATGAAACGATTGGATAATCACAGTAACAAATAAGCATATTTTGTAATCAGGAGACTTAATGTGAGTTTTGTTCAGGAACTCGACCAAGTCGAACAGCTCCGAAAGCGCATTACGGATTTAGAGACTCAACTTCAAGAAAAAGAACAATTGTCGAGTCAAGAACGTCATAGCAGTGAACAAAAGTTTCGCGCCATGATGGATAAGTTGCCAGTAATTCTATATGGTGTAGACACAAATGGCATCATCACTTTGTCTGAAGGCAAAGGGTTAGCGATCTATGGTTTGAAATCGGGTGAGGCAATCGGTTCGAGTGCCTTTGATTTGTACAAGAATTTCTCCGAGGCGACTGCCGGCCTCCGACGGGCATTAGCCGGGGAAAGTTTTCAATTCATTCAGAAAACTGGCAATGTGTACATGCAGACATGGTATTCGCCTAATTATGACGAAAATGGGCAGTTAATTGGTACGCTCGGTTTGATGATTGATGTATCTGACCGTATCCATACAGAGGATGAACTGCAAGAGTCTCGCAATTTACTTCAAACTGTATTGGATGCCATCCCTGTGCGCGTCTTCTGGAAAGATACGGAATCGAAGTATGTGGGTTGCAATCAGTTGTTCGCTCAGGATGCCAAAATCAAGTCAACGAACGACCTTATTGGTAAAAGTGACTACGATTTTTACCCCGAGGATGCCGATGCTTTTCGTGCCGATGATGTAAGTATTATAGAATCGGGTACCAGTCGTTTGAACTTTGAAGAGAAACAAATGACCCCTGACGGCAAACAAATGTGGCTGCGTACCAGCAAAATCCCGCTGCGTAATGTGGCAGGCGAGATTATCGGCGTGCTAGGAACATTTGATGATATTACCGAACGCAAGCAAGTTGAAGTGGAACTCCGTGAATCGAAGGAACGTTTGGAATTGGCGATGGATATCGCACAACTCGGTCGATGGGATGCAAATCTCATCAATAACACGACTCTTTTTGACGCTCGCTACGAAAAGATGTTGGGATTTTTACCCGGCGAATTGGCTGGCGCGAATCCTACGCGGGTGAGCAATATTCATCCAGACGACATGACCCCGATGTTTGAAAAAGTCATGAACTACGCGACCGGTAAGACAGCCGAGTATGAAGCCGAATTCCGTACCGAAACCAGAGACGGCAATTGGAGATGGATTTATGCCAAAGCTCAAATTGTCGAGCGCTTGCCAGATGGTACACCCTTGCGTTTAGAAGGTGTCAATCAGGACATTACCGCACGTAAGAATGCAGATCAAGAACGCGATACGCTGCTCACGAACGAACGTGAAGCCCGCCGTGAAGCACAAGAAGCCCTGCGGATGAAAGACCTCTTCTTGGCGACCATGAGCCATGAACTGCGCACTCCTTTGAACGCGATGATCGGCTTTCAACATTTGATGCTCTTTAGCCAGCAGCTTGATGCCGATAACTCTCATATGGCAGTGCGCTCGATTGCCAACAGCCAGCGCTTGTTGAACCTCATCAATAACATTCTCGATATTTCGCGGATTGCGACCGGCGGCTTGAAGATCGTCCCCGTCAATATGTCACCGCGCAGCCTTGCCAATGGCATCGGAACGGATTTGAGCCTCCAAGCCAAAGAAAAAGGACTGAACCTCAAAGTCGAGGTGGATGATGATGTGCCGGATCAAATCCTGCACGACGAGGAACGCATAGGGCAGATTATGCTCAATCTGGTCGGTAACGCGCTCAAGTTCACCGAGCTAAACGGCACGATTACTTTACGGGTACATTCGGCTATTGAGCGCCTCGTGATTGAAGTTCAAGATACGGGCATTGGTATTCCCGCTTCGCAAAAGCATGTCATTTTCGATGATTTTGTGCAGTTGGATAACAGTTCGACCCGTAAACATCAAGGTGCGGGGCTGGGTCTTGCGATTGTTAAGCGATTGGCGTTGTTGATGCAGGGCAGTATCACTGTTGAAAGTGAAATTGGTCAGGGCAGTACCTTCGTCGTCACGTTACCACTGAATCTGAAACCTGAGATGTATCAATAATTAGAAGAAGGATTATAGAGGAATGTTGTCACCGATACCCCGCGCGTTACAAGGTTGGCGAGTAATGGTCGTGGATGATGAACCAGATAGCTTGGAAATCGCCAGCCGTTTGTTACGGATGGCGGGTGCGGAAGTCATCACAGCCAATGGTGGTCAGGAAGCGCTGCAAAAAGTGCGTACTGCCCGTCCACAATTGATTATCAGTGATCTTTCGATGCCCGAAATGGATGGTTGGGCGCTCTTAAACGAATTGAAACTCGAACGTGATACACTCGAAATTCCAGTAATTGCTCTCACCGCGCACACCATGCCCGGTGATCGCGAACGCGCTATCGTGGCGGGCTTCCATAACCACATCTCGAAGCCCTTAGACCCCACGCGCTTTATTTCGCAGTTGATGCATATTGTGGTTGATATTCCCGAATTAAAAGCCCAGTTGACCGCCGTTATTTAACTGGAAACTTGGAGCGTATTGTTGAGAAATGGGTACTGGACGAATGTCTAGTATTCGACCGTTAAAGGAGTTTGATGATGAGTGCCAAACAATTTTCCATTTTGGTCGTTGAAGATGAACCGGATGGGCAGGAATTGGTCTCGCGGATGCTGTCGCAATCCAATGTAGCCGTCGATGTAGCCGGTAACGCCGAGGAAGCATGGAATTTCTTGATGTCGAATCAATACGCAGTTGCGATTATTGATTTGGCACTGCCAGAGCGTGACGGTTTTGAATTGGTTACGGCCATTCGCGGTGAGTCCGATTTAACAGGACTGCCCTGTGTCGCCATGACCGCCTTCCATACGCCCGAACTCAAGCAGCGTGCCATGAATGACGGCTTCAACGCTTATTTCCCCAAGCCGTTGGATCGCACCCGTTTCTTAGGCGAGTTGGATCGTATTTTGGCGGACTAACACTTACAGAGTCCATCAAGTTTTCCGGTAGTCACGGCTTCGAACAAAACGCGGTACAATTACCGCTTATACTCGTTTTTAGCCGTACTATTGAGGAAAAACTGATGAGCAAACAAGTTGTAGCAACTGATCAAGCGCCCGGTGCAGCCGGCCCCTATTCACAGGGAATTGTCGCCAACGGCTTCCTATTTGTAGCGGGACAAATCGCGGTTGTGCCGGGGACAAAGGATTTTGTCGCAGGTGGCATCAAAGAGCAAACCGCGCAGGTGCTGAATAACGTCAAAGCTATTCTTGAAGCGGGCGGCAGCAGCATGGATAAGATCGTCAAGACGACCGTGTTTCTGAGTGATGTCAATGCCTTCGCTGAGATGAACGGTGTTTATGCCACTTTCTTCGGTGACAATCCACCTGCCCGTTCCACTGTTCAAGCTGTGTTGCCCCGTGCAGGTGCATTAGTCGAAATCGAGTGCATCGCTTTGGCTTGATGAGCCGCTAAATCTTAAAAATACACAGATATTTTAGAGGTACATTCGATTAGATGTACCTCTTTTTGTTTCCGCTAAAGATAATGCCACTTACATGATGGAACTCACTGCCTTTCAAACCCTAAGTGCTCAATAATAAGGTCAGAATGTCGTGAGTGAGTCGTGGGTGCAAAAGGGGCTATTAAATGACATATCGAATCTTGGTAGCTTACGCCAGCAAACATGGCGCAACGGCTGAAATTGCGAAGAAAATAGGCGATGTTCTGACTCAGGGTGGCTTGAAAGTTAATGTACTGCCAGTTGATAGGGTTACTGATGTGACACCATTTGATGCAGTGGTGTTGGGCAGTGCCATTTATACAGGTAATTGGTGTGATGATGCAGTGAACTTTTTGGAAGATTACAAGGTGTTACTGACCAAGATTCCGGTTTGGTTATTTTCCAGCGGCCCCATGGGTGAGGGTGATCCAGCGACTTTGATTCAAGGGTGGCATTTCCCCCGCGCCCAGCAGCCGATTGCTGATCGTATCCACGCACGTGACATTGTCTTATTTCATGGGGCAATTGATATGGGAAAATTGAATTTTGCGGAAAAACAAATTGTAAAAGAATTTAAACCATATGTAGGGGATTTCCGGGATTGGGATGCGATTACCAAATGGGCTGTGAGCATTGTGGTTTCGCTTCGTCCGGAAGTCGGCGAATAATCGACCAACACAGACTTTTTAAAGATAATTCCCTTTCATGTTGTAAGTCACTGCCAGCTATTTCGTATACATTTGAAAGAGAGTCAAACCATAAAATAACTACGTGCAGTAACATCCGTAGGAAGAGGCTCTTAAATGAAATCGCAAATATTGGTGGCTTATGCGAGTAAATATGGAGCAACAAAGGAAATAGCCAATAAAATTGGTGAGCTTTTTCAAGAGGCCGGTCTAAAGGTTAATGTTCTGCCGGCTGAACAAGTGGATGACTTAACACGATATGATGCAGTTGTATTGGGTAGTGCTGTTTATGATCGTGAATGGTGTAAAGCGGCAGGAGCATTTTTGGCAGACTATGAGTCCTCATTGGCAAAGATTCCAGTATGGTTGTTTTCAAGCGGTGCTCTGGGCAATGGCGATCCGACTATGCTGATGAATGGGTGGCATTTTCCAGCGGCTCTGCAAGCCCTCGCTTATCGTATCCACCCCCGCGACATCACATTTTTTCACGGCGCGATCAATATAGAAAAATTGAATTTTGCAGAAAAGCAGATTGCAGAAGAATTCTATACCCCTCTTGGGGATTTCCGGGATTGGGATGCGATTACCAAATGGGCGGCGAGCATTGTGATTTCGCTGCGACCCGAAGTGGCTGAATAATCGGGTAAGACAATTTCATTAAAGAATAAGTATGTCTGCAAGAAGAGGGTTTAAATGACATCTCGAATTCTGGTAGCTTATGCGAGCAAATATGGGTCAACGACCGAAATAGCCAAGAAAATCGGAGAAATTCTGGACGAGGCTGGCTTGAAGGTTGATGTGCTGCCTGCCGAACAAGTCGATGATCTGACACCATTCGATGCAGTGGTGTTGGGAAGTGCTGTCTATGCGGGTAGCTGGCGTAAAGAGGCAGTGAACTTCCTCGAAGAGTATGAGTCATCACTGACGAAGATTCCAGTATGGCTGTTCTCCAGCGGTCCGATGGGTGAGGGTGATCCGATTACCTTGATGAAGGGCTGGAGTTTCCCCACAGCACAGCAACCCATCGCTAATCGTATCCATCCTCGCGACATTGCCTTTTTTCATGGCGAGTTGAATATGGAAAAACTCAACTTTGCCGAGAGGCTGATTATCAAGGGCTTTAAGTCACCTGTTGGCGACTTCCGTGATTGGGATGCCATAACCGATTGGGCAGCCAATATTGTATCTGCCTTGCAGCCCGAAGTGGCTGAATAACCGGCGCTATTTGATTAAATCAAATTGTTACATACACGATAGGTCTATGAGGATGAGACCTTTTGCTCGCGTTTAAGGCGAATTTCAGAAATCAGTCGGTGGGCTTCGTCAATATCTTTAGCGGGACGGGGTGTTTTTAAAACGGTTTGTGGGAAAAGACTGTTCATAATGTTCGCCAACAATTGCAACATGCTATGCACACCGAGGACGATAACCACGCCGCGCTGTGGATTATCCCAACTTCCGATCTTACTGAGTTGCGTCATCGCTTGTGGGGGTAAGTGTTTCCCCTTTCTAAAGTCCAAAATGATGTCAATAACTTGGTTAGTTTCGCTAAACATCATATCGCGCTTAGGATCTGTTGCGTAATACTCATTCCAAGTCCACGGATCAAAAAATGTGTAAAGGATGATCGTCTTTTCGGGATCGTCCCAATCCAATTCAATCATGTGATGATAATCCTTGGGATCATAAACGTATTTTAATTATGACTGTAATGTTGGTTTCCGTCAATTATAGTTGACCCAAATAAAAAGCCTCTATTCACATCGAATAGAGGCTTTTAAGCTTTTATTTCTGAAAGCGAACTAATTGGTAACGACGTTCGTCGCTGCACCGTCATCAGCTTGATAAGCAGTGCGGGCATATTTGTACATCACACCGCTGGTGTAATTCGGCTTAGGTGGAGTCCATGCAGCAGCGCGTTTTTCCAGTTCGGCGGCGCTCAGTTCGACATTGACCACACGGGCATCAATATCAATAGTGATGATGTCGCCTTCTTGCAGCAGCGCAATCGGGCCACCGAGCATGGCTTCTGGTGCGACGTGACCAATGCACATCCCGCGTGTTGCACCGCTGAAGCGTCCGTCAGTAATGAGCATCACCTCTCGCCCCAAACCTTGTCCGGTGATGGCGGCGGTTACACCCAACATTTCTCGCATACCCGGCCCACCAACTGGCCCTTCATAACGGATAACAACCACATCGCCAGCCACAATGTGTTGAGATTGCACTGCTGCCATAGCATCTTCTTCGCGGTTGAAAATGCGGGCGGGACCAGTGTGTAGGCGCGGTTCATCACCCTTGAGTTTAATGACGCTGCCACGCGGAGCGAGATTGCCTTTTAAGATATGCAGGCCGCCTTCTTCACTGATGACATTATCCCAGTTACGGATGACTTTTTGACCGGGGGTTTCGACAGCACTCGCAGCTTCCTGCGCCAGAGTCTTGCCCGTCACGGTCAGGGCATTGCCATCGACATAGCCACCATCGACCAACCGCTTAGCAATCAAGCGGTTGCCACCGGCCTTGTGTGCGTCAACAGCGTTGTATTTACCCGTCGGCAGCATATCAGCAATGATCGGTGTGCTCTTGCTGATGGCTTCGATATCATCTAGCGTAAACGGAATACCCGCTTCACGCGCGAAGGCCAGTGTATGCAAAACGCCATTGGTCGAGCCTCCGGTTGTTGCCACAGCAGCGATGGAATTTTCCAATGACTTACGAGTCACTACTTTGCTGGGTCGGATGTCATTCTCGATCATATGCAGAATGAGTTCACCGACTTTATATGAGAAGTTATCTTTTTCATTGTCCATCGCCGGAATATCCGCGTAACCCATCGGGCAGATGCCCATGATTTCGCCCACGATACCCATTGTGTTGGCGGTGAACTGTCCACCACAGGCACCGGGGCCGGGGCAGGCTGCATCTTCGACTTCTTTGAATTCTTCTTGGGTAATTTTGCCCGCCGCAAAAGCACCTGCTGCTTCGAATACACTTTGCACGGTGAGGTCTTTGCCACGCAAGTTACCGGGCATAATTGACCCACCGTAGAGCATGACTGATGGCACATCCAGACGAATCAGTGCCATAATCGCACCGGGCATGGTTTTGTCGCAAGCTGCTAGTGCAATCACCGCATCGAAATAATTAGCGCGTGCCACCAATTCGATGCTGTCAGCAATCATCTCACGGCTGATAAGCGAGGCTTTCATACCTTCCGTACCCATTGTGATACCGTCTGAAATGCTTACAGTATTGAACTCGAAGGGTGTTCCACCTGCCGCACGGATACCTTCTTTGAGCTTGTGGGCGAGGCGGCGCAGGTGAAAATTGCACGGGCCAACTTCTGTCCATGTATTAGCGATACCAATCAACGGCTTGGCGAGATCGGCATCCGTCAGGCCGATAGCTTTGAGCATGGCGCGGGCAGCAGCGCGGTCGTTGCCTTCGACCAGTGTACGACTGCGAGTATTCAGCTTGGCAAGCTGGTCGCGAACTTCCGGTGAGTCAGACATACAAGGCTCCTAAAATAATTTCATTAATGGTACGAGATTGAGTATAACGCGGCAGATGAATGACAGCGACCCTCTGTAGAACCAAATCTCTAGGCTTCTGCGGCTTGGCTCGGGCTATGCTACTAAAGAAGAGACTTTATGCTAACGGGAGAAAATATCTTGGAGTACAAGGTTGAATGGCTGGTCGAAGGGCGTGTGCTGCACCTTCAGATTATGGGTGAGTTTGAAGTCGCAACTGTGCAGAACGGCATCAGCGAGGTTAAACAGTTTATAGACTCTGGAACCGCGCCCGTCCATGTGATTGTTGACCTCACCGGCATCAGCAAAATGCCGAAAAGTATGCGTGAAATCATCAGCCAGTTGGAAAGTATGCGCTATCACCCTAATGGGGGTTGGGTCGTCACCATTAGTAACAGTGTCATGCTTCGTTTTGCTGGACAAATTGCGACCGTGTTCATCGGTGCTCAGCATCGTTCGGTGGCAACGTATGAGGAAGCGGTCAAAACCGTCTGCCGCATTGATCCGGGTGTAGCGGATGCCCTCAAGCAAGCCAATCCAACCAGCGCATAACATAAAACGCCGCACTCAATCATTCGAGCGCGGCGTTTAAACGGCGAGATATTTACAGCTACTTACTGACGTTCCACGCGTCCAACAATTGCTGCTGCAAGACTTTGCCATCTGGCTTGGTCACAACATCAATACGCGGCCCGTTACCAACGGGCTTGGTGCGTCCGTATTCCGCCCCGGGTACATCCACCACCGTCACACTACGTTCGGTGTGCGTCACCAATTTGGGATCAGCCATCACAACAGCCGCCAGTGGATCCCAGAAGAAGTAGCCACCGTTATTGATGGATTCCTCGCTGCCAGAAAGCGCTGTTGCGATAAACTTGGCGGCATCCGTCTTTTGATTGGCTTTGAGATTGCTCAAGAATTCCGGCGTAACTGGCACATCGTTGCTGGCATCCAATGCAATTAAGGTAATCGGCGCACCCGATTCAAAAACCATTCGTGCGGCAGGCGGATCGCAGTAGATATTCCACTCGGCAGCAGTATTCTCATCGCTGACACCTGAACCTGCTACATCCACTGCCCCGCCCATAACCGTGATGCGTTCGATCTTCTCTATCAAGGAAGGTGTTTTGGTGAAGGCTTCCGCGATATTGGTCAGCGGCCCTAATGCCAAGACCTCAATCTTATCGGGTGCAGCTTGTACCGTTTTCGTAAATAGGGCAACCGCATCAATATCGGCTGGCTTGCCGCCTGCTGGCAAGTTCAGTGATTTGATACTGTCCATTGAGGTGCGCCAGTCCGCAGGCACTGGATTATCACCGCCCAGCCACGGGCTATCTTTCCAGCAGCTTACCGGCACATCACCATAATTCGTCAACGCCAACATGCCCAACGCCACCTGAACACCCGCATCACAATATGAGAAACCGGTGCCTGTCACCGTAATCGCCTTAACCGAAAAGTTAGGGTTATTCAAGAGATAGGTGATCGCCATAAAATCATCAGTCGTCATATCGGTGTCAATGATGATGGGCTTTGCATCAGCCGCCACCGTTGGCACGGTCATGGCGAACGCACTCAGCAGGCAGCCTAAGAGCGGCAACAATATCCATTTTTTACGCATAACTAATCTCCTTTGAATGAAATAGGTCACAATTTTCGCAGCATGGAGTGTGAGATCGAAGTAGGGGGACAACGCCCAAGCAATTAAATAAAAGTCACTGTTATTGTAAAACAACAAAAAGGCAGATGATAGCACCATACGATTTGTTGATTGCGAAGATATATAAATTGATTGAGGGAGACATCACAATACACTTTAGAAATTCGTAATAATTTCATGAGATTATTTTGCTTTAAAATCCAATCCGCATACTATGAAATATAAAGTTATTAGTCTAAGGTCAAGTGCAATGACTTCTTACCACAACTACTTTACAAAGATCATTCTCCGCGTACTCCTGTTCGCAATCGCCTTGTTGGGGTTGGTTTATCTCCCTCAAATTACATTGGCGCAGCAAGCTGAAAATGATACTGCCAAAGCTGCCGATATTCTGGCGTTGGTCAACGCGTGGCGTATCTCAAATGGTCTTTGGCCGCTGACGGATAATCCGACGCTCGACGCTTTAGCTCTGGCGCAGGCTAATTTTGTCTTGCCATTCGTTATGAATATCGATGATGAATCCTTATATCACCTCGACGCTAAACAGCGTAATCCTCGCCAGCGTGGCGCGGCGGCAGGCTGGCCTATTTACGGTACGAACCCTGACCATATTGAAATTGGCGAAAACGCTGGAGTTGGCGGCAGTAAATTCGTCATGACCTTCTGGAAAGGTTCGCCTATCCACTCCAAAGCTGCACTGAGCTCCACTTATCGCGAAGTGGGTGTGGCGGCGCTGCCCGTTAAAGGCGGTGCTTATTTCTATATCATGGATTTCGGCGCGCGTCCCGGTGTGCTGCCCGTGGTAATGAGTGCTGATGGCAAGCGTTTGTGGCTCACCGAAGAGAAATCCCGCTATGCTAATAGCACAGGTACGACACAGGTGCGCTTGTTGGATGGGTTAGGCAATCCACTTACAGATTTGGTTAATTGGTCACCTAGCATCGCCATACCTGATACTGCGTCAGGTAATGTGCAGGTCGTTTATATCACCGGCACTGACCATGTAACGACGACCGTTAATCGTGGTGGAACTGTGGTTGATCTTGCTGCGACCCCCACCACAATTGGCGTAGTACCCACTGTTAATCCCGACGCGATTGCTACCATCGCACCTGTAGCAACTGCTATGCCCTCGGTTGATCCAGCCACCGCTGACATCCTGCTCACTTATGATGCCAACTCGTTGTTCCTGCGTAACAATAGCAGCGTCGCTATTGATATTACCGGCTTTTCGATGATTGGCAGTGGCGTGACAGTGGGTACACCGTTGTGGTCAAAAATTGCCGAGTTTCCTGCTACCGAGTTTCCGCCTTCACACTGTTTGGCTGTTGAGCTTTCGGGTGCGGATGTGCCTATTCCTACGACCTGCAAATGGACACGTGGCATCATCAACCTGAATCCTGCCAAGATATTCTGGACAATGGGTGATTTCATTGTGTCGGTGAATGGAACAGCACTGGCAACCTGCAAACCCAGTGCGGGTCAGTGCGCTATCGACTTGCCCTAAAGATTTCAATCTCCTCGCATAGGTACGGGCTTGTCGTCGGCAAGCCCTCATCTCTTTCTCTTGGCTCTCTCTGCGTCTTTGCGATTCTATTTGTTTTGTTCTTTCACTGCCCTTCGATGTTACAATCACCACAAATTTTGAACGCATTGAGAGAAAATACCATGACCAAAACCTATGACATGCTTAATATGGGGCGCAGCTCGATTGATCTTTATAGCAACGACATCGGCTCACCCTTCGTCAACATCAACAGTTTCGCCGCCTATGTGGGAGGCTCACCACTCAATATCAGTGTGGGAGCGCATCGTCTCGGCTTGAAAACCGCGCTGCTCACTGCCGTTGGTGCTGATCCAGTAGGCGACTTTGTGTTGAACTTCCTCAACAACGAGCAGGTCGAAACCAAATTCATCCCCCGTAAACCCGGACACCTGACCAGTGCCGTGCTGCTTGGCATCGAACCGCCGGATAAATTCCCGATCATGTTCTATCGTGAAAGCTGTGCCGATATTCAACTCTCCATTGATGACGTGCTAGCCTCGCCGATTACGGATTGTAAGGTGTTCCAATTCGCCGGAACCAATCTGGCAAAAGACCCCTGCCGCAGCGCCACCATGTTCGCGGCTGAACTCGCCCACGATGCCGGTGCGAAGGTTGTTCTCGACATCGACTTCCGACCCGGTCAGTGGCATGACCCACGCGCATTTGGTGCGGCTGTGCGTTCCATGATGCGCTTGGTTGATGTGGTCATTGGCACAGAAGATGAAATCAATGCTGCTGTGCTGACCGCTACCGAACAAATGCAGCGCACCCAATCCGAAACCGATACCCGCATCGAAGGGGATGTACAGGCAGGCATTGAGCGTTTGATGGCACTTGGCCCCAAATTGCTCATCGAAAAACGCGGCTCAAACGGCGCACGTATTCACGAAACGGGCAAAACACCTGTCGATGTTCCCGGTTTCCCTGTTGAGATTTACAGTATCCTCGGTGCGGGTGATGCTTTCGGTGGTGGCTTCCTCTATGGTTATGTCAACGGCTGGGACTTATACCGCTGCGCCCGACTCGGTAATGCTTGCGGCGCGATTGTCGTTACCCGTCATGGCTGTGCCAACTTCATGCCTACCATGCCCGAAATCGAAGCCTTTACGGCAAGCTATGGTGGCTTGGATTAAGTAGTGTAGTAAGGAGAAACAAGATGCACATCGGTCCAACTGAATTGCTGATCGGTTTGTTTATTATTGTGCTTCTAATTTTGGGCGGTGTTCGTCGCCAGTACCGATGGTGGTTCTAAAAAACGCTTCTCACCTACCAATTAATGAGATTGTAATGGAGTGCAACCATCGAACCAATTAAATTTTGCATTGGATCTGGAACACTGAATTCCTGCATCTGATGACTTTGGCGGTCAATGATTTGATAA
>JBBQLX010000001.1:0-152198 GCA_038328375.1 Aggregatilineales bacterium | reverse complement strand
ACCCAGAAACTGAAAACCTAGAATCAGGCGTAGAACAGCGATTATGGGAATGGCAAGGATGGCGAGTGCCCCCAGCACTAAAGCTACATAGACCATCACTTGCAATGGGAAATAGGAGAAGCCCGTTACCGCGTCCATCGCAAACTGCACCATCTTCTTGAGTGGGTATTTGGTTTCGCCCCATTCACGCGCTTCACGAACATAGGTTATGCCGGTTTGTTTGAAGCCAATCCAACTGGTGAGACCGCGAATGAAACGGTTATGCTCTGGCATCGAGTTCAGGGCATCAATAACTTTGCGATCCATCAACCGGAAATCACCTGTGTCGAGGGGAATATCGACATCCGTAATCCGGTAAATTAGGCGATAGAAGAGTTTGGCTGTAAACAACTTGAACCAGCTTTCGCCCTTACGTTCCTGCCGCACCGCATAGACAACTTGGTAGCCCGCTTTCCAGCGCTCAATCATGTCGAGGATCAGTTCTGGCGGGTCTTGTAGGTCGGCATCAATGACCACCATTGCATCGCCTGATGTGTTGTGTAAACCAGCCGTAACAGCCAATTGATGACCGAAGTTTCGCGCGAAATTGATGACCTTAATACGTGGGTCTTTTTTTGAAAGCGCCGTGAGAAGTTCAAATGATTTGTCTCGGCTGCCATCATTGACGGTAATCAGTTCCCAGCTTTCGCCCGTTGAATCCATCACCTGAGAAACTCGATCATAGAGTTTCTGTATATTACCTTCTTCGTTGTAGATCGGTGCGACTATCGAATAACGTGGATGTTCGCTCATCTATCCTCACCCAATGCCCAAAGCCTGCCGAATGGATTCTATAGTCGGTTGCACGCGCAAGCCCTGTGCCACCGATTGTTGTGCTCGTTTAATATCTTTTAGACCGTTACCAGTCATTAATAACAAAACCGACTCGTCTGTATCTAATAATCCTGATTGTACAGCACGTTTTGCTCCAGCGTAAACTGCCGCGCATGAAGGTTCGGCAAACACGCCTGTAAGCTGAGCGAGTTCCGGTATCGCACTGATAATTTCATAGTCCGGTACAGCCATAAACGCGCCGTTGGTTTCTCGTACTGCCCGTAATGCCTTCGCCCTGTCACGTGGTACGCCAGCCGAGATGCTGTCTGCAATTGTATTTGCTGGCATCGGCTGCATCTCTTCCGGTTTCAGACTGTTTTTCCATGCGTGAACCAGTGCTGAGCTGCCTTCTGCTTGTACACCGATTAAGCGCGGAATCCGCTGTATCCAGCCGAGTTGCAATAAATCATAAAAACCTTTATAGACTCCAGCAATAATATTGCCATCGCCTACACCTACCATTACAACATCCGGCACATTCCAGTTCAATTGTTCAGCTATTTCGTAAGATACCGTCTTTTTACCCTCGACGGTATAGGGATTCATACCTGTATTTCGACAGTACCAGCCTTCACTCAAACACATTTCGGAACACAGTTCAAAGGCCACATCATAGGTGTCTTCAACCAGCAAGACCGTTGCTCCATAAACCAGCAGTTGAGCGATTTTGGCTTCCGGTGCACTGGCAGGCACAAATATGATGATGTTCATGCCCACCGAAGCGCCAACACCCGAAAGTGCCGCGGCTGCATTGCCGGTGCTGGCGGTGCTAACCGTTTGGATACCTTGTTCCATCGCTCGTGCCACAACCATCGCACTTGCTCGATCTTTGAGCGACCCAGTCGGGTTTTGGCCGTCGTCTTTCAGCCAGACTTGTTTTAATCCCAGTGTCTGTGCCAATCGCGATGTGTCATATAAAGGAGTCATGCCGACTCGTAACGGTGGCACTTTTGACTCGGCCTCAATGGGTAAAAGCGTTTTATAACGCCACATGGACTGTTCATGTTGATTACGTAACGCATCGCGGTCGAGTTGCGTTTTCAGCAAATCATAATCATAGAGGACTTCGAGCGTTCCAACCGATCCACAAACAGGGCAGGTATATTGAACTTCAAGCGGTGAATAACTGCGCCTACAAACAGGGCAGCGCAGTTCTTTAATCTGTGCCATGTTCATTAGCTTTCAAATGATCAAAATATTGTCGTAGTTTTTCTGCGTAAGGATATCGTTCCTCACTGCTCGTCATCCTGTGTTCTTGGTCATTTTCATAAAGTTTATCCCCCCTGTACCGTGGAAACACATGTAGATGATAATGGAATACTTCTTGATAACCGGCTGGCTCATTGTGCTGTCGAGTCGAAGTACCATCGCAGCCATAAACTTGTTTAAAGGCAATTGCGATTTGTCGTGCAGCTTCGTGAATGTGAATGGCTATGTCAGGTGTGAGGTCATAGATATTCTCGACATGTTGGTTGGGTACGACCAAAGCATGACCCACATTTTTCAGCCACCAACGTGTACTAATAAACGCAGTGATATGTTGATTGCGATAGAATACATCAGATTGTTTAGTCCAGATGGATTCACTTTCAAGACCATTTACAACCTTGCAGAAAGGGCACTCGTATCCCTCTGGTGCGTGATTATACATTCTTACCCCGGGACAATCCGTGTGCCAGTTTC
Organism: Aggregatilineales bacterium; assembly: GCA_038328375.1. Taxonomy (GTDB): domain Bacteria; phylum Chloroflexota; class Anaerolineae; order Aggregatilineales; family Phototrophicaceae; genus CFX2. The sequence continues at coordinate 149,642 of JBBQLX010000001.1, read as the reverse complement.
GCCACGTAGCGCCCGCGCCAGATTCGGCGGGTCAGTGATAATCGCTTGTGGGCCGCCCATCTTGATGAACTCGACTGCCGACTCAATTTTAGGCAGCATACTTCCTGCTGCAAAATGACCTTCAGCGATGTATTGCTGCGCTTCTGCCAGCGTGATTTGGTCAAGCGGTTGTTGATTTGGCTTGTTGAAGTTCAACGCTACCTTTTCTACACCCGTCGAAATAATAAATAGGTCAGCCCGCAGAGTTTGAGCGAGTAAGCTGCTGGCACGATCTTTATCAATGACGGCATATGCCCCACGCAGCTCACCGTGTTGATTTCGCACAACCGGAACGCCACCGCCTCCACCTGCGATTACCACATAATCATTGTTAATCAGCACTCGTATCGCATTAATCTCATGGATTGCCAGCGGCTTGGGAGAAGCAACCACACGCCGCCAACCGCGTCCCGCATCTTCCATCACATTCCAGCCTTCGGCCTCATATTTATAGGCTTCTTGCTCGGTCATGAAGCTACCAATAGGTTTATTTGGATTTTGAAAAGCCGGATCATCAGGATCGACTCTCACCTGAGTGATAACGGTAAGCACTGTGCGATTAATACCCAATCGACGCATCGAATTATCGAGCGCTTGCTGGAGCATGTAACCGATTGCACCCTGAGTATCAGCCACAATCAGATCGAGTGGTACATCATGAATCCCTGACTTGGCCGCGATTTCAGATCGCCGTAGGATATAGCCGACCTGTGGGCCATTCCCATGCGTAATAATGACGTTCCAACCTTCAGCAATCATCGCTGCGATGCGTTCGCAGGTTTCCCGTACTGCATCCCACTGGTGTGGTACATCCGGCTTTTTCGGATCAGTAATCAGCGAATTCCCACCGATGGCAATCGTAATCAGTTTTCCAGTCATAAGGTTAATCTCGATTTTTAAATTCAATTCAATAATGATAAGTGATTTATTTTCATAAGTTGGGGCATTGAAAATATTCATGGCCCCAACTTATTTGTCTCTAGGGAAAATTACCGCATTGTCAGTGCCATTGCGGCTTTTTGAACATGGAGGCGGTTTTCAGCCTCATCGTAAACCACGCTTTGTGGGCCTTCGATGACAGCATCGGTTACTTCGATGTTACGGTCAGCAGGCAAGCAGTGCATGTAAATGGCATCTTTATTGGCAGTTGCCATGCGCTGCTCGTCGGTAATCCAGTTGGTATATTTCTTGCCGATGACCGAGGACTCATTTTTGTCTTCGGTTGTCATCCAACAACCCCAACTCTTAGCATATACGATGTCGGCGTTCTTGAAACCGGCGTTGAAGTCGTCCATCATCTCAAACGAACCACCGCTTCGACGGGTATTTTCCTTGGCCTGTTCCACAATGTCGGGCATCAGTGCGAATTCTGGCGGATGCACCAATCGCACATTCATTCCGTAGCGGGTCATCAATAGAATAAGGCTCTGTGGCACAGACAGAGGCTTCTGATAGCTTGACGCATAGGCATAGCTCACATCAATTGTCTTGCCACGCAGATCACGCCCGAACTTTTCCTGAATGGTCATCAAGTCAGCCAGAATCTGGAAAGGATGGTAAATGTCATCCTGCATATTCAACACTGGAACACGGCTGGCCTTCGCCACTTCACGGATGTACTTGTTGCCGAAGTTCCAATCACATTGCCGAATCGCAATCCCATCGGTGTAACGTCCGATAATCTCACCAATTTCCATCGCTGTATCGCCGTGAGAAATTTGGGTGGTTTCACTATCAATAAACTGTGCATGTCCACCAAGCTGTGCCATACCAGCTTCGAAGCTGACACGGGTGCGGGTACTGGTGAAGAAAAATAGCATCGCTAATACTTTGTCTCGCAGCAGGGCATGGGGTTCGCCCAATGCACGTTTACGCTTTAAATCCCACGCTACATCCAACAGAGTGTCAATTTCCTCGCGTGTCCACTCTTGCTCGGTGATGAGGTCACGGCCTCGCAAATCGGTCTGCATAATCAATCTCCTCTTTGTATTTCAGGTAAGCGCACTTGGTCTATAAATGTTCGGTTTGGTTCCAAGCGCGGCAGATATACCGACCATCTCCATAAGGTTCTAATACAACGATGCCTGTGTTATCTAAAATACGGCTGCCTTGCAACGCTGCCGCATTGACGCACAGATAAGGAATGACGCTGGTACTAATTCCACCATGTGTGACGAGTAGAGGTCTTTCACCGTCCTTGATACTCATCAAACAGTGATTGAAGCGGTCAAAACCTTGTCGATAACTTTCGCCACCGGGATAAGTGGCTTTCCAATCGCCTTGTAACCAGCGTTCATAAATAACGCGCCACGCATCCCAACTGGCCTTATCGGATTTCGATTCAAAGTCGCCACAATCCATTTCGCGTAAATCGTCAGTCTCAGTACAAGCTACACCTAACTTTTCAGCAATAATTTGCGCTGTCTGAACTGTCCGATGGAATGGACTGTTGACGATGTTAGTGATGTTTTTATCACTTAACCATTGTGCGGCTTTAAGGGCTTGTTCACGTCCAAGCACTGTCAGATCACCTTCAAGATGGCGGCACGTTAGCCGTCGTTCGACGTTGACTGTACTTTGACCATGTCGTATCACATAAATCAGATTCATCAGGTATCACACAAATGTAGTGCGACCCATCGCCGCATAGTCATGCAAAAATGCTTGCTGCTCTTGCGAGAGATTATTGAAATCGCACAACGGTCGCTTATCGAAAACACGATTTTGTGCGTCGTTTAAGCTCCAACCCTTATTCAGATAATAGGCATGTAGGATTGTTCCCGTCCGTCCCTGACCAACTTTGCAATGCACCAACACCGGTTTGTTTTCAGCTTGCATCTGCTCGATGAAACTCATCGCATCGGCTACCTGTTGATTATCAGGCACACCAAAATCGTTAATCGAAAGATGCAGTGGGGTAATCCCAAGTTCTGCCAATAATTCAGCCGTAACCCCGCTCTGAGCAGTAATCGGACGCTCAGTGAGTGTGATAATGGCGCGAATACCTTGTTCATGAAGTGACCGCATATCGGCTTCTTTTGTTGGCAGCGGACTAGCCGCTAATCCATTTGGCTCAATCCAACTGATATTCATGGGTTTATTTCCTTGGAAGAAGTGCCGGAAGTAGTGCATACCATTCAGTCGCCTTAACTACATCGTCGAGCGGTACTTGATCTAGAACCGTGTGAGCATGAATTTCATTTCCCGGCCCGTAACCAATGCTGGGAATGCCTGCTTTACCACACCAGTAGGTGCCATTGGTTGAAAAATCCCATTTACCTGTCGGCAATGGTTCGCCCCACAGCAATTTCCCAGCCTCTACACCTGCTTGCACATAAGGATCGTTTTCAGGAAGCGCCCATGCCGGATAAATTTTATCCAACGGGAAAACAAAGCCGGTATAGCTTGGTGTGTCATAAACCAGAATAGTGGATTCAATATCCTTGCGATCACCAACCACGCGCTTGACATGTTCGAGCACAGCCTGTGGTTCTTCACCAAAAGTGATGCGGCGGTCAATGTAAATGAGTGCTTCATTCGGCACAGCGTTGATACTGGGCGTTTTGACATGCATATCGGTTACAGTGATGCGACCGTGTCCGAGGAATGGATCATCACCCAGTTCTGGTTCGAGTTTGCTGAGAGCATTAATGATGGGAACTAGTTTGTATATTGCATTGTCACCGAGGAAGTTGCTGGCAGCATGAGCACTCTTGCCACGCGCCAATACTTGCATCTCAACGCGGCCTTTGTGACCACGATAGACTTGCATCTTAGTCGGCTCGCCGATCACCACGAAATCGGGCTTAAGCCCTTCGACTTCAACCAAAGCGTGAGGGGCAATCCCATCGTTCCACTCTTCCATATTACCGAAGTAATAGGCGCTGATGCCTTCTAGAAGGCCGAACTCTTTCGCCAGCGCGAGGCCATAAATCATACCGGGGGTGCTGCCTTTTTCGTCACATGCGCCACGCGCGAAAAATACCCCGTCTTCGACTTTGCCAGTAAACGGATCCCATTCCCATTCTTCGGGTGCGCCAATGCCAACAGTGTCGATATGGCTGTCGTACAGCAGTTTGGTCGGGCCGTTGCCGATGCGCCCTACAATATTCCCCATGCGATCCCACCAAACTTCTTCGAAACCGAGTTTCTTCATTTCGGCTTCAGCGCGTTCGCCAACGGTCCGAATTTGGCTGTCGTAACTGGGAATCGCGCAAAGTTCTTTTAGAAAGGTGATGATGTCTTCTCGCTGCGCTGCAACGCGCGATTTGATGGCATCAATCGTTGTCTGATTAACCATGTTGCTCACTTTCACATGAATAGAGGTAGATATTACCACTTACCGCTAATTATATCGCCCATCGAACGCGCTGTAATGTTGACATGATACCAGTAGATTCCACTAATAATATGTAACCCTAGCACACAGACAATGATCGAGATTTTCGTCCTTGATAGAAATGGACTGCTAGAACTTCTTGGTTCAATAGCACTATCCGTTTGTGTGGGTGTGATTGTTTTCCATCGGATCTGCTGGATAAAAAAGGTTGTCGAAACAATGAACAGGATAAAGAGCGCACAAATTGCACTCCATGTAAAGTTGGCATGAGCTAATCGCTCTCCACCTTCAGCTAATAAGTACATATAAGCTGCCCCGAAGACAAACACCAACCATGCCAGATTGAGGTAAGCAGTTTTGATCGCTGCCTTGAAATAAAAAACATAGACAAAGAGAGGGAATAAAATCGAGAGTAGAAATTTCAAGAACATGTCGTTTGGAGCAGCCGGATTAATGCGCGTCCAACTGTAAATGACGGCTAAGGGCGCGAAGATAAAACCCTCACTACTGCTAAATAAGAGGATTTGCAGTCCTAGGGTGATGATTGCCGGAAGCAACACTCCTTCGATAAACAACACCCAATCCACAGCTTGCCGCCGAATTGCCCGGTAGGTTATAGCAACAATCAGCGCAGGTAAGAGGGCAATCATGTAACTGGATTTGGTCATGATACAGAAAACACTTGCAGCACAGCAAACTAATACAGGTATCGCACGGCTCTCTTTGCCATTGACTCTAACAGGACTCCGAAAGATGGCTAAGGCGCACCAGAACAAAATCATCGCTGTCGGCTTTAACAATACAATCGTCGGATTGTGATAGGCATTGACCCCAATGTAACCGACGAACAGATTGGTTGGGGTGAAGATGTCGATAGGCATCAACAACATGTGCGCAATCGTGATTGCCCCGTAAATCAAGCCGCTGAAATAGGTTCGTGGCTTGCCGAGTATCCGTGTCATGAGCCAGAACGTGATGAGCGTTCCGGCGATATAGGCGAAGGTCGAAACCACTAAGTCCGCATCCGCGAATGAAGTCAGCGAGAATATTTTGTAGACGATGTAGACATATAGATGGAATAGAAAGTGCGGAAACATGGACAGTACTTGCGATATTGCTTGTAAATCCATCGGATCGCGCAAATAAGATAAGTGATTGGCGTAATCCACTTGTTCATGGACGAGAAACGCGATAATCGGTTGGAATAATATGAAGGCGATAATGAACAGCAGTATCGTGGTTGTACGAGTCGGCGTAAACCAATTGCGAGTGGTTTCAAGCAAAATGGATACCTAATTGTTTTTGATAGTTAGATAAATAAATCCACAACTTTGAACTGTTCGACATCCACCAACCCTACATCTGTTAGTTTGAGTTTGGGGATGACCTCAAGCGCCATAAAGCTCATTGCCATGAAAGGATCGGGCATGGTGCTGCCGAGTGTTTGGGCGTGGGCAATTATCGCATCATATTCCCAGCGTACTTGTTCCAGTGGAAGTTCAGTCATCAAGCCCGCGATGGGCAACGGTAGAGTGCCGAGAACTTGTTCGCCATCCACCGCAACCAATCCACCACCGATTTCCATAACCGTTTCTATAGCTCGGCGGATACTCGCATCGTCTACCCCGATAACCACTAAATTATGATGATCGTGTGCCACAGTCCCCGCGATAGCACCGCGTTTGAGACCAAAGCCGTTGATAAACCCTTTTCCAATACCACCCGTAGCATGATGACGTTCAATGACAACCATCTTGAGTATATCGCGTTCTGTATCTGAGATTGCTTGTTGATCGACGATTTTGGCATCTTCAATCAGATGATTCGTGATGACTTGGTCGCCCAGACCACCGATAACCCGAATCTGACCAGCTTGAGTCGGAATCGTTAGATCAAGATGATCGAGGTTTATATTAACGGACAGTGGCAATTTGATAGAGCGCTGTATTGGTTTTGGCATAACCATTGCGCCGTTTTGGGCGACAAGTCCGCCGCGCCGAAAAACCATTTCCGGTTGAATGTTGTGGAGGTCGGAAAAGACAACCATATCTGCCCATTTTCCGGGAGCAATAACGCCATAATCGTACAAACGGAAATACTGTGCTGTGTTAAGCGTACCCATACGAATCGCCATCACCGGATCAATACCAAGTGATATTGCTGTGCGAATCATGAAGTCAATCGAGCCTTCGTCTATCAGACTATTGGGCTGGCGGTCGTCGGTACAAAAACAGATTCGAGTGTGATTTTGCGGTGTAATAAGAGGTAAAAGCGCTCGTAAGTTACGGGTAGTAGTGCCTTCACGGATGAAGATGGTTAGTCCTAATCGAAGTTTCTCAAGCGCTTCTTGGACGGTTGTGCATTCATGTTCACTGGCAATACCTGCTGAGACATAAGCATTAAGGTGCTTACCCGTAAGGGCAGGGCAGTGACCATCCATAACTTTGGATTGAAAACGGTCAAGTTTATCCAACATGCCTTCATCACCGAAGATTACACCGGGATAATTCATAACTTCGGCTAAACCCGTCACCCACCGGTTAGTGAGCAGTGGCGCGAGATCATCAGCCTCTAGACGCGCACCGCTGGTTTCCATCTCAGTAGCAGGAACACAACTTGGCGCATTCACGAACATGCTGATTGGGCCATCTTTTGCCCGTTCGAGCATGAAATTAATGCCCTGAACACCGAGTACATTGGCGATTTCATGAGGATCAGTTACTACAGAGGTCACGCCATGTGGTACAACTGCACGGGCGAATTCTGGTGGTGTACATAGGCTGCTTTCGATATGCACATGGGCATCAATGAAGCCGGGGCAAACGTAGCGACCTTGCAAATCAATTTCTTCTTTAGCAGTGTAATCACTTCCGAGTGCAACGATATGACCCGCATGAATGATGATGTCGGTTGGGTAAATCTCGCCCGACCATACATTGACGAGCATTGCATTTCGCAGCGCTAAATCAGCCGGAAAGTCGCCTCTGGCAATGGCTAAACGGTCTACAAGAGTCATTGGTTTGTCTCCCCTGCTGCGATGGATAGGTTTTTATGATGATAACGCCATTTACCCCGCTGGACATTATTCACTATTGATGAGTTTACGGGAAATTGCGTTGTGCTGCTCAACGAGAACGGGTACATCAACCGTTAAAAGGTTGCCCTCTTTGACGACCATACGCCCGTTTATCACTGAGAAATCAACTTGAGGTGAAGCACAAAACGTGAGTGCCGCCACCGGATCGTGCATCGCACCTGCAAAACCGATTGTGTCCAACTTGAAGCCAATAAAATCGGCGGACATACCGGGAGAAAGTGCGCCAATATCATCACGATGAAGGACAGATGCCCCGCCGATTGTTGCGATTTCGAGCGCCTCACGAGCCGAAAGCGCTGACGGATTGCCGATAACCCGTTGAAGCAGCATAGCCTGTCTTGCCTCATTTAATAGGTGACCACTGTCGTTGGATGCCGAGCCGTCCACACCAAGTCCGACTTTGACTTGTGCATCAAGCATCTGGCGAATGGGCGCGATGCCTGATGCAAGCCGCATATTGGAAGAAGGACAGTGACATACACCTGTATGAGTATGTCCAAATAGGTTGATTTCGTGGGTGTCTAGTTTGACACAGTGAGCATGCCAAACATCGTCACCGACCCAACCAACCGACTCGACATAATCACCGGGGCGTTGACCGAATTGTTCTAATCCATAGGCGATGTCATTATCATTTTCAGCGAGATGCGTATGCAGGCTGACTCCATAGGTTCGTGCGAGTGCCGCCGACTCACGCATCAAATCCTGTGAAACAGTAAATGGTGAACAAGGTGCGACGACGATCCGCAGCATAGCATAACGGTTAGCATCATGATACTGCTCGATGAGGCGGCGTGTATCTTTGAGAATGAAGGCTTCATCTTCGACCACTTTATCTGGCGGAAGACCGCCTTTGCTCTCACCGACACTCATTGCACCCCGTGCAGCGTGAAAGCGGATACCCATCTCAGTTGCGGCTTGGATTTGATGATCTAAAGTCACATCGTTCGGATAAATATACAGATGGTCGCTGGAAGTTGTGCAGCCCGAAAGCATCAACTCAGCTATCGCTAATTTGGAAGCAATATAGACTGCCTCGCCTGTGAGTCCACTCCAAATGGGATAAAGCGCTTTAAGCCAACCGAATAATTCATCATCTTGGGCAATCACCCGTGTGAGGCTTTGCACCATATGGTGATGTGTATTGACTAACCCTGGTAGGACAATATGTTTGCTGCAATTGATTGTTTCATCAGCACTTTGTTCCGGTAAATCAACTGACGGGCCAACCCATTCAATGATGCCATCACGAACGAAAATAGCGCCGTTTTTGATTTCGCGACGGCTAGCATCCATTGTCACCAATGTGTGGATATTTTTGATGAGCAAGGTTAGCATAACGATTCCTCTGTGCTTTGGGGGAGTTTAGCACGGTGTTGGGCGAGTTGACAATCATAACAACGCTGTAACATGCAGCATATGAAGTTCAAACACCGATGCGTTACACTTAATTACTTGACTTCTCATTAATCAAGAAGGTAGTTTGTCTTGCTCATTACAAATGCCACGCTGGTCACATGGGGTGAGCCGAACCAAATTCTCTCAGATCATGCAATTTACATAGCTGACGGGAAAATCGAGGCTTTAGGATCGACTGCCAGTCTTGTTGCCCAATATCCCGATGCAAAACGTATCGACGCAAAAGGGCAGTTAGTCATGCCGGGGAATATTTGCGCCCATACCCATTTTTATGGGGCATATGCGCGTGGTATGGCTATTCCCTGTGATGCGCCTGCAAACTTCCCACAGATTTTGGAACGCTTGTGGTGGCCTCTTGATAAAGCACTCGATAAAGACACTGTACGAGCGAGCGCTTTGGTTTCGGTGGTGGATGCAGTTAAACATGGAACGACTACCTTGATTGATCACCACGCCAGTCCCAACTTTATTGATGGCAGTTTGGATGTAATTGCCGGAGCCGTTGAGCAATCAGGTTTACGGGCAGTACTGTGCTATGAAGTGACTGACCGAGATGGTGACGAAAAGATGCAGGCGGGAATTGCTGAAAATGTACGCTTTATAAACGCAAAACGCAGTTCACGGATTGGCGCGACTTTCGGCTTACATGCCAGCTTTACCTTGAATGATTCTGCTCTAAAAGCGTGTGCAGATGCTGTTCCATCCGAAACAGGTTTTCATATCCATGTTGCCGAGCATGAAGCCGATGAGGAAGACAGCCTCATCCGAAGCGGTAAACGGGTTGTGCAGCGTTTGGATGAATTTGGCATCTGGCGAGATAAGACAATTGCCGCACACTGCGTCCATGTTGACGAAGCCGAAAGGCAACTGTTACAGGAAAAAGGTGTTTGGATTACCCATCAGCCGCGTTCGAATATGAATAATGCGGTTGGGGCGATGGCCTTTGACCACATGATGGTGCATGATATGCGGATTTGTATCGGCAATGACGGTTTTAGCAACAACATGTGGGAAGACTGGAAAGCGGCTTACTTTCTGCATAAAGCTGCCAACCGTGATCCGCGTAAGGCCAACGGTGGGGATATTGCCCGTGCAGGCGTGTACAATAATGCGCGGCTGGCTGAGCAATTTTTCCCGAATGTCAAACTTGGTGAGATCAGTGTCGGGGCAGCAGCCGATTTAATTTTTGTCGATTACCACCCCTTTACACCCTTACACATAGGTAATTTGCCGTGGCATATCTTGTTTGGGTTCGAGTCCTCGATGGTGACAACCACTATTGTAGAGGGGCAGGTCTTGATGCAAGATCATCAGTTGTTGATGCTCAACGAAGCCGAGATTGCGCGGGAAGCTTTAGCGCTTGCTCCGAAAGTTTGGGAACGTTATAACGCGAATGTGGACGCACTTTAAAATACTGTCCACTTCTCTAATAAGGATGAATTCATGGTAGATAACCAATCAATAACGATTGCTGTTTTGGGCGGTACAGGTAAAGAAGGTTCCGGCTTGGCGATGCGCTGGGCGATGAATGGCTACAAGGTCATCATTGGTTCGCGTGATGCTGAACGTGCGGCTGCCTATGCGGCGGAGATGAGTGCTAAGTTGGATGGTAAACAAGTAACAGGCATGGGCAACCCCGAAGCAGCTCAACAGGCTGATTTGGTGGTGTTGAGCGTGCCTTATACCGCGCACCATGCAACCCTTGAAGGTGTGAAAGAGCAACTCGCAGGCAAGATTTTGGTTGACATTACCGTGCCGTTGCAACCACCGAAAGTACGAACTGTTCACTTGCCGGAAGGTAAATCAGCAGCGTTGGAAGCCCAAGCATTACTAGGAGAAGGCGTGAAAGTGGTCGCCGCTTTCCAAAACGTGAGCGCCGAACAATTGGTTGATCCAAATCATGTGGTGGATTGTGATGTGTTGGTCTGCGGGAATGATGCCGAAGCGCGGGCAATCGTCCTTAAGTTGGTCGAAGGCACGGGCATGAAGGGTGTGGAAGCGGGTTCATTGGCGAATGCAGTGGCTATTGAAGCGCTTACCCCTGTTCTCCTGTGGATTAACAAAGCCTATGGCATCAAGGGTTCCGGTATTCGCATCACCGGAATATAAAAACATCGTGGATAATGCAATTAGTTCGCTCAATATTACGGCTTTACCGGGTATCCCCTTGGTTAAAAAGGGTGATAACCTCCCTCAAATTATCCTAGATGGTGTTGCGAAACTTGGTCTTCAGCTTGAAACAGGCGATGCGCTGGTTGTGACCTCGAAAGTGGTCTCAAAAGCTGAAGGCCAATTATTTGATCTGCGTGAAATTGAACCGGGTGCTGAAGCCCAAAGACTTGCTAGCGAAACCCGCAAAGACCCGCGAATTGTTGAATTGGTGCTGAGCGAGAGCCTGAAAATATCGCGGCAGGCAATTGGTGTGTTGGTCGTCCAGCACCGATTGGGTTTTGTGAGCGCGAATGCTGGCATTGACCAATCGAATGTGGACGGCAGCGAAAATATGGTTTTGCTCTTGCCTGTTGACCCCGATGCATCAGCTTTGCGAATTCACCAACAATTAAAGCAAGCAACCGGTGCGGAAGTTGGGATTGTCATCAGTGACTCGCACGGACGGCCGTTTCGTGTTGGGAACGTTGGTGTGGCAATTGGTGTCGCTGGGATGCCAGCCATATGGGATTTGCGCGGTCGGTCAGATTTGTTTGGTCGTGAACTCAAAATTAGCATTCAAGGCTATGCGGATTTGGTGGCTTCGGCGGCGAACTTGCTGACAGGCGAAGCTGATGAAGGCCGTCCAATTGTCTTGGTTCGTGGACTCCGTTACCCAACAATTCAAGGTAAATCAACTGATCTCTACCGTGCGCCTGAGCAGGATTTATATCGATGAGTGAGCAGGGCAGTGATGCGTTAGATGAACGAACACATAGTCTTCGTAACGTGATTTTTAGTCGACGTTCGATCCGACGTTATCGACCGGAGCCTGTTCCGCACTCAATTGTTGAAGATTTGCTTCAAGCGGCGATTTGGTCACCTTCTGCGCATAACCGTCAACCGTGGCGTTTTGCGGTGGTAGAAACACAGCCACAAAAAGAGCAGTTAGTGCAGGCAATGGGCGCACGGTTGCGTCGTGATTTGACGGCTGATGGGGTGCCTAAAGAGGTAATTGAAGCGGATGCCGGGCGCTCCTACTCGCGGATTACAAATTCACCGGTACTCATCGTATTGTGTTTGTCGATGGTCGATATGGATGTTTATGCTGATGAAAGGCGTAATCATCAAGAATATATTATGGCCGTTCAAAGTGTGGCGATGGCCGGACAAAATATCCTGCTCGCTGCGCACGATGTGGGATTGGGCGCGTGTTGGATGTGTGCGCCGTTGTTTTGTCCTGATGTCGTCAAGGATGAGTTAAAGCTGCCGGATGATTGGCAACCTCAAGCGTTGTTGACAATCGGTTACCCCGCTGAGACACGCGAGAAAACGCGGAAATCTTTAGAAACGAGTGTAATGTGGCGATGAAGGTCGTTGTATTAGTAGGTGGTGTTGGTGGAGCAAAATTGGCGCTTGGCTTGGCGCGTGTACTGGCTCCTGAAGATTTAACGGTGATTGTAAATACAGCAGATGACACATGGATGTATGGTCTGCGGATTTGCCCTGATCTTGACACTATTATGTACACCTTGTCTGATTTGGTGAACAAGGATAATGGGTGGGGTGTGGCTGGCGATACCTTCAAGACAATAGAGTCAATGCGGCGTTATGGTGAGGATGCTTGGTTCGGTTTAGGCGACCAAGACATGGCGACGCATATCTTGCGAACCCGTTGGTTACACGCTGGAATATCACTAACGGATGTGACCGACACTCTAACAAAAAAACTAGGTATTCATCAGCAGATTTTGCCAATGACGGATGCTCCGGTTGCGACTATCGTAGATACTAATGAACATGGCGAGATCGACTTCCAGACCTACTTTGTTAAACATCGCTGGCAGCCAACGGTGAAAAGTTTGCGCTTGGATGGCATCGAACAGGCAGCAGTCACACCAGAAATCGAACAGGCTATCCAACAGGCGGATGTGTTGATTGTCGGGCCGTCGAATCCTTGGCTTTCGATCAACCCGATTTTGTCTGTGCCGGGAATGCGTGAGTTGATTGCAATTCGTGATATTCCCCGTGTGGCGATCAGCCCGATTGTGGGTGGGGAAGCGGTCAAAGGGCCAGCGGCGAAGTTGATGGTGGAACTGGGACATGTAGCTTCTGCACAAGCGGTTGCCCAATATTACGATACCTTGATCAACGGGTTTGTCTTTGATGCGACCGATGAAATCATGGATGTGCCGCAGCGACATGTGACCAAATTTGAAACTCTCATGAAGAACGACGAAGTTAAGGTCGCCTTAGCACGAAATGTGCTAGAGTGGATTCAAGAATGGACATAGGTTCTTTCGCAATTCAGTTTTAAGCGGAAGGGGGTTGAGTGTGTTTTTTCATCGGATGATTTTCTGCTGAAAGATACACCAAATAATATGGGTGTGTGGGTTGTAATTCCCGTTAAACCATTGAATCAGGCTAAGACAAGACTTTCGCAAGTATTGACTCCGCAAGAGCGCCAGCAGCTTGCCGAGACGATGCTGCGGCATGTCTTAGGTGTGGTTCAACATGTTCCCCAACTGATGGGTACACTGGTCATTAGCCGTGATAATAAAGCGCTGGCGATTGCGCGTGAATATGGGGCGCGGACGGTACAGGAAAGTGGTGCGCCGGAGTTGAATTCGGCTCTGATGCGGGCGACACAGGTGATTAGCCGTTTAAACGGCAGTGCGATTTTAATCTTGCCAGCGGATTTGCCTCTACTCCAACAAGAAGATGTGCAGGCTATTATCCGTATGGGCGAACATGAACCTTCGATGGTGATCTCGACGGATCAACATCATGATGGTACAAATGCGCTCTTTACCCGACCACCGGGACTGTTTGATTATGCTTATGGGCCGGGCAGTTTTAATCGGCATCTTGAGAAAGGCCACGAGGTTGGCGCTGAGGTACACGAGTACCAATCCGAGCGCCTCTCACTGGATATTGATATGCCTGCTGATTTAAAATTCTACAGTGAATTAACAAAAGGCTACGCTTCTTCTTAACTTGAAGCGCAGCCTGATTTTTTTACTAAACACGGGAGAAATTATGACCGACCGAGTTGCGCTTTATTTGCAAGATGCTCATTCCCTTCAAGATGCAATTAAATATGTTCAGTACGCAGAAGCGCGGGGCTTTGAGGCTGTTTGGCAAGCAGAGAGCCGTTTGGTACGTGACGCAATTGTACCGATGGCGGCATTCGCGGCGACCACCACACGCATCAAGATCGGCTCCGGCGTGATTAATAACTGGACACGGAATGCAGGTGTCATCGCGGCGACCTTTTTGACGTTGGATGACCTCGCACCGGATCGGATTATTTGTGGGATTGGCGCATGGTGGGATCCATTGGCGCAAAAGGTAGGCATCAACCGCACCAAGCCGTTACTGGCGATGCGTGAGGTGGTTTCGACTGTGCGCGATTTGTTGGCCCGTAAACGGGTTACGTTTCATGGTGAATTCGTCAACTTGGATGATGTCGAACTCGATGTGGTGCATGGGCGTAAAGAGCCTCGTAATGTGCCGATTTATATTGGTGCAACCGGCCCGAAAATGATGGCGCTGACCGGGGAAATTGCAGATGGCGCGGTGCTGAATTATCTGGTTTCACCCCAGTACAACGAGGGAGCGCTGGCACAACTCGAAGAAGGCGCGAAACAGGCTGGTAAGAAACTTGATGATATTGACCGTCCTCAATTGGTGGTGTGTTCGGTTGATAATGACCGCAAGAAAGCATTGGATAATGCCCGTAAATTGGTGACGCAATATTTAGGGCAGCAGCCTCATATTATGAAGGCCAGCGGGGTTAAGCAAGAACTGTTAGACGAAATTGGGCAGGTTCTCACATGGCCTGCATCCGAAGAACAGATCGAACAGGCGATGCACCTTGTTCCTGATGACGTGGTGCAGATGATTACCGCCTCAGGAACACCCAAAGAAGTGCGGGCGAAGGTGCGCGAGTATGTTCAAAATGGCGCTACCTGTCCGATACTTTACCCGCTTGGTGATGATGTCCGGTTGATGATTGATGCGTTCTCGGACGGCTATTCGAACTAAGTCTAAGATGCTTTAGATAGAAATGAGGGCGACTGCAAAGTCGCCTTTTTTATTGCAATTTGTGCATTATATCCGCTGAAATGGCAGGCGGGAAGCAGCCGAGAAACCGCTGAATCGTCTCAATTGGCAGGCGGCTGGCTCGGCTGTTACCGCTGAGTGCAGCGGATTGCTCCCGTAATGCCACCGCTGTGCAGTTTGTGCATTGTTGCAGCGGATACGAGGGGAAATGCCGCTGAAATGTTGTATAAGTTTGGTAAGCTGCGGGTTAAAGTTGGTCAATCTGTGTTTTTGTGCGAATGATGTGGTTAATTTATGGGTAAATGCGTGAAAAAATGATCTCATTTCACATTTTATTTTAGAACAAAAGTTTCACTCTGTCAACTCCCCTTGAGGGGGTAAAATAGGGTGATGAAAACTAAACTCCTCTTGAGCGTCTCCGATAGACGCTCGCTTTTTATATGGACGCTGTTTTGCGTGATTGCCGGAGCAACCTTCTTGGCGTACACGCTGACCAGTTTGGCAAACGGACATGGTGAGTTCGTTATGCCTCTGGATGATGTTTATATCCATTTCCAATATGCGCGACAGATGGCGGCGGGTCAGCCTTATATATATAACCCCGGTTTGCCAGCCACCTCCGGCGCGACCAGTTTTCTCTATCCTTATGTATTAGCCGTTGGATATTTGATCGGCTTCCAAGCACTCAAGCTCGGTTTATGGGCAATGAGTGTAGGCGCTGTAGCGTTTGTTTGCGCTATGTGGCTGGTCTACAAATTGGTGCGGTTGTTGGGAACGGGCGACTGGTTGGCTGTTTTGGTGGCAGTTGCCTTTGGTGTGGATGGAGCAGTGGCTTGGCACTTCATGAGTGGCATGGAAACCGGACTCGTAATGCTGCTCACACTGGGAACATTGTACGCCGTTATCAAAGTTGTGACGGATGAAAACGAAACGGTTATGCCGCTAATCGCATGGGCAACTGGATTAGCATTGATCCGACCAGAAGGTGGGGTGTTAGCGGTTGTAGCGATTATGATTGTGGGGTGGGAAAGAAGACGAAAGAGAGGGTTTGCCAACGGCAAGCCCCTACAGCGATGGAGGAGAATGGGTTTAGTAATTCCAGTGTTGGCGGTGGGGGTACAGCCGTTGGTGAATTGGCTGCTGACAGGTTCGGCGGTGGCATCGGGAAATGCGGCAAAGTCGATCCTCGGAACGGTGCCATTTTATTGGGATGAGGTTATTCGACGGATTCTTGGCAATTTTGTGCAAATCTGGGTGGAGTTTGGCACGGGGATTAGCCCACGCGAAGGTTTGTATATTATGCCGCTTCTGTTGTTGCTGGCGGTGGTGGGGATCGGCTTTTTATTGGTTAGCCGTCAACTACGTGCTGTGGGTTTGATGTTGGTGGTGTGGCTTGTCAGTGGAACGGCGATGCTGGCGACACTCGATACTGTTTTCTGGCATTTTAAACGCTATCAAATGCCGTTTATGGCACTGCTGTTTCCGCTGGCAGGGTGGGGCATCGGGGTAGTCGCTAGTTACAAGCAGCAAGTGAAAAATGAACCGCCAAGTCGCCAAGATCGGATCGGATTGCTTACGTATGTGATTGTTGCGGCGATGATGGTTGTTGGAGCGGTTACGAGTGTGCAATTTTTGCGGTATTACGGGTTGAACGTAGGATATGTGTACGCGCAACCGTTACAGATGGCACGATGGTTACAAGCGAATACGCCCGATAATGCAGTCATTGCAGTGCATGATGTGGGGATGATGCGTTATATGGGCGGTCGGACGACCTTGGACATTGTGGGATTGACCACTAAAGGCGCGGCAGATTATTGGCGCAATGGGCCGGGTTCAGTTGCTGAATTTTTGATGAAAGAGAAACCGGATTATATTGCGTCGTATGGCTACGGGCATGGTTACGGGTTGGGAATGATTGCTGATACGGATATTTATGGGCAGCCCTTAGCGAGTTTTCCGGTTGAGTTGGATAACAATGCAAATGTGGCGCTGGCAGCCAATTTTCAGGGGATTTATAAGCCTGATTGGACATTAATTGCTCAAAAGTTTGTGCCGATGCAAATGGCAAGTTTGCAGTATTTTAATAATTTCAGCGATCAGCAAGTGAGTGATAATGTCAATGTGGCTGATATTGAAAGTGAGCAGTCGCATTCTTATCATTGGCAAAATATTGAAGGGAATTTAGGTTTCCCAACCCTTGTACGCCAAATGAACTATGTTGATTGCGGCAACAATCCCTGTTCGGTGGTCGATGCAGGGCGTGAAATCAACGGAGATGAAAAATTTCAAGTGCTTTCTGATTGGGAAATGTATGGTGGTGTTTGCTGTACAGATATTCTGTTGGTAACACGAGTTCATCCTAGTGCAGAAGGAACGATTGATATTTATGTCCAAAACCGCGTCCAACGGACAGAAACACTTATTGCAACCAAATGGATTCCCTTGGTTCCGGGAGAATGGGTTGAGATTCCGGTACTCATTCCTTCAAAATATATAGCGGATAGTCAGCCAATTTGGATTCATATCGTTCCTCATATTTCCAATGGTTTTTATGAACCCTATAATCACGCTATTCTAGTTGGGAAATATCAGCCAACTAAGCTAGCTAACGCTCCAATTTCTACCTTCCAAAATGGCGCAATCCAATTAGGTTCGGCGAAGTTGGATTATCAGCCGGATAAGGCGAAGTTGGGTGTTAATTTCGAATGGGATACCGATGGCAGCGCCAAAGGTGATTACAAGGTTTTTGTGCATCTTTATGCTGACACGAGTAAGCCGCCCGTTGCACAATTGGATATGCGTCCGGGAAATGGGACGCTGCCACCCGGAAATTGGCTGCCGGGTGTGCTTCGTGACACAATTACGGTAGACTTAAACGGAATTCCAGCGGGAACATACAAAGTAGCCATTGGAATGTATGATCCGGTGACACTTGAACGACTCCAGCCAATGGGTGGTGATGAACAGGGTCGGTTGTTTATTGATGAGGTCAAAATTAAAGGATGAGCGAAGACCGTGCCGTTTTTGAAGCGCTGCTGACAGCTAAGGACAATGGCGAATTGGTGGCTCTGGCGACTGTCGTGAGTGTAATCGGCAGTGTTCCGCGCCATACGGGCAGCAAAATGCTCGTCCAGCAAGATGGCACAATCGTCGGTACGGTGGGCGGCGGTGCGATGGAAGCGTTGGTTGTCAAAGAGGCTCAGACGGCTATTCGAGACGGTCAAACACGGATGCCGAGTTATACCTTGAACGATTTGGCGAATGGTGATCCCGGTATTTGCGGCGGCACGGTACAAGTTTTTATCGAACCGGTGGGCGCTGCTCCAACACTTTTGGTGATTGGCGGCGGACATGTCGGTAAGGCGCTGGCTGAACTGGGTTTATGGTCAGGCTGGCGTGTCGTTCTTTCGGATGATCGTGCGGCTTACTGTAATCCCGATTATGTAAAGGGTTTGGCAGGTTATGTGGTATGCAAACCGAGCCAAGTTACCGAACAAATCACCATCAACTCACAAACTTATATCGCAGCGGTGACACGCGGATTACCGGTTGATATTGACCTCGTTCCGGCACTGTTGGCAACCGACGCAGCTTACATCGGATTAATTGGCAGTCGTCGCCGTTGGGCATTGACGATGAAAGCGCTGCGCGAAGAACACGGATTACAGGATAATGACTTTAAGCGTATCTATGCGCCGATAGGTTTAGAATTAAAGGCTGAAACTCCTCAAGAAATCGCGATTAGTATCATGGCGCAAATTACCATGCTGCGATGGGGAGGCGACGGCGCACCCATGCAGTGGACAGGTGACACGAGCTTACAAGCCGATGAACTCATAACAATCGGAAAACAATAGTTCAAATATCTTTTTTAGGTACGCGTGTGAAGATTTTATGTGTGAGTGATACGGTGATGCCGCAAATGGAAAGTGCGGTTAATCTACGACGACAGTATTCGGATGTGGAATTATTGATTAGCTGTGGTGATATGCCGTCTGTATACTTAGAGTTTATTACCTCGGTGTTGAATGTGCCGCTATTTTATGTGCGGGGTAATCATGATGAGGGTTATAAGGATAATCCACCGGGCGGCGAGGATTTGCAAGGACGCTTGATCGAGTATGGCGGATTATCGTTCTATGGACTTGAAGGGTCTATTCGATACAACAAGAGTCCTATTCAATATACCGAAGGCGAAATGTCGAGAATGGTTTTGAGTGCCGGTTTGCGACTGCGCTACCGCCGAATGAAGTTCGGATTTGGGGTGGATGTGCTGGTGACTCATTCACCTGCACGGGGTATTCATGATGGCGAGGATATGCCACACCGGGGCTTTGGAGCGTTGGTCAAGTTTATGGATTGGTATCATCCCCGTTATATGGTTCATGGGCATGTTCACACCTATGACCGCCGAACAGTGACTAAGACGCAGTATGAAAGCACACAAATACTTAACATTAATCCCTCAATGTTGTTAACAATTGAACCTGCGGCGACAGTTTGAAGCAGATTATTACTACGTCGCATATAACCTGTGCTATAGTGATTTAAACACTGTGGAAGGGAAGGCTCAGCAGTTACTATGTGGAGTCAATACTTTAATGTCAGTATAGTAGCAGAAGCTTTGGAACTGCTGGCACAGTACCGTGAAAAAGCACGGATTATTGCTGGCGGAACCGATATTCTGATTGAATTGGAACGGCATCAGCGGCAGGGGATTGAAGCGCTGATTGATATTAGCCGCGTCGCTGGTTTAAATACGATCACGTTGCATGGTGACCACATCCGGTTAGGCGCTTTGGTTACGCATAATCAAGTTGTGGATAGCTCGTTAGTAGTCGAGCGTGGTTTCCCGCTGGCGCAGGCTGCATGGGAAGTAGGCGCACCGCAAATTCGTAACCGTGCGACGATTGCCGGAAATGTGATTACTGGTTCGGCAGCAAACGACACGATTACGCCGTTAATGGCTTTGGACGCAGAAGTTACGCTGGCTTCATTAGAGGGCGAACGTAGTGTTGCTTTGAGCGCTTTCTACACTGGTTTACGGCGTAATGTCATGCGACCTGATGAGATGCTAACTTCGATAACCTTTCCAGCGCTTTCGAACAGCGAGCGCGGTATGTTTATTAAGCTCGGACTGCGACGGGCGCAGGCGATTTCAGTCATCAATGTGACGGTTCTGCTCAAATTTGACGGTGAAACCGTGACTCAAGCCGCAATCACTTTGGGTTGTGTCGCGCCGATGATTATTCGGGTGCCGGTTGCGGAACAATCGTTGATTGGTCGAAAGCTGACTGCGGAAGCTATCGCAGATGCGGCGCGTTTGGCGGCAGCTACGCCCACACCAATTGATGACATTCGGAGTACAGCGGAATATCGCAGTGAGATGATCTGTGTGTTGGTGGCGCGGGCGCTGCGGGCATTGGCAGCAGGAACAGAGCGAGCGAATTGGCCTCAGCAACCGCCGATGCTCTGGGGGGTAGATGAGGCACTAGCTCCGTTCGCGTCATCCCGACAGATTGATGGTCAACAGGCGATAACCACCACCATTAATGGTCAGAAACGGACGATGCAGGGTGGACAAGCTAAGACTCTGCTGCGGTTTTTACGTGAGGATGCCGGACTGCCGGGGACGAAGGAGGGTTGTGCCGAGGGTGAATGCGGGGCATGTACCGTATTTTTAGATGGCGCGGCTGTGATGGCGTGTATGGTTCCGGCTCCACGAGCTGACGGCGCAACTATCGTTACGGTGGAAGGGTTGCAAGATGGTGAACATTTGCATCCTATTCAGGAAGCATTTGTCGAGCAAGGGGCTGTGCAGTGCGGCTACTGTACACCGGGTTTTTTGATGGCAGGGGCAAAGCTCTTGGAAGAATTCCCTGAGCCGACACATGAGCAAATTCAGCAAAGTATCACAGGCAATTTGTGCCGTTGTACCGGTTACTACAAAATTTTGCAGGCGTTCGAAGAAGCCAGTAAGAAAAAACTAGCTCAAGGAGAAGAATATGACAATTCGAAAGTCTCAGCCTCGCGGTAAAGTGTTTTGGCCCGTACTTGGATTTTTGTTGGCGCTGTCGTCGGCGGCATTGTCTTTTGTGTTTACAGACCCGGTCATTGCCGCACTGCGGAAGTCACTGCGTAATTTCCCCAATGATGCTAAGGTACGGATTATTGTTGGCGTTATCTTGTTTGCCCTGATCGCGATGGTCTTTTCACTGATTGTGGCTATCGCAGTGCCGCGCAAAAAGAGTGGTGTGACGGAAATCCAAATGACTAAAGACCGCAAGGCGATGGTGAACGCAAAGGCGGCCCGGAAGATACGACAACGTGAGGTTAATCGGCAGGGTAAGGCACGGTAAATAAAAATGGATCGCACAGTTCCCAAGACTGGCAGTGAAGAAATTCAACTGTATATGCGGACGTACTACTCTTTGCTGCGTTCCAGCCATTTGATTCAGATCGAGACTTTGGTGGAAAGCCATATGGCGATGGAGTCGTTGCTGCATCCGTTGGCACGTAGTACCGAACCGGACACGTCCGCACTGACGTATGCTAGTTTACGGTTGCCGGATTGTATGTTGGACACCGATCAGGTACTCATTGGTCAGATCGAGCGTTCATTCGTGGAGGCTGGATATACCGACATCCAAGAATGGCAGCGTGTATCCGCACCGGGTAGACGGCGGCGTATGCACTTCGACGGCAAAGGCGCACTGGCGGTTTTTATCGCCAGTCGTTCGGATATTGATGATCTCGTGCCGACGCTGACCGCCTATCAAATCGAATGGAATAAACTCCATCTGTTGCTTCAGGTGGAAGATGCGAAGGCCGTACTTGAGGCTAGCCGTGGAAAGAAGCTCGGTGAGGAAGAGTATGCCTTGATCGCTGCAACTGTCTATTTGAGCTATGAAGAACTGCGGCGATTAGAAGTGGTGTGGGGCGACCGATTTACCGAAATCTTATACCAGATTTCACAGCGACGGAAGCAGATTGGCTTGCGAATGCTGGCAGGGTCTTTAGCCGATTACCGCCGTGCAACGGCTAATTGGTGGTCGGAAGTTGTTGCCCAGATGGATGAAATTGATCTGGAAGATCGACCGGTCTATTTTGTTTCGAGTAATACCCACTGTCTGGCTAATCTGTTGACGGGATTTGCCCAACGTGAAGAGCATAATCTGGCAGAGTACATTGAGCAGTTTAGTAAGGGCGATTTGATTGCCGAATACCAAGCAATCCGGGATAGTGACAGCCGTAAAGGTTTAGATAATCTCCTGTACTATGTGTTAAAAAAATATTTGGCCGACCGTGGGCAGAAAGCACGGGAATCGCAGCTTGCGGACGAACGGACGATTGGCATTTACCGTGTTCCAAGCCGACATGGTTTTGATGTCGAGGCGCAGGTTATTGATTTGAAGCGATTGCGATTGGATTGGATGGATAAACGGTTGCAGGATTCAGTTGATGATTCGCGTTTTGCCAGCAGCGACGCACTTATTCTGAATATTGACTATCCTTTGGGATTGGCAGCTTATGAGCTGCTAAATCGTGTGACAGAACGTGTGGGCAGCCTGCGCGGTGTGTACATCATGGGTAAGTCCGCAACCTTGAACGGACGCGTGGGCGACGTGGTGATACCTAGCGTTATTCATGACGAACATTCGCAAAATACCTACATGTTCCAGAACTGCTTTTCAGCGATGGATATTGCGCCTTATCTGACCTACGGAATGGTACTGGATAATCAGAAGGGCATCAGCGTACCGGGAACTTTCTTGCAGAATCCTCGTTATATGGATGTGTTTTATCAAGAAGGCTATACCGATATTGAGATGGAAGCAGGACCGTTTCTGTCTTCGATTTACGAGGCGTTCCGTCCTAAGCTGCATCCCTTCAATGAAATAGTTAATTTATACGGCGTACCATTTGACATTGGTTTCTTGCATTACGCCTCAGATACACCGATGAGCAAAGGTAAAAATCTGGGCAGTAGTAATTTGAGTTATGCAGGTGTTGACCCAACTTATGCTACAGCAATCGCGATTTTGCGCCGTATATTCAACCAAGAAGTAAATCGCTTGCATCAAAAAGCAACGGTACGCGCAAATCTGATCGCAGAAGTTTAAATCAGTGATTCAACCGTTATCTTCGACTCTATCTGCAATGAAGCAGCACGGAATGTGCTGAACGTAGCGCTCTATTGAGGATTGGCGATGCCGCAAAATACAACAGTTGCTATCGGCGATAATATTAAGCGGATTGATGCCGTTGGTAAAGTAACTGGCGAAACGTTGTACCCCGGTGACATTGATATGGAAGGGCAGCTTTGGATGAAGCTGCGCTTTAGTGATCGTGCTCATGCGCGGGTAGTTTCGATTGATACACAGTCGGCTGAAGCACTCCCGGGTGTGGTTCGCATTTTTACCGCTAAAGACGTGCCGCACAACGAATACGGATTGGTGACTAAAGATCAACCTGTCATGTGTGGCCCCGGCAGCAACAGCCAAGTTCCGGGTGCGGATATTGTCCGTTGTTATATGGATTACATCGCGGTTGTGGTGGCGGAGACTGAAGCCATCGCCGCGCAAGCTGTCAAACTGATTAATGTTACTTACGAAGATTTACCCGCAGTATTTACCCCCGAAGCGGCTATGCAAGATGGCGCTCCCCAAATCCACGAGCAGAACCCTAACAATATACTGTGTCACTATCGCATTCGTAAAGGTGATATGGATGCGGGTTGGGCGCAGGCGGAAGTGGTGGTTGAAGGTGAATATAGCACGGGTTATCAAGAACACGCCTTTCTGCAACCGGAAGCCGGACTCGGTTATATTGATGAACAAGGTCGAGTAACAGTCATTGTCGCGGGTCAGTGGGTACATGAAGATCAAGAACAGATTTACCATGCGCTAGGATTGCCGGACGAACAGGTACGTGTGATTTATCCGGCGATTGGTGGTGCTTTCGGCGGTCGTGAGGATATGTCGGTGCAGATTGTGCTAGCGTTAGCCGCATATAACCTGCGTCGTCCGGTGAAAATCATCTGGAGTCGTGAAGAGTCGATTCAATATCATCACAAGCGGCATCCAGTCACTATTCGGGCGAAATGGGGCGCGACCAAAGAGGGGAAAATTGTGGCGGCTGAAGCTACAGTTATCGGTGATGCAGGGCCGTATAATTACACCTCAACCAAGGTGATGGGCAACGCCAATTTGTGCGCCACTGGGCCATACGAAATACCAAACATCCATATTGATACCTATGGCGTGTTGACCAACAATATTCCTACTGGCGCGTTTCGAGGATTTGGCGGGCCACAAGGGGCGTTGGCGGCAGAAGGTCAAATGAACCGTCTGGCACAGGCTTTGAATATTGATCCGGTAGAACTACGGATGCGAAATGTAATTCATGAGGGCAGCATTGCCAGTGTGGGTACACCATTTCCTAAAGGTGTTTCGATGCCCCAAGTGGTTGAAAGATGTGCGAACGAGAGTTTTTGGACAAGAGATAATTCTACAGGGTGGACGAATCAATCGACACAGCAACCTACCAACCCATCTCTACGACGTGGTGTAGGTTTTGCCTGCGGCTTCAAGAATGTTGGTTATAGTTTCGGTTTCCCTGAGCAAAGCTGGGCGACGGTAGAGTTACACGGCAACGGTGAAATTGAGCAGGTGATTGTGCGACAGGCGGGCGCAGATGTGGGGCAAGGGGCGCATACTGTATTTGTGCAGATGGCAGCCGCCGCAACGGGCGTACCACTGAGTCGTGTGAAGTTGATGGGACACGATACGGCAGAAGCCCAGACTTCTGGAAGCGCTTCGGCTTCGCGGTTGACGTTCATGGCGGGTAACGCCATCAAAGGCGCGGCGGAGAAAGCACTCGAAATGTGGCGGCGTGAAGAACGTCCCGCGATTGCGACCTATCAATATCGCCCGCCCAAAACGACTCCCTATGATCCTATGACAGGCCGCAGCGAACCTAATTTCGCCTATGGCTATGTGGCGCAAGCGGTTGAGGTCGAGGTCGATATTGAAACCGGACATATACGGGTGGTACGGGTCATATCCACCAATGATGTGGGTAAAGCGGTCAACCCCGAACTCGTGAAGGCACAAATTGAAGGATGCGTTGTCCAAGCACAGGGCTACGCGATTATGGAAAATTTAGTATCGGTTGAGGGTAAAATTCGTAACCCTTATCTTTCAACATATCTAATCCCAACGGTGTTGGATGTGCCGGAAGAAGTGAAGTCGGTTGTGTTAGAATATGCTGATCCGATTGGCCCATGGGGAGTACGAGGGATGGCTGAGATGCCATTTTTGCCACTGGCTCCAGCGATTGCGGCGGCGGTTCATGATGCAACCGGTGTCTGGATTGATGCGCTGCCAATGACTCCTGAACGGGTGGTGGTGGCATTGCGGCGGCAAGGTGTTGGCATACTTTAAAAATATTATTTATCTTACTCTTCTTTGCGAGGGTTCAAATCACACTAATCGAAAATTGAGTCGGTCACGATGAGAGCCGGGTATGAAACTTCAAAAAGCATTTGAAATTGTTCCCGGCGATGTCGTCGCCTTGATCGGTGCTGGGGGTAAAACTTCCACACTGATTGCACTGGGACACGAATTGGCTCAAGCGGGATTGCGCGTTCTGGCAACCACCACTTCCCAGATTGCCATTGATGAACTTGATTTGATGCCTTATGCCACGACGCTCGATGCAGGAATGGCACACCTCTCATTGGCGCTGGGAGAAAACCGCTTCGTATTTCTCTACCGCGATATTAAAAATAATCAGGTCTATGGGCCGGATGCCAAGCTCATTCCGCGCTTGCTGGATTCGGTCGATTCGGATGTGTTGCTGATTGAGGCTGATCAGGCAGATGGGTTGCCATTGAAAGCACCATTGGCAGGCGAACCAAACATTCCGCCTGAGACAACATTGGTTGTGCCGATGGCTTCGCTAGCCGTTTTAGGACAGCCGCTTGATGAGGAACATGTTTACAACGCAACCGCCATTGACGAGCGCTATGGATTCTTGTTAGGTAATCGGGTGAAATCGCCGTGGGTGGCACAGGTTTTACGCGATGAAGAATTGGGACTGCGCGGTGTGCCTGCTGCGGCACGAATTGTGGCGTTACTTAATCAAACCGCACCACAAGGTTATGCGCGAGGGCGGGCGCGTTTGATCGCCCAATTTATTTTGCGTTCGCCCCGTATTCATGGAGTCGCGCTGGGTTCGGTACGCAGTGGCGAACCTATTTACGAGGTTCAGAAGCATATTGGCGCGGTGGTGTTAGCAGGGGGAATGTCACGGCGCATGGGGCAGCCGAAGGTGCTGCTGCCGTGGGGAGGCCGCCGGACGATTATCGAGCATATTATTGAGCAGTTGTCGTTGGCGCGTGTACCGCAAATTACGGTTGTAACTGGACATCGTGCCGGCGAGGTGCGACAGGTGGTATCTCGCGTAGGGGCAGACGTGGTTCATAATGATAAGTACACAACTGGCGAAATGCTGTCGTCATTGAAGGCTGGTTTGCGGGCGATGCCTGCTCATATCAGTGCGGCGTTGGTCGTTCTGGGTGACCAACCGCGTATCCAACCCAAAGTGATCGCGCAGGTGATGATGGCCTACTCGGAAGGGGCTGGCGATATTATCGCGCCGAGTTATCAGATGCGGCGTGGACACCCAATATTAATCGACAGACGATATTGGCCTGAAATACTCGATTTGCCTGATGACGGTTCGCCGCGTGATGTGATTGACCGCCACAAAGACCGCATCGCTTATGTTAACGTTGATACCGATAGTGTTTTGCGTGATGTTGATACGCCGGAAGATTATCGCCAAGAACGCAGGTTAGCGGGTTTAGATAGTTAGGCTAGCGATCCTTTAAGTGACCCGTTCGTAACGACGTAGGTCGGCGGGTGACGCTGCCGTGTGCAAGAGTGCGTAATTCGTCGGCGTGGTTCATGGGCGTGACCACTATTAAGACATCATTCTGTTTGAGGATGAACTGCGAAGTGGGGGCATAATGATAATGCCCATCGGCTTTGCGTACCCCGATGACACCCGCTTTGAATTTAGTCAGTTCTAACGCAGCAATGGTTGAGCCAATCCATGGCGAGTCCTCCTGCATGTAGAGTTCGGTGGTTTCAATACGTGCATGATAATTATAGACGACATATTGCAGGAAATCGCTGACGGCTGGACGTGTGGTTGCCAGTAAAGTGAATTGGGCTGCGACTTGGAAGGGCGTGATAACACGATCCGCCCCTGCCCGACGCAATTTTGGAATCATGGCTTCGGTTTGGGCGGTGGCGGTAATCAACAGGCGCTTGCTAAAGCCGCGACAATTCAACACGGTTAGAACGCTGTTGGCATCGTCATCTAAAGCGACCATGATGGCTAACGCACGTTCAACACCTGCTTTATGCAAGATCGCATCTTGTGATGTTTGGCCTTGAACCACACGGAAGCCGCGTTCGATCAGTTCGTTGGTATAGAGTTCGTCGTCACTAATGATGACAAAAGGACGACTCGGATCAAGTTGGTTGACGGCATTACGTGCCACACGCCCCGTTCCGCAGATGATGAAGTGCTGCGCCATTTCTGTGATGACTTGTTCGCTGTCCTCCAGACTATAAATATGGTCGGGTAACTGATGCGGCTTTATTTGCAAAGGTAGGCGCTGCCAGTGGGGGAGGCGAGGATGGGTCGAGCCCGGTGCGCGACAGGCTGCCCTTAATTGCATCGCATTGTGGGCAGGTACAACGGTTATCAATATCTCGTGTTCGCGTAAAATATAGTTTTCATCGGGTGCATACTGATAAATGCCATCATCCTGCCGGATGCCAATCACACCAGCTTCATATTGCTGATACAGTTGTAGGCTACTCAGCGTTTGACCAATCCAAGATGAATCCTCAGCAAGATCCAACGGTATGGTGGTGATGGCAGAGTTATGGGTGAAAAGGATGCTGGAAAAGAATTCGCTCACTGCGGGTCGTAAAGTAGCATTATTGAGAAAACGTGCCGCCGAGTCGTAATGGGCGATAACACCATTTGCGCCAACGAGGATCATCTTGCTTGCGAGTTGTTCATCAAGCGCGGCTGCGGTAATGTCCATATCAGTGTTGAGGCTGCGAGCAGTCAGCACGGTCAGGAGACTTTCAGTGTCGTTGTCCAGCATAACCATCATGGCTTGGGCGTGGTTAATACCTGCCCGTTTCAGTACGTCGTCATCGGTTGGATCGCCTTCTATGACAAGCAGTTCGTTTTCGCGTAAATGTGCCGCGAATTTAGGGTCTGGTGTGACGATGACTACGATGTCTAGCAGGGTTTCGCGGGCATGAAAAATATCATAGAAATGATGGTGGATGTGAGAGTCCGTATTGGCACTTTCGAGCAGCGTTTTGACGGTTTCATCGACCAATTTTCCTGCACCACAAATGATGAAATGGTTTTTGAGTTCATCAATATGATGTTGGGTGCGCCGGCGCTGGCGTAAATCGCGCACACCGGGACTCAAGAAAAAGCTAGCCGTTGCTTGCAAGCCATAGGCGACTGCACCCAGTCCGAAGAGAATAAGCATAATGGTGAAGATACGACCCGCAGGAGAATGGGCGACAATATCGCCGTAGCCAATCGTTGCCAAAGTGATGACGGTTAACCAAATGGAATCAAGCAGCGAGAATTTCTCGAAGAGCATGAAGCCCGCTACGCCGATGGTGAAGATAATGGCGACTGCAACAATGGCAATACGAATCTGACGCTGTGTTTCTTGGAAAGAATTCATGCCGTCTTTCTACGCTGGTTAAATGCGATTGAATGGGTTTGTGAAAGATATTATAGAGGATGATACGATAGAGGCTAACAAATGTCATTATTTTGGGGTTGATGACAAACGGTTTTCTAACTTAAACAGCCTATTGTTTAAGTTCAAGTGTGAATAAACAAGCAAAAACAGGCGTAATAGGTGCTGATGCTACTGCTTAAACCATTTGAGCAGGCGGGTTACAACGTTGCGCTTTTTGAGTAAATCTTGGTTAATTTCTTGTTGAAGTTGGTACGTTAAATACTCGAGCTCAGTGACTTTCATCCGTGCGCCATTGACGATTACCCAGCCGTTATCCAGATTTTGAATATCACGCGGTTGGCGATTATAAAGCTTTTGATACGCGTCCGAATATTGGGCTATTACTTTGTCATGCCCCGCATCCATAAAAACATCTCCTACTATTTGATTCAATATTAACCCAAAATACTTTCTCCCGCCTAAAAAAGTACCATTTACCTATCTGATTGTATAACGGTTCGCTATTTTTTCTAGAATAGCCCGCTTTAGGATTGGCACGGTATAATGGCACACATTATTTATTGGATAGTGCTGAGTAGAATGCATATGAATTACACACACGCGGATTATGAACAGGCTGTAGCGGCTATTCGGGCAAGAACTTCTTTGCAGCCCGTAGTTGGGTTGGTGTTAGGTTCAGGCTTAGGCGGATTGGCGGATAAGCTGCAAGATCGAGTGGCTATCCCTTACCATGATATTCCCGGTTGGCCTCAATCAACAGTAGTTGGTCACAGCGGACAACTGGTGATTGGTTATCTCGAAGGCAAAGTTGTCGTCGCGCAGCAAGGGCGGGCGCATTTTTACGAAGGTTATAATCTACAACAGGTCACTTTCCCGATGCGCGTTATGCATTTTATGGGCGTTAAGAAAGTCATTCTGACGAATGCAGCGGGCGGGGTGAATAAGTCATATAAAACAGGCGACTTGATGCTCTTAAATGACCACATCAACTTTGTAGGTATGGTTGGTAATAACCCGCTCATGGGACCGAATGACGAGAGTATCGGACCACGCTTTTTGGGGATGGTACATACCTACGACGCAGAACTGCGCTCGGCTGCCAAGCGGGCTGCGGCGGCTGACGGTATTCAATTACATGAAGGTGTATATGCCTGTTTATCAGGCCCGAACTTTGAAACACCTGCCGAAATTCGGATGCTGCGGACAATAGGTGCAGATGCGGTGGGTATGTCCACTGTACATGAAGCACTTGTAGCACGTCATGCGGGAATGAGTGTCATGGCTTGTTCGGGTATTACCAACGAATGCATCGATCAGGTTGATGTGGAAATGGAAACCAACCACGAGGAAGTGTTGGACGCAGGTAAAATACTCGTACCGAAACTGACCGCCATTTTACAGGGTGTGATTCGTTCCCTATGACGACGATTGTTTTCTTTATCGAACAAATCTCAATCGGATTATATATTCTGATTGGCCTCGGTATTTTTTGGATGCTGCGGCGTTGGAGTCAGGCGGGCTACAACTTACGCTCGACCCAATTTGAACTTGAACGCGACATGTACCGCTACCGACGGTCGAATGCGGTTACAGGTTTGGTTTTGATGATTCAGGCTGCATTAATTGTGATTGGCATTCAATTGGTGGTTGCCCCGACGATTCGGGCGAATACTGTGGCGACTTCTGATAACACCGTGGCTATTGAGCCTAAATTTGAGACTCCGATAGCACCGGATGTGAATTTCGGTCAATCACCAATTGATTCGAGTGGAGTCAATTTTGGAGACGATCCGAACGCGAATAAAATTCAATCAACGGATGTTCCCACACCGACTCCGGTAGGTACGATTTTGCCCAATCCACCAGCCGCTCAAGGATGTGATTCGTCACAGGCGCAGCTTCAAATTCCGGGTAACGGGCAGCTCGTGTTTAATCCCACGCGTGTGATTGGTACTGCATTTACAGATAACTTTTCAGCTTATCGGTTCGAACTGAATGGGCCATCAACCAAAGGGGAATTTGTGGTACTGGGTGAATATAATGTTCCCGTGAATGAGATTGGTGATTTGGGACAATTTGTCCCCTCATTTTACGATCCCGGCACGTATCAATTCCGGCTAACCGTATTTGACATCACGAATGCGCTTAAAGCGGCTTGTATGGTAAACATCACCATTAGCCTACCTGTACCGACCGCGACTCCCATCGCGCCTCAATAAAAGGCTTATGGCCTTGCGACCCATAATCGGATTCATCGGTATTGGGAAAGTCGGGGCTGTTTTGGCGCGTCTATTATATGAGCGTGGATTCACCATCGCGGCAGTGTACAGCCGTAACAGAATAAATGTTGAAGTGTTAGGAAATAGTGTGGGTGCAAAGGTCGCCGTTTATGGTGCTGATGTGGCACTAGTGGTCGATTTGCTATTTCTTACTGTTCCCGATGATGCCATTGAATCGGTAGCAGCGGAGTTGGCGGCTCTAGATTTAAGGGGTAAAGCAGTTGTTCACACATCCGGTGTACACGAAGCATCTGTATTAAACAGCTTAGCAAGTCGTGGTGGGTTAGTCGGCAGTTTGCATCCGATTTATCCGTTTGCCGATGTCGAGCAATCCGTACTTGGTTTGCGGGGAGCAGCCTTTGGCCTACAAGCCGACTCTGATATTCTACACCACTGGCTAAAGGATATTGTCACAGCACTCGACGGACAAGTTTTGATGATTGCGCGAGGACAAAAAGCGCTTTATCACAGTGCTTTGGTTTTTGCCAGCAATTACGGTGTGACATTATATGCCATCGCTATACGGTTGTTCGGGCAGCTTGGTGCAGAAAGTGAGGTGTCAACACTGGCGTTAAATACGCTCATGGTGGGTATGGTGAGAAATTTGCAGGCGCAAGGTGTACCAGATGCTTTAACTGGCCCTTTAGTTCGTGGAGACACCGGAACTGTTGAGGCACATTTGAAAGCATTACAAATGGCTGATCCGAAATTAGCCGATTTGTACGTCCGATTAGCGCAGCAAACGCTGCCGTTGGTTGCGGCAAGGGGTATTGATACTGGATTGATTGAGACCATTTTAAGAAAGAAGATGGATGATGCGCATAACCATACGTGATATCCAGAAAATGAAAGCAGCGGGAGAATTGATCCCGATGCTGACGGCATACGATGCCACAAGCGCTTATTTGGGTGAACAAGCGGGTGTGCCGATGCTCTTAGTCGGCGACTCAATGGGCATGGTGATACAAGGTCATCAATCGACGATTCCAGTGACACTCGAACATATTATTTATCATTCGCAGATTGTGGTGCGGGCGACACAAACCGCCCTCATTGTTGGTGATATGCCTTTCATGAGCTACAAGGTCAGTGTCGAGCAAGGGATTCAAAACGCTGCTCGACTGATGCAGGAAAGTGGCGTAGGGGCGATTAAATTGGAAGGTGGCGAGTTCGTCGCGCCCACCATTGAGCATATGGTACGGGCAGGTATTCCGGTGATGGCACATATCGGCCTTACCCCGCAGAGTGTGAATCAATTTGGTGGATTTCGTGTGCAAGGCAAAGACAAAAACACTGCTGAGCAATTGATTTGTGATGCTCAAGCAGTACAAGATGCAGGTGCATTCGCGGTAGTCTTGGAACTTGTTCCAACGGAATTGGCGCAAGAGATCACCGATAAGCTGAAAATCCCCACAATTGGCATTGGGGCAGGGCCACATTGCAGCGGGCAAGTGCAGGTCTTTCACGATTTGTTGGGTTTGTTCCCTTCGTTTGGCCCACGCCATTCCAAGAAATACGCCGATGCGGGGCAAATTATGCGAGATGCGCTGACGCAATATGTAAGTGAGGTCAAATCAGCTCAATTCCCGACTGCTGAAAACAGCTCATCCATGAGCCAAGACATCATAGATGAAATTCACCGCCTATGGAGATGATTTGTGGATGTCGTTGAAACTATTGATGCATTACGGATAGCGCGGGCGAATTTAAAAGGCACAGTCGGATTAGTGCCGACCATGGGCGCTTTACATGACGGACATATTGCGTTGGTGCGACAGTCCAGGGCCGAAAATGAGTCGGTTATTGTCTCGATATTCGTCAATCCCACCCAGTTCAATCCAAACGAGGATTTATCAAAGTATCCGCGTGACATCCCTCATGATTTAGACTTGCTACGGCGTGAGGGTGTTGGTTTGGTATTCACACCCACACCCGACTTGATTTACCCCGATGGGTTTCAGACATGGGTTGATGTGGAAAATGTTTCGCAGGGTTTAGAAGGTGAACGTAGACCGGGACACTTCCGGGGTGTCGCCACAGTGGTTGCCAAGTTGTTTAATCTAATCCAGCCACATCGGGCATACTTTGGGCAGAAAGATGCGCAGCAAGCGGTGGTTATTAAACGTATGATACGAGACCTCAACTTTCCGCTGAGCATTCGTGTTTGCCCGACGGTTCGTGAGGCAGATGGCTTAGCCATGAGTTCGCGTAATGTTTATCTAACTCGGGAACAACGTTCGGCAGCGGCTGTCATCAGACGATCTTTGATGGCAGCGAGTTTGGCTTATGAAAATGGCGACCGTGAGGCCAAAAATATTCGCATAGTCATGGAGCAGATGTTAAAAACTGAACCATTAGCAGAGGTCGATTATATTTCAATCTCTGATGCGTTTACGCTGCATGAAATCGAAACACGAACTGATAATCCAATATTGGTGTCGCTGGTCGTCAGAATGGGCAATACACACTTGCTAGATAATATACTGCTTCCTTCAATGCTGAATACGCTCGATGGTCTTACCAGTAGACTCGGTGGGGCATGATTCTCACCCAGTTCTCAGCTATCTTCTAGAACAACTCTTACATCTATACGTATAAGATAGAAGGATAGTCTTTCCAATAAATGGAGTGAGGTACATGGGATACGGTTTAGGTTTTGGGGGATTGTTTAGTTCGAGCTATTTCTTGTTGGTTTTCATACCAGCAATTATTCTCTCGTTAGGAGCGCAGTTTCTCGTTTCTAGCGCCTTTAGCAAATGGACGAAGATTCGTAACAGCGCCGGATTAACAGGCGAACAGGCCGCACGACGGATTATCCAAACAGCGGGCTTACAGGGTGTGCAACTAGAAGGTATTGCGGGTGTTCGCACTGACCACTTTGATCCAGCCTCTAATGCTGTTCGTATGTCGCAAGATGTCGCAACGACTCCTTCGGTTGCGGCTATGGCGGTTGTTGCACATGAGTTGGGTCACGCACAGCAATATGCTGAAAAGTCGATCTTTATCCAGTTGCGAACCTTTTTGGTTCCGGCAATGCGCTTTAGCCCTATGGTTTCATATGCACTGATTTTGATTGGGTTGATATTCAATGTTGCTGGATTCCTGCAAATCGGTATTCTGTTTTACGGCGTGGTTGTGGCGTTTATGCTGCTGACATTGCCGGTTGAGATTGATGCCAGTTTGCGCGGGTTGCGCTTGTTGAATGCCAGTGGTTTGATGCAATCGTCGGAGGATTCAGGCGGTTCACGGCAGGTTCTAACGGCTGCTGCGCTAACCTATGTGGCTGCGGCGGTTACGGCACTCTTGAACTTACTTTACTACATTAGCTTGCTTAATGGTCGTCGTCGCTAAATTCGCTGCGCTTGTATTTGAGAAGACCGGACTGAAAAATGTCCGGCCTTTTTATTTTAAGTGTGTCCGGACCCATCATCAGAACCGCCGCCGCTGCCACTACTACCATCATTTCCACCCCCTCCACCATGCCCACTGTTATCTCCACCACCGTGGTCGTCGCCACCATGATCGTCAGTGGGATTTGGGTTAACTGGATTGATGCCGCCTGAACCTTGATTACTGTTGGTGGTCGGTGCAATCGCTGGCATTTTGGGTAAATAGATGATCTGCCCGACAATAATACGGCTTGCATCGGTAATGCAGTTGATGGTCATTAACTCTGCTAAGGGGATGGCTTGGTTAGCGGCCAATGCCGATAAGGTATCGCCGGGTTGAATTGGGTACGATACCCATCCATTGGGACGCGTAGAAACACATTCGGTTGGTGTGAATACGGTAGGCTGAGGAAGCACTGCTAATGTTGGTACTATTGTGGGTGAGTGCGGGGTTATTGTTGCGGTGGGAGCAGGTGTCAGGCTAGGAGTCGTGGTTGATGTTGGTGATGGGGTTTGTGATGGGATTGCAATTGTCGGCAATGGAGTAGAGGCTGGTTCAATGATCTGGATGGTTAGCGCCGTAAGGGTTTGGAGTTCGGTTGTACGGGCAGTTACATTCACCTCATCACCGATATGGGCAACTGTGGCATTTGGAATGTCCAATGGAACCGTTATTGGTAGCGAGGCTATGATCCAATTGGTGCCTTTTTGGATAGTGATCGTTCCGCTAAATGTGACTTCTTCGGAGCGCCCAAGCGTCAGCAATTGTTGGATTTCTTGGATGCGGCGCTGGTTAAAATTGGCCTCTAGAGCATCGTTGTCGAGCAGCGATTGTTGCAGACCCTCTGAAAATGTTTTGACTCCGTATAAAGGATCACCGGGTAAGCTGTTTTGCGAAACGGTTGCCAAACTGCCTATTGAAATGAAAGCGACTATCAATATGGCAGCTAAAGCGTAGATAAACCTCCGTACAGGGCTGGTTCGTTTGGGTTGTGGAGCACGTAAGGCATCTTCAAAGCGCCGTCGAACGCGCGTTTGTGCGGCTAGGACATCGGCAGGTTGAATATGCATTCGCCGTACCAATAAACCTGCTTCTAACATGGGACGCAGTGTGGATGCGTACTGTGGGTAGCGTCGCAGACAGTCATCAAGCGATTGACCTTGAGCGAGGTGGTCAACACAATCGTTAAAGGCATTTGATAAGTCGAGTTCAGCCATTGCCGAATTCCTGTCTGGTTTCGCCCAATATTTGCCTTAACGTGTTGACCGCACGAAATTGCAGCGATTTAATTGCACTAACATTTCGATCCATAATATCGGCTGTTTCCTGAAGCCCAAGCCCTTGACCGAAGCGTAAAATGAGAACCTCTTGTTGATCGTCAGACAGTTTTAGCAAAGCTGTTCGGGCTTGCTCAATCTGAATGGTTCGAATGAATTGCTCCTCTGGTTCATCATCGGTTGGGCCGGGTGTCCATTCTTCAAGCGCCTCAGATGTAAAATTCTGGTTGGCACGATAATGATCATGTATACGGTTACGAGCCACTTTAAACAACCATCCACGCAAACTGTGATTTGGAGCATTTCGACCGCGTAAGGTTTCAACTAATTTTATGAATACATCACTGGCTAAATCTTCTGCAAGTAAAGTGTCGTCAACACGCAGTCGGATAAAGTTATATATGGGCGGGAAATAAGTGTCATAAATACGCATTAAGGCTTCTCGGTCACCTTGTTTGGCCTGCGCCAGTAAACGATCTTCAATTGTGATGTCGGGAAGGACGATCAGTATCATTACCCTGCCTGCTTGAGTCATTTGTGTTAAAGCCATAAACTCGGAGAGATGTTAACCTCTCCGAGTATAGGTAAGTTTATCGGATTGCTTTATCCGTGACCATGGCCTCCGCTGGAGTCATCTCCGCCACCGCCATGCCCACTGTTACCGCCGTTGTCGTCGCTACCGTTATTTTCGCCATTATTGCCGTGATCGTCATTGGCATCGTTACCGCCGTGATCATCAGTTGCATTGTTGCCGTTATTGCCACCGTGATCGTCATTAAGATCGTGACCTGCACCGTCGTCTTGACCATGCCCACCATCATTTCCCTGAAGGGTCGCAACGGGCGTTCCATTAACATTAGGACGATTGGTCGCGGTTTCAACTTCACGCGCAACCCATACGCCATCAACAATTGACACATGAACTTTAACGAGACCATTGAGCACAAGTGCATTCTTGATTTCAGCATTGGAAATATCAATGACTTGGCCCGCAATAATGATCGACGCATCATTTATGTCAGTAATCTGCCCGGTGATTTCAAATTCATCGTGCGGGGTAGGCTCTTGAGTAGTTTGGGGAGAGGGCGTTTGAACTGCGGCTTGGGCGAGTTCGACTTCAAGCGCAATCCACTGTCCGGTTGGGTTTTGGCTCGCATGGATTTTCACCAGCTTGCCAGTGGCGACACCCGCTTTGACTTCCGCACGGCTGATGTCGAACGTTTGGGTTCCGAGAGTCAAGGTTTGTGTTGTCAGTGCGGAAACTGTACCCACAATCTCTACTTCAGCCGTTGGTATGGCTGTTTGCGCCATAACCAATGACTGGCCGACCCACACAAACATTGCCGCCAGCATGATGACGATCACTTTAGTCTGTCGTCGAATTGAATATTTAACCATTCTTCATTCTCCTACGATAATCGATATAGCAGACCCTGATTGGTCTTTACACCCATACCGACGGAGAATTTGAGAAAAGGTTTCGCAGATTGCAGTATGACTTTAGTCCTATGTGTAGACGAAGGTCATATCTGCCGATCGGTCTGAGGCGCGTGTACTAAAGTTGATCGACCTTATCCCGCAGGCGTTGAATGCGGCTGCGACGGAAATTAATCCGTTCGATAAAATTGCTGATTTGCTGGTTCAAGCGCTTCCATTGTGTGCGCCAACGCACCAGCATATAACTAAATTGTCGCCGCTGTTGGTTGATTGAAATTCCTGAGCGCGTATCTGGGGCTTTTGCACCCGTCCATTTGATAATCATTGAAGCCCATGTGAGTCCGCCGCCAAAGCCGATAAAGGCCGCATACTCACCCGGTTTTAATCGTTTTTGGTCAATGGCTTCACACAGAGCTATAGGGATTGAGGCAGCAGACGTATTGCCATAGCGCTCAACGTTGACCACGAACATTTCAGGATCAACTTTTAGAGATCGTGCTGCCGCCTGAATGATACGGGCATTGGCCTGATGTGGCACAATCAGCGACAAATCCTCAATACCAATGTTGGCTTTGACAAGCGCCTGTAGAATGCTTTCGGCAATCACACGCGTGGCGAATTTGAAGACTTCGCCGCCGTTCATATGCATCTTGTGCATCTTGTGTCCATTGGTCGAGAAATCCGAGTGATAAAGGTCTTCGCTTCCCACAGTCGGGATGCCGAGCATGTCCCCACCGGAACCATCAGAGCGGAGGACTGCTGACATAATACCGCCTTCCACATTACTGGCTTTGAGTACAACTGCGCCTGCACCGTCACCAAACAGGATACAGGTACCGCGATCTTGCCAATCCATCACACGGGTCATGGTTTCCGCACCAATCACCAGCGCGACTTGCATACTGCCGGAACGGATGGATTGGGCAGCCATATCAAGGCCATAAACAAAGCCTGAACAAGCTGCACTCAGATCAAACGCACCCGCCCGGTTCGCCCCCAGCCAATTTTGAATGAGGGAAGCGGTACTGGGGAATATATTCTCTGGAGTTGATGTAGCGACGACGATTAAATCAATATCGGTTGGCAGGATGTCCGCCACCTCTAATGCTTTACGGGCTGCTTTTAATCCCAAACTAGCGGTTGATTCAGTTTCGCCTGCTATGCGGCGTTCTTTGATACCAGTACGCGAACGTATCCAATCGTCAGTGGTTTCAACGATGGCTTCCAAATCGTGGTTTGTGAGGATCGTATCCGGCACAGCCATCCCCCAACCTACGATATGTGCATATCGAGTGGTTGGGATAGGCGGCATATCATTATTTGGTGTGACCATTTTGCCCATATTTGCCAAATATTACGACGGCGTTGTGTCCACCAAACCCAAATGAATTGCTCATGACCGTTTTTAGCTCACGCTTGACACCGATATTCGGCGTATAGTTGAGGTCACATTCGGGGTCTGGGTTGTCGAGGTTGACGGTTGGTGGGATGAAATTGTCGCGTAAAGCCATGATGGAGAAGACCGCTTCCACAGCGCCAGCCGCACCCATCAAATGCCCGGTGACTGATTTGGTTGAACTGATCGGGATTTCGTAGGCCGTTTCGCCCAGCGCCCGTTTGATGGCAACTGTTTCGCTCTTGTCATTTAAGGGCGTACTGGTTCCATGGGCGTTGATGTAACTGATGTCTTCTGGTTTAAGACCAGCGTTTTCAAGTGCGAGTTCCATCGCTTTGGCTGCGCCTTCACCGGTTTCTAAAGGCGCTGTGACATGGTATGCATCACAGGTCTGACCGTAGCCGAGGATTTCGGCGTAGATTTTTGCACCACGCGCGATAGCGTGATCCAAATCTTCCAACATAATCAGGGCTGCACCTTCAGCAACGACAAAGCCATCCCGATCAATATCGAAGGGACGTGAAGCTTTCGTCGGCTCATCGTTACGTCGTGAGATAGCGGTCATATTATTGAAACTTGCCATTGCGATTTCAACCAAACCCGCTTCAGCACTGCCTGCTAAGATCATTTTGGCTGCGCCACGACGGATGATTTCTGTGCCTTCGCCAATGCTGTTGTTGCCAGTCGCACAAGCGGTTGAGATTGCGAAATTAGGTCCGCGCAGTCCATAAGTCATGGCGACTTTTGAAGATGGACTGTCCGGTAGCATCATCGGAACCATAAGCGGGCTAACGGCTTTTGCCCCACGTTCAAGGAAGGATCTTACAGCCTCGAAAATGGAGCCGATGCCGCCGATACCGCTGCCCATAATACAACCGATGTCGTAGCGATTATCTTCTGTAACTTCGAAACCCGAATCTTTCATGGCTTGTTGGGCAGCAACCAATCCAAGCTGTGTGACCCGATCAGTACGCCGTGCTTCACGTCGCCCCAAAACTTCGTTAGGGTCGAAATCTCTAACCTCACCCCCAAAATGGTTTTCCAAATGGGTAGTGTCGAATCTTTCAATCGTTCGAATGCCAGTTTTTCCGGCTGCTGCGTTTGCCCAAGCTTCTTCAACTGAATTACCAGTCGGACAAATGATGCCCATGCCGGTTACAACTACCCGCCTTCGTTCCACAATGTTCCTCCAGACAGCGATTCATATCGGTCAATCGCATGAATCTGTTTATTTAGTTAAGACTGTGCATTATATCTATTTCCTTAAACCCCTCACAAGGGCTGTGGTTACAATATTGCGGGATTTTATCCATCTGATACGGATGTTATAATTCGCCGTTTACGGAGGTTACATGATTCTTGTCACAGGTAGCACGGGTTTTATTGGGCGGCATCTAACGGCACGTTTGCTGGCGGACGGTCAGCAAATCCGTTGTCTTTTGCCCGAAAACCGAACGGGTGATTTGCCGTGGTCGCAACCTGTGGAAATTGTAACGGGCAATCTCCGTGATGAAGAAACAGCGTTTAAAGCAGTGAGTGGCGCTCATACCATTATCCATCTGGAAAGCGCCCAATGGTGGGGACGCGCCAATGACTTGGAACGGGTGGAATTGGTCGGTACACGAAATCTGGTGACGGCGGCGCGTTCAGCACGGGTGGGGCGCATCATTACGCTCAGTCAATTAGGTGCATCATTGTCATCGGCTTATACGCTCCTTCGTGTCAAAGGTCTTGTGGAAGAAGTGATCCGTACCAGCGGACTCGCCTATACCGTCATTCGTTCAGGCATCGTATTCGGTGAGGATGATGCCTTCATCAACCACATTGCGATGATGCTGCGGGCTTCTCCATTAGTCTATCTGATGCCGGGACGTGGAGAAGTGGTGCTGCATCCTATTTATATTTCTGATTTGGTGGAAGCGGTTGTTCGCAGCTTGGAATTGGTCGATACGGTTGATACAACGCTGGATGTCGGTGGGCCTGAGTACATTACAGTAGAGGATTTGATCTATACCGTGATGCGTGTTTCGGGTGTCAGCCGCACGATTATTCCCACACCGCCTTATTTACTGCGTTCGCTTTCCGGTATTTACAGTCGCATCTTCCCACGGTCGCTGATGACACCTCAATGGCTGGATATACTGGCGACCAATCGAACTGCGCCGTTAGGAAATATCTATAACTATTTTGGTATTCGTCCAAAGCGTTTTGAGGACACATTGCTCACCTACATGCCAGAAAAGCGTTATTGGCTGCCGATGCTGCGGTATACGATGCGTCGCCGCCCACGCAGTGCCTAAAAACCATTTGATCAATTTTGTGTAAGCTAATCCATTAGGAACGAGGTTGTTGAGCGAGGATGACTGAGATAACGAGCGTCAGATTACTGCATAATTTAGATGAGATGCACGAGGCCGTTGAATTACAGAAAAGCTATTGGGGTACAGATTTAGAATCCGTTGTACCTGCCCACATGTTGTTTTCGTTGGCAACATCTGGCGGACATGTATTGGCTGCCTTTGACGGCGACAAGATGGTGGCGGTACTGATCGGATTTCTGGGAACAGACGTTCAAGAAATGAACCGGCCTGCGATGGCAAATCTACGGATTGTGTCCAAGAGGATGATTGTACTGCCTGAATATCGGGGGCAGGGAGTTGGCTACAAGCTGAAAAAACGCCAACGTGAGTATGCGATGCGGCAGGGTATACGCTTGGTGACATGGACATTTGACCCACTTCTAGCTGCCAATGCACATTTGAATATTCGGAAACTTGGGGCGATTAGCACCTCATATCTCGAAAACTATTATGGAACCTCCAACGAAGGCGGATTGAGCCGCACTGGTACATCGGATCGATTGCTTGTCGAATGGTGGGTGACGAACAGACGCGTCGAAGAACGTCTTAACGGATCACGCGGGCTGATTAACTTCAACCAATACTTGCAAGCTGATACACCTATTGCGAATGCATCAACTGTTAATAGTGCGGGTCTGATTATTCCGAGTGATGGCTTCATTGTTCCTACAGGTTCATTGGGGTTGGTCGAAATTCCGGTAGGCTACGATAAGCTGATCCAAAACAATTTGCAATTGGCTGTTCAATGGCAGGCTCACATCCGTGAGGTGATGCAGCGCTTGCTAGTCAATGGCTACATTGTGACGGATTTTGTGCGGAGCGCGTTCGAGAATCGTGATCGTGCTTTCTATTTGTTCAGTCAGGCCGATAAAGCCTTTGAACGTGTTGATTTTAGCAGTAACTAAGCCGAAGATGCCCCAAAAGGATACTCATTTTGAAGTCGATCACCATAAAATCCATCAAACTCTATCCGATTGCGATGTCACTGGTCGAAACACTGAAGACCAGCTCAGGTGATGAACCCTTCAAAACCGGGATTGTGGCACGACTTGAGACAGACGCAGGTGTCATAGGCTGGGGCGAGGCATCCCCCGAAATTGCCCCCGGTTACAATTATGAGACGGTGGGTACTGCTCTGCATATTATGAGCGAGTTTTTAATACCTGTCTTGCTCGGCAAAACGATTGCAAGCGCAACTGAAGTACCCGCACTGTTCAGCCGTGTTCGTGGACATCATATGGCGAAGCATGGTCTCGAAGCCGCCGTATGGGATGCGCTGGCGAAGACAAATGAAGTCTCACTCATGCAGGCATTCGCGTCACATTTGCCCAAAGATCAGCAGCCGCGCGGTTATGCTAATGTCGGTGTGAGCATCGGCATTAAACCATCTATAGAAGAAACACTACAAGTCATCGAGAAGCGGCTGGGACAGGGCTACGGACGGATCAAACTCAAGATTGAACCGGGCTGGGATGTTGAATTGGCGCGGGGTGTGCGAAAAGTTTATCCTGACATTGTGATGATGTTGGACGCAAATAGCGCCTATACACTGGCTGATGCCGAACATTTGAAGCAGCTAGATGAATTTAACCTGCTGATGATCGAACAACCGTTGGGA
The DNA here is from genome assembly GCA_038328375.1 of Aggregatilineales bacterium. Lineage (GTDB taxonomy): Bacteria > Chloroflexota > Anaerolineae > Aggregatilineales > Phototrophicaceae > CFX2. The sequence goes on along the minus strand of JBBQLX010000001.1, from coordinate 106,956 downwards.
CATGATGATATTTACGAGCATAGCAAGTTGCAACCGCAACTAACAACGCCGATTTGCTTGGACGAAAGCATCTGTTCAGCCAATGATTTGCGCTTGGCGTTGGATTTAGGTGCTTGCCGGATTCTGAATTTAAAGCCCGCGCGGGTTGGTGGTTATACAGAAAGTCTCGAAATTTATAAGATTTGTGTCGAGCATAATCTGCCGTTGTGGATTGGCGGGTTGATGGAAACGGGTATCGGGCGTTCGGCAAATTTGGCGTTCGCGTCGCTGCCGGGTGTGACACTTCCATGCGACATTTCCGCGACTGACCGTTATTATGATCCTGATCTGACCGAGTCGCCATTTTATTTGGGTGCGAACAGCCATATTGCCGCGCCAACTGCACCGGGAATTGGTGTCGAAGTCCAGATGGACAGGCTAGAAGCCGCGTCCCAACGATGGACAGCCGAAGGTGTGTATAAAAACTATTTTTAGGGGGAAATGATGTCTTTAGGAGATATGACTGTCGCGTTTATCGGCAGCGGCGTAATGGCTGAGGCAATGATTAAGGGATTACTCAACGAAAAGCTGCTGCCTGCTGGACAAATCATTGCTGCTGATCCGCGTGAAGATCGCGTTAAAGAACTGAGTGCGCTTTACGGACTTAAGGGAACGATTGACAATGATGAAGCAGCACAGGCCGCCGATATTTTGGTGTTGTCGGTCAAGCCGCAAGTACTAAGCCATGTCATGCCAGAGCTTCAGAACGGGGCGCGTTCCTCAAAGCTGATCTTGAGTATTATTGCAGGTGCGAAGATCAAAACGATTGCCGACGGCGTATCAAATCCGAGTGTAGTACGCGCTATGCCGAATACACCTGCACAAATCGGGCAGGGTATTACCGTTTGGACAGCCACGCCAGAAGTGCTGCCTCCTCAGATTGAGCAAGCCAAAGCTTTAATTGGTGCATTAGGTGACCAAATTTTCCTTGATGACGAACGTTATTTGGATATGGCAACGGCTTTAAGCGGAACAGGGCCAGCCTATGTGTTTATGTTTATGGAAGCGTTGATTGATGCGGGTGTTCACATGGGATTTTCACGCCGTGATGCCGAACGGTTGGTGATGCAAACCATGCGTGGCTCAATCGAATATGCTGAACAATCCGGTTTACATCCGGCGCAGTTGCGGAATCAGGTCACAAGTCCCGGCGGTACGTCAGCAGAAGCCATTTACCACCTGGAAAAGGGTGGCTTACGAACGGTGATTTCGAGAGCTGTTTGGGCTGCTTTCCAGCGGTCAGTGGCATTGGGTGGTGGTACACCTATTCGCAACCCCGATACGTTGGATGGCGATAGGTAAATTTTTCTATTGGTTGCTGTTAAATTGATAATAAATCCACCGGATAGGCAGCTTATACGAATCCAGTCCGTTTTCGTTTGTGAAAAAGTGGACAGATGACCTTCCATCGGTTACAATTCAATGTATATTGATATTGTTTCCTCAGTCTTGGCTTAAACCAGCGAATACGCGGTTAGCATAGTAGGAATATTAGCTAAAGGTAGCAAGGAGGCCTCAATGGCTGTGATCTCCAACGATATTTATGAGTCATTACTCAAACAGATCGACGGATATGGTAAGAAAATTGAATCGGTAGAAGTGGGACGTGTGCTAGAAGTGGGTGATGGTATCGCCCGTATTTCCGGCCTCGAAAACCTGCGTTTTAGTGAACTGGTTCAGTTCACCAATGGTACCCCCGGTATCGCCTTCAACCTCGAAAAGGATGTCGTCGGTATCATCATCATGGGCGAGTACGATACTATTCAAGAAGGCGACGAAGTGCGCCCGATGGGTCGTATCGCGTCTGTCCCAGTAGGTTTGGGGTTGGTCGGACGTGTTGTTGATGCGCTGGGTACTCCGGTGGATGGCAAAGGGCCGATTGCCGCTACCGAGTTCTACAACATCGAGCGTATTGCCCCCGGCGTTATCGAACGCAAGAATGTTAACCGTCCTATGGAAACCGGTCTAGTCGCCATCGACTCGATGACCCCAATTGGTCGTGGTCAGCGTGAGTTGATCATCGGTGACCGTCAGACAGGTAAGACGGCTATCGCGATTGATGCCATCCTGAATCAAAAAGGAAAAGGTGTAAATTGCATCTACGTCGCCATCGGCAAACGCCGTGGTGAAGTGGCTCGTCTGGTGGCATTGCTGGAAGAACAAGGCGCGATGGAATATACCACCGTCGTCGTGGCTTCCGCTTCTGACTCGGCAGCTATGAACTACATCGCTCCCTACTCCGGTTGCGCGATAGGCGAGTGGTTCATGGAAAATGGTAAAGATGCGTTGGTGGTTTACGACGATCTTTCCAAACATGCTTGGGCTTATCGTCAGGTTTCGCTGCTGATGCGCCGTCCTCCGGGACGTGAAGCCTACCCCGGCGACGTGTTCTATCTGCACAGCCGTTTGCTGGAACGTGCGGCTCAGTTGAGCGATGCGCGTGGCGGTGGCAGTTTGACCGCTTTGCCCGTTATTGAAACCCTGCTGGGCGACGTATCGGCTTATGTTCCGACCAACGTTATTTCGATCACTGACGGTCAGATTTACCTCGAACCTGAACTTTTCTATGCAGGTACACGTCCCGCTATTAACGTCGGTATCAGCGTCAGCCGCGTCGGTGGTGATGCTCAGACCAAAGCCATGAAGAAAGTGGCAGGCGGTTTGCGCCTCGATCTCGCGCAGTTCCGTTCATTGGCGGCTTTTGCCCAGTTCGGTTCTGACCTTGATAAGTCCACTCAACAACAGCTTGATCGTGGTTTGCGTTTGACTGAGTTGCTCAAGCAGCCCCAGTACCAACCGTTGCCGATGGCTGACCAAGTTGCGCTGATTTATGCAGGTACGAAGGGCTATCTGGATAATGTAACCGTTGACCGCGTGAGAGAATGGCAGACTGTTTTCCTCCGTGCTTTTAATACTGAGTTTGCTGAATTGGCGAACGGCATTGGCGAAAAGAAGACGCTGGATGAAGCGCAAGAAGCCAAGCTGAAAGAAGCACTGAATACCGTTAACGCGAGCTGGAGCTAATCCCGCTTTACAACACACAACAGGGCATGTCTGATCATGCCCACATGTGCTTTTGAAAGCGGCATAAGGAGAAAACAATGGCTACAGCCGGTGAAGTAAAAAAACGTATTCGTAGTGTGAAGAACATTTCCCAGATCACCCGTGCGCTTGAAGCAGTTTCGGCTTCGCGTGTACGTAAGGCTCAGGCACGAGTGCTTGCTAGTCGTGCTTTCGCTGAGAAGGCATGGGAAATTCTGTTGAATGTACAAAGTACCAGCACCAAAGGTATTCCGCTGCATCCGCTGTTGACGGCACGACCCGAAATCAAACAGGTGATGATTGTTCTCATCACTTCAGATCGTGGTCTGGCAGGCGCATTCAACTCGAACATCATTCGTGTGGCACAGCGCTTTGCTCATCGCATGGGGAAACCTGTACGCTGGGTGACCATCGGCAAAAAAGGTCGTGACTCGCTCATTCGGTCAGGTGCGAACGTGATTGCAGAGTTCAGTACCTTCGGTGGTGATCCCACAATAGCGGATATTGCTCCCGCGTCACGGTTGGCGATTGATGAATTTTTGTCGGGTACGGTGGATGATGTGTTTATCGCCTACACCGATTTTGTGAACACGCTAACACAGCGCCCAGTGGTATTAAGCTGGTTGCCTTTGCTGCCATTTTCGACCGAGGACAGTATCCTCAAGGAATCGCTCAAGGATATTCCGGTTGTCAGTGCTTCAAATTCCGATTATGAATATGAGCCAGACCCGGCGGCGATTTTGGACGAAATTGTGCCTCGCTTTACCGAACTTCAACTCTACCAAGCGTTGTTGGAAAGTCAGGCGAGTGAGCATTCGGCACGTATGGTTTCGATGCGTAATGCCTCGGACAACGCGACACAGCTTATCGGTGACTTGACACTGGTTTACAACAAAGTTCGTCAAGCAGCGATTACGGCTGAAATTCTGGATATTGTAGGCGGCGCAGAAGCCTTGCAGTCGTCGATTAATTCCGCGGCTGACAAAATTCTGGTTGAGTTTGCCAAGTCGCCCGTGAATTCAACCAATGGTCACGGCTAGGTATTTGGCTGATGTGTAGGACGAAACTTATCGGTGTGTATGCAAATACCGCCGCGACAACATACAAGAGGAGATAAGTAAATATGGCAGAGATGCAAGGGCATGTGTCCCAAGTATTAGGCGCGGTGGTGGATGTGCATTTCCTCCCCGGTCAGCTCCCCGATATTTTTGAGGCCGTTCGTGTCCCGCGTGAAGAGGGTCAGGACGATCTTATTTTGGAAGTTCAAACCCTGCTCGGTGATAACAGTGTTCGCACGGTTGCTATGGACACTACTGATGGTTTGCAACGTGGTGTTCCGGCTTATGCGACAGGCGCTCCAATTAGCGTACCCGTTGGTACGGCATCATTGGGTCGCGTATTCAACGTATTGGGTAAGCCCATTGATGGTGGCGAAGCCGTTCCTTCGTCTTCACCCCGCCGTGCTATTCATGCTCAAGCGCCTACCTTCGAAGAACAATCCACCAAGATTGAAATCTTTGAAACAGGCATGAAGGTTATTGACTTGGTTGCCCCGATGTCTAAGGGTGGTAAGGTCGGTATCTTCGGTGGTGCAGGCGTAGGCAAAACCGTTACTATTCAGGAACTCATTAACTCGATTGCGACACAGCATTCTGGTTTGTCCGTATTTGCCGGTGTGGGTGAACGTACCCGCGAAGGTACAGCGCTCTACCACGAAATGGATGAAGCAGGCGTATTGGACAAGTTAGCGATGGTGTTCGGTCAGATGAACGAGCCGCCGGGTGTGCGTCTACGTGTGGCGCTTTCCGGTCTGACGATGGCAGAACATTTCCGCGATGAAGGTCGTGATGTGCTGCTGTTCATTGACAACATTTTCCGTTACTCGCTGGCGGGTTCGGAAGTATCGGCATTGCTCGGTCGTATGCCTTCGGCAGTAGGTTACCAACCGACGTTGGCAGATGAAATGGGACAATTGCAGGAACGTATCACCTCGACTACTAAGGGTTCGATCACATCCATTCAAGCGGTGTATGTACCTGCTGACGATTATTCTGATCCTGCACCTGTGGCAGTGTTCACGCACTTGGATGGTACAATCGCGCTGGAACGTTCGATTGCTGCCCGTGGTATCTTCCCTGCGGTTGATCCGCTGGCAAGCACCAGCAAGAACCTTGATCCGCTGATCGTCGGTGAAGATCATTATAAGACAGCGCGTGAAGTGCAGCAAATCCTCCAGCGCTATAAGGACTTGCAAGATATCATCGCCATTCTGGGTATCGACGAACTCTCTGATGACGACAAGTTGTTGGTGTCTCGCGCTCGTAAGATCGAACAGTTCTTGAGCCAACCGTTCTACGTCGCGACCCAATTTACAGGACGTGAAGGCCGTTACGTCAAGGTCAAGGATACTGTCGCTGGGTTTGCTACCATCCTCAAGGGTGATGTCGATCATATCCCTGAGCAGTTGTTCTACATGGCTGGTGCCATGGACGAAGTTCTCCAACGCTACGAGCAGTCACAAAAATAAAACTACCCGCTTTTTAAAGGTGTGTTCCAATAAGAATGCACCTTTATAGTCGAGGGTAGATTAGGAGGCAAAATGCCAATACACGTTGAAATTGTGACGCAGGAGCGAAAGGTTTTCGAAGAACGCGAAGCCGACATGGTTATTGTTCCCGGTTCTGAAGGCGAAATGGGTGTACTGCCCCATCATGCGCCCGTGCTAACGACAATGGGCTTCGGTGAATTAGTCGTTCGCAAAGGGAACAAAGAAGAACGCTTTGTCATCTATGGCGGTGTCGTTGATATTCGCCCGGACAAAGTGGTCGCTCTGGCTTATTTAGCCGAATCCTCATTCGCGCTTGATGAAGAAAAAATTGAAGCGGCACGGTCACGCGCTGCCAAGATGATGGCAGAAGGCGTACCTGAAGCCGAAAATCGAACGGCTGCCCTCGAACTGCGTCGTGCTGAACTAGCAATTAGGGTAAAGAATAAGCTCAAGACTCGTTCGGCCTCGATCCTGCGAATTGTATCTGAAGACGATAGCGAATAAATTTCCCTCGAAATAGCATTACGATAATAGGGCAAGGTATCTTGCCCTATTTGTTTTAAACAGTTGATCTCTGCACTTCACAGGTTGTATGGTATAGTATCGCGCTAGGATATTGTCAACGAAATGGTTTGAGTGATATGGGATTATTCCGCAAACAACTTGGTGTTGATCTCGGTACGGTCAACGTCCTCATTTATGAAAACGGTCAGATTGTGCTGCAAGAGCCTTCTCTTGTTGCGCTGACCGCTGAAGACGAACGTATTGTGGAAATCGGTCAACCGGCTCGCGAAATGTTGGGCAAGGTTGACGACGAAGATATTCAGGTCGTGCGTCCACTGCGAGACGGAGTAATTGCTGATTACGAAGTGACAGAAGTGATGCTGCGTCACTTTTTTGATAAAGTTGCTGGTCGTGTCCGTCTCTTTAAACCCACGGTCATGATTACCGTTCCCTATGGTGTAACCAGTGTTGAAAAACGTGCTGTCCATGAAGCAGCATTGTCAGCTGGAGCACGAGAAGCATTTTTGATTTGGGAACCGTTAGCTGCCGCTATTGGGGCAGGGCTGCCCGTTAGTACGCCTGCCGGAGATATGGTCATTAACATTGGCGGCGGTATCACCGAAGCCGCCGTTATCACGATGAATAATATCGTCCGTGCTGAAAGCGGGCGTGTTGGCGGTTTAAGACAAGACGAAGCTATCCAGAGTTACGTGCGCCGCAAATACAACCTTAGCATCGGGCAGCCAACTGCTGAGTCAATCAAAATTCAGGTGGGCGCGGCAATCGACATCGGCGAAACTCTGTCGATGGAAATTCAAGGTCGTGATAACGTCAGTGGATTGCCGCGAACGGTGACCATTACCACTGGTGAAGTTATCGAAGCGCTGCAAGAGCCGCTTTCTGCTATTGCTGGAGTAGTTAAAGCCGTATTGGGAACGACACCCCCTGAACTTGCTTCTGACATTATTGATCGGGGCATTGTTCTTACCGGGGGCGGAGCGCTGCTGCGTGGCATGGATCAATTTCTGACACGCGAAACGGGCGTACCAGTTTACCGCGCAGAAAACCCCATGATCGCTGTCGCGGTGGGCGCGGGTCGTGCGCTTGAAGATCAAGCTATTTTGCGGCGGATTGGACAGATTTAGGTCAAATAGAAGGTCATACGCTGCATCTGAATGACCGGGTCGATATACTGGACTTTGACCTCAGGCGGAACATTCAAGGTCATAGGGGCGTAATTCAGAATAGCGCGCACACCTATTTCAATCAGTTTATTAGCAACTTCTTGTGCTTTCTCGGCGGGGACGGCGATCATCGCGATTTTGATGCCGCGTTCCTGAATGATGGTTTGCATCTCATCAAGTGGATGCACCATAAATTCCCCGATTTTCTTTCCAATTTTTTGTGGCGAGTTATCAAAGACACAGGCGATGCGGAAGCCTCGATCAGAAAAGCCTTTGTAGTGGAGTAGAGCTGTCCCCAAGTCGCCCGCGCCGATTACGGCAACTTCCCATTCTTGGTCAACCTTCAGCACTTGGCGTAGTTGATCGACGAGATACGCAATCTGGTAGCCTGTACCTTGTTTGCCAAATCCACCAAAATGTGAAAGGTCTTTGCGGATTTGGGCAGAGCTAATTCCCAATCGACGACCCAGCTCGTGTGAAGAGGTAACTTCCTGCCCCTCATTGGCGAGGCGGCTTAAGGCACGTAAATAGATAGGCAGCCGCCCAATAACAATATCAGGAATATTTCCGGGCATAAGGGTCATGGCTCCCTTACCGTTTACTAATGGATTGTGAAAGATAACGCATAGTTAATAATACCATCGTCACATTTTTAACGCTAGATTAGCTTTAACTTTATACAGGCTCGAATCAGACAAGAATACAATTTAACTTGTGCTATCATAGTTCGATTGAGTCAAATAGAACAATCGACATAAAACCCTAATTAAGCGATTAGGTTTAAGGTGTTTTGAGGGTAAGTCGTTTATGTCAGTACGGCGCTCGTTAATCTTTTTAACCATTTTGGTGTTGACTCTGCCCATATGCGCTTTCGGTGTCAGCGCTGCACAGTTGATGGGCGGACGAGAACCAGACCAAAACTTACGTTTTTATAGCGTGGCGCAGGGCGATGTAGCGCTGTTTGTAACAGGTATTGGCAAGATTGAAGCTGAAGCGGTTGCTGACCTGAGCTTCACACGCATTGCAAAAGTCGCGGACGTTTTAGTACAACAGGGTGATGCCGTTCTAAAAGGTGACGTGCTAGCAACGTTGGTTCATGATAATGAGCAGTTGGTATATGATCGTGCTGTACTGAATCTGCAACTGACTGAACTCCAGAAACAGGATGTGATTAAACCTGTGGACGAAAGCGCTATAAAGGTTGCCGAAGCCAATCTTAAAAGCGCCCAAGGTGCTTATCTGGGTATTCAGAATGCGGTTTCGTCAACCGATTTGCAAGCGGCTGAGTTGCGTTATCAACAAGCTCTGGATGCAAAAGCGCAAGCTGAAAAAGCCAGAACCAACGCAGATGGCGGTCAAGTTGACCAATTCTATCAATTATTGGATGCTCAGATCGGTTCAGCCTCCTTTAATGCTGAGATTGCTCGCTTGCAATTAGAGTCACTTAAAACTGGCAATAGTGGGGCGCTTAACGCGGCAGCTAGTCGCATTCAACAGGCGCAGCGTGAGCTAGAGCGTGTTAAGTCTGGCCCTACACAGACTCAAACCGACCAAGCCAATATCGCTGTTCAACAAGCGCAACTTCAAGTCGATCAGGCCGCAAAAGTGCTGGCTGATATGTCTTTGATAGCTCCCTTTGACGGTATTATCTCAGTCGTCAATGTTCAGGTAGGTTCATTAGGTTCTCCCTCGCTTCCAGCCGTGCAGCTTACGAATATTTCACCTTTACATGTGGTGGTTCAGGTCGATGAAGTCGATATTCATCAAATACATGAAGGCTTACCTGCGCGCGTGAAAGTAGATGCGCTGCCCGGTGTGGAATTAGCCGCCACCATTGAAACCATCGCCGTAGTCGGGACGAATGACAACGGCATTATCAACTATGATGTTCAAGTTCGTTTGGATACAAATGATCCGCGTGTGCGTTCTGGCATGACCGCCGAAGCCTCGGTGATCGTGGAGCAAAAGTCCAATGTACTCAGCGTTCCCAATGAATATATTCGCCTTGATCGACTTCGCGACAAAGCCTATGTTAATGTGGTCGATAAAAATGGGCATCTTCAAGAGGTCGAAGTCACATTAGGACTTCAAGGTGATGATGTCAGCGAAGTGGTGGGCGGCATTCAAAAAGGGGATGTTCTAGCGGTCAAGTTCGGTGGCGATACCCTAGCCATTTTTGGAGGCTAGAAATTGAGACGTATACTTCGAATAATAATCGTAGTTGTTGTGCTTGGGGTGCTGGTTAGCGGTGGTATTTTATACGCGCAATTTCAAAACGCTCAGGCGGAAGCCCAAAGCGCGGCGGTAAAGATTGAAGATCAGACTGTCGTCGTCAAGAGTGATTTGACCGTCACGGTTAATGCGACCGGAGCAATCACCCCAATACAACAACTGCCTTTAGCCTTTGATTTTAGTGCGCCAGTCAAAGAAATTTTGGTTAAAGAAGGACAGCCTGTAAAAAAGGGTGATATTCTGGCTCGGCTGGATGCGCCCGATCTTGAAAACGCGGTCGCAAATGCACAATTGGGTTTAGCAGCGCAGCAAGCCTCATATAATGCCTTAACTCGCCCGGCTCGTGATGTTGATATTGCGGTGGCTGAAGCCGCACTCAAGGCAGCCCAAGCGCAGGCAGGCGCGGCGACCTTGGGTGCAGACCCCAATCAGATAAAAATCGCAGAGTTACAAGCCGAGATTTCCCGTAATCAGTTGTGGCAGGCACAACTTCAACGTGATTTGCCTTCGGCAGCCGCCAAGCAAGCTGCTGAACAAGCCTCATCACTAGGCTTCAATATCAATGTTCCACAAACCAATCCAGCCGACACGGTTACTGCTCCCATCGTGCAGGCACAGAACGGCGTGGCATTGGCAGATGTCGGAGTGACAGGTGCGGAAAATAAACCAGCCGATGTTGCCGCGCTTTCCAGTGCCAATGCCGGGATTGTTGCGGCTCAGACGCAGCTTGATATGTTAAAAAATGGCCCGACCGAGTTGCAGCTTCAAATTGCGCAGACTCAATTGCAGATTGCCGAGCTTTCGGTCAAACAAGCTGAAATGGCGTTGAGTCATGCTGTGTTAATAGCGCCCTTTGATGGGATTGTTGCCCAAAATAATCTTGTTGTAGGCGAAGCGCCTCCACAGGGCGCGGCCATGAGTCTGATTGATGCTGCCAGCTATTATGTGGATGTTGCGGTTGACGAAACCGATATTGTGAACGTACAAACGGGTCAAGCCGTAAGCCTTCGTCTTGATGCCTTGCAGAATGCAAAAATAACTGCTCATGTCACGCGCGTTGCAATAACACCCATACGGGCTGGTCAACTGGTTACCTATACGGTACGTGTAACCCTTGATGCGACCGATGCCCCGATACGGGTGGGTATGACCACAACCGCCACAATTGTCGTGAACCAACTCAAAGATGTGATCGCACTGCCTAACCGTTTCGTGCATATTGATAGTGTATCGCAGCAGGCATACGTCACTTTGCAGGAAAGCGAAACGAAGTTCACGGATGTACCTGTAACGTTGGGTGTGCGAAATGAAACTGAAAGTCAGATTGTAAGCGGATTGGAAGTCGGTCAAATAGTGGTACTCGTGCCACGCGCCTCATTCAATCCGATTGATAACTAACCCTCTACTGATGAATGATCTGTTGAGTCTGATCTCACGATAATATGAACTTGTTTGAAACCTTTCGTATTGCTCTCGAATCACTGCTCATCAACCGCTTACGGGCGATGTTGACGACGCTTGGCATCATTATTGGTGTCGGTGCGGTTATCGCTCTAATTAGCTTGGGTCGTGGGGTCGAAACCTATATTTCCTCACAGTTTCAAGGATTAGGCTCAAATATCCTGTTTGTGTTTTCATCCGCACCCGCTTCCAGTACACGCAATACGATCATGCCCTTGACCACTATCGAAGGTAATGAACTGGCAAACCCCTCGATTGCGCCGAGTATTCGGCAGGTCGCTATGGAGCATCAAATCCTTGGAACAGTTCTTGCCGAATCCAAACGCACGACGCTGGCTGTTAGTGGAGTCACACCCAATTTTCAAGAAGTACGAAATTGGAAGCCGCGAAGTGGTGGAGCCTTCATCAGTCAATCGGATGTGGATAATGCCTCGCGTGTAGCTGTGCTGGGGACAACTATCGTTGAACGGTTATATGGCGACAAATTAGCTAATCCAGTCGGGCGTATTATTCGTATCAACGACCGCGTGTTCACCGTTATCGGCGTAATGGAAGAAAAGAGCAGCAGCTTTTTTGGGGATCAAAATGCCGTTATTTACATTCCGCTAAGTACGGCCCAATCTCGTTTGGATCAAGCCCGCACCAAAGATGGCGGTTATCGCGTAGATATATTTAATGTTCAGGCAGTATCCGAAAAGTCGATGGATGCTGCTACCCGTGAAATCGAAGATTATCTAACGACTGCCCATGACATCCAGTTTCAGGGCGAACAAGATTTTCAGATTATCAACCAAAAAGATTTACTCAACTCCCTAGGACGTATTACGGGCATATTGACTGCCTTTCTCGCGATGATTGCAAGTATTTCGCTGCTGGTCGGTGGTATCGGTATCATGAATATTATGCTGGTTTCAGTAACGGAACGTACCCGTGAGATTGGCTTACGTAAAGCGGTCGGTGCGCGTGGGCGCGATATTCTCACCCAGTTTTTGATTGAAAGTTTAGTGTTATCGGTCTTAGGAGGGCTGCTCGGTATTGGATTAGGCTGGGGCGCAACGATTTTGGCGGGATTACTCGTGCCAGATTTGCAGGTGCGGGTCAGTGCGGATGCGATTGTTTTAGCAACGGCTGTGAGCAGTATTGTGGGTATTTTCTTTGGATTATATCCAGCGAGCCGTGCTGCTCGTATGAAGCCAATTGATGCTCTGCGTTTTGAGTAAGCGATAAGAAAGTCACCACGATGTTTGAGAATATGCGTATCGCACTGGTTGGTTTAGGCAGCAACAAACTCCGCACCATCCTAACAATGCTGGGCATTACCATCGGGGTTGCCGCTGTGATCGTTTTGGTTTCGTTAGGGCAGGGTGTTGATAATTATGTGCGCCAACAATTCTTGGGTGTCGGTACAAACCTCATCATCATTTTCCCGCGCCAAAATGATCAGGGTGTGACACGGCGGCTCACTTTAGATGATGTTCGCGCGATTTCTGATCCCTTCAAAGTACCAGATGCGCTTGCTATCATGCCCCAACGGACAGTGACGCGCGACACAACTTACGAAGGCCGCCAAATATCCGTGCGTATTGTGGGGGTTACATCGAATTATCTAGAGGTTCGAAGCCGGACTGTTGTAGTAGGGCAATTTTTCGATAGCGATGACATAGATAGTCAAGCACGTATCGCGATTTTGGGGCAGGAAACGGTCAAACGATTGTTTCCATCGGGTATAGACCCAATTGGCAAGAGTATTCGAATCTCTGGCATTACTTTTAAAGTTGAAGGTGTGCTGAATATAGTCGGCGGCTCAGGGTTGGGCGCAAGCGATGACGATTTGATTATTGCTCCGTTGACGACAGTGCAAAATCGTTTAAGTGGAGATCGTGAACTCACAGGCACGCGTCCGGTCAGCAATATCATTGTTCAAGCGCGAGATAATCAAAGTGTAAACAGTTTAGCAGGGCAGTTGCGCGAAGCCTTACGTCAGGAGCATCGGATTAGCTTTCGTGACGAAGACGACTTTCAAATTTTCACTCAAGATGATTTGCTCGGCAGCTTGGGCAAAATCACAGGCTTGTTGACGGTATTTCTGGCGGTAATCGCTGGAATATCACTACTGGTCGGTGGCATCGGTATCATGAATATCATGCTAGTGACCGTCACAGAACGCACCCGTGAGATTGGGCTGCGAAAGGCGGTGGGCGCACAAAAGAACGATATTTTGTTTCAGTTCTTGGTCGAAGCAACTGTACTCGCATTGCTTGGGGGTGGCTTAGGCGTGTTGATTGCCGTGGGGAGTACTTTGCTAGTGAGCAAAGCTATCCCCGAATTGAACGCATCGGTTCAATTTTCGAGTGTGATGTTGGCGACCATGATTTCGCTTGCTATCGGTGTCTTCTTTGGCATTTACCCCGCCAACCGTGCCGCATCGTTAAATCCTATTGATGCCTTGCGTTATGAATGATGCAAATTAACTGGCTTAATGTTGTGATATATCACTTAATGATGCTTGATTAGGTTGTCAGCAGTCTTTAACAATGATACGATAGTTCTGTTACTAGAACGAAGTTGCCACAAGCCTGTATAGAAAAGTTTGAGGTATCGCTATGTCCTCGCCGGATAAAAACGGGATTCAGAGTCATGACATAAACTTGCAAGCCGTTCAGGATAGTATGCTGGATGGTTTGGGTCAATTAGCCTCTTACTTCGGATTCAGTAAGGTGATGGGGCAGCTTTATGGCGCTTTGATGCTTAGCTCGATTCCGCTTAGTCTTGATGATCTGGTTGAATTGTTGGACATATCGAAGGCCAGTGTCAGCATGAATTTGCGAACGCTGGAACATCTGGGTATGGTGCGGCAGGTATGGGTCAAAGGCCGGGGTGATCGTCGTAAATTCTATGAGGCCGAAACCGATTTTTGGCAGATTATCTCGAATATTTTAGCGGGCCGTGAAATGCGCGATGTTGACCGTGCTTTGAATGTCATGGATGTCAACGCCGAGCGCCTATCGAAATCAATGGCGAATATGTCAGAAGCCGATCAAGAATTAGCCAAGCTGTATATCGAACGCATGGAGCAAATGCAAAGCCTTTTTCGTTTCGCCCAACTTTTGATCACCAGTATTTTGGGTAAGGCGGGAGAGATGGATGTATCGCAGGTTTCACGGATTGATCTGGAATGATTACCCCTTGTGAGCTATTTGTAGCTCGCATATAATCAGTTTTCGCGGGGATGTGGCGGAATTGGCATACGCGCATGACTTAGGATCATGTGGTTCACACCTTGCGGGTTCGAGTCCCGCCATCCCCACTTCATTGTTGAAGCATATTGTGAATGTCTAATAAAAGATTTACAGAAATCCCATTTTCATAGTGCTATAATTTGCTCTACTTAACCTCTGCAAGGATACGGTCTTGAACATCCAAACTGAACGTCTTGAAAATCATAACGCCCGTTTTACAGTCACGCTGGAAAACAGCCAACTGGATCAGGCAAAACAACAGGCTGCACGTAAACTCAGCCAAAAATACAACATCCCCGGCTTTCGTAAGGGCAAAGCGCCTTATAGCGTTGTTCAACGCTTTTTTGGTGAAGCGCCCATTCTGGAAGATGCCATTGAAATCTTGGGTAACGATGTATATAAGCAAGCGCTAGACGAATCGGGTATTGCCCCCTATGCTCCCGGTCAGCTTGATGATTTTAAAGCTGAACCACAGCCAACATTCATCTTTATTGTTCCGCTGCAACCCACTGTCGATTTGGGCGATTATCGCTCACTTCGTATGGATTATACCGAGCCAGTTGTCGAAGACTCACAGGTCGACAAGGCCATGCGCCAGTTGCAAGAAGATCAGGCGCTGTATGAGGAAAGCACCAACCCCGTTGAAATGGGCAACCGCGTAACAATGGAACTGTATGGGAAAATCGCGGCCGAAGAGGCTGAGGCTGCTGAAGCCGAACATACTCATGTTGAAGGTGAAGAACATGATCACGACCATGTCGAGGGTGAAGAACACGATCACGACCATGAACACGCCGAAGGCGAAGTACACGACAACGAGCTTGAACATACTCATGCCGAAGGTGAAGAACATGGGCATGACCACGATCACGGCCTAGGTGGTAACGAATTCATTCACGAGCATGATGCTGTTATGGTGTTGCGCGACGAGAATGAAGAACCTGCACCCGGCTTTCGGCAGGCCATTTTGGGCGCAGCGCTGGACGAAGAGCGTACTTTCGAACTGGAATACCCAGAAGATGAAAAAGAGTACGAAGAATACGCAGGTAAGAAGGCCGAATTCAAAGTCAAAATCAAGAAGATTGAAAATGTGACGATGCCTTCGCTGAATGATGATTTGGCAGCCCGTATAACCGAAAAAGAAGAGAAACCTTTATCGCTGCTAGAACTGCGGGTGCGTACCCGTGAAAATCTGCAAGAATCGACGGCGCAGCAGGCCAAGAGCAACTTTGCTGGTGAAGCCTTAGATGCTTTGGTTGATCGTGCCACCGTCGCCTTCCCGGAGGAGATGGTCGAAGATCAAACCGAGAGTTACTTGGAGCGACTTGACCAAGATTTCCGCCGACAGGGATTGACCCTTGAAGACTATATGCGGATTACCAACAAAACAAAAGATCAATTAAAAGCTGATTACCGTGAGATTGCCGTTAAGAATCTGAAGCGGGCGCTTGTCCTGCGTGAAATTCGGCAGTCAGAAACCATAGATATTCCTGAGTCAGCCATTGATGCTGAAATTGACAAGATGTTGTTGCAGTTCGGTGAACAAGCTGCCAGCTTGCGTGGCATGTTGGACACCCCGCAAATGCGTGAAAACATCAAGAATGACTTGATGGAACAAGGAACGTTGGATCGTGTTGTTGCCATTGCCAAAGGTGAGGCACCTGAACTAAATGCACCTGCGGCCGAAGAAGTTTCTTCTACCCAGAGCTAAACGAACAGAAGGAGAATCGTAACGATGGATGCTTTTAACGTTATTCCGATGGTCATTGAACAGGGTGCGCGTGGTGAACGTGCTTATGATATTTTCTCCCTGTTACTTCGTAATCGTATTGTCTTACTTGGAACACCGATTAACGATCAAGTCGCGAATTTGACAGTCGCGCAATTGCTGTATCTGCAACAGGAAGACCCTGATCGTCAGATTAACATGTATATTAACTCGCCCGGTGGCGTAGTCTATTCAGGCTTGGCGATTTACGATGCCATGCAGCAGATTTCCTCACCCGTCAGCACGGTTGCTATCGGTTTGACCGCTAGCTTTGGTACTGTTTTGCTGACCGCTGGTGAACATGGCTTGCGTTACTCATTGCCAAACGCAACCATCCATATGCACCAACCGCTTGGCGGCGCACAGGGTCAGGCTTCGGATATTGTCATTCAGGCCAATGAAATTATGCGTCTGAAGGATACACTCAACAATATCTTCGTCAAGCATACCGGTCAAGACCGTGAAGTGCTGGAGCGCGATACCGACCGTGATATTTACTTTACCCCCGAACAGGGTGTTAAATATGGATTGATCGACTCTGTGCTTGGCTCAGCGCCAAACGCTCTGGCGAAGGAGAACGGTAAGGCGTGAACTATATTCCCGGTAGCCATCATTGCTCCTTCTGTGGTCGCAGTGACCTTGAAGTCGAGCATCTAATCGCAGGACCAAACAACGTTTATATCTGCAACCGCTGTGTCGAACGGCTGCAAATTAAATTGCTGGAAGCGCAAGGTGCATCTCCCTATGCTTTCCCGACAGAGCAATTTCAGATCGAGCGTTTGATTTCTCCGCGTGAGATGATGGCTCATCTGGATCAATATGTCGTCGGACAAGAACCAGCCAAGCGCGTTTTGAGTGTGGCGGTTTATAACCACTACAAACGCATTCAATCAGAAGTTTCGGCTGAAGGTGTGGAACTGCAAAAAAGCAACATTTTGATTGTCGGCCCGACAGGTAGCGGCAAAACACTGATGGCGCAGACCATGGCTCGAATGCTGGATGTGCCATTTTGTATCGCTGACGCAACCGCGTTAACGGAAGCCGGGTACGTGGGTGAAGATGTAGAGAACATTTTGCTCCGTCTGATTCAGGCTGCCGACG
The DNA here is from genome assembly GCA_038328375.1 of Aggregatilineales bacterium. GTDB lineage: Bacteria > Chloroflexota > Anaerolineae > Aggregatilineales > Phototrophicaceae > CFX2. The sequence continues at coordinate 89,838 of JBBQLX010000001.1, read as the reverse complement.
GTGATATTCCTCGTGCTGAAAAAGGGATTATTTACATCGACGAGATTGATAAAATCGCTCGTAAGTCGAACGATAATCCCTCGATCACACGTGATGTGTCAGGTGAAGGTGTCCAGCAAGCGCTGCTGAAAATTCTGGAGGGTACGTTAGCCAATGTGCCACCACAAGGTGGACGTAAACACCCACATCAGGAGTTCTTGCAGATCGACACCACCAATATTCTCTTTATCTGCGGCGGTACGTTCGCAGGCATCGAGGAGCGTATTAGCAAGCGTATTGGTAAGTCAGGTACACTCGGCTTCCATTCGAGCGGCTTGCCCTCATCAAAAGATACGGCAGAGCTTTTACACGAGATAAGCCCTGAAGACCTCATGGCCTTTGGACTTATACCGGAGTTTGTTGGTCGTCTACCTGTTTTGGTCAATGTTGACCCGCTGAGTCGCGAAGCCTTAACCCGCATTATGGTCGAACCGAAAAATGCGTTGACCAAGCAGTACCAGCATCTACTGGCATTGGATGATGTGGAACTCGCTTTTGAAGAGTCGGCTCTAGGGGCTGCCGCCGAGTTAGCAATGGCTCGTGGCACAGGCGCGCGTGGGTTGCGTTCAATCATCGAAAGCCGCTTGTTGAACGTCATGTTCGAGATACCGGGACGTGACGATATTCGCCGCGTCGTGGTTGATGCCGATGTCATTAGGGGCAAGACTAACCCGAAGATTTATACGGATAATGATGTGCAGTTGGAATGGGCGCCAGATGGTCGGCTCAAGCCAGCCGCATAACATTCCCCTACAGATAAACAAAAACGGGCTATTTAGCCCGTTTTTTATTTCTAATTTGACTTCTCTATTCCATTATTGATGGCAAGATAACCTCTGCCCGACCACCGACTTCTTTTTTGAAAAGCCGTGCATCTGCTTGATTACCCGCCCCCCAATTACAGGGAATGACCCAGCGTGGGCGCATTTGCTTGACCACTTCGACGGCCTCATGCACCGTTAGCGTTCCGTTTCCATCAATCGGCAGAATGGCAATATCGGGATGAATCGTAGCCATCTCAGGGATAATTTGTGTATCGCCCGCATAGTAGATGTCATAGTAATTGACCGAGATGATGAAGCCCAGACCCCCATCGGATTGCGGATGCTGCCAGCCATGCGTTGAGTAGGCGGGTATTGCTTTAATTGCTGCCCGATCAATAGCAATGCTCTGCCACGGACGAATAATTTTGCTTCCTTCTATTTCCTTTGCCAGATATTCGTTGGTGAGTACGTGAGTTTGCGGCCCACGCAATTTGTTGATGTCCGCCAGTGAAAAATGGTCATCGTGATGATGTCCGACAAGGATAACATCTGCCAGAAATGTATTTCGCGTGACGCGTGAGGGATTAATGTATATGAGGGGCGGCCCCTGAATAAAGAAGCTCCCATATCCTAACCATTGAATTTGCTCAATCATCTGATTAACCAATTGAGAACCATGTATAAAACAAGGTTTCCTTAAAACACGATCTTAAGGCTGCTTGTGCTGTATCCTGAGTGTACTATATAATTTGTGTGACTTCATGTTATCACACGTCTTTTTTTATGGGATTTTAACCCGAATGTTCGCATTATTCAGGTGATATTGGCTGGAGGCTTTGATGACGGATCAAACGAATCGTAATGCGCCACCGCGCCCGCCGCAGCAGATCAAGAAACTGACTGGCCCAATTGGAGGTGGTGGTTCAGGAGGTGCATCTTCTGGTCAACAAAATAAAGATGATTGGAGTCCTCAGCCGTTAACACGGTTGGAAGATACCGGCTTAAATGCTTTAAACGTGTCGGATTTGGTTCTCAAAGTGCTGTATCTGGGCGGCGTACTAGCCGGGTATGAAATCTCAGAAATTGTTAAATTGCCCTTCACCGGTGTCCTTGAAACCGTTATTGATTTCCTAAAGCGAGAAAAATATATCGAGGTACGCGGCTCCGGCGGCATTGGTGAGTCGTCTTACCAATATATCATCTCGGCCAAAGGTGCGGAAAAAGCGCGGGAAGCCACGGAACGGTCGCAATACGCGGGTGCTGCTCCGGTAACGCTTGAGCAGTATATCGAATCGCTAAAGGCACAAAATCGTGAGCATTTGACTGTTCATGAATCCGAATTGAAGGAAGTTTTAAAAAAACTCGTTATTTCAGAAGATATGTTGGGGCGTGTTGGCCCTGCCATCAATTCGGGGCGCTCGATTTTCCTCTACGGCCCGCCCGGTAATGGTAAAACAACGATTGCGGAGGTAATCGGGCGGCTTATCCTTGGCGATGATATGTGGATTCCTTATGCAATCGACGTGGACGGGCAGGTTATTCGCGTGTTCGACGATGTAAATCATGTCGTTTCTGTAAAGGCTTCTGTCAAACAGGCTACGGGTCTAGTTGCCGATCCCCGTTGGATTCGTATTCAACGTCCTATGATTATGGTCGGTGGCGAATTGACTCTGGCGGGTCTTGATTTGGTGTACGATGACACCAATAAATTCTATGAAGCACCATTTCAGGTAAAAGCCAATGGCGGCATGTTCCTGATTGACGACTTTGGTCGTCAACAAGTGCGCCCGCGTGACCTATTGAACCGCTGGATTGTACCCTTAGAAAAAGGCGTGGACTTCTTGACTTTGCATACCGGTCGCAAAATCGAAATTCCATTTTTTGTGCTGATCGTTTTCTCGACCAATCTTGACCCCCGCGAACTGGTTGACGAAGCTTTCCTACGCCGTATTCGCCACAAAATTGAAGTCACTGATCCCAGCTATGAAGATTTCCGCGAAATCTTTAAGCGCATGTGTGATCTTAAGAATGTTCGATATGATGAGCAGGCACTCGCCTATCTTCTCAAAGAATGGTATATCAACCATGATCGCCCGCTGCGGAGTGTGCATCCTCGTGACATTTTGAATCAACTAATTGATATTGCCAGTTATCTCAATCAACCGCCTGCGCTTACGCGAGAATTGCTTGATCGCGCCGCAGCGTCATATTTTGTTAAGTTGTAATTTGAACCTTATGGTATACAGCAGTACAATAGAGCCACTTTCACTAGGAGCAGGCTTGCCTGATAGAACCTAATGGCTAAAGTTTATAACGGTACTGCTGTCCCACGTCATTTTGTCTACGTAAGTACTGCTGGCAACGCGGTTGTCCAGTTAAGCGGCAATCGTGGGCAGGATTTGTATACCGGAAAATTTGTCGAACTCAGTGGAAGTACACAGGGCAGTCCTGCCAGTGATGCTGAACTCGACCGTCTCAAGATTGCAGGGCGTGTTGACCACTACAATAGTGCCTATGTCTGGGTGACAGGATTACCCGAACCGCATGTTTATGATCCTAATCGTGCGACCAGCGAACACGGGCAGACTCGCTTACGCAGTTACTATGTGAACACCTTACTGCCTGCGTTTCAGCTTGAAGAAGTGCAGCAGTGGCTTCAGCAAGTTCAATTGGAACATACTTGTGCCGCAGAAGTACGGGGTGATCTGGTTGCTATCACCGGAGCAGACGGCGCACTGTTTGGTGATTTTGATAGGGCAGAGGAAATTCGGCTCCATCTACTTGAACTCGCGCCGGACGAATTTGCCTCATCGGTAGTTGCTTTTGCGCCGGTCGAGATGCGCGATAGCCAGTTGGTACATGAACTCCATCCGAGCGGTAAAACCTCAGAGCTTGAAGCTATCATCGCCAGCCAGAGTGATACGACTCTCACCGAAGGCAAAACACTTTTATTACTGGTCACATCACTCGACGAACGCAAGCTGATTTATAACTTGTGTGTGGAACTCAAAGTCACCATTCAGGTTGCTGCCTCCGCGGCCGAAGCCTTAACGCGCTTGGAAGATGAAGAGCTTGATTTGCTCATTATGGATTTGCAGTTGCCGGATATGCACGGATGGGAAATGCTTGGCAAACTGCGTGAAGTTGAAAAGCTGCGAAACCTCCCGATAATCTTAATTGCTGACCATGCCATGCCCGAAGATGCCTCTTTAACAATGGCGGTCGCTACAGTTGATGTCTATCTCGAACGGCCTCTGAGTAAGGCACGCTTACGTCAGAATATTTGGATGGCACTCAGTGGTCAGTAATGCTATAACCATTGGATCAGTCTGAGTATTGTGTTTCATTCCCTTGGTTGGTACATTCATCCGCAATAGGTTTGAGGTTAAACGAGTGCTATGCTTATCGCGCTTGTTTTGATTTTTGTAGGCATATTTTGTATCTTATTTACCGTTGGACGTGAACCAATCCCGTGGACGAACCGCTTGCGCCGTGTTCATGCCGGTGTTTCCCACAAGGCAGAATGGGTTGCGCCTGACGACGTGCTTTGTCAAGTAAGCAGTGATTATCTTGGTGCGGTGGAATGGCTCACGGTGGCTGCGCTTGGTGACCAGACCCATCGTGCGCCGCAGTATTTAACAGGGCGATTTCTGACCCGTTTTCAGACCATCATCAATTATCAAAGTACTCCCCATCACATACACTTTATAGGGTTGGTGACGGCGCGGCATCATGTTCAGGTGCGGCAGTTTTCTGAAGATGGAAGCCGTTGCTTGGTGGTGGATTGCCAAACTGAACGCCGCGTCGAATCCCATCATATAAATGATAATGGTTGGTCACTGGCGCAAGACTTGGGCGATGGCGCATTAGTCTTTCAGATGTGTTACGACCCGGGTGCCAATCGTTGGAAAATTGAATCGTTTATTCAGGAATTACCGGCGGGTTGGGGCAATCGTGCCGATTCGGGTCGCGTCCGGTTACTGTCTAATCTGCCAACCACTATCGGGCGTGATTTTTGACCTTTTGTGATTTATCCCATCATCAGAAAGCATGACTATGATATTCCTCACAGGCGGAACGGGCTTTCTGGGACGGCATCTTGTCCCAGCCCTGTGTCGCGCTGGATTTCCGATGCGTGTGTTGACCCGACATCCTCAGGCTAATGAGTGGCTTAAACGCTATCCGCAGGTTGAAGTGATTGCGGGTGATCTACAAGATTCGGCTGTTTTGCAAAAGGCCAGCGAAGGCTGCCAATACGTCATTCACGCTGGCGGGATGTTCCGTTTCTGGGGTGATGAGCAAGCCTTCTCCGCGACCAACACGCGTGGCACGGAAAATGTTTTGGAAGCCGCCCGCAAAGCGCAAGTCGAACGCTTCATCCACATTTCGACCATAGCAGTTGTTGGTGAACCTGACCCCAATCGTATCGTGGACGAAACCCATCCCGCCCATCCGACTGATCCTTACCAGCGCAGCAAATGGCAGGCCGAGCAAATCGCCATGCGCTATTTCCATGATTATGCCTTGCCTGTAGTCGTGCTGCGACCGGGTGCTTACTATGGCCCACTGGGACATTACGCCTTTAACCGTTTGTTTTTCAAAGACCCCATGCGCGGCATCATTATGCAGATCAATCGTGGACGTTACATCATCTTCCCCGCCTACATCACTGATGTGGTACAAGGTGTTTTGAAAGGTCTGGAGCGCGGGCGTGTAGGTGAGGTTTATAACATTTGTGGTGACTGGATTACCCACCGTGACGCTTTTGATATTATTTGTAAGGAAGCAAATATACATTGGCCGCGCCTTCCGATTCCCAGTTGGTTGGGCATCAATACTGCCCGTTTTCTGGAAGCAGTGTCGGTTCTAACACGCACCGAACCCTTCTGGCCGTTGAACCTGCGTTCTTACGTGTATAATAGCTGGCGCGTATCGAGTGATAAAGCACGGCGTGAACTTGGTTTTGTGCCGACGGACTTCCAAGAAGGCGCTCGTCACGCCATTGAATGGTATCGTGCAGGGCAGCCCGAAATGCTGCCGGAGTTGGAATGTTAGCTTATCCTGAGCGCGTATTCGGATTAGATTTGCAGGTGTATAGGTGTTTGTATGTTAGATGATGTTAAGATTTTTGTCAGTAGCGGTGCAGGTGGTGATGGGATCGTTGCATTCCTGCGCGAAAAGTTTATGCCGCGTGGCGGTCCAGCAGGTGGCGATGGGGGTAAGGGTGGTGATGTAATCATTAAGGTTAACCCCCGCTTGAATACCCTGTCGCCGTTTAAGCGAGGGATTCATTTTAAAGCTGATAGTGGCAAGCCCGGTCGTGCCAAGAATATGAGTGGCGCAGGCGGAGAAACCATTGAAATTGATGTTCCGCCCGGAACAGTGATTAAGGATGCCGAAACCGGCTTGGTGATTGCCGATATGGTTCGTCCTGAAGATCGTCTGGTCGTTGCCAAAGGTGGACGCGGCGGACGGGGTAACCAGCATTTTGCCACCGCCTCCAACCAAACCCCGCGTATGGCTGAAAAAGGCGCACCCGGTCAAGAACATTGGTTGATCCTTGAATTGAAGTTGATTGCTGATGTCGGGCTAGTAGGCGTTCCAAATGCCGGTAAGTCAACGTTGCTTTCGGTGATCAGTAATGCCCGTCCGAAAATTGCCGATTATCCATTCACCACGCTTGAACCCAATCTCGGTGTGATGCTCTACGATGACCGCGATATGGTGGTTGCCGATATTCCGGGTTTGATCGAAGGCGCACATATGGGGGTAGGGTTAGGACACGCTTTTCTGCGTCATGTCCAGCGTACCCGTGTAATCGTGCATCTGCTCAATGGTGCGAGCGAAGACCCGATTGCGGACTACAGCCAGATCAATAGTGAATTGGCACTGTACGATGAACGCTTAGCTGAAAAACCACAAATCGTCGTGTTTACCAAAATGGATTTGCCCGAAGCGCAGGAGCGTTGGCCTGAAATTAAAGCCTACTTGAATGGGCGTGGTATTGAAGCCATGTCCATTTCTGCGGCGACACAGCAAAATATCAAACCGCTGATCCAGCGAATCTTCTCGACGGTTGCCGCGCTGCCACCAGTAGAGATAGTTCCGATTGCCCAAACGCCGTTGTATGAGCTGCCTGAAGAAGAAGTCATCTTTACCATCGTCCGTGAAGGTGAAGGTGTTTACCGTGTGAATGGTCGCCGTATTGAACGCGCCGCCTCCATGACCCATTGGGATTATGAAGACGCGATCATGCGCTTCCAACAAATTTTGGAAACGTTGGGCATCTCTGCCGCTTTAGAAGAGGCGGGAGTGCAAGTCGGTGATACAGTTTATATTGGCGACTACGAACTCGAATGGGCTGACTGAGGACTCATGGAGCGTATAGGTATTCTCGGCGGCACATTCGATCCACCTCACATCGGGCATCTCATCCTCGCTCAACACGCGCTGGATGCCATCGGATTAAGTCAGTTGCTGTTCGTTCCTGCTGCTAATCCGCCTCACAAGCAGCAGGAATTCAAAACGCCTGTTGAACACCGCTTGGCGATGCTCGATTGTGCCACCGAAGATAACCCTCATTTCGCGATTTCAAGGGTCGATGTAGATCGACCCGGCCCACATTATTCGGTGGATATGGTGCGATTGTTACAAGAAAAGCACCCGCAGGCCGAGTTTTTTTTCGTGATGGGTGGCGACTCCCTTCGGGATTTACCGAAATGGCACCAGCCGCAGGAATTGATACGCCTATGCAAGATTGCGGTGATGCGCCGTCCTCAAAGTATCATCTCCCGTGACATGCATCATGACACGTTACCCGAACTAGCCGAGCGGCTTACGATTGTGGATGCCCCGTTGATAGACATTTCTTCTACCGCAATCGTCGAACGGAGTGCAGCCGGTAACAGTATTCGTTACCTCGTGCCGGATATTGTAATCGCCTATATCAAAGCCCATCAATTATATAGGTAAACTTATGAAGCGTTTTACAATTGTTTTTGCGTTGCTGGTCACCATGCTCTTGCTGGCGATTGGCTTTTCCCCATCTTTCTCAGCCGAACTTCTTTTGCAGCCCGCACCGACCTTGGTTCCGCCGACTCTCGTCCCGGCGCTTGATATAGCAGCGGGTGATGTCTTGCTGAATGAATCATCTTTGGTTCAGGTGCAGCGGGATAGCGCGGTGCGTGTCGGCCTGCTGTATAACGCGCCGCCTTTTGGCACACTCAATGTGCGTGGCGAAGTTTCTGGGTTTGATGCTGATCTAGCCAAAAAAATGGCTGAGGCATGGGATGTGAAGTTCGTTCCGGTGCAGGTTACGAGCCAAACTGGGATCGAAATGCTGAAAACTGGCAAGATTGATATGCTCTTCGGTTTGCAGACTCATCGTCGTGATATGGACTCTCAGGTCGAGTTCAGTCTGACCTATTTTGCGGGTTCACAATCCATGCTGGTGCGTCAGGACGACGGTGCAGCAACACTGGCTGATATGTCAGGACGCAAAATTGGTTATGTCTTAGGTACACCTGCTGCGGAAGCCATAGGTCTCTGGCAGCAGCGTTCGGGGGTGGGCGCAACCCTCCAATCTTTTCTGACGATTGATCAAGCCTACTCAGCTTTAGTAAACAATGAGATTGATGGTGTGGTGGACAGCCGTTTTCAGATTATGAAGGTCATTCCACAGGCCGATATGGGTAAAATTCTGGATGAAGCGGTTGGCCCTGAACCTTACGCGATTGCAGTGCGTCGTCAGGATGTGAATTGGCGTAATTTGATTAACAAAACACTCCAATATCTGGCTCAAAAAGGGACGTTGCAAGAACTCCAGAAAACCTATTTGGCAGGTCTAAATTATTCAATCAACCTGATTCCAGTTTGGTCAGGTATTACCGATGAAGCGCCAAAACCGGCTCAACTGCCACAGGATGTACCTTATCCGACGCAGTACGCGATTCCCCGTTTACAGCAGGGTAAAGCGATTAGAGTGGCTGGCGTGACCGATCTAGCCGCCGATGCACCGGAGAGCCAGAAGCGCCTTGAGGCCACCAATCGTGCTGTGATCGAAGCGATGGCGGCTAAGTGGGGCTTCCGCGTCGATTACATCCCTAACTCGGCCGCCAACGCGGTTGAGTTGGTTGCCAGCGGTCAGGCCGATATTGCTATTGGCGTACCGCTGGATTGGGCTGCTGCGGATAAAGTCGATCTCACTGCTGCCTATTTGTTACATGGCGAACGGGTCATGGTGAAGAAAAACGACGACTACGAAACGTTTCTCGATTTGCGCGCGCGTGTCGTTGCTACTTTTAGCAGCGAAGCGGGAGTAGAAGATCGCGTAAAAGCCTTAGCCGCGAGCGCTCAGTCTGCTGTTCGTCCCTTCTCCATAACCAATGAAGCCGACGCTGCCTCGGTTATTCTCTCGCAGAACAATGCCAACGCCGTTTTTGGCGACAGTCTCAAATTGATCGCTCATGTTCAATCCAATCCCAATGACTTGCGCCTGACTCATCGCGGTACAAATCCCGACGCATGGTACAGCCGCGTCTATATCGGGATGGCAGTTCCCCGCAATGATATTGATTTCCGCCTGCTGGTCGAATACACCATTCAGGAAATGTATCGCAGCGGACAAATGAAATCCTTGTTGGGGCAGGTCTTGCTCCCTGAAGATGTGCCGTCGGCTGACATCTGGCCGGGAGTTTCAGATTACTTGGGTTTCAAACTCGGTTCATAAGAGGTCGTTTGAAAAGTCCTATTAGCTAAAAGACACATTCAAAATAACGATAGGATTTCTCGTAGGGGCGCGGTCTCTGACCCGCCCTGTATGAAATGAATCAATCTTTTCAAACGGCTTCTAACCGTCAACCAGCCATTTTCAAACCACATTCGAACCTTCGGTATGGAAAATATGTGCTATAATTTGGGTTCGTGGTAATCATGACTACGTTAAGGCGCAAATCCTTGCGCCCTTCAACAGAACACGATCATCTTTCGTCGGTTTCGCAAAATTCTCATAAAAACCGACTTGTCGCAACAACATCAACAGCATCATTTGCGGATTATGCACTCCGAAATTGCAGTAATTGCAGAAGTTTCCGCATCAAGCAGGTGTGGGTGGTTTCTCACTAGCGCTTTCGAAGAACTGGAATGGGGCACTATCTCCATTTGATGGATTTGTAATCAAAGTCGAAGACAAACTCTCTGAGTGTTGTTCAACACCGACAAGATTGGCTTTTGGAATCGGTGGCTTCTTCAAATTGACCATCGTGATGCCCACGATAATTGCGATGCTGCCGGGGATTTCCAGAATACTTGGAATCTCACGAAAAAACACATAAGCGAGTACGGCGCTAATGATAATGCCTAACTGCCCAACCACGCTCACAAATGTAGCAGGAAGCTGTCGTAGCGCATAGTTATATACACCGTGTCCAATGAGTTGCGGCACAATCGTCAACAGAATAACTGCCACATAAGCCGTGAAGTCATATCCAACCATACTTTGCCCGCCAACCACAACCAGACTCAGGCTGGTTAACCCACCAAAAGTGAACGCCAGCCATAAGTAGGTGAGATATGACATTTTGTCGCGTGACCTGCGCCCAACAATCGCGTAGATCGCACCAGCCACAGCCGCCATCAATGCCAATCCACTTCCCAGTAATGGATTATCACCCAGCGAAGTATCAACACTGCCAGCCAGTGTGATAATAATGCCGCCGCACAGTGTAATCATCAGCCCGATCCAAATCACGCGGTTCAAGCGGGCTTTCAGAATGTAAACTTCCAATATTGCCACCCAAATCGGTAGCGTTCCACCCAGCACACTGCTCACAAGTACCGATGTATGTTTGAGCGCCTCAAACCCTGACATCAAGTGAATGCCGAACCATAATCCACCGCCCGCCGCAATCAACACATCGCGCTTATTAAGTTTGAGCAGTTCTTGCCGATGATACTTCCAGACAAAGGGTGTAATAATGAGCGCGGCGAGCAGCATTCGAAAGCTGATAATCACTGGTGTAGGCATACCATGATGCTGGGCGATGCGACCCAAAATCGCCGCCCAAGCACCTGCGAAAGTACCCAAAAGCAGCAGGAGTTGTACACGCCTAAGCTTGCTAGAAGGCGTTGGAAGTTTGGATATGAATGCTGTCATAGTTGGTTGTTATGTCTTTTGCGTTTGCCCTATGCTCGCGAGGATGACCCCACTTAAGATGATAACACTGCCTATGATTTGGAGACCTGTAGGAATTTCGGTAAATAATAAAAAGGCGACAATCGCGCTCAACACAGGCTCAAGTTGCGCTGCGATGCCAACGTAAGATGCCGGGAAATAGCGCAGGGCAAAATTAAGCGAGGAATGTCCGATAAGTTGGGGAATAAGGGCTGTTGCGATCAACAGTAGATAACCCTTGAGGCTGTAACCTAAAACGGGAACACCAGTAGCGACTACTAGAATAATCAGGAAAATCGCCGCGCAGCTATATACTAACCAGATGTAGGGTAATAATGAGAGCGTTGACCGCAAATTGCGCCCGATCACAAAATAGATCGCAACCGCAACCGCCCCGATGAGTGCAAGTAAGCTCCCTGTATTCGCTTCAAATTGTAGGCTGCCACTGCTTGGCAACGCCACAATGATGCTGCCAATAATGCCAACAGCGAGGCCAATAAGCACCAATCGCACCAATTTTGTATGCAGAAAAATAAATTCCAGTATTGCCGCCCACAACGGATTTGTGTTGACCAGCACCACGCCCACCAGCACGCTCGTATACTCGAAGGATTTAACCCATGTTGCAAAGTGGATAGCTAGAAATAAACCGGAAACAGCCGCCCACATCAATTGATTGCGGTGCAGTCCTTGAATTTCTTTCCGATAACGGCTTAAAGTGATCGGTGTAAGCACCAGCGCGGCAATCGCCATACGGGACGCGGCAATTAAGGTAGAAGGAACAGCTTCGGCTTGTGCGAGTTTAATGAGGATTGAGGCTAGGGAAACTGCTAGAACGCCAACCGTGATAACAAAATAGGCTTGAAGTGGAATTTTGGCTGATCTGGAGGCAGAAAGTTCCTGTGAAGTCAAGATAAGTGCTTTCCAACGAGATAACTATGCAAAATTCGTCTTCTTCTCATGATTCTATTATAAAAATATGATGTGACTTGTAACACTTCTGTAGCATACTTTATTAGTAATCCGCTCGGCTAGTGCCACTAATCTGTACCAAAGGCCAACTTGGAAACTAAATCGCCTGCGGCTAGAATTAGGTGCGTATAACCTCTTCAACTACAATATGAAGGAGATTGACAATGGCTTTTGAACTCCCTGCACTTCCTTATGCGACGAACGCATTAGAACCTCATATCGACGCTCGCACGATGGAAATCCATCACGGCAAGCATCACAACGCCTACGTCACCAACTTGAACAAGGCTCTTGAAGCCTATCCTGACCTCCAAAGCAAGAGCATTGAAGAACTGCTAACCTCCTTGGATAGCCTCCCCGAAGCAATTCGTGGTGCTGTTCGTAACAACGGTGGTGGACATTACAACCACAGCATGTTCTGGCAAGTTATGGGTCCCGGCAAGGGTGGCGAACCCACTGGTGAGTTGGCTGCGGCGATAAACACTGCTTTCGGTAGCTTTGCCGCCTTCAAGGAAAAGTTGGCTGCGGCGGGCGCAACTCGTTTTGGCTCTGGTTGGGCGTGGCTCATTGCCGACAAGGGTGGTGCCGTTAGTGTCACCTCGTCCCCTAACCAAGATAATCCGATTTCTGAAGGCAAGACTGCTATTTTGGGTGTAGATGTGTGGGAACATGCCTACTATCTCAACTACCAGAACCGCCGTCCGGATTACATCGCTGCATGGTGGAATGTCGTCAATTGGGACGAAGTTGCCAAGCGTTACGCCGCTGCTAAATAGTCGTTAGGCGTTAATCAGATATTTATGTGGTGACAGCATTACAATCATCGCATGGATTAGTGAAAGGCGTTACCATTCGTAGCGCCTTTTTTGTTGCATACTGAAGCATAATTAATTAACGCGTGTGTCACGCGAGGAGATATAAAATGGCAGACGTTCGTATTGAGAAAGACTCTCTAGGACCTGTGAATGTCCCTGCCGGAGCTTATTATGGCGCACAAACCCAGCGCGCAGTCGAAAATTTCCCCATCAGCGGCCTCAAACCCTATCCCGCTTTTATTTGGGCGATCACGATGGTCAAACGGGCTGCTGCTGAGGTTCATCTTGATCTCGGTTTGATGGACGAAAAAATGGCACATGCCATTATGCAAGCCGGTGATGAAATACTGGCTGGTAAGTTACACGATCAATTTGTCGTTGATCCATTTCAGGCAGGTGCAGGAACAAGTCACAATATGAATGCCAATGAAGTTATGGCAAACCGCGCCAATGAAATCCTTGGCTTTAAGCTGGACGACACCAAGAAGCCCGTTAATCCCAATGACCATGTAAATATGGCGCAAAGCACCAACGACACCATCCCGACTTCCATTCGGCTCGGTGCGCTCTGGCGTTTGAATGAATTGACAACCTCGCTCAAAGCCTGTGCCGATGCACTGCGTATGAAAGCCAAAGAGTGGGATGACATCACCAAGAGCGGTCGTACCCACTTGCAGGATGCCGTTCCAGTTCGTCTTGGTCAAGAAGTTGGCGCATGGGCAAAAGCCATTGAACGCGACATCGAGAAGCTCAATTATGCCGCTGAAGGCTTACGTCGCCTCGGTATTGGTGGTACTGCCAACGGTACAGGTTTGAACGCTCATCCCGAATATCACAAGCGCATGGTTGCTAAGTTGAGCAAACTCACAGGCTTGGAACTGTACGAATCGGACGACCTCTTTGAGTCGATGCAGTCAATGCAAGATGCCGTTTTCTTCTCTGGCGCAATTCGGACGACTGCCCAAGACCTCATTCGCATCGCCAACGATGTTCGTCTGTTAGCAAGCGGCCCAACGACTGGCCTTGCTGAGATTACCTGCCCAACGGTGCAACCCGGTTCGTCAATCATGCCCGGTAAGGTCAATCCGGTCATGGCTGAAATGCTCGACATGGCGATGTTCCATGTTATCGGTAACGACGTGACCATCATGATGGCAGGGCAGGCCGGACAGCTTGAACTGAATGTTATGATGCCGATTATCGCTCACGATCTGTTTGAATCGATGCATATTATGATTGGCGCGGTAAACGCTTTCACGACAAAATGTGTAGTAGGTTTGATCGCTAATCGTGAACAGGCCGAAGGTTGGTTGGCAAAGAATCCTATTTTGGTAACAGCCTTGAATCCCATTATCGGCTACTTGAAGGGTGCAGAAGTCGCCAAGAAGTCGCTGGCTGAAAATCGCAGTATCCGTGAAGTGGTCGTCTCATTGGGTTATATGACCGATGAAGACGCTGCCAAGGCGCTGGATGCTCGTGCCATGACCGAGGGCGGCATCAAAGAAGGTGTCAGCGGCGGCGGTTAATCGGAAATAAAGGAATTGTAAGCCGTAGATGCGTTGAGGATGTGGTTATCATAAGCTATAATCACATCTGCTTGTCTATTCCTCAAGTGTAAAGTAAAGACCATATCTGTGCAGAATCGAAAGATCGGGAAATACGAAGTAATGGAACGTCTGGGACGCGGTGGTATGGCGGAAGTCTACCGTGCGTATCAGGCTTCTTTGGATCGGCAGGTAGCCATAAAAGTGCTTCATGCCTTTCTTGCGGATGACCCCGAATTTAAGTCGCGTTTTGAACGTGAAGCACAGAATATTGCCAAGCTCAAGCACCCTAATATCGTACAAGTTTACGACTTCGATTTTGACACGGATGCTGAGAGCTACTACATGGTCATGGAACTGATTGACGGTTCTACGCTTAAAGACCGTCTTTCCTCGATCATGGCACGCGGAGAACTGCTGCCGATACCCGAAGTCATTCGGATTATGCGCGAGTCCGCTAGTGCGTTGTCTTATGCCCACAGTCGTAATATGATCCATCGTGATGTGAAGCCTGCGAACCTCATGCTGGATCATGATAACCGCGTGGTCTTAACTGACTTTGGTATCGCCAAGATTGTGACTGGAGCACAGTTTACAGCCAGCGGTGGTATGGTCGGCACACCCGCATTTATGGCTCCCGAACAAGGGCTTGGTGAGGCAGGCGACGAGCGTTCTGATCTGTACTCGCTCGGTATCATCATGTTTCAGATGTTGACCGGGCAACTCCCGTATGATGCTGAAACACCGCTGGCGATTATTCTTAAGCATCTCAACACACCCACGCCTATCCCGCGTGATATTAACCCTAATGTCCCTGAAGAATTGGATCGGATCGTTCGTAAGATCATTTCTAAGGAAGCGGGAGATCGCTATCAAACGGCTAGCGCACTTATTGAAGATTTAGATCGATTTGCTCATAATAATCTGGATTATGACCAACAACCGAAATCCTTTTTCGCGCCGCCTGATCTGAACAACGCTGTTGTAGCGAACCTCTCTAGTGATACTCAGAGTAGATCGACGGCTATTGGCAGCACAACCACACTGCTTCCCAACGAATTAATAGCCGATAAAAGTATTTCATCACGTTCATTATGGCCTGTATGGGTTCTGGGTGCATTCGTAACCTTACTCATCGTGGGCTTCGCGACCCGTATTATTCCCTTTCCCGGATTTTTACAGAATCCCACGCCTACGGTGATTGCAACCAGCGCCGCAGTTGTTCCAACGACGGGTGGCACATCGGATGCTACAGATGAGGTTGTTGTACCCTTGATTGGTAGTGCTACAGCCACCAGCAGTCTAACACTCACTGTTACACCATTGAACTCGCCAACACCCACGCTTACGCCGACGGCTTCGGCAACACCAGCAACGCCAATCGCAATACTGGACTCAAATAGTGGCAATGTAATAGCATTGCAAGCCCCCGACGAAAGCTCTGCCAAAATGATGGACATTAGGGCAGGGGAGCAAGTATCAATTGTGGGTCAAAGTCCTGATAAATTATGGTATCAAGTCCAGAAGTCGAATGGATTACAGGGCTGGGTGAAAGTATCTGCAATGGAATTTTACGGGGATGTAGAGTCCGTACCTGTTGTTGAAGCGCCCACTTTAACACCCACTAAGCGACCCACTTTCACGTTCACGCCGTCACTTACTCCAACGCTAACCTTTACACCGACAGCTACACCAACGGCAACAACCAACCCGACGACAACCATTGTTGCTTTAACCCAGACTGCCGCCGCGCAAAATGCAACGCAGGCCGCTTGTAATTTAGATTATGCGTCCGATATTACATTGGTTGACCCGCCCAATATACGGAAGAACAGCGATGGTCTTTACGTGCTATCAGTCAATACCGAATTCACACTAAAGATTCAGATTACAAATCTCAGTAATGCCAATTGCGACTGGGCGCGTAGCACAGCACTCCGTTATTCATCTGGCGAAGATTTCGATGCAGGGCAGTTCATTTTCTTTGATCAACGCGATGCAATCGTTAAACCGGGTGAGACACCGACCATTACCTTCATGGGTAAGACACCTGCTAGAGGTGGTAATCAGAAGATAAGTGGAAAGTGGATTTTGCAAACACCCGGACGCATTACAATCGGTCAACCACTTGAAATTAGCTTTCAAGTTTACGGCTAATCATCATTAGATGAGTTGGGAATGGTTTTATGAATCGTGAAGAGGCATGGTCAATTGTAACGGAGTATACGCAGGGTGAATCGCTGCGGCGGCATATGTTGGCTGTCGAAACAGCGATGCGGGCTTATGCCCCACGTTTTGGTGGCGATCCTGAAGTTTGGGGTGTAACCGGACTGGTACACGATTTTGATTATGAGCGTTATCCGGATGTCGCGGTTGAAGGCCATCCAGTGGTCGGCTCTAAAATCCTGCGTGAACGTGGTGTTTCAGAGGAAATTATTAAGGCCATCCTCGCTCATGCCGAAGAAATCACCGGTGTGAAGCCCGAAGCGCCAATGGAAAAAACGCTGGTCGCAGTCGATGAATTAACAGGCTTCTTGATCGCTGTAGCATTAGTGAGACCTTCCAAAAGTATTTTGGATGTGGAATTGAAATCGGTAAAGAAAAAGTGGAAAGACAAAACGTTTGCGGCTCCTGTTCACCGAGAAGAAATTGAACACGCTGCTGCCGCGCTGGGTGTTGAATTAGACGAACATATCCAAATAGTATTGGATGCGATGAAGCAAAACGCCGCTGGCCTCGGTCTCGTCGGCAACCCGACTGCCTAATTTAGCTTCTTACACAAATAAAAACAGGGACTCAGTTGAGTCCCTGTTTTTATTTTTCCATGATTAGAGTTCGACGTGTACAGGCGTACCGATTTCAACGAAGTTTTCATAGAACCACTCGGCTTCGGGCGTTGGCATGTTGACACAACCGTGGCTCATAGGATGACCAAAGTTGTTGTGCCAGTAAGTGCCGTGAAGCGCATATCCTTGATAGAAGTACATCACATAAGGGACACCGGGTAGATCATAACCCGGCCCGACCATCCGCTGTGATTCGAGCATGTGGTAAACCTTATAATCCCCCAACACCGTTGTGGTTCCGGGCAATCCGGTTGAAACACGCAGCGAACGGATGAGTACACCATCTTGATAGGCATATACCATCTGGTCACTTAAATCGACAACTACTTGCTTGCCAACATAAATGGTCGGCGGGTCAGGTACAAACTCAGGAACAGAGGGTGAAGTGATAGCGCCTACACCATTGTTGAGATCACCGCTGACACCGGGAATGGTAAGCGTCTGTCCGGCATAAATTTGATTAGCGTTGGCAATACCACTAGCTGTGGCGATGTCCACCCAGTTGACACCGAAGCGGTTAGCAATTTGTGAAAGTCCCTCACCCGCTTTCACAATATAGGTGGAACTAGGGGGTGGTTCAACCACCTCGGCGGCTGTAATAGTAACAGGTTCTACGATGGGTGCTGCATCAACTGTAATTTGGGGCGTGGTCGCGGCAGGCTCATCGACAACAGTTGCAGTTGGTGCAGTCTCCCACACCATCAATTCCTGACCCCGTAAAATGCGATTGGGATTCGTTAAGTTGTTGATGGTCATAAGCTGGTCAACAGTCATGCCGAATTTTGTGGCAATGCTTGCCAGCGTATCGCCGTAAGTAACCGTGTATTTGGTAGGTGTTCCAGCTACCATTGGGTTTTCTACAGTTTCAGGGGCAGGGTTATAATCCGGGATAATGAGCGTTTGTCCCGCATATATCACACTGGCATTGGTGATATCGTTCGCCTTCGAAAGCGTGTCTACACTGATACCATAATGGAGAGCAATTCGATATAAGTTTTCGCCACGTTGAACAACATGCGTGGTTTGGGTATCTTGGGCGACAGTCGGCAAAATTGTAAATATGGCGAGTAGGCATAAAACCATTATGACATGTGCAAACCGAAGTACATGGCGGCGGGACATAGTACATTTCTCCTAAGTGGCATTTTGGTTGACTTAACATTACAACATCTGTTGAATTAGGTCAATTTGCTTGATCTCAACGGATAACAAACCGAGCAATTGCCTGACTTTGTGTTTACCAGTACAATGAAAACCTTGATAGATTTTGCATCAAGCTGCTGAGATAAAAAACGAATGCTGGTACGTGCTTACCGCTTGACTGATAAATTCGGCGTTGTCATCCTTAAATCGAGTGCGGCCTTCGGTCAACTGACCGAATTAGGCGTGACGCGTATAACAAGGGTAGGCCAGCGCAGCATTGGTGGATTGCTGGCGGTTATTGCTGGAATTATTCTGGCGATATTGCGTGGCATCCTGAATGTGTTTCGCGCCATATTTGGTGTCCTCTTTCGGTTACTTGGGGGCGGGGCAAGGCGCGTTTCCCAACAAGCATCGGGGACGGTTAGTTCATCCACCAGTAACATGATGGCGCGTCGTGCGGCCCGCGCCGAAATGACCGCTACCGTCACAGAAGACCCTCTACGGGTACAAAACCGAACTTTGAGTGGGCTATTTGTCCTCGTTCTAGCCGCCCTTATTGGTGTTGTCCTATGGGCGACCAATCCGGCTCGTCAAACACCCAATCTAAACGCCTTAGCTGATGCAGGTAATGGTGTTTCACTATTAACCACCAGTGTGTCGTTAGATGCGACGAGTATACCTGTGCTTGGGAGTACACTTGTTCCTACTGCAACGTCATCGCAATCCGGTTCGGTAGATGTGCGCGGCAGTATCGCCTATGTCGCTCGTGAAAAAGGGCAAACTGACATATGGGCGCTCAGCATTGGCAACCGTACACCAGTCCGCATCACCAATAGCTCATCTGATGAGCGTGATCCAGCTTGGTCGCCAGATGGAACGAAGCTGGCCTTTGCTTCCCGTCAAGATGGGAACTGGGAAATATACATTTATGATTTGCTTGCTGGTTCAACCAATCGTATGACCTACGATTTGTCTTTTCAAGGCTCACCACATTGGAGTCCTGATGGCAAGTTTTTGACCTACGAAAGTTATCAAGGGAATAATCTTGATATTTATGTCGTACCAGTAGACGGTTCGCAGCCCGCACTGCGCGTGACCAATAATGCCGCACCAGATTTTTCGCCTGCGTGGTCACCTGTAAATAATGGTCGGCGCATCGCTTTTGTCTCATGGCGAGATGGCAATCAGGACATTTATATCTTTTCCTTAGACAATCCTACAGATGCGGCTTCAATTAATCTGACCAATACACCGGATCGACAGGAAAATTATCCGGCTTGGAGTCCTGACGGTAAATACATTGCCTACAGCGCCCTTGATGAAGGTGTCGAAAAAGTATTTGTCAAAGATGTAGATAATATTCAATCGCCTGCACAAGTCATTACACGGGGACGCACTCCCGCATGGTCGCCCGACGGCTCCAGTTTGATAACCGCAGTCGATTCTGCGGAAGGGACACAATTTGTTGCGACACCCTTCACCAGTGCGGGTAACACAACTCTAGTTGTCGGCGCACCTGAACGAGCAACTTCTCCTGTTTGGACAGGGCGACCTTTGCCTGCCATACTCATCAGCAGTGGTGGATTACCATCGGGTGTTCCACAGTCATTGTTTGTGGAGCAGGTAGGTAGTCCGGATAAAAATGGGCATTACGGCTTAGGTACGTTATCAAATGTTGTTGTATCTCGTTCGGAGCTTTATCTGAGTGACACTGTAAACGATGCGTTTAACGCCCTTCGGCAGAAAACGTTACAAGTTGCTGGATGGGATTTCCTCGGCAAGTTGGATGATGCTTTCTGGTCGTTCTTACCAACACCTCGCTTGCCGGATGCGGGTGAAGAACGCCGCAACTGGTATTATACGGGTCGCGCCTTTGGTATCACCCGTAATTTGATTGCGGGCTTTCCGCAGCAAATTGAGTTAGTGCGCGAAGATATCGGCGTGAATACCTATTGGCGCGTCTATGTGCGGGTCAGTGACGATGCTGCCCCCGGTGAATTGGGTGAGCCATTGCGCCAAATGCCTTGGGATATGCTCAGCCGTAACAGCAGCGACGTGCAAGCATATGATAATGGAGGTCGCCTGAAGACGGAAATTCCCGCAGGCTACTATATTGACTTTACACAACTAGCAGCCGATTATGGCTGGCAGCGCGTTCCAGCCGGAAGTGACTGGCGTGCGAATGTCAATGGGATCAATTATTGGTTGTTTGAGAAGGCGGATGGTTTGAGCTGGTACGACGCGATGTTGCAACTGTATAACAATTCCGAATTAGGTGGATTTGCTGCAACATCTGTACCGACCTTACCGACCCCCACTACTCAGACGCAACCATAGGACACCTATGCGACGCGATGGATTTTCGACAATTTTCTTGCTTATACTTGGATTAGCTGGCTTTGGCCTCATTGTGTGGTTGAACGCCCGCCCCGACCAATCGCCTAGTATTATCGTGATTCCGACACTTCAACTGCCCACCGAAGATGCGAATTCGTGGCAAACTGTTTTGCGGGTTGGGTTTGGTAGTAATTCCACACCGCTGCCGACGGTCGCCATACCAACCGCTTCATTTATGCCTCCGACTTTAGCGGGCAGCAGCGATACCAATCTAACACCTATAGCGCCTTTACAACTCACTGTTGCAGCCCAAACACAGCCTAATTTGGTGGTTACTGCTACTCCAGCATCAACAGTTTCAGCACAAACCACTGGCTTGGCTGTGACAGCCGAAATTGTGACTCGTCCAGTATTACAATGGTCGCCGCCGGCCCTCATACCTCCGATCTCGCGTGATCCATTTGGGCGTGATCATTATGTATTTGCCCGTCCGGTTGACTCGAATGCAACCAATGGCGCATTACTTTCATATACCTTTGGCACGAATGGCCCACAAGAAGAAACACCGTGGCGCATTCATACCGGTATTGATATGCCGAACCCTATCGGGCAAACGGTTCGCGCTGCTGGCACCGGTACGGTGATTTGGGCTGGCCCCGGTTTCCAGGATTCACCGAGTTATGGCAATGTCGTTCAAATCCAACATGATTTCGGCTATAACGGTCAAATCCTGTATACACTTTATGCTCATCTTTCGGCGGTGCTGGTCACGCAAGGTCAGCGTATTAATCTCGGTGATCCACTCGGACTCGTCGGTAATACCGGACGTGTCAGCGGTCCCCATGTGCATTTTGAAGTCCGTGTAGGCGAAAATCGCTATCGTGCCACCTATAATCCTTTATTGTGGATGGTTCCTTATGTCGGACGCGGTGTAATCGCGGGCCGCGTAGTTGGGCCAAATGGTCTTGGATTGCAGGATCAGAATGTAACGGTCATTGATAATCGGACAGGCTTAGTCATTCAATCCACGACTACTTATGTATATTTAGATAATGGGTCAGATGTAAATTCAGACCCTTTGTGGAAAGAGAATTTTGTATTTGGTGATATTCCAGTAGGGCGTTATCAGGTGATAACCAATATTGATGGACAGCGCGTTGTACAAAGGGTAGATGTTTCAGAAGGGATGACTACTTTCGCTGAACTTGCGCCTCATCAATCGTCCGCGACAGAAACGCCGACTGTTTCCCCATAACGTGGGCTATCCGTAGTCTACACGCATAGCAGACTTGCTGGGGTTGGGCTACACTCAACCGGCATTTATCGGAAAATAAATAGAAGGAGAGACTTATGATGTCCTCTCGTTTGAGACAAATCATTTTGACCATGTTCATGGGCATCGTATTGATGTCCACAGGTTTACTCGCGGCTCAGGACAATGTGACCCGCGCATTGACACCGGGCATCACCGCGTCAGGTACGCTTAATACAACCAGCGTTGCACAGGTCTATACAGTTAGCGTTACGACTGGACAAACTGTTTCGGTCACGCTCACTACCAACTCTGGCGCTCGACTCGCACTGCTGATGACCGATGCGACTGGCACATCATTGGGGCAGGCTGTTGCAGCGCAGGTGAATGCCAACGTTCTCTTGGAAAGTGTCTCCATCCCAACGACAGGAACCTATTACCTGACCGTATTGGATGCCACAGGTGTTCCAACGCAAGAAGTCGCGTTTGAAATTACCTTTCAGGCAGGTACGGGAACGACCACTGCCACACCCTCATCACCATCTCAGCTTTTAACAGCGACAGGTCTGCAATTTATCCTTGATTGGGATACTGTCGCTAACCTTGATCTGGAAGTGCGTGATCCTGTAGGCGGCAGTTTGTATTGGGAAACACCAACAGTAGCCAGCGGCGGTAAGATGACCTCAAACGCTAATGGTGCTTGTAATGCACTTTCGACAGCCCCTTCCGAAGAAGGTTCATGGCCCGCGGGTGTTGTTCCTGCCGGAAGCTATGAGATGATTGTGTATTTCCAGCAGCAAACCGATTGCCCGAATAGCACTCCTGCCAACTTGACCTTGACGGTCACATTGGATAGCAAACAAGTTTCTCAAGTAAAGGCAACTATTCAACCCGACCAAATTTATCTTGCCAGCGTGATGATTAACCCTGATGGCACGGTGGTAGCCGGTGCTAACGGTGTCAAGATTGATCCGCCGAGTGTTACGGGTATTGATCTGAAGGCGGCGACCGCAATAGTTCAAAACACACCTGTCACAGGGACTATAACGTCCAAGCAACCTTACCAATTATATAGTTTTGCCGCGCAAGTTGGAGATACGGTTTCGGCTCAGATTAGTGCCGATTCGGGCAGTCTTGATACTTTACTGCTGTTGGTTGATCCCAGTGGGAACATCGTTGCCAGCAATGATGACCGCGAGCAAGGCGTAACTGACTCTGCCATTCAAAACTTCTCGGTGATTATCTCTGGCACATATTCGGTGGTGGCTACTCGTTATGGGCAGGCTTTAGGTGGAACCGAAGGTGGTTACACCTTGACATTGACAGGCGCGGTGAGTGCTACAGCAACTGGCACACAAACAGTCAATGCACAGGTTCCGACATTTGCCAACGTACCGGCCGGTTCAGTGGAAGTCAGTCTTCAGTGGACGACTGCTGCCGATATTCAACTGCTCGTTCGTGACCCACAAGGCGACGCTGTTTACGATGATAAACCGACCATTCCAAGCGGTGGCACACTTGGGGCAAATGGCAATAATAATTGCGTAGCCTCAAATGGCACAACGCCTTTGTCCTACATTTACTGGCCTGCGGGTCGTCTGCCAACGGCTGGCTCTTATGAAATCGAAGTGCTTTACCAAAACAATTGTAATGACACCAGTCCGGTTCAATTTGTGCTAACCGTTGTCGCAAATGGCAAAGTGATCTTGCAGAAAAATGAATTATTGCCTGCTGATCAACGTTATGTCATCAGCTACACCATCGGCTTGGATGGTCAAATTACGGCTGGTGACGGTGGTATCTTCGGAACCAAACAGAAACCGGATGCCGCTTCACTCCTGACGAGTGTTGTAGCCGAACTGCCTGCCGCACCAGTGCTGGTCAATGCTCAACCCGCTACTGGCAGTATTCGCCTCAACAACAAGTTTGATGTATATGTTTTTGATGGTAAAGCAGGGCAAGTTGCGACGATAGGAATGGAACGGCTCAATGGTACACTTGATCCTGTGCTTTTCTTGATAGGCCCCGGTGGGGATCAGGTTACGCAAAATGATGATGCTTCGACGGATACTACCAATTCGGCCATCAATAATTTCATCTTGCCTGTCGATGGGAAATACACGGTCATTGCAACCCATTTTGGCGGTCAATATGGTGTGACGGCTGGAGATTATCGTTTGACTCTACGGTTGAATTAGCAATAAAAGGCTGTACAATACGGGGGCAGTTATCAAACTGCTCCTATTTTTAGCTGATTATTGGTAGCCTGACCTCGAAAGTGTATTCAAATATGAAGTTCCGTATCCTCGCGCCCGGGTTACTACTCTTAGTTGTTTTAATCGCTGCCTGTTCCCCCGCGCCGAATCTGCGTAATCCTAAGTTTCTCAAGGATGCGAGCTTAATAACAAAAGATGAAAAATGTGACGCACCTTGCTGGCGTGGGATCACTCCCGGCGAAACCAAATGGAGCGATGCCTTAGTCATCCTTCAAGATCAAGCCGATCTTGATGACCCCCAAACCCAAACTATTCCTGACTCTGGTGATGCAGTTGGGGCAAGTTGGCAGTCTACCGGTGGCGAAGCCTGTTGCCAGATTATCTCTGAAGATGGCAAAATTGTAAGCTCTCTTTTCTTGCAGATTGCCCCTGATTTGACTGTCAAGCAGCTTATTGCCGCGCGTGGCGAACCAGACTATGTACTCGGCACGCCCGGTACAGACGATCAAGCAATCCTTAACTTGTTCTACCCCAAGCAAAATATGATTGTCTTTGCTTTTGTCGCGGGTGCAGCTAAAGGTGCTTTGAGTGAAACCAGCGAAATCATCGGTGTTTATTACACCACCCCTGATCGCATGGATTTGGGGGTCAAGCTGAGCAGCCTCTATGGTTGGAAGGGCTACCAACCCTTTACGGCCTATGCGCCCGATAATCCAAAACCTGATTATAAGATTACTCAAAGTGTAACCCTTACACCTACTGGACAAGCACCATCTGGCGATGCGACAGCCACGCCTGAAGGCACAAGCGATGCAACTGCTGAAGCAACACCGTAGTTAATTACTGTCACAGGTTTATCACGGCAAGTAGCCGATACAGATTTAAACGGAGTAGCAAGGAACGATTATGAGTGAAGAGACTACGACAACTGGGCCTGCATCAGTAGGTGAACTGTCGCCGAAGATGGAACTTAAAGGCACAGTAAAACGCCTCGAATTGTATGGCGCTTTTGTGGATATTGGTGTCGGGCAGGATGCCTTGCTACACATCTCACAATTGGGCAAACCCAACGTTCGCAATGTTGGTGATGTGGTCAAGGTTGGCGAAGAAATCACAGTATATGTGTTGAAGGTTGATCCTGCGGCAGGTCGTGTTGCCGTGTCGCTTATGAAGCCGCCAGACTTCACATGGGATGATCTCAAAGAAGGCGAGACTGTCAGCGGTAAAGTAGTTCGCATGGAAAACTTCGGTTTATTTGTGGATATTGGTGCTGAACGTCCGGCGATGATTCATGTATCTGAACTTTCGGATAACTTCGTCAATTCACCTTCTGATATTGCAAAAGTGGGCGACACTGTAGAAGCTCGTATTTTGCGAGTGAACTCGAAGAAGCGTCAAATCGACCTGAGCATGAAGACTGTTCAGGAACCCATTCCTGTCATCGAAGATGTTGTTGAGGAAGCAATCCCCACAGCAATGGAACTGGCTTTGCGCGGCGCGATGGATGATAAGAAATCTTCGCGGGATCGTCATGAAAATAAAGAACGTGAGCGCCGCGATAAGATGACTCGCGAACGTGACGAGATTATTTCTCGTACCCTTCGTAACCATTCGCAATAATTTATCAGCGTTAGAGCCTATAATTTGCACTCAAAAACGGGACTCATAAAGTCCCGTTTTGCGTTGATCATCTGGGTAGAACTAAGCAAGGCTGCGTATGAGGCGTGGGATGGAGATGATGAACAATAGAGTCATGATGGCTTCATGCGACAAACACCACATGCAAAGTGCCTGTAGCCGGAAAACTTGTACATAAACCAACCATACCGAAAATAAAAAGGCGAACAGGATGATTCCGAATTGGATCATCACCCCGTATTCCCTTAAAAACGCGAGCCGGTTTTGCAAAATGAGAAGCGCGCCGATGACCAAATAGGTTGCAAGGCCTAACCATGCGATTGGGATATTGAACAGACGAGCATAAACGCTGTTTTGCACCACTTCGCAGTTAAATACACTTCCCGCTACGCATACCATTGGCACATCGGTGAGCTTGACGTAGCTCAAATAGCCGCTAATGCCGATACCAATCACCACCAGTAAAATGGAAATGATGTACAACCAATCCCGTGATTTGCCCTCTGTAATGACTTCGGTCGATTGCGCGTTCTCAAAACTTGACATGATGACCTCAATTTAATTCTTGTAAATCCCGCAGAAGCCGGACAGGAAGTTTGGTACCTGCGGGTAGAAACTTGACATCTTCTGGAATAATCATTAAACCATCTGCTAACATCATCGAACTCAATGCGCCTGAGCTTTGGGTTCCGGTTGTTCGCGCCACCCAGCCGTTGGCCTCACGCTTCAATTTTACGCGGATATAGCTGCGGCGACCATCCGAATACATATCATCGTTCACAACTGCATCAATTGTTTTTGCCTGATCTGGACGTTGACTTAACTTGAGCAGGGTAGGGCGAACAAATACGTCAAATGTAACCATAGCTGATACTGGATTGCCCGGTAACCCGAAAAATGGTACCCCACCAACCTGACCAAATGCTAATGGTTTCCCCGGACGTAAATTGATGCGCCAGAAGTCAACTTTGCCCAATTCGTCAATGATGTTTCGGACAACATCAAATGCGCCAACGGACACACCTGCCGAACTCAGAATGAGGTCAGGTTGCTGCTCTAAAGCCTCTTGGAAGCGCAATCGCACATCTTCTAACGTATCACGAGCGGTAGGAATACGAATGGCAATCCCGCCGTTAACCTCGACCAGTGCTGCCAGAGTATAGCTGTTGCTATCACGGATTTTGCCCGGCTTCAATACTTCCTCGACACCGATGAGTTCATCACCAGTCGAAATAATGACAACGCGGGGTTGTCGGATAACACTGATTTTGTGCTTACCAACTGCCGCTAACAGACCAATCTCTGCGGGTCGGATGAGTGTACCTTGCGCGATAATCTGTTCGCCCTCGTGGATGTCTTCACCCGCTAGTCGTACATAATCACCACTTTTAACGCTTTGATTAATCACAATGGTCTTAGGGAGTGCTTCGTCGCTTCCGGGTATCCATTGGGCATTGGTATTTTCAATTGGAATGATTGCATCTGCACCGTCTGGTAAGGGTGCGCCGGTCATGATTCGTGCCGCTTCTCCATGCTGAATCTGTCCACTTGGCATGGTTCCAGCCGGAATATCCATAACAACCTGCAACGAAACCGGAGTTTGCTCACTTGCTTGAGCTATATCGGCCGCTTGTATCGCGAAGCCATCCATACTCGAATTGGGGAACGGTGGTAAATTACTGTCGGCAGCAACATTCTCAGCTATTACTCTTCCCAATGCTGTCGAAAGTTCGACAGTTTCGTTCCCAAGTGGCTTGATGGTTGCCAATATTTGTTTCAGTGCTTCGTCAACGTTTAATAAATCTGCCACTTGTTCCTCATACGTACTTTGTACGCTTTATGTCGTATTATATCAGGTATATACTTGTCAGCCTGCTGTCCATTTTACGGGTTTCAGGGGAGTAATGTCACTTGTTAATTCGAGTTTGATCTTAAAATGATAGGAACCATCAAAGAGTCGTAAAGTAACTGATAGAGCATATAATTAAAGGCAAACTATTGCCATTAACATTTGCTTATAGTTAGTTGAGTTGAAGGGTACAGGCAAGACGGTTATATGCAACAGATTGCCGGTTTGAACATTGAGTCCATATTAGATCTGCTTCCAGATTTGTCGGTAAATGATCGTCTACTGATCGAAAGAGCCTATCGTAAGGCAGAAATAGCCCACGCTGGACAATCCCGCAAATCGGGTGAACCCTATTTTACGCACTGCGTTGCTGTTGCTCATATTCTGGCGGAGATGAAACTGGATTCAGAGGCAATTGCCTCTGCTCTCATGCATGATTTGGTTGAAGACACCCAAATCACGGTTGAAGAAATCCGCAATGAGTTTGGCAAGAATATCGCCCACATTGTAGATGGTGTTAGCAAACTTAAAAACCTACCGATCAAAGTGGACTCAAATAAAAAAGGTAAGGCGGCTGACAAAGAACTGGAATATTTCCGCAAGATGCTGCTTGCGATGAACGACGATGTACGGGTTGTACTGGTTAAACTGGCTGATCGGCTGCACAACATGCGGACATTACATTACATGTCACCCGATAAGCAGCAGCAAAAAGCGCAGGAAACGCTCGATATTTTCGCGCCGTTAGCCAACCGCCTCGGTATTTGGCAGATCAAATGGGAACTGGAAGACCTTAGCTTCCGCTATCTTTTACCTGAAAAGTACAAAGCCATTGCCTCTGCTGTTGATGAGCGCCGCGCAGATCGTGAAGCCTACGTCAATAACGTCATCAAAACCCTGCGTGAAAAACTGGCTGCTCATGGCCTCACAAAAGTGATTATCAGCGGTCGTCCTAAGCACATGTATAGCATCTATAAAAAGATGGATCGCAAAGACGTTCCCATCGACCAGGTTTATGATGTGCGTGCGCTCCGTGTCATCGTCGATGATGTCAATCAGTGTTATCAGGTCTTGGGTATCGTTCACAGTCTCTGGCGGCCTATATCCGGTGAATTTGACGATTATATTGCTGCTCCTAAGGATAATTTTTATCGCAGCTTGCATACTGCGGTTCGCGATAGTCAAGGCAAAACGCTCGAAGTACAAATCCGTACATGGGAAATGCACGAGGATGCTGAATACGGTATTGCTGCTCATTGGCGTTACAAGGAAGGCAACAAAAAGAATCGCGATGAGGCTTTTGAAAGTCGGCTGAGTTACCTTCGCCGCCTAATGGAATTTGGCCCGGAAGCCAAAGATGCTGCGGATTTTGTCGACACGATGAAGAACGAGTTGTTTCAGGATCGTGTTTACATCTTTACGCCAAAAGGCGATATTGTTGATCTTCCTCTTGGCGCAACACCTATTGATTTCGCGTACTACATCCATACGGATGTAGGCCATCGTTGTCGTGGCGCGAAGGTGCAAGGGCGTTTGGTGAACCTCAACTATACCCTTCGCACGGGTGAACAAATCGAAATATTGATCTCAAAGCGGGGTGGGCCAAGTCTCGATTGGCTCAACACCGATTTAGGCTATGTCCATACCGCTCGTGCGCGTGACAAGATTAAGGCTTGGTTCCGGCGGCAAGATCGCGAAAAACATATTGTCAGTGGTCGCGAACTTCTTGAACATGAACTCAAGCGCTTAGGGGTTGAACACACCTCCTTTGAAAATGTCGCCCAGATTTTTGCTTATGATAAGCTGGAAGACTTTCTGGTTGCAGTTGGGGCAGGGGATATTAACGGCCCTCAAATTGCTACCAAAATTCTGGAAACCGAACGTCGCGATCAGCAAAAATCGTTGGTCGAGGAGATGCTTGATTCTCAGCAGCCTGTGCCTTCTCAAATTCAGGTTGAAACCAATGGCATCAATATCAATGGCTTAGGCGGCATGTTGGTTACGTTAGGGCAGTGCTGTAATCCCATGCCGGGTGACCCCATCATTGGTTATATCACGCGTGGGCGCGGTGTGACGGTACATCGTGCCGACTGTCGCAACATGCAGTCGCACAACGAACCCGAAAGATTGGTCGATGTTTCATGGGGCTTAATGCCCACCGAAGAGCGCTATATCGTACCAGTCGAAATCGTTGCCTATGACCGCGATGGTCTGTTACGGGATATTAGCACTATAGTCGCCGATGAAAAGGTCAACATGACAAAGGTCGCCGTTACCACACGCCAAAATGTGGCAATCGTCCAATTAACGATGGAAATTTCAAACTTTCATCAGTTGACTCGCATCCTCAATAAGATGGAACATATCCAAAATGTCATTGAGGCGCGTCGGCGAAAAATGGCTTGATTGAGGGGAAATCGGGGATAGCTGGCGGGATAATCCATGATGGTTTGCTGTTTGTAAGCCCCGCATTACGCTCTCCTTAACAGAGTTGTGATTTGCGTGTAATTTTAATTTGGTTATAATTTCTTTTTTATAACCGAACACACACGCTTTTCCAACTTACTCTTCAAAAATCCCTGACTGGAAAGATCGCGCATGGTCGATTTTCTATATGAGCTAATTCGCCAGCAAATTGCCGCATTGGATTCAGGCATCAAATTTGTCTTCATCCAACCTGCTTATTTGCCGCAGCATACGGTACTCGACATGTTCTTACAGGAACCGTCTTGCCTGTACGTACACCTCGACGGTAATGATCTGGATTATTCGGCTCTACGTAATATGCTGCAAGACTCGCTCACGGAGCAGTTTCCCAATAGTGCTTGGTCGGATGTCCGTTTGCTGATCCTTGATGAGTGTGATCGCGCCAGTCTGACTGATCTTGAAACGTTGCTAACCGAGTTTCTCCCCACTCCAAATTTGCGTGTTTTATTGTTGAGCCGCTTGATCCCAGATTTTGTCCGTACCAATACCTCAATTCGCGCACAAACAAGCATTGTTCCGGTTGAAACCAGTCTGATGTTTCCCGATTATATTGCGACAGCAAATGAGTCCAAGTTGCTCGAAGTACGTGCTTTGGGTGGTGGTCACGTCCTGCTGAATGGAAAACCAGTTACAGATTGGGATGGCGAACTGCCGCGCAACTTATTCTTCTATCTTATTGATAAAGGAATGGCGACTCGCAGCCAAATATTTGAGGTGTTTTGGCCGGGGTTATCTGCCCATGAAGCAACCAATGTATTTCATGTCACAAAACGCAAAATAAACGAAATTCTTGGGCTGGATTTGACGCAATACTCAGGCGGTTTCTACCGTATTGCCACAGGCATCAATCTTATCTACGACGTTTTCTTATTTAAAGATTTGATACAGCGCAGTGCTATTGAAACCAAAAATGTCGCTTATGATTTGTTGGCGCGGGCAATCTGGTTATATAAGGGTGATTTCCTAATCGGAATTGATGCGCAAACTAACCATTGGGTCAATAATCGTCGCTATGAGTTAAGCCAGCTTTATGGCGAGTCGTTGTTCACTCAGGGAAAAATAACCGAGCGATCGGGGAACATTCAGGCGGCTTTGGGTCTCTTTATACGTGCCAGTGCGCTCAATCATCAGCGTGAAGACTTGGCGGGTGTCATTATGGGATTGTATCGAAAGCTCGGCATGTTTGAGGATTCGCTCAAAACCTATGAACGTATCGAAACGAATATTGCTGACACCCTTGGCATCTCACCCGCACAATGGCTGCAAGACTTAGCTGCCAATATTCGTACTGAGGCCAAAACCACGCTCAATGGCATCAACATATCTCAGTAACGAATATTGGCGTTGTATAGTCACTATTCGGCGATTTCAGGCTCAGGCATCGCGACCCGTTGTTGAAAAGTGATGACAGCCACCACTTGCTCTTTGTCTCGCATCGAAATAATAAAATCACTACCTACTTTACCACGAGCCACTTGTGGCGCACGACCCAATCGCATGTAGAATGCTTTCTTGCGGCTGGTTAGGGCAACAATATTGTCGTCCTGTCGTCCAATCGTCGTTGCAGCGAGTTCCCGGCTGCTTTGAGGTAAGCGCATCCCGATAACACCGATACCCGCGCGTCCCTGTGATGGGTAATTGGCAATCGGCGAAATCTGCGCGACACCATCATCCGTCATGCTCCACACATACTGATCCGGTATGACCACGAAAGCGCCGACGACTCGATCACCCTGCCCCTGCATTTTGATGCCGCGCATACCGCCTGCGGACAATCCAGTCGGGCGTACATCGCTCTCACTGAAACGGATCGCTTGGCCCGTTGCAGTCGTCAGGATGACTTCATTTTCCCCGTTCGTAACCATGACCCAGCCTAACTTGTCCTCTTTTTCCACGTCCATTACCGTGAATGCATTGGTTGTCATGCCGGGTAAGTCTTCGATTCGCAATCGCTTGATTTCACCATTGGCTGTTGAGAACATCAAGTATCCATGTTCTAGCGTTTCAGGTAAGCTAATTGCTGCTGTGATGTCCGTTGTGCTGGGCAGCGGTACAAGGCTCGTAAATGTCACGCCTTCCGCCGCTTCATGGATTTCGGGAAGTTGGTGAACGGGTATGGTGGCGCACTGACCATCAGAGGTAAATAAATAAATGATTTGCGCAGTGTTGGTTGCCATGATGAAGCGTGGCGGGTCTTTAAGATCAGCCGTGACCTTCGGTTGCGCGTTTTCAAGACTGCGCCCCATCTTGCCTTCAACCGTAATCGTTACCCATGTGTCTTCCGATGGAATAAGAAGGTCACTGGCTTGAATAGTTGTAGCAGTGCTGTCCATGATAACTGTTCGACGGCGATCACCATAAGCATCTTTAATCGTACCCAATTCCTCAGCGATCAGTTCACGCTGTTTCACAGGACTTGCGAGGAGTCCTTCTAGATACTTAATGAGTTTGATTTTTTCTTTGTACTCATCATCAATTTTCTTGCGTTCTAGTGCTGCCAAACGCCGCAATTGCATGTCTAGAATAGCCTGTGCCTGCACCTCATCAATTTTGAGCAAACTCATCAAATTGTTACGGGCAGTGTCGGCGGTTTGGGATTTGCGGATGGTCGCGATAACCTGATCCATCATGTCTAACGCTTTGAGCAGCGCTTCAAGGATATGGGCACGTTCTTGTGCTCGTGACATATCAAATTGGCTGCGACGTTTAATCACATCCAGCCGATGATCGAGATAAACCTTTAAACATTGTTTCAAGCTCAATGTCCGCGGTTCATTATCGACCAGCGCCAGTGTATTGATACTGAATGTTTCTTGTAATGGAGTCAGCTTGAAAAGGCTGGCAAGCACAGGCGTAGGTTCTGCGCCACGCTGTAACTCGATGACCAACCGTAATCCTTGGCGATCCGATTCATCTCGTAAGTCAGCAATACCTTCTAACTTGCCATCACGCACAAGGCTGGCAATGCGCTCAATCAATGAAGACTTATTGGTTTGATAGGGCAGTTCACCAACAATAATCCTCGATTTGCCGCGTCCCATATCCTCAATGTGAATCTTGGCACGCATCGTGATTTTGCCGCGACCAGTTGCGTAGGCTGATACCAGCGTATCCTCGTCTGTGTCCAACCCATCAATATGCCGGTAAACCAGCCCGCCCGTTGGGAAATCAGGGCCCTTCACGAATTTCATCAAGTCCTTGACTGTGATGTCATCCATCTGTTCCCATTGATCCAGCATATACTTAAGCGCGTCGCAAATCTCATTCAAGTTATGCGGTGGAA
Organism: Aggregatilineales bacterium; assembly: GCA_038328375.1. GTDB lineage: Bacteria > Chloroflexota > Anaerolineae > Aggregatilineales > Phototrophicaceae > CFX2. Next base: position 56,482 of record JBBQLX010000001.1, on the reverse strand, counting down.
TGTTGGTTGACATACCCACCGCGATGCCCGACGATCCATTGACAAGCAAGTTAGGAAACGCTGAAGGGAGAACTGTGGGCTCACTAAGGCTGCCATCAAAATTCTCAACAAAATCGACCGTCTGCTTATCAATATCAACCAGCAGTTCTTCGCCAATTTGCTCCATACGTGCTTCGGTGTATCGCATAGCTGCCGCGCCATCACCGTCAATGCTGCCGAAGTTACCTTGACCGTCGATAAGCTCATAGCGCATCGAGAAATCTTGTGCCAACCGCACCATTGATTCGTAAACCGCCGAATCGCCGTGTGGGTGATATTTACCCAGCACTTCACCGACGATACGCGCACTTTTCTTATATGAACTATCCGAACGAATGCCCATATCATACATAGCATATAAAATGCGCCGGTGGACAGGCTTTAACCCATCACGGGCATCGGGTAACGCCCGCGCCACGATAACGCTCATCGCATAATCGAGGTATGCCTCGCGCATTTCTGTCCCAATGTTGACCTGACGAACGATTCCGTTTGCCATATCTATATCCTGAATTGTCGTTTTGACTAATTGTGAAATGGTATTCTAGGTACACAGCCGAGCGCTGTCAATTACCCGTATTGTTGAACAGAAATTCTATTTTACCACAGAATTTCTCCCGCCGCCTCCCCAACTCTCAGGGAATTCTTATAGTCAGCTTTTCTGCTCTGTGATACGATGCTCACTATGAAAAAATCAAATCTCACATGTCATCTTTGTTTTTTGAGCTTTTTGTCTGTGTTTCTAGTAGCTTGTTCGCCTCAGGCACCCATCGTAATTTATGTTACACCGACCCACGAAGCCGAAATCGCTTCTGCGCCGACGCTGGTGCCGACTTTGCCGCCTCCTACAGCAACACCCATTGTGCCGAGTGAAGTCCCCACATTGACCGAAACACCACTGCCTATTGTCCCAACCGGGCCAACAAATACCCCTTTGGGAGCGATTATCGGTGGAGATTACACACTGCCACCAACATCCACGCCACAGCCCAGTGTGACACCTTTACCGTCGACGGAAGGATCAACGCTGGAGCCATCACAGGTTATTCCTACTTCCCCTCCCGTAGAGCAGCCTACATCCGGCCCACAGCCCGCAATGCCAAATCTTGATCCTTCGCGTATGGGGATTCAGCTTGATCCTAACCTAGATCAAAATGATTGGAACAAGGCGCTGGACTCGATTTCTAATCTCGGCGTAAAATGGCTCAAAGTACAGATTTCATGGAAGCAGTTACAACCCAATAATGCGACTGAAGTCAGTGTGGACTTTAAACGCTTGGAAATCTACCTTGAAACAGCTTATAACAAAGGTTTGGATATTCTTATTAGTGTGGCGAAAGCCCCGGCATGGGCGCGTTCTAACCAGACCGAAGATGGCCCGCCGGATGATCCGAATACGCTTGCCAACTTCATTGACTTAATGACGCAAGAATTTGGTACATCGTTGGATGCTATAGAAGTTTGGAACGAGCCAAATCTTTCACGCGAATGGCAGGGACAGCCTTTGAATGGTGCCTCCTATATGAAGTTGTTGATGCCATCTTATACTGCCATCAATGCCTACTCAGAACGGATGAAGACTGACCCTAAGACACCGCGTTCAACCCCACTCGTGATTATAACCGCTGGTCTTGCGCCAACCTCTGATAACGCCGACATCGGAGCCCGTGACGACCGCGCTTACCTACAAGAAATGTATAATGCTGGATTGGGCAATCTGCCCGATATTTATGTGGGTATTCATCCCTATGGTTGGGGCAATCCGCCCGACTCGACTTGTTGCCAGATGAGCCAAGATCGTGGTTGGGACGATAATCCGCATTTCTTCTTCTTGGATAACGTCAACGCCTTCCATGACATCATGGTTAAAAACAGTCATACAAGCAGCAAGTTGTTTGCCACCGAATTTGGTTATGCCACATGGGATCGCTTCCCCGGTGAACCGCCGCAGCCGTGGATGGCCTACAATGACCGCATAACACAGGGAACCTATCTCGTCCGTGCGTTCCAGATGGCACAGTCGATGGACTTTATGGGGCCAATGATCCTGTGGAATTTAAATGTCGCTAACAAAGTGACTATCTCCAACCGTGATGAAATGGCAGCTTACAGCATAACGTTCCCCGGAGATCAATGTAATCTCAACCTCGACAGTGGGGCGCGTACCGAGCGCCCAGCCTTCTGGATGATCTACGATGCTGTGCGTCCCGATGTGCAGTTGCCAAGCTACTGCAACTAAGTTGGGGTCAGGGTAGGGGATCAATTTAGAATCCTCAACTGCCTAAATGAGAATCAAAAACGCGGAGCATTAAGCTCCGCGTTTTTATTACCTTGCTTCGATGAACCTTAGTTGTTCATCCCCATTTCTTCCATGCCTTCGTTATCGTCGAAGCTGTCCTCAGCCGCCGAGTCATATGCACCTTGCGCTTCAAGCGTAATGTTCGGTGCAACCAACTCGCGATCTTGGTAGGTATGGAAGCCCGTACCTGCCGGGATCAGCTTACCGATGATGACGTTTTCCTTCAGGCCGTAAAGGTTGTCCATCTTGCCTTCGATAGCCGCGCCTGCCAACACCTTGATTGTGTGCTGGAAGCTAGCCGCCGACAGGAAGCTGTCTGTACTCAGTGCTGACTTGGTGATACCGAGCAGTACCGGAGCGCCCGCTGCTGGGTCTTTGCCTTCAGCGATCAACCCTTCGTTGTGGTTCAACAACTTCAGGCGGTCAATCAACTCGCCCGGTAACAATGTGCTGTCACCGCTGCGTGTGATTTGAACCTTCGACAACATCTTGCGGATGATGACCTCAAAGTGCTTATCAGCGATGTTCACGCCTTGATTACGGTACACATCCTGCACTTCGGTCAGCAAGTAAATCTGTGCCGCTTCTGCGCCCAGAATACGCAAGATACGGTGTGGGTTCTTTGCACCTTCGGTCAACTGCTGACCTGCGGCGACTTCCGCGCCGTCAAACGCTTCAGGGATTAAACGTGCATTCGATGGAATATCATATTCCACCTCTTGCCGTCGTTCATAACGAATGTAGATCGCGTGGCCTTCCAAATGCACGACACCATGCATCTTGGCGACAATCTTGCCACCATTTCCACCCGCCTCTTCAACGATGACTTCGCCTTCGTTTACTTCGCCTTCGTCCTCGACCAGTATGTCCCAGCCGACAGGAATTTCATGCTCTTCGCTGAAGGCCTCGCTGTCAATGACGGTTGCGATACGCACACCATCACGTTTGCTCAAACGTAGTACACCGCTGATGTCAGTGACGACTGCTTCACCCTTTGGCTTCTTGCGTGCTTCGAAGAGTTCTTCGACGCGTGGCAAACCGCTGGTGATGTCACCGGATGCTTGAGCCGTACCACCGCTGTGGAATGTACGCAGGGTAAGCTGTGTACCCGGCTCACCGATGGATTGTGCTGCTACAATACCCACTGCTGAACCGATTTCGACCATTTCGCCGCGACCAAGGTCACGACCATAGCATAGGGCGCAGATACCGTGAATAAGCGCGCAGGTCATTGGGCTGCGGACGTGGATCGCTGCCAACTTGCTGTTCTGAATTTCTTCAGCCAATTCGTCACTGATGAGTTCATTACGTGCGACGATCAGTTCGCCTGTTTCTGGATCATAGGTATCGCTCGCTGCGCAGCGTCCGAAGATACGTTCTGCTACTGTTTGTCCAGCGATGTCGTCCGCACGGCGGATCCACATACCGGCTTCAGTGCCGCAGTCCATACGGTTCACAATCACATCTTGCGCCACATCCACCAAACGGCGGGTGAGGTAACCAGCATCTGCCGTACGCAGCGCGGTATCGGCTAAACCTTTACGCGCACCGTGTGTCGAGATGAAGTATTCCAGCGCATTCAGACCTTCGCGGAAGTGGCTGCGGATGGGCAGGTCGATAATACGTCCTGACGGATCAGCCATCAATCCGCGCATACCGGCTAGCTGGGTGATCGGGCCGAAACCGCCCTTGGTCGAACCCGAAATAGCCATAATTGCGATAGGACCGTACGGATCCAACGCCTGCCGGATCATGTCTTGCAGACGATCTTTCGCGCGTGTCCATTCGTCAATCGTAATCTGGTAACGTTCTTCTTCGGTCAACAGACCGCGGCGGAAGTCACGTTCAGCACGGTCAACTACACCTTCAGCCTGTGCCAGCACATCCTTACGTTCTTCAGGGATGGTCAGATCAGACACGGCGATGGTGGTGCCGGAAATCGTGGCGTAATGGAAGCCCAGATTCTTGATCGCATCAACAATGTCAGTTGTACGCTCCGCGCCGACTTGCTGGTAAGACTTCGCGACTAAATCTTGGAGCTGCTTCTTGCCCATCGTATCTTGAACGAAGCGCATCTCATCCGGCAAAATCCGGTTGAAAATGCAGCGTCCGATGGTCGTTGGCTCAGGATCAGCCTGCGGTGAACGGTCATCGAAGTAGTTGCCGAGCAAGATAGGTGTATGTAGTTCAACCAAACCGAGGTTGTACAGATATTCCATCTCGTCCATGTCAACAACTTTGCGGCGTTCGCTCAGGTTGGTCACAACCAGTTTATCAGCTTGGTTGTTCTTCTTGATCCGCTTGCGGTAGTCATGAATGTTATCAATGATACATTCAACTTCGCCTTCCAACACGGCGCGGATAGCACGATCTGCGGCCTTCTCTGTAACCTTAGTACGACCATTATCGTCTGTCTCAGTCACATCATTGAAGACCTGCACACCCGGTGTTAGATGATTCTGGGTGTAATAGTAACCCGGTGAACGGAACGCTACGCCGACCTTCGCTGTGCCGTCCAACATACTCATCAGAGGGAACTTCTCAGCATTTTCTTTCAAGCTGATAATTTCGACAGTGGGATCCATGGTCAGGTAATAGTTACCCAACACCATGTCCTTCGACGGACCAACGATTGGCTGACCGTCTGCTGGCTTAAGCAGGTTGCGTGTGCTGAGCATCAGTTCGCGAGCTTCCGTAACTGCCTTATCGCTCAATGGAACATGGACTGCCATCTGATCGCCGTCAAAGTCCGCGTTGAATGCCGAGCAGACCAACGGGTGAATTTGGATAGCTTTACCTTCGACCAGTTGTGGCTCAAATGCCTGAATACCCAAGCGATGCAGGGTAGGGGCGCGGTTGAGCAAAACTGGACGTTCCTTGATGACTTCTTCCAGCACTTCCCAGACTTCTGGCTTCTCACGCTCGATGATGCGCTTGGCACCCTTCACGTTGCTGGCATAGTTGTAGCGTACCAAACGGCTGATAACGAAGGGACGGTAAAGTTCTAAAGCCATCGTCTTTGGCAAACCGCACTGATGCAGCTTGAGCTTCGGCCCGATAACGATTACAGAACGACCAGAGTAATCCACGCGCTTACCCAACAGGTTGCGACGGAAACGACCCTTCTTACCCTTTAACATATCGCTGAGGGATTTCAGCTCGCGGCGACCACGGCGGCTCAGAGCCTTACCGCGCTGGCTGTTGTCAACCAAACTGTCAACCGCTTCCTGCAACATACGCTTTTCGTTACGCACGATAACATCCGGTGCGCCCAGTTCTAAAAGATGCTTCAGACGGTTGTTACGATTGATAACTCGGCGATAAAGATCGTTCAAATCGCTGGTCGCGAAACGTCCACCGTCCAACTGCACCATCGGGCGCAAGTCTGGCGGAATAACAGGAAGAACCGTGAGGATCATCCATTCAGGACGATTGTCGCTCTTACGCAGGCTTTCGACCACACGCAAACGCTTGGTGGCCTTTTTCTTACGTTGCTTGGATCGGGTTGTACGCACTTCATGCCACAACTCCACCGCCAGCTTATCCATATTCATGCCCTGAAGAATTTCGTAGAAGGCTTCCGCACCCATGTCAGCGTGGAAAACCTGTCCATAACGGCTCTTCAGTTCACGGTAGCGGGTTTCTGGCAGGAATTGCAGAACTCGCAAATCTTGTAGTTCGTGACGTGCTTTTTCGGCAGCCTGTCGGATCGCAGTCATGCGACCTTCCAACTCGGTGCGCTGCTCGTCCATCGACTTTGCGGCATCACCAGAAATCGAGTCGGCCTCGACATCCAATTTGCCCAACTCAACCTGCCGCATATCTTCAATTTCGGACTGAATATCGCTCAAGTAGCCATTCGTCGCCGTCTGAATACGCGAGATATGCTCATTGGTGATCTGCTCACCTTTAGCTGCAATCACTTGATTGGCAGTTGCGAAATCAATATCCGAAGCGGCAGTTTGACCAACCAACGACTCGATGCGGTTCTGCACAGTTTGTGCTTCCTGCATGACTTTGTCGCTCAGGCGGCTCAGTTCATTATCGAAATGGTCGTGAATCCCCTTAACGCGGTCTTCAAATTGACCAAGTGAAGTGTCACGCTGGGTGCGAACTGTTTCCATCTGCTCTTCAATATCGCCGCCCAACAAGGTTTCCTTCTGAGCAAGTTCCTTCTCAATACGTCCGAGTGCTTTTTGACGGGCTTCTTCGTCAACGCGTGTGATCACATATTGGGCGAAATACAATACACGGTCAAGGTTGCGGCGGCTGATGTCCAGCAGCAAACCCAAATAACTGGGTACACGCCGTGTGTACCAAACATGGGCGACTGGCGCAGCCAGTTCGATGTGTCCCATACGTTCGCGGCGAACTGATGCGCGGGTGACTTCAACACCGCACTTATCGCACACAATACCGCGATACCGAACATTCTTATACTTGCCGCAGTAACATTGCCAGTCCTTTGTAGGGCCAAAAATAGCCTCACAGAACAGGCCATCTTTCTCTGGGCGCAGTCTCCTATAGTTGATTGTCTCTGGCTTGGTGACTTCGCCATATGACCACGAACGAATCTGATCAGGTGAAGCGAGGCTAATTCTAAGGGCGCTAAAATCCTTTGCTTCCAAGGGGTCTACTCCTCTGCGCTAAACCAAAAGGTTATGGGTGAGTCTGTACAAACTACTAAAACGAGGAATTGCATAACTGACCGACAACGAAACAGCGAATTGAATATGTTCCCTTCGCTGTTCAATATGAGCTATATGTTTCCGAGACCATTCGTAAAGAACAATTATACGAAGATTGGCCTAAGATGTCAAGCATTTCGCCTATTTTAAATTATGAGAAGTTGTCCACCGAATAACAGACTATTGACTTATAATAACCGTTCGCTCAAACCAATTTCTAACCGTCTGCAAGTTGATTTACTTGGAACATGTGTGCTATGATCTAGTTGGTAATGGTTGCAAAGTGTGTAATACTCGATTTTCAAGTTATCCTATTGTAGTGGCGCAACAGTGCGAAGCCTCATGTGGATGTTGCGCCCTTCTATAACCATCACATACCATCAACTAAGCTGGTTATTTGGATCACTTTGTAATTCTGATGCTTCAGTATGTGCCTGATTGTCTCGGTATTTGAAAGGAATTGTTATTGAATTTTTGCCGCTATAAGTTGTGTCATTTCAGCGATTTGCTCCCTTATACCCGCTGCGGCGGCACAACAACTGTAACGCGGCGGTAAGACGGGAGATTTCCGCTGCACTCAGCGGCACCAGCCGAGCCATCTGCCTGCATAATTTGTCAATTCAGCGGCACCAGCCGAGCTTCCCGCCCGCCATTTCAGCGGATAATATGCCAAATCTGCACATTCTGAATTTTGTATTGAACGAAAAACCAACCACTAACTGCCTTGCCGGATAAATCTTGCGACGAAAAAGTTTGCTACTTTAGGTGAGCATCTCAGTTTGCTCCCTCTAATCACTTTCGAATTCTCTTTCAGACCCTCTCAGCCTGTGTATGTTCTACTCGTAACCTCAGATAAGCGTCCATAAACTCGTTCAGCCGACCGTCCAATACCGCACCTGTGTTACCAGTTTCATAATCGGTACGGTGATCTTTCACCATCTGGTAAGGATGCAGTACGTAGGATCGGATTTGACTGCCAAAATTCGCATCAATATTCTCGCCCTTTAAAGAAGCGAGCTGTGTCTCTTGTTTTTGACGCTCCAACTCGAATATTCTTACCTTCAAGATTTGCATCGCACGTTCGCGGTTCTGCTTCTGGCTGCGCTCATTCTGGCACTGCACCACAATCCCAGATGGTAAGTGGGTAATTCGAACTGCCGTATCATTTTTCTGCACGTTCTGACCGCCTGCGCCGCCAGCCCGATAAGTTTCAATTCTCAGGTCTTTATCGTTGACCTGTACATCAATCTCGCCCTGAATATCAGGCCAGAGTTCGACCTTCGCAAATGAAGTATGCCGTCGGTTCGCCGCGTCGAATGGACTTAACCGCACCAACCGGTGAACACCAAGTTCGCTTAGTAAATAACCGTAAGCGTATTCACCACGCACACTCATCATCATACTCTTGATGCCCGCCTCTTCACCGTCACTACGGTCGAGGATTTCGGTCTTATAACCGTTTTGTTCTGCCCAGCGTAAATACATGCGTTCCATCATCTTCGCCCAGTCTTGGGCTTCGGTGCCACCTGCACCCGCATGGATCGCAAAAATCGCGTTCTCGCTATCATATGTTTCGGAAAGAAGCGCCCGAAATTCCATTTTATCGACAAGCGTGGTCAGGGAGTTCACTTCAGTGGTCAAGTCATCCAGTAGGGTAGGATCATCAATTTGCGCCAGTTCAATCGCATCATTGATCCTGTTTGCTACACTCTGCCAGCGATCAATCTCAGACTTGAGTTTAGCGATTTCTTGCATGATCTTCTGGGCGTTTTCAGGGTTATTCCAGAAGTCAGAAACGGTCGATCTTTCCTCTAATTCTGCGGCTTGCTGAGCCTTGGTACTAAGATCGAGTCGCTCCATCAGCCCATCAATACGTATCTTCATTTGCTTCAACAGGCTGATTAAATGGTCCATGTAGTCTTTACCAAATCCTCCTAAACAGGTAATCCACCCGGTATTGTCTGGTAGGGGAGAGTCTATGACCCTCCCTCGTTAAAGTTTGATAGTATAAAACTGTTAATTCTCTTCAAATAGACTGTTAACGAAATTGTCAGGGTCGAAGAACACCAAGTTCGTTATCCCTTCACCCAACCCAATATAGTGTACGGGCAATTTCAGATCGTTAAAGATTGAGAATATCATCCCACCCTTAGCTGTACCGTCAAGTTTGGTGACAATAATACCGGTTACATCGACCAGTTCTTGGAATTTCTTAGCTTGTTCCAATGCATTTTGTCCGGTTGTACCATCCAACACCAACCAAACTTCATGTGGTGCATCCGGCACAACCTTTGCGGATGTCGCTTTAATTTTCGACAGTTCTTCCATCAAGTTGAAGTTGTTATGAAGTCGGCCTGCGGTGTCCACAATCAAAATGTCGCATCCACGCGCTTTTGCTGCTGATGTTGCGTCAAAAACCACTGCCGCCGGATCCGATCCCGGTTTATTCGCGATCACAGGAACACCAATCCGTTCACCCCATGTCTGCAACTGCTCAATCGCTGCCGCACGGAAGGTATCACCAGCTGCCAGCATCACTTTACGTCCGTTGTTGTTCAAACGGTTCGCAATCTTAGCTATAGAAGTCGTCTTGCCTGAGCCATTTACGCCTACAATCAAGATAATCGAGAGTGGACGACCGCTAATATTGGGTGCAGGTGGATCAGTCAACAATGAGCGAAGGACTTCTTTCAGCGCCTTATTGATTGTATCGCCACGTGTAATGCCTTCTCTTTTGACCTTGGCTTGCAACTCACTCAGTACGCGTTGAGTAGTCGGTACGCCCAAGTCAGCTTGAATCAGCAATGCCTCGACATCATCCCATGTCTCATCAGTAATCTCGGAGTTACCGAGCATCTGTGAAATGCGTCCAAAGAAGGATTGTCGTGTTTTTGAAAGTCCGTTACGGAAGATGCCCACAGAGATGGATTCTCCTGTACAATCGGCTAAAGGTCTGCTTAGTTGTCAGTGTTGACAACTTTTAAAGTATACAACAAGCTCTGGGATAGTTGAAGACTGAGAGAAATGCTATGAGTGATAATCCGCGCCTAACCCACTTGGATGAAAAAGGGGCTGCTCGCATGGTCGATGTAGGGACGAAACCCGATACCGATCGGGTTGCTGTTGCCGCAGGTACGGTCTATATGAAGCCTGCTACTTTGGCGCTCATTCGTCAGGGCGCACTCAAAAAAGGTGATGTCCTAACCGTCGCCCGCATCGCTGGCATCATGGCTGCCAAACGAACATCCGAGTTAATCCCGTTGTGTCATCCAGTCGCTTTAACGCATTTGGATGTCGAACTCACATTAGATGAACCCTCCAACGCTGTTCAAATTGTTGCTACTGCTCGTACCACAGGCAAAACGGGTGTCGAGATGGAAGCCCTTGCCGCCGTTAGTGTTGCCGCCCTTACAGTCTATGATATGGCGAAAGCTGTTGACCGTGAGATGCGTCTAAGTGATATTCGCCTGCTCGAAAAGCATGGTGGTCAGCATGGTGACTATAAAGCCGAGGATCAATAATGCAAGTTCGTATTTTGCTCTTTGCAACCCTAAAAGATTTGGCAGGCCGTAATCGCCTCGCCTTAACGCTTCCGTTAGAAAATGCGACTGTCACCGATGTGCGACACGCATTGACTAGCGAATATCCAGCCATGCAAGCCAATGTTGACGCGGCGATTGCGGCCGTTAATGAGGAATATGCCTTTCCTCAAGATGCTGTCCATGATGGTGATGAAGTAGCCTTTTTTCCGCCAGTCAGTGGTGGTAGTGGTGAGTTCCCTGAAATCTTTCGTCTTGCCCCTGAACCGATTAGTACTGATGAGTTGATCGCTGCCATCACCATTCCCGCAACGGGTGCAGTCTGTGTCTTTAGTGGCATGGTACGTGGTGAAACTAACCGCGAAGGGAATGCACACCAAACTCAAAACCTCGAATATGAGGCCTATGAGCCGATGGCCTTGGCTAAAATGCGTCAAGTCGCGGCCGAAATTCGGGAGCAATGGCCTCTAGTTCAAGGCATTGCAATTATTCAACGGGTGGGCAAATTAGTGGTTGGACAGAACACTATTTTGATTGCTTGCTCGTCCGGTCATCGTGATCAAGGTTGCTTTGAAGCCGCCCGTTATGGCATCGACCGCCTTAAAGAAATTGTTCCTGTTTGGAAAAAAGAAGTACGTCCTGATGGGCAATCGTGGGTCGAAGGCCTCTACATGCCCACGCCAGATGACCGTTCTTTAAATTCTTAGGGCGGTAATTTCGTCACCAATAGATTAAAATTTCGTTTTATGTTTCATATGGTGTTTTGTTTGCTTGAGGAGTAAATAATGTCGCGTCGCGTTGTAGTAACCGGCATGGGTATGGTCACGCCGCTAGGGCTTAATGTTGAGTCGTCTTGGTCGGGGATAACAGGAGGTAAAAGTGGCGTTGGCCCCATTACCTTGTTTGATCCTAAGGATTATCTGGTGAAAATTGCGGCTGAAGTCAAAGGCTTCGATGCCACACAATATATGCCTGCGAAGGAAGCTCGTCGCCGTGATCGCTACCAGCTTTTTGTTCTTGCGGCTGGGAAGCAAGCGGTTGAACAGTCCGGCATCCAAGTCACCGATGCCAATCGTCACCGCATCGGTACGATTATTGGTTCGTCAGTCGGTGGGGTAGGGGCATACTGGGAACAAGCCCAAGTACTCATCGAAACTGGAGACCCGCGTCGTATATCACCCTTTAGTATCCCCATGTTGATGGTCAATGGGGGCAGCGATTTGGTGAGTATCGAGTACGGTACAACCGGAACATCCGCAACGCCGATCTCAGCCTGTGCTACCGGAGCCGATTGTATCGGTATAGCTTATGATCTTATCCGCGCTGGCCGTTTGGATGCAGCTTTCGCCGGATGTGGTGATGCGCCTATCATTCCGATTGGTATCGCGGCTTTTGATCGTGTGGGTGCATGTTCCCGCGAGAACGATAGTCCTGAAACCGCTATTCGCCCCTTCGATAAGACTCGCCCCGGTTTGGTCTTCAGTGAAGGTGCGGGTGTGTTGGTTATTGAGGAACTTGAATTTGCCAAGGCACGTGGCGCAAATATTTTAGCCGAGTTGGTCGGCTTTGCTTCTACATCGGATGCATATCATGTGACTGCCCCGCAGCCCGAAGGCATCGGCGCGAGTGCCGCTATTCAACAGGCACTTGATGACGCTCGCATCAACCCAACCGATGTTGATTACATCAACGCTCATGGTACTGGCACATCATTGAATGACGCGATGGAAACCAAAGCCGTCAAACGTGTTTTCGGCGATCACGCATACAAAGTACCCATGAGTTCCACCAAGAGCATGACCGGACATGGTATGGGTGCTACGGCTGCGTTGGAAGCGGTTTTCTCGGTTCTTGCCATCCGGGATAACATCGCGCCACCCACCATCAATTTGCATGTGCCCGATCCCGAATGTGACCTCGATTATGTACCGAATGTCGCTCGTCAGATGTCCATTTCTTGTGTGATGAGTAATTCTTTTGGCTTTGGTGGTCACAACGTATCACTCATTTTTAAAGCGTTTAATTGATAACGCGTCTCGGAGAAAGTTTCCCTACATGACCAATGCATCGTTACTGATAAAGGGTATTGATCTTGAATTTCACAATATCTTGCTGCTCAAACAGGCGCTAACCCATCGTTCATACATCAATGAACATGGCATGACAGATACAGGCGATAATGAAAGGTTGGAATTCCTTGGCGATGCCGTACTGGATTTTCTTGTAGGAGATATGCTTTACCAGCGCTATCCTGAGTTGCCAGAAGGTGACCTGACCCGCTTACGTGCTGCGCTCGTTCGTACCGAATCGTTGGCGAGTTTGGCGCTGCGTATGGGGTTAGGTGAAGCACTCCGCATGGGCAAAGGTGAGGAAAATACGGGTGGACGCGAACGCCTAACCAACCTGTGCGCGGTCTTCGAATCAATGGTTGGAGCGCTTTATTTAGATCAAGGATTACCTGCCGTTCAAAAATTTGTAACGCCTCGCCTTGATCCCTTACTCGAAGAAATCTTGAGTGCTTCTTTAGATCGTGATGCGAGAAGTTCACTTCAAGAGTGGAGCCAAGCTGAACTCAATCTCACACCTGTTTACCGCACAGTGTCATCTTCTGGCCCCGACCATCAGAAAGAGTTTTTGGTTGAGGTCATCATTGGTGATAGGGTAGCGGGGCAAGGTAGCGGACGCAGCAAGCAAGCAGGCGCTCAGGCGGCAGCTCGCTCAGCGCTTGATAATATCAAAAGCGACAATTTTCCTGCCAAAGCGCAATAGTTAGTCTATTGCGCTCCCTTGATAAATGTCTCAATCACTGCCATTCGGTGATCAGAGGCATTGGTATTGACCGTATTTGCGCCCACAGGTACGAGTGATCGTCGCCACAACCACAAATAGTCAAATTGTACTTTCGGATATCCAGTGCGCCAGAGTGTAGCTGAAAGTTCTGCTGGTAATCCCGTTCCCGCGAACGGGTCGAGGAAACCTGCATTTCTCATTTGGTCACCAATAGGCGAATCAGGAATGTTGTTAAAGGTGCCGCCAACCAATAACCGCCCCAGTTTATCATTCGTATAAGTCGTATTCAGCAGACCAAAAATCTCACTAAGTTGTCGCTGTTGATCTTGCTGCTCTTGCTCGACAGTACGGTTTTCGGTGCTTTCAAGTAAATATTCCAGCCGTGTATTGTAAAGGGTAATCACACCCTCATCTGGGCGGATTTGAACACGCTGTAATCCAGTTTGGCTGCCACTGCTCGTCAAAAGCACACCCTCATCATTGACGATTTCGACTCGTGATAATACCGCTAAGCCTTGTAAACCTTCATTAGTCGGGAAGAAGCGCGCTCCCATGCCGAGTCGTCGCGCCAACCATAGGACTTCGTCAACGCCAAAACTCGTCAGTCGTCCGATTTCTGCCTGTTGAATGAGGACAACATCTGCCCCACTTTGCTGGATAGTCCTCGCGATGGCATCCAGATCAAAGTAGAAAAACTCGTTGAAGCCTGCGTGAATGTTATAAGTTCCAATGCGGATGCTGGTCAATGGGGTTTGTTCGGTATCGCGCACACCTTGAATAATCGGCGGTCGCACAGCCGACGCAACTCCAATGCTTACGCCTGCTGCAATCAAAAGCCCGAAAAACGATTGCCAACGGTTTCCACCTGTCCACGGAATGCGCCGTCGTGTTTGCACCATTGGTAAAGCTGCCAAAAATATGCCCAGTAACAGCACCCCTAAACCAAATCCTCGGAACGCTCGCAGGAAGGGTGGAACATACGGGTTTAGAAATGCCAGATCAGGCGGCATATTCTGCACATAACCATAATCATAGGTAAAGTTGTCCGCTGCCGTCAGCATCACAAATACTAATACGCCTACGACCAACCACAAGCCTGTAAATTGCCTTTCTTTTTCGCCCCGTGGACGTACCAACCACCACCACAGCAGACTCGCTGCAAATTGCGCCAGCACCAGTGCTAGACCTGCGATAATCCCCTGAAAGCGCGTGCCGAAGACCAGCATGAGTGCCATCAGCAGCATCCACAGCCACCCGCGCGCATTCTGATCAAATAACCCGACGAAATTGCTAGCTTGCTGCCGCACCCATGGTATGAGAGGCAAGAGGGTAGCTAATGTAACAAATGGTGCGAGTGTGGTGTAGTCGTAACTTGCACGACCAGCAATCGTATTCGGCAGCGCCAGTAAAGCCATTTCGAGAAACAGTAGTCCGCCTAAACCGATGCCACCCCAAATGGGCATTAAGCCATAATTAGGCATAACTTCGCTTTGTTCAGCTTTTTGTTGTCGTCCTTGCCCGATTGTTGTGATGACTCCCAACACAATCAATATAACTGACAGCACAAGTTGAACATTTACATAGTTAGGCGACCATGAAGGGTCTAACGTGTTGCCAACGGCTCTGTAAACCTGATCCGCACCAATACCCAATACGAATAAGTAGGGTAGGGCTTGCGCTCGAAACCGAACCAGCATCGATATGTAAACTAAACTGCCACCGAAGACCATTCCCGCCGAAATAATCGGGCTGATACTGGTGTTGGCAATCATTAACACTCGACCAGCTGCCACCAGCGCAATCGCTACAATGGTCAACCAGCGAACACGCCCTAATATGAGTGCCAATAGAGGCAGTGCCAGCATATAAACTAAAAACACAATTTCGTTGGTAACAGTACTAGCATCAACCGCGCCCGGTATTCCTGCGGGAATAGTTGCCGGGTCTAGGCTTAGAACGATTGATGCACCGCCTGCGCGACTGTAAATCATGCCTATTAGAAACCGTGTGGCACTAATAAAAAATAAGCCCACCAGCGCGGCTTCAAGGATGAAAACCTGCTGTAAGCGTAAGCGCAGGCGATTACGCATATTGACTCCTAGTGTGATGTGTTCAGATCAAATTGATAACTGTTACAATAGACATGAAGAAAATTTAATCTGTTCATGCCTAGACATAGTGTACAACAGCGATATAATCCCGCAAATTTCGCTGCAGGAGGATGATTCTCATGGAACGAGTGGATACCATATTATCGGACGGCATCGTCGTCACCATGAACCAACAGTTTGATATTATACACGATGGCGCACTTGCCATACGCGACGAAAAAATTATTGCTATTGGTTCAACAAAAGATATTACCGCACAATTTGAATCGGATAATGTTGTTTCCTGTGCAGGTCAATATATTCTTCCCGGACTTGTGAATGCCCATACACATGTGCCAATGACGCTCCTACGCGGTTTGGCAGATGATCTACGGCTGGATGTCTGGCTCATGGGTTATTGTATGCCGACCGAGCGTGAATTTGTCACACCCGAATTTTGCCGCCTAGGGACAGGTTTGGCTTGTGCTGAGATGATCCGCAGTGGTATTACCAGCTTTGCCGATATGTATTACTACGAAAAGGATGTGGCAAAGGCCACCGCTGATGCGGGAATGCGTGGTGTACTTGGTCAGACCGTTTTGAAATTCCCCGCGCCGGATGCCGAAAGTTACGAGCATAGTTTGGACTACGCCGCCCAGTTTATCGAGGAGTGGAAAGGCCATCCACTGATTACGCCTGCCATTGCGCCTCATGCGCCTTATTCCACCACTCAGGGCTTGCTGCACGACTGCGCTCAACTCGCGATTGCCTATGACGTTCCCATTCTCATCCACATTGCCGAAACCAAATTGGAACAGGATGATAGCCTTGCCTTATATGGCAAAACAGTCGTTCCGTGGGTGGAAGAAGCCGGATTATTAGGGGCTAAAGTGCTTGCGGCTCACTGTGTTCATATCGGCAAAGGTGAGATGCGGATTTTGCGGGAGTATCAAGCGACGGTTGCTCACTGCCCAACCAGTAATCTAAAGCTTGCCGCAGGCATTGCTCCGGTTGCTCAGATGCTTGACGAAAAACTCATCGTTGGTATTGGCACAGATGGCCCTGCCAGCAATAACGATCTTGATATGTTTGAGGAAGTCCGTCTGGCAGCTATTCTCGCTAAAACGGCTGCCAATGACCCAACCGCTGTTCCTGCTCGTCAAGCGTTGCTAATGGCGACTCGGCAAGGTGCTGCCGCTCTCTTTATGGGTGATAAAACAGGCAGCCTCGAAGTAGGTAAGTTGGCGGACATCATTACGGTTGATGCTGGCCCTGTTCACAATATGCCGCGCTTTGATCGTGACCCGAACGCGATTTATTCCCGTATCGTTTACGCCAGCAAGAGCAGTGATGTGCAACATGTCATTTGTAATGGCAAGTGGCTGATGCAGGATCGCGAACTCCTCACGCTCGATGAAGGTGATTTGCTCCGTCAAGCCAGTGAGTACGCTGTTAAAGTAGATTCTTTCTTGGCTGCCCGTGAAAAAGACATTTTACGAAAGTTGCTGGCAATCGGTGGTTTGGAGCAGGGCGAGAGCTTTGAAGTGCAGGTGAAAGCCGTAGTTCCTGATGATTTTGTCATTGATAAACTGCTAGCTCACCGTGATGTAGATGTTTTGAAAACGATCCATTATCGCCAGTACGATACCTATTTTATGTTTGATGACCCCGATGCTGGACGTGTTCGTTACCGCGAGGACGACATGCTTGATGAAAAAGGGGAGGTCACATTAGTTCGCAGTCGCCTAACTTTTACCACCGCCACCAAAGAGCGTGACTTTCACTCGGCTGTGCTACTCTCGCGTTCGCGTTTCTTGTCAAATGCAGATCGTCCATTGCGTTTCTACCGTGAATATTTCCAGCCGCAGGAAGAACGCGAACTCCAAAAAGACCGTCGTCGTTGGCATATTCATTATCAGGATGTGATGTTTTATATCAATCTCGATAAAGTCTTGAAACCAGATTTACCACAGACCTTTATCGAGATTAAAAGTCGTACTTGGTCGGCTTCGGATGCTGAAAATAAAGCGGATCGCATTAAGGAGATGCTCAATATTCTGGGCATCTCCCAAACCGATGCAATCCGTATGGAGTATTTGGACTTCCAGCCTGCTGGCTAACGGCTGATTATATCTTTCGCGGGTGTCCGCCCACGGAAGCAGTTGTCGCAAATATTGAAACGGTGAGTAATCGCCAGCGGTGCGCCGCAGCGTGAACACCGTTTCATCGTATTGATCTTGCGTAGGAGTGCGCCGTCAATTTGCAGCGAGCATTCCATCCGCATCTCACGGACTTCATCGCCATGCGGGGCAAAGCTGCCAAATTCGCGGCGCTGCGATAACCACAGGTAAATATCGGCGCACGACACACAGTATTCGATGCTTTCCAGTTCAATGGTATTGGTGATTTCAGTGGGCGCGACGGGCGGCAGCGGTAGTGCTTTGCCCGTCAGAATATGTCGCGCACATTGATACCAATAATCGCGTGTACTTTGGCGGGTTGGTGCATTCACAATCTTGAGTGCTGCTTCCAACCCCAATAGTGTCACTTCCCGGTCTGTGAGCATGTTGGCTAACTCGATGCGTTCGCTCATGTCTGCCGTTTGAATGGCTGATCGCAATGATTCGGGAATGGACTGAAGTGACGACCATTGTGTCAGCTTACTCGCCAGATTTCCGGGTATAAGCTCCAAATCTTCAACCGTTGGCGCTACTCGTGCGTGAGTCAGAATTTCGGCTGGTTCGGCGAACAATTGCCGTACCACCTTGAGGTCACGTTTATTAGTCGCGCCGACTTCGCCTACTGTAGATAAGCCATAACGTCCGGCACGTCCACCGATTTGCTGGACTTCTGCCGGAGTCAACAAGCGAACGTTCCGCCCGTCGAATTTCTCAATCTCATAAAAGCACACATAATCAGCAGGTAAATTTAACCCCATGCCCACCGCATCCGTTGCAATACATATTTCGGTCTCGCCGTTCGCAAATCGGTCGGCTTGTTTACGCCTGACTTCTGGTGGCAAGTTGCCGTAGACCACCGACACAGTACGTTTCATGCGTTCCAATTCGGTTTTCAGATGCAGTACCAACTGCCGCGAGAAGGCTACCAAAATGGTGCGGGGTGGCAGTTCTTGAAGTGACCAACCGTGTTCCGCAATTTGAATAGGAGCGAGTCGTTCATGTTCGATAATTTCCAGTGGAATAGCGGCTGCCATCGCCATTTGCACGATCAGGCTGCGAACCGTTTCTGGCCCGATAACGTGAATATCCGCTGATTGTGATTCCATCAGCGCCCGCGTCCACGCCCAACCGCGATCAGCGTCCGCCAGCATTTGTGCCTCATCAATAATCACGCAGCGTCCGCTTTGCTGCGGATTAAACATTTCGACCGTTGCCGCTGTGATACCTGCATCCAATATCGGGATGTGTTCTTCCCCTGTCAAAAGGTTGCAGATAATGCCTTGCTGATTCAATCGGTCAAAAATTTCGAACGCCAACAGGCGCAGCGGTGCAAGATACCAACCGCTGCCTGCTTCCTTCAAGGCTTGCAATGCTTCATACGTTTTACCGCTGTTGGGTGGGCCAACATGTAGAATAATCCGCTGGTCGGCACGACCATCATGCCGCCATGTTGGGAATGCCGCCACTAATTTAGCTCTCAGGGAATCCCGTTGTTCGCGCTCAGCCTTGTGTTCATGCTCAAGACGTTTATTTTCTTCATCCCGATCTTGGTCACGTCTGGCGCGGAATATTTCAGTTTTTTCTTTGAGCACCGCCCGGAATTCGCGGTAGGTATCCGGTAAATCCAGTTCACCTCGAACTTGTCCCCAACGTGGCTCACCCCGCCGCAGCCCGATTTTCTGCAAACGCCGCCGTACACTCGCAAAACCCGTATCTAACACGATAGCAATATCGTTGCTCGGCACGACTTCAAAAGCGGTAATATGTTCGGCATATTCCGGATTGTTATAGGCGGCCTCAACTGCATCCGCTGGTAGTCGTAATCGTCCTTCAGGATCTTCAAATGCTTCGATACGGTCTTCATCAATCGCTTGTTCCAATGTCGCTTGCCGCACACCGATCCGCTGTGCCGCGCTGCCAATGGTATAAGTACGGGCCAGCACTTGCATTCGTACCGATTTGCCATCTTTGATGCTTGGTCGGATAACAGTGCCACATTTTTCAAGGAGTTTTTCCCATGATGATGAAATAGCCTCGGTAGCAACTTTTCGGGCGGTTTCTGGATCAGCACTGGCTAGCCGCAGCCAGGTCACACCTTGATGCTGTGCATCCATAACCTGAAGCGTTTTTAAGACATCGAAAGATAGCATCGCGTCGATGCCATACGCTCCAAATTTTCCTACCAGTTCAGCTTCTGGGGCGACTTCTCCCGGTAATCCGATGAGATAGTCAATGATGGCTTGTCTGACCGGAGCCAATTTTCCCCGTGCCGCAACTTGCCTCATTGTTCGGTTGCTCAATCGCAATGGGTCATAGACCAAACCGTCATAAAGATCGAGGTCTTTATTTTCAATCAGCGTATTCAGTGCTGTTTTTGCATCAGCCTCGGCGCTTAATTCATCCGCCCGAATATAACCTTGTGTCGTGGCGAGGGCTTTCAAAATATCTTCCGCTGCGCTGCCTGATTGCTGTACACGGTTTTGGCGTTCTGCTTGGCGTTCTTGAATTGAAGGGTCAGTAAATACCCCGCCATGTTTCATTTCGGGAAAAAAGGGTTTTGCCCATTTGCGTTTCTCATGGAGTTCTTCTTGTGTCACCCGTGTTTGGTCATACCACCAATCACCGTCTCGCTCAATTTTTTCATTGAGCAGGTTTGCAGTCATACTGCGTTGAAGTGCGACACGTTGGCATAGCATATCGTACCGGATAAAGCCTTCCGGTATACGTGCTAAAATATTCTCGATAAGCTCTGGCGTAGGTTCAAGTTTTGGCATCAGTTATTACACTAGGGAATTTATGGATTGGACGGGTGTGAAGCTGTTCGGTGGAAATTGCAAAGTGCTGAAGTAATCCTCTAAAGTTTCGGCTCTGCGTATTTGCTCAATCTTACCATTGTGGCGTAAGAGCAGTTCCTGTGGACGCAGACGACCATTATAGTTAAAGCCCATCGCGTGACCGTGAGCGCCTGTATCATGTATGATGAGCAAATCACCATCTTCAATGGCTGGCAACGCCCTTTGCACAGCGAACTTATCATTATTTTCGCATAAAGCGCCCACAACATCAACCTTATCTTCGTTTCCGACTGTTTCCTTGCCGTAAACATCAATATGGTGATAGGCATTGTACATGCCGGGTCGCATCAGCGCGGACATGGATGCGTCTACGCCAACATAATGTCGATAGGTATCTTTATGATTGATGGCTTGTGTAACCAGCACACCATGTGGCCCTGTTAAATAGCGTCCACTCTCCATATGCAAATCAGGCTTATAGCCTTGTTGTTCACAAAAGGCATTTAACAATGCGGTGACTTCACTACCAAGCGCTTCAATATCAAGTGGCTCATCTTCAGGTCGATAGGGGATACCCAATCCTCCACCGATATTTATAAAATCAAAAATGATGCCGAGCGACTTATTCGCCGCTTCGATCAACTCAAGCAGCATTTTGACCGTATCAACCATGTAGTGATAGTTACGCTCATTCGACACCAACATCGTATGCAAGCCAAATTGCTGGATGCCTAGTGTTTGTGCTTGCCGATATGCCTCGATAAATTGATCGTGGCTGATGCCATATTTTGCTTCGGCTGGCTTGCCGATGATCGCATTCCCTGTGCGTTGTGCGCCGGGGTTGTATCGGAAGCAAATTCGTTCGGGAATGTGAGGCAGCTTTTTGAGCAGCGAAATATCATCCAGATTGAGAATGCAACCACCATCTGCAAAAGCTGCTTCAAATTCGGCCTGACTCGTGTTGTTCGATGTGAACATGAGGTCGTTGCCGTAAGCGCCTACTTGTCGGCTTAAGACAAGTTCAGCAACCGAACTGCAATCAAACCCAAATCCTATATCACGGATGATCGTCAAAATTTGAGGATTAGGTAGTGCTTTGACCGCAAAATGCTCACGAAATCCTTTAACATCTTTGAATGCCGTTTTGAGTTTTTGCCCTGTCTCTCGTATGCCAACCTCATCATAAATGTGAAAAGGTGTACCAAAGTGCCGCGAGATTTCCGGCAAAATCGGATTCAATCTGTCTTTAAAGCCTTGCGACATCGGCATATGAATAGCCTGTCATAAATAATATTTTGAGATGCTTATCCCGCTTCGCCGCACCATTTCCACTGACCATCTTCCTGAACCATATTGTATTTGGTCAGCGGGAAATTAGTGTTTTCACCGTTGTATTCAGCCACAATCGCGCCACTGCATGTCACTGTGTTTGCGTTGGCATCTTTCTGGCAGGTCACATTATCCAGATGCGCTTTTACACCGCTGAATGATTGTGCCTCGCGGTCAAGGTTAGTTTCTTGAGAAGCGCACAGCAAACTCTGTAACGTATCGCGCTTGCTATCAATCTTCGCCTGCAAATATTGCACTACAACTTTGCCTGCGTCATCGTTATTGGTAGTTGCACTACCGCCACCGCAAGCCGTAAGCATCAATCCAAATACTAAACATAAGCCTATGCAAAATCGTTTCACTTTTGAACCTCAATACCCAGTTTATGTCGGATGTCATCAAGAGTGCAAATCGAGAGCAAATTATGCAGTACGACACCATAAAATGCCTCATGCCCCGTATCATATTTCAGATAAGCAAACCCGCTAACCTTCAAATGGACCTTGTCTCGGTCGAGGCCATATTCCGGTAACACACGCGCCGCTGCCCACAAATTAATCAGTGGAATTTGATATTCCTGTGCCAGTGCGACCAATTGCAGGTTGAAGTTAACCGACTGCCAGAAAAATTCTTCTTCAGGGTGAGCGCTGAATGTTGATATGACGGGAATCGTACCATGCGCCAGTGTATCCTCGATAATCTGCCGCATCTGACCCGCGTATTTGTCATCTGTCATGCTGCGGACATCGTTCGGGCCAAACATGATAAACGCTATACTCGGCTTTTTGATCCGATATTCGCAATCCAGCGGAGTCTCGGCGGCTTGGCACTTGGCCTTGTCTGCCCAAAATGGATCAACAACCCCGTAGGTGCTCATCCCAAGCCGTGCAGCGACACTCTCGTTAGCAACCGACCCGCCATAATAATCAACTGTATCTGTGAGATAGCTATATGGTCCAAGTTTGCGTTCCGGGTTGCTCATCGGCATTAGATATTGGACATTTTCACTCAGGCTGTCACCCACTTTCGTGATCGCGTTACTCATGTTTCCCGATTCTTGACCGTGTTTATAAACATCGACCATCGCCTCACTAATTGTCGGAATAACAGGCACAGCATACAGACTTGCCAGCGACTTACTGTTTACCGTTGTCGGGTCAGCGTCTGCGATAGTGGTGTTAATAGGAACGTCGCCAAATTGCAGCGTGTCATCACGGTTCAAAAACGCCGAGATAACCCACCCATCCTGTGTAACTTGGTCATCTGCTTTTCGGACAATATGCACCCACATCCCTGTGTGATTGCGCTCGATAACGTTAATCGGCAGACCGGGGTTCAATTTGCCAAGTTGTTGAAAACTGTCACTTGGTCCTGCATAGATGACGGTCGCTTCGTAAGCCGTTGTTTGAGGAATGACCGTTGGCGCGGTCAGCGGGCGCAAGGCAAGACTAGCAACAATGATGACTGCATAGGAGATAAGCGATTTCATGGAGAGGAGAGCCTTTATCACTTTGTACCGTGAATAAGCGCCTTATTGTATCAGGCTAATATTTTAGGATTGCGCCTGTCGTTCTTCCAGCCACTTATCGCGATTTTTACCCCGCGCAATTTTGCCGCTCGATGTTTTGATAAGCCAGCCTTTTTCCACCAGCGTGACGAAGTTCAGCGTGATGTCACTTTGCCGTCCCACATATTGACGGATACTTTGGCTAATCTGTTTTCGTATTGCGGCCTCATCCGTGTCAACTTCTGCGACCACGGCGATCAATTCAGTGCCTTCCCGTTCATCCGCCACACCGAAGACCACCGCGCGTCCCGGATGCACACCCACTACCGAATTAACAATCGCTTCAATATCTTGCGGATAAATGTTCTTGCCTGCGTTAATAATCAGGTCTTTACTGCGCCCCACGATGTAGACTTCACCGTCAGCGATATAGCCTTTGTCACCTGTTCGATACCAACCTTCATCATCAAGCGGTTGCAAATCATCCCGATGATAATAACTGGAGAGCATACAATTACTTTTGACCATCACCTCACCAACTTGTCGTTCACCCAAAGATTGCCCCGCATCGTTCACAACCTTAACCACCGTTCCATTAATCGGTTTGCCGCATGAGACAATTTTTTCACCTGCTGCTTCATCAATAGCGGGTATCGCTTTCAACTCATGCTGGAGGGTAAGCCGTTCCACAAAATCAACATTCGGTGGTTGCCCAACAGGTGTTTGTGTTACCGCAAATGTATTTTCAGCCATCGCGTAACTAACGGTTAATTGGTTGCTCGTCACACCATTCGCTTGAAAACGTTCTGCAAAGAGCATGTGGCTGTCATTGCGTACTGGCTCGGAACAGTTGATAAACGCCCGTATACTTGAAAGATCAAGCCCCTCGCTGTCGCGCTGTCGCACCGTTCTTGCCAGATGGTTATAAGCGAAGTTGGGCAACCAGCTCAGTGTGGCTTTGTAATCTTGAATTGCCTTGAGCAGCATCGCCGGATGTCGTACCCAGTCGAATGGCGACATTAGCACCAGCGGGATGCCTTGTACGATGGGTTGAACAAATCCCGCAATCAAACCCATATCATGATATAACGGCAGCCAACTCGCAATAACATCATCTTCTCTTAACTTGATTGCGTCACTATAAGCCGCTAGCTGATTTAAAACTGCCTCATGTGACAGCGCCACCCCTTTTTGAAGCCCCGTTGTTCCACTGGAATGTTGTAGCAAAGCAGGTGATTTGGTCGATGGGCTAGTTGCCTTAAAGGAGATAGACTCGTCCGTAAGTAACGTGCTTAGATCATGAGAGCCATATACCGCGCAGTTCACTCGTTCTGCTAGGGTAGGGGCAAACGCTTCAGTTGTCAGGATCGCTTTGACCGCCGACCGATTAACCAACTCTCCAATATCACGCATATAAATTTCAGGGTCAAGTTTTTCGGTCAATGTCGGGAACATCGACGGAATGGCTCCGAGCATCATCGCTCCCCAGAAGGCGTAGATGCTTTCTAGGTTTTGTGTGTGGGCAACGATGACCAAATCGCCCGTATCAATCTTGAGCTTTCTTAGTGCCGTTGCATATTGCTTAGCTGCCGTGACAAATTGCTTTCGAGTGATAGTAACCGGTTCAGCATCGGTCGCAACGAAAATGATTGCTGGAAGGTCATCAGCTTGCTTAAGTGTAACCGCGTCCAATAAGGTGTCAAATGTCGCGCGGGTAGAAAGGTTCAGCATGAGCGCTTATTTCACATCTCGCATAATACGGGCAACCATTTGCTCGAGGGTGTCCATTTTTGAAACCGTCAAATCAGGATCAGGAATATAAACGTTGAACTCTTGCTCGGCAAACACCCCAATTTGCGCCAAAGCAAACGAGTCGATCATACCCTCGGTAACGATGCCTTCATCGTCAGTAAGGTCATATTTGGGATCGCGAATCAGGTCTTTAATAATAAAGGCGCGGAGTTTGTCGTGAATAGTTTTTTCGTCCATGATAATCCTCAGTAGTCAATGATTCGAATTGCTGTAATCAGCGATTGCTTTGCTGACGGAGATACTCAGTAGTTGCGATCCGTTTGGTGTCAGATGAACCGGACTGTCAGTGAAATCTTGAGGCGCTATGCTATCCCAAAAGTCGATGTAGTTCCAGTTTTCGCGTTGTGCTGCTTGGCTCATTAATTCCCGATAATGGTCATATGCCCATTTTGGATACCAGAAATTGTAGCGAATGTTACTATTGAGTCCATGCGCAACAAAAATGGGCTCATTAATGACCATCATCGGGATTTTATTTGCTAGTTGGTGTCCCGCCTCCAGAACATCCAGCGCAATATCGGTGGCTTGTAATCCCGGACTTTCGGTAAATCCCTGCCATTTAACATCGGCCTCTAAATCATTGCTGCGCGGTGTATAGGGTGCATTCACCTGATCAATCCCCGTTGCTGCCCAGTCAATGCCGTAGAGTTGTAAACGCCACCAATCGGCTAATGGTCGTCGCTGCCCAATAATCGTCCGTCCCCAAAAATCACGATCAATAAACCGTGAGTCATTGACATCCATTTTTAAGTGAAATCGGTTAATGAGGCTGCGAATACGAACCGGATTATTTTGGGCGAGTGGCGCATCTAGTTGTTTGGGGTAGGGCATCCCTTCAAGGGTCACCAACCACACAATCATGTCCGGTTGGTAATTGAGCGCATACTCCAGCAGCATGAGGTCTTTGGTAATTGACATCACAGGATGCCCTATGTTGTAGGCAGCGAGTGTCTTATCACCAATTTTGATCTGCGCTTTATTCAGGTTGCCCGTCAATGTATCGCTATTGTTCAGCAGAATTCCCCAGACCGACGAGTCACCCACAACAATCACTCGATATTCATCACTGAGCTTAGGTTGCGAAATCTTATGTGAACTGAACATGGCTTCGACGCTGTTCAATCCCAGATTGTAGGACTCATTGCTCTCCCAATATGGCAATCGGTCACGCCCCGGAACCAGCCAGTTGTAAATCGAAATCCGTCCAATGAAGGGTAACGGATCACTCACCGCAAATATCAAATTAGCAAGGGCAAATAAGACAAATGCTTTAATGATGACTCGGACGAAAAATCGCCACGAATAAGCATATCCTGTGAGCCACTTCCAGCCGTTCACCGTGTTAATCCGATCAAACCGCTGAAGACATGCAGCGCCGATGTCATATCCGGCATAGCAAACCACACCCAACCTAATAGGACGAACTGAAACGTCAACACGACTCCCGCGCCGTACCACATCCGCCGCTGCAACGGACGTTGCTTCAAACCCCGATACCAACTGCGCGTTTGGTCACTCCACAGTTTGTGGATAAATAAGCCGATGCCATGCCACAATCCCCATATCGCGAACGGAATCGTTACCCCATGCCACAAACCGATAACAATCATCGTCGTCAGCGTACAAATCAAGATAATGATCGTATTTGAAGGTTTATTTTTGCGCCGCAGGAGATTGCGCGAAAGGGGTGAATATACATACGACCTTACCCAATTGCTCAACGTCATATGCCAACTTTGCCAGAAAGTCGTGATATTATTTTTCAAATAAGGTAGGTCAAAGTTCTCTGGCAATTGGATACCAAACAGCATTCCAATTCCAATAGCAATATCGCTGTAACCGCTGAAATCAAAATACAATCGTATCGCATAACTATAGAGCAATATCCACATCGCTCCTACCGAATTAGCTTGTGAGAAATTGGTTGCATTTAGACTGAAATAAGCCAATCCATCTGCGATAAAAAATTTCTTGATCAACCCCACACCAATCCGTGTCAAAGCTACCGTCAGATGATGAGCATCTCTGCCTTTAAAATCGGCTAACGCTTGATAATCACTACTGAAACGTTCTATTCGGTCAATTGGCCCAGCCGCATAAGCTGGAAAGAAAATGACGTAAGTTAAATATTCGTGTAGCGAAAGTTCAGGTAATAAACCATTTTGTCGATCACGCAGCGTATGAATAAGCCGAAAAGCCACGTATGAAAAACCTAACCATTGGATGTCAATTGCGCCTCCTAAAGTTGTCTCTTGTCTGGTTTGCCCCCGCAGAAATCGACTGAGTCCGGTCGTTAATGGATCAGTTTTCAACACGATAAACAAGCCGATAATAAACAGTATCGTGATGCTAATCAGGGTGTTATTTGAATCCCGATTTCGAAGAACGAAAATAATACCCGTCAACACAAGTAAGCACACTGCAACTTGCCATGTTTCAGGTGGACGTGATGTCAATTCGATAGGAATTTCGATGTAGCGACTGATCGTCAATAATAGTGCGATTGCAATGACAACTGTGACTGTTATCCAATCTTCGCGAATTATTCGGCTTCCGTTTTCAGTCGAATGTCGAGTAACGAGCCAGCAAAAGATACTGACTCCCAGCGTAGCGGTCGGCAGACTATAATCAAGCCAGCGGATATTGAGCGTGGGTTGCAACCAGTAAATGGCAATGACGCTACCGATGAAGAGAGTCCATTTGCGCCATCGTGTAGGAAGTACCAATGAAAAAATGAGGCCAGCGACGATAAAAGCTGCAATTTGACTGGGTTCCACGCCTCAAAATCCCTGATAAATCCATTGTGGCGCGGACTCTGTCGTTACAATAATCAGCAAAATAACGAGCAAGCACAAGCCCAATGCAAAAAGGTTTTCGCGTGCGAAAATATGACGGAACATATAAAACTCTAAACACTTATCCGTTGAGAGTGTTTGCCATCACAACGGATTACAGTAAAATTTTCTGAAAGAATGAACTAACCAGCCGGATTTTCAAGCCGGAAACCGTGTCCGCGTACCGTGACGATATATTGCCCGTCTGGATCAACTTCTGCAAGGCGATCACGCAGCCGGCGGATAAGCGCGTCAATAGCCTGTTCGCTGACACCTTCGCCCATTGCTTCAGGCCACACCGTTTCAATCACATGGTCACGCGTACAAATGCGTCCGGCGTTCACAAACAGCAGTTCAAGTAACCGATATTGGGGCAGGCTCAGCGGTGGGTTCAGTTCCATACCTCGCACGAATACCCGCCGTGCTTCTGGGTCGAGGCGCAGCTTGCCCGTGATAAATGCCGGTGGTTCACTGGCTAACGGGCTGGTGGCATCTGAGTCAATAAATTTCAACCGCACTGCCAATGCGACGTGAATTTCATCGCCATCATGCAGTTCTCTGGTCCCCTTCAATTGAAGGCCATTCACCCAAGTGCCGTTTTTGCTATCCAAATCAGTTATAAAATAAATGTCGCCCTGTTTATAAATGCGAATATGCTGGCGCGAAATTTGTCGATCAGGCAGCGTCAAATCACAGTCTTCATCACGCCCAAGGATGACGGTATCCTTTTCAACAGGCCAGTGCCTTATCGGCTGGTTTTCATCCTGAATAATGAGGATTGGCTGGTCTGTATCAATTCTCGACATGAAACATTAACTCCTCAAAGAATGGAAGCGTCAAATAGTTCTACTAATCATGATAATAGCATAATCATCTAGCCGCTAGCGGCAGGAATAGTCACGGCTGCCGATTCTGTCACCCCAACCCATAAACCCTGATCGCTGTAGATGACGGACGTGCCATTGGTATTCTGTGTAACACCCGGAGAAGAATTGCGATAATAGGCTTTAAATGTATTACTACCTTGTGTCAATCCCAACGTAGAAACCTGCTGGAAAGTCCAAGCGGTATGGTGAATGCAACTTTGACGTGGCCCTAACAGGCGAATATCCGACTCCGGTATTGATCCACCCTGATTCTGCCCGCGTCCTACTGTAGTGTTTGAGTTCGGTATCAATCCAAGTCCGCTGGTTACACCATCATCTCCATATCGGACTTGCGCTGGATTATAGTAAATCGCAACTGTTCCTAATGAGTTGTTGGTAATAACAATACTCACGGTTAGGGACTGCCCCGGTTGAGCCGGTAAAGCACTTGTACGTACACTCAAACTAATCGGATTAACAGCCTCACGCCCAATCAGAGACTGATGCTGTGCCCGTTCTGTTCCTGATCGCAGCCAGGCACACATGATACTTTCATCCGCACCGGGGATCAGTGACGGCAGCAGGTTCGGTAGCATACCGGGGCCAGCAAATATCGCCAGCAACACCAACAAAAAGATTCCCACGAGCGCATTCGGATTGCCTGAACGACGAAAATAGCGCATTTTTAGCCGGGTTCCTTTAGCCAATCATCAACAATGTCAAAAATTATTTCAAGATTGCTATTGTTTATATTGTGCCACAAAATTCCCGGATCGTGACCCCTAAACCATGTATATTGTCGCCGAATAAAATCATGCGTATTGTGCTTAGTACGCGTAATGGCTTCATCAAGTGGCAGATTATCAAGTAGATGCGCTGTCAACTCCGCATAACCAAGCCCACTCATCGACGGTAGTTTTCGACTGTATCCTGCGTTGAGCAACTGTTCAACTTCTTGCAAAAATCCATTTTTTATCATTATGTCAACACGCCGGTCGGCTTGCTGATATAAGTTCTCTCGCTCCATCGTCAACCCGACATGCAGCAAGTTATAATCTGGTGGTTGTTTACGCTGTAGATCACTAATAGGTTCACCTGCAATCAAGCAGACTTCTAACGCACGAACCACACGGCGCACATTTCGATAATCAATACTTGCGGCTGCCTTTGGATCAATTACTGCTAGGCGATTATGTAAAGCCGCTGCACCTTCTTGCTCTGCGAACAGCTCTAACTCTGCGCGTAAGACTTCATTCGGCGGCACTTGCGGGATTGACCACCCCTCGACTAACGCCGTGATGTATTGTCCCGTCCCACCGACAAGTAGTGGTACTGCGCCTTTTGAATGAATGTCATCAATAGCTGCACGGGCAAGTTTTTGATATTGTGCCAGTGATAAATTTTCATCAGGATTAACCACATCAATTAAATGATGTCGAACTTCCGCTTGTTGTGCTGATGTCGGTTTTGCTGTTCCAATATCCATCGTGCGGTAAATTTGTCGGCTGTCCGCGCTGATAATCTCGCCACCAATTCGTTTAGCAACCTCAATTGCCAATCCAGTTTTACCGACCGCAGTTGGCCCAAGAATAATGAGTAGAGGTTTACCAGCCAAGCGCATCCTCGACATGTTCAATAATGGTTTTGCCTGAACGTGGAATAGCAACACCAATCACATCAATACGCCACATCATTTCGTCAAGTTTGTGAGTGTCAATATATTCGTTAGCCAGTGCAGCTAACTTGCTTTGCTTCCGTTTGTTGACACTCTCGAAAGAAGGTTCGGTATTTTCGGCGTGGCGTGAACGAACCTCTACAAAAATCAGAATATTCTCTTTTTGGGCAACAATATCAATTTCACCAAGTGAACAGCGCCAATTGGTCGTAATGATTTGGTAACCGCTGTTTTCTAAATGACGAACGACTAATTGTTCCCCGTAGCGCCCAAACGGTTGAGTTGGTTTCGCATTTGTCATGTGTGTTGTGCTTAAACTCATTGACTCAAACACGCATTGTAAACTTCTACAAATTAAAATATTGTAGGGGCGCACGGCTGTGCGCCCTGAATTTTCGCCCACAATCCCAATCAGTGTAGCATATGGTTTGCAACAAAAATCCCCTTTGGTTGTGAAGCAGAGGGGATTCTTGAATTTCAATAAATCGCGATTGGCTTGCTGTTAATCAGCGCCACTTCTAGAAACGGCCTCAACCATCTGCTCTGATTCAGGGTCGCTGCGCTTGCTGCGGGCAATCGCCCATAAGATAACGCCCAACAGCACAAACATAACCACGACGATGATCGCACGGCTGCCTTCAGCTCCCGGCGCAGCAGCGGTTACAACCAACGGTGCGACCAACAGCGCGACGAGGTTAACCACCTTGATCATCGGGTTCAGGGCCGGACCAGCCGTGTCCTTGAAGGGATCACCAACCGTGTCACCGACCACGGCTGCCTTATGAGCCTCAGATCGCTTGCCACCGTAGTGACCTTCTTCAATGTACTTCTTAGCGTTGTCCCACGCACCGCCTGCGTTACTCATAAACACCGCCATCAACTGACCAGCGAGGATAATACCCGCCAAGAACCCACCGAGTGCCGCTGCTCCCAATAAGAAGCCAACGATGATCGGCGTAAGTACTGCGATCACCCCAATCGGTAAGAGTTCTCGCTGTGCCGCTTTGGTCGATACTGCCACGCATTCCGCATAGTCCGGTGTCTTGGTACCTTCCATAATGCCCGGAATACGAAGTTGTCGCCGTACTACACCGATCATTTGGAACGCTGCACGGTTCACCGACCGGATCAGCAAGCTGCTGAACAGGAAGATCAACCCGCCGCCGATCAAAAAGCCAATGAACACAATCGGCTCGGCAATGTTGATACCGGTGCCAAACAATGTCCGATTCAACGGTACGCCCAAACCGAGTTGTACCACACGCGTATCCGTCAAGAATGAACCAAACAGCGATACTGCTGCGATAACGGCTGAACCAATCGCGACACCCTTAGTGATAGCCTTGGTTGTGTTACCAACGGCATCCAACTGATTGAGGATTTCGCCACCAGGACCATCGCTTTCGCCAGCCAGTTCTGCCACACCTTGCGCGTTGTCAGAAATCGGGCCGAAGGCATCCATTGCCACGTTATTACCCGTCAGTGTCAACATGCCGATACCGGTCATCGCCACACCGTACAAAACGGCTGTGAAGGTATCAACAATCTGTGCGCCACTACCATTCGTAATCGGGAACAGACCAAAAATAATCACGCTTGCCAAAATGCTTCCCGCGATCACGAGCACAGCCCACACGCTGCTTTCCATACCGCTCGACAAACCACTGAGGATTGTTGTAGCGGGGCCGGTCTGTGTATTCCGCGCAATTTCTTGCACAGGCGGATGCTCGGTGTCCGTGAAATAAGCGGTCACTTTATCAATGACGATTGCCAGCCCAACACCGATCAGAACTGCTGCCAGTGGTTGCCAGACAACACCACCACTGTTGATGTTGGCATCACGCATGTAAAACAAAGTGAAGGCGCCAAACAACACAGCGCTTAAAACGGCTGCGACATAAAAGCCGCGTGTGATAACTGCCAACGCATCTTTGTTACCGGTGGACTTGACCAAATTGGTGCTGATAATCGACGACAACACACCGATACCACGCACAACCAATGGGAAGATAATCCAAATTGGGCTGCGAGTAACCGTTGACAGCGCCAAACCGAGGATCAAACCAGAAACAATTGTAACTTCGTAGCTTTCGAAAATGTCAGCCGCCATACCGGCACAGTCACCGACGTTGTCACCCACAAGGTCAGCGATAACCGCGGCGTTACGGGGATCATCTTCGGGCAGATCAGCTTCTACCTTACCCACAAGGTCAGCGCCGACATCCGCCGCCTTCGTGAAGATACCGCCGCCTACGCGCATGAACAACGCCAACAGCGTACCACCGAAGCCGAAGCCTAGTAGCGCGTCCGGTGAAGCGATACCGAATATGATGAAAATAATCGTACCGCCGAACAATCCTAAACCATCAGTCAACATACCCGTGATCGTACCGGAACGATAA
Source organism: Aggregatilineales bacterium (assembly GCA_038328375.1). Lineage (GTDB taxonomy): Bacteria > Chloroflexota > Anaerolineae > Aggregatilineales > Phototrophicaceae > CFX2. Next base: position 23,637 of record JBBQLX010000001.1, on the reverse strand, counting down.
GCGATACGCACTGCATCAGCGTACCCACGTTTTGGATCAACCGCTGCTGCGGCGACACGGACGTTGCCTTGTACCGCCATATTCATGCCAACAAAACCAACGGCTGCCGAGAAGATCGCACCCATCAAGAATGCGCCTGCGCGTCCGAGCGCAATGCTCAGCCGTGCTGTTGTGCAGGTATCTTTACCCTGTTGCACAATTTGGGCTTCTTCTTGGTAAACGACCGCATTTTCCTGTAATAATGTTAATTCCGTTGATGCGATGTCGGGGTTAGCGGCGGCAACACTCGCTTTAATAGCATCTGCGTTTGCCGAGACACTTGCCCTTGCAGTTTGGGCAATTGCAGGGCAGAAGTGTTCAATCGCATACGGGGTTGGGTTAACGACATATACACTGAAGAACAAGACGAATACCAGTATCACCACCAGCGCTGCGATGATACGAAGTTGTGAACTTAAATAAGCGTTTGCGCCTGTGCGGATATATCCCCACACTTCCTGCATTTTTTGAGAACCTTTGCCTTCAGCGAGGATTTGGCGAGCGAGTAAAGCCGCATATATTAACCCCGCTATTGCAATGCCCAGAACGATAATGATGAGTATATTTTCCGTAGAATTCAATTCACGCATGTTTCAAATTTCTCCGTCAACATAACAAATAAATAATTCGATATGGATTTAGACAATGTTGTACTACAGCGATATGATTTCCCCCAAGTAACTAATGTAAAAGATAGAACGAAGTTTATCTTACATCTAGAGAGTATGTCAAAGTTAAAATGTATTGGATTTAATTTAGCAAAATTCTACTGTGTTGGCGCAATATCCTAAGCTTTGGTGTATACCTATATTTTGGACAATAACATCTGATTGTTTCAAAAATGCGAGGATTTTCTGATGCCAAAAACCAAGGTCAATAGGGAGCAATTGTCAAAGACGTTATCGTTTTTTTCGCACCGATTACTCTTGAATAATCAGAATAACACGGCCTTTAGCTAACCAGCCTGAATTCTCTTCGTAGGGGAGGGGCTGTGACCCTCCTTTTGCATGTAAAACAAAATACGCCCTAATTAGGGCGTATTTGAAGATAAATACGTTTGATATTAATTGCTTCTGTAGAGTACCTTACGGAACTTATATCCGTAGACAATCATGCCTCGTGCGCCTTCGGTCATCAATTTGCGCGTGACCATTTCGACCTTGTCACCGATTGCGATTGGGCCGTCTACATCAGTAAGTTGGGCAGTGATAATTGGACCTTCATCCAGTTTGACCAGCGCCAGCACATAAGGCGCTTGCTCGTCAAAACCCTCTGGCGTTTCTTGCAGCGTTGTAAAGCTATAGACTTCACCTTTACCTGCGAAGGTGAACTGCTCACGCTGAACTTCGACTTCTTTGCGAGTGGTCATGCAATGCGTCCTAGCTGGCTGCCTTCAAAAGTTTCTTAGTGTTGTCAACCTGCACATTTTGTTCGGATTCACGAACAGTGACAGTTGTTGGGGCAGGACGATTCTGAAGGCTCATTTCGCCGCTTTCATAACGTACACCCTGTAAACGATAGCGTTGTGCGTTTAGCCGCCAGTGTCTTGAAATTTGCATGGTCATCGCGCTCCTGAGTATCAATGGTCGATATTGTGCATTTTTGCACGAGATTGACTGAATGCTACATTGATGTGTCTATCAAAACCTATCAAATCGGTTGTGAGAGCTATCACAAAGCTGTTTTGCTCCCGTATCGCACGAATTTCGTAAACCTAAATCTGAAGAACGTGAGTAATTGCTGTACTGCCCAACCCGCCCAAATTTTGGATAAGTGCTGTCTTTGCGTTGGGAACTTGGTTCGCACCAGCTTGTCCCCGAAGTTGTAAACAGGCTTCAACGGTTTGGTATATCCCAGCCGCGCCTGCTGGATTACCCCGCGCCTTCAATCCACCAAACGTGCTAATGGGTAATGAACCCGTCAAACCGATGGCTCCGCTTTGCGCCAACTTCCAACCTTCGCCACGTTCAGCAAATCCCGTTGCTTCCAGAGTCAGTGCACTCAAAATCGTGTAAGCATCGTGCAGTTCAAACAGGCTGACATCTTTAGCGCTAATCCCTGCGCGGGCATATGCTTTATGAGCCGATATATTGGCGGCTTTCAAATACAACATGTCGCTGCGGTCGTGCAATGTCAGCGTGTCCGTTGCTGCCGCGCTTCCGGTAATGCGTACAGGTTGCGGAACCATATCGACTGCACGGTTAAGACTGGTGATAATGACGGCTGCTGCGCCGTCTGCATCTGGTGCGTTGTCGAATAAGCTCACTGGATCAGCGATCATTGGTGCTTTGGCAAATCGTCCCGGCTTTATGTTGTTATGAAACATCGCATAGTCATTTCGACCACCGTTCGCATGAGCATTTATGCTAAACCCTTCAAAAGCGCCCAACTCTAAATTGTACTCATGCATATAACGTCGCATCAACAAAGCCGCTAATGCAGTGAGTGTTGCACCCTGAGCCGCTTCATAATCAGCGTCCAAACTAACACTTCGTGCCTGCACACGAGCGCTCGCCAGCATATCGGTTGATTTCTCGACCCCCACCACTGCTGCTGATTCCACTGCTCCCGACGCAACCGCTAAATAGGCTGTTCGCAATGCCGCCGCTCCCGATGCATCTGCCGCTTCCATAGTGTAGGCTTCGACGTTGCTTAATCCTGCATAATCAGCAATAAGCGCCCCAAGTTGCGTTTGGCTGCTGACTGTCCCGCCGTAGGCATTGCCTACGTAAAGCGCGTCGATCTGTTCTAAGCCAGCATCTTCAAGTGAGAGTTGAATAGCTTCTGCTGCCAGCATTCGCAAACTGCTGTTCCAATGTTCGCCAACTGCAATCTGTCCGATGCCTATAATTGCCACATCACGCATTGTCACTTAATCCTTGAGCTTGCCGCGATACCGGCAGTAAGTTGCATAGTCAATCTGAGTACGGCGCTTGATATAATCCTGCGTGGATGGAGCGCGATATTTGACCGCCTCGATTTGTTCTGTCACGGTTAAATCAAACGCGTCCGAACCCGCACCGCTGCCGTAGCTCACCATCAAAATCCGGTCACCTGCTTTTGCCATATCCAGTGTGGCGGTCAGGCCAAGCATACATGATCCCGAATAAACATTACCGACTAGACCAGCCAATAGGCCATATTTAATCTGCTCTTCGTTAAATCCCAACATTTCCGCCGCACGGCTGGGGAACTTGACGTTTGGCTGGTGGAAAACGGCGTAGGTGTAATCACTCGCCTTTGTTCCCATCATATCCATCAGCGCTTGTGCTGCTGAAGTCACATGGGCAAAGTAAGCAGGTTCACCTGTAAAGCGGTCCCCGTGGCTTGGATAATGTTCACCGGAACGTCGCCAGAAGTCCGGTGTATCCGTCACATAACTATAACTGCCTTGATATACTGCGCAGGCTTCTGCTGCTGGCCCTAATAGAAATGCCGCGCCACCCGATGCCGCTGTATATTCCAGCGCATCGCCCGGTCGTCCTTGCGCCGTATCCATACCAATGCTCAGCGTATAGGCCACCATACCGCTGCCGATCATACCAATCGACGCTTGCACCGCTTCGGTTCCGGCTTTGCAGGCAAACTCCCAGTCCGCCGCTTGGATATTCGCTGACGCACCGATACTTTCTGCCACAATTGTGCTGGTCGGTTTTACCGCATACGGATGGCTTTCGCTCCCGACCCACACGGCGCGGATCAATTCCGGGTCGATTGCAGCTCGTGCAAGCGCGTTACGTGCTGCTTCAATCGACATGGTGGTGACATCTTCGTCCAATCCCGCCACTGCTTTTTCGGTGATCGGACTGCCACCTAAGCCATTCGTCCATACGCGAGCGACTTCTGTTCCCGGCAGCCGATAACGTGGAATATATGCGCCATAGCCCACGATACCGACTTTACGATCAGGGTGCATGACATACGACGGATTGATATTCATATCATTTGCGGTCATTCATTTGTCCTATGGTTTTTAGAATGCGATTAACCAGTGGTGACACGGCATGCCGTGTCCGATATTCCAAAAAGCATATCTAAAAGTGAGTTCTTAGTCTTTTTTCTAGAGTAAACTCATATCACGTTAGATGTACTTGATAAATTCCAAAAAATATATATTTTGCAGTTTAATCAGCACCCGCTGCGGGATTATAAATCGAACCGGATGTGAGTTCGAAAACCAGAGTCTTGGCGCGTTCTAGGCGAATATTGCCTTCTTTAATCATGGCTTGTACCACCCGCCCAACCAGTTCTCCACTCGCACCTGCGGCAACAGCCAGTTGCCGCGCGTGCATTCGCATATGTCCGCGCTGTATACCTTCCGTAGCGAGTGCTTTAATCGCCGCCAGATTTTGCGCTAACCCGACTGATGCTGTAATTTCCGCTAGTTCTCGTGCTGATTGTGTTCCCAAAATCTTCAGCGCTAATCCTGCTGCCGGATGTACTTTTGTTGCGCCGCCCACTGTTCCCAATGCCAATGGCAGCTCAATCGAACCGCGTAAATTACCGTCCATATCCTGCCACCATTTGCTCAGGCTGGTATATTGACCATTTCGTGCCGCATATGCATGTGCGCCCGACTCGATTGCCCGCCAATCGTTACCCGTAGCAATCACCACCGCATCAATCCCGTTCATGATGCCTTTGTTGTGTGTGGTCGCCCGATAAGGATCAACCTCTGCGAACACTCCGGCTTCTACAATTGAGCGTACCGCTTCCTCGCCAGTCAAACTGTCGGATGCCAATTCTTGCGCTGGAATCATGCCCTCGGCTCGAGCCTTCCGCTGGTCAGTCAAGTTGCTCAGGATACGTAGATTGACACGTCCACCTGTCAGCGCTTCAATCTGTGGCGCAAGATGCTCAACCGCCGTATTAATCGCATTTGCACCCATCGCATCCCGTGTATCGTAAAGCAGATGAACAATCAACATCGACCCCACTGAAGTGTTCATAATCGACCGCACTTGAATGTCTCGTGCACCACCGCCGTGCCGTACAATGCTGCCACCAATCTTGTCAGCCTCTGCCATCAGTTCTGCTTTATGCGCCAGAACCGTTTCAGCCGCCGCATTCACATCCTCAATATCCAGCACTTGGACTTGCCCGATCATGACCGGTTCATCACTCGAAGTGATAAATCCACCACCTTCACGGAACAAACGAGCTGCATTGCTAACTGCTGCCACCACCGACGGCTCTTCAATCACCATTGGAACCAGATAATCTTTGCCATTAACCATAAAGTTCGTGGCAATACCAAGGGGTAGGGCATACACACCGATGGTATTCTCGATCATATGCTCGGCTTGTCCGGCGTTTAATCCACTCAAACCGTTGAGAATATCCAATTCACCAGCCGTCAGGTCAGCCCATTCCCCAACCACAAGACTTCGTTCTTTTAACGAGCGTTTGTAAAACCCCGGTATGCGCGATGAACGATTCATGACGGACACTCTTTCTTCCAAGATGCTACGCAGTCTATCAGTAAGGAACTTTCAAAACCTATCAGCTTAGTGAAAAACCGCACAATCAATCAGGGGGCTTCGTTTGATTCGATAGGCTTTGATAGTCTTTTATTGGAACTCTGCGCTTATCCACCGCTTAGGAAATGCTAGGGTCTCCACATGCAAAATGCGCCTAGAATGAACAACAGCGCTAAAAAGCCACACTCTTAGTTTAGAATTCGATTTTAGCGTGGAAGCGTAAACGATCATGAAACGTGCGGTTATGGTCATAGTATCGGCCGTGCTGCTGATGACGGGCATCACGACTTCTGCATCTTATAGTACTGTGCAGCCAGAGCAGGGCAGTACCTTACGTCGCCTTCGCCTTCCCATCTTGATGTACCACTATGTGAGCGAACTCCCGCGTGATGCTGATGACATACGGATTGGCTTGACAGTTACGCCTGCTATCTTTAAGACTCATATGCAGTATTTACATGATCAGGGTTATACCACCGTCTCGCTATATGACCTTTACGACGCATTGACCAAAGGAACTTTGCTGCCACCAAAGTCTGTTATCCTCACCTTTGATGATGGCTACATTGATGCCTATACCAATGTTTTTCCGGTATTAAAGCAGTTCGGCTTTATCGGAACATTCTTTATCATCACCTCGCGTCCCGATGCCAACGATCCTGCTTATATGTCGTGGCCTCAAATCACCGAAATGTCGCGTGCAGGTATGAGCATGGAGCCGCACACTAAAGATCATCTGGATTTGCGTCAGCGTGACCATGACTTTTTGATCTATCAGATGCAGGGCAGCATCGAGAGTTTAGCCGCCTATACCAGCATCACACCACGTATGTTTGATTATCCAGTAGGGCATTACGATGCAGCGACACTTCAAGTAGCAAGAGAGCTAGGGGTATGGATCGGCGTATCGACCGCCAACAGAGATTTGCAAACCACGTCGGGACTTTTACATCTGCCTCGTCTGAGGATTTTTGGAAATATGAGCGTAGCCGCGCTTGCCTCCATCCTCCGCCACTCATAGAAACGAAAAACCCGCCTCGTATGGCGGGTCATAAAATCCAAAACTATTCGAATTAGTCCGGCAGAATCTTGGTACCCATGAATGCGTCGAGCCACGTCACACAGATCAGCACAATTGGAATATAGGTCACGATAAAGTAACCAGAGCCAAATTTAGCAAGCGTTATGCCAGCCGACTCGGGTTTGACCAGCGGGAAGCCGACCGTCACGATCAAATAAACCAGCACAAAACCCAACACAAAAGACACCAACCAAACAATCAAGCGCCTAACATTCAGCGATGACATAACTTTCTCCCGTTGAAGTCATTTTCCTCAATACTTTTATTTTAACCCGCCAATAGCCAGATGTGCAAGTCTTATCCGCCGCCTGATAAAAATCACTTGTAGCCTCTCAATGTTGCGAATCGTTCCAAACATTGTTAAAGTTGCGAAACTTTCGACTGCATAAACATATCCTACTGCTAATTTTAGTGTTATCACATTTACATCATATGGCTGTTGAGCTAAACTGGTAATTGTTACGGTTTTCACAAGGGGATTTGCATGGCTGATTTATTCGACAAAATGCGTAATGATGAACTCATCAAGCGCGCTAAAGAAGCAACTGAAGTAGGGATGTATCCTTATTTTCGTGCTTTGAGCCACTCCGAAGGTGTGACCGCCACATTCGAAGGCAAAGAAGTGGTCATGCTCGGTTCAAATAATTATCTTGGGTTAACGACTGACCCGCGCGTTAAACAGGCCGCTATTGACGCAATTAAACATTATGGCACAAGCGTAACCGGTTCTCGTTTCCTAAACGGTACACTCGAACTGCACCTTGAATTGGAACGGCGGTTGGCAAAGTTCGTTGGCATGGAAGCAGCCCTCGTTTTTTCAACGGGTTATCAAACCAATGTAGGTACAATCTCTGCTGTAGTAGGGCAGGGTGATTACGTCATTCTGGATAAAGATGATCACGCCAGCATTGTTGATGGCGTAAGCATGTCTCAAGGCGAAATGAAGCGCTTCCGTCACAATAGTTTGGATAGTCTCGAAACGGTACTCGCCAAGCTGCCCGAAGAAGCAGGTAAGTTAGTTATCGTTGATGGCGTGTATAGTATGGGCGGGGATATTGCCCCTTTGCCTGAAATGGTTGCCATCAGCAAAAAATATGGTGCCCGCATTATGGTTGATGATGCCCACGGCATTGGTATGATGGGTGGCGGTCGAGGTACAGCCGTGCATTTTGGTCTTACCAAGGAAGTCGATCTCTTGATGGGTACATTTAGCAAGAGTTTTGCTTCTATCGGTGGTTTCATCGCTGGTAGTGCTGAAGCCATTTATTACATTCAGCATAAGGCACGTTCGCTTATCTTTTCGGCAGCTCTTCCCGCGCCTCAAGCTGCTGCTGTTTTGGCTGCCCTTGATATTATTGAAACAGAATCGCAGCATGTGGAGAATCTTTGGGACAATGCCGAATATATGCGTAGCGGACTTAAAGAGCTGGGCTATGATCTCGGTGCTAGTAACACGCCTATTATTCCCGTAATTCTAGGCGAAGATTTTCGCGTGGGATTAGCATGGAATGCACTCATTGAAGAGGGTGTTTATACCAATCCCGTTGTTCCACCCGCTGCGCCTCCTAAAGGCGGCTTGCTCCGTACCAGCTACACCGCCACCCATCGTAAGGAACATCTTGATCGCGCCCTTCATGCCTTCAAAGTTGTTGGCGAGCGTTTAGATTTGATACCGACCAAGCCGGAAGTTACCCCGACCAAGTAATGGCAATTATATTGCTCTACAAATAGGCACTCGTTGGAGTGTCTTTTTGTTTAAATATTCGCAATAATTCTAGGCATAATAAAAAATACAAAGTAGGGACACCGCACGCCGTGTCTGGCATCTTAATCTGATTTCATAGAGAGTGTAAACACGCATTGACGCAGCCTAATGCCAAAGGTTACTGTTGTGTCTCTTATTTTAATGGTGTCCAATCTCGGTCACCGTTACACGAGGTAAATGATGGAAGAGTTTATTTTTGGCACACTCGCGACGGATCAACTCAAGCTGATTCATCACCGCGCCCGCCATCGTGGATTGCAACATGCCCATGAAGTGTTCCCGCAAGACCCTCAACCCGGCCAGCCCATTACACTCACGGTGTATTTGGGTACGGATGTCTCTGTGGATCGCGTTGTCTGTTACTACACCAATAATGGCACGCAGCCCGTCGGTGAAAAGGGAATTGCTTCCAGTGGCGGGGCCGTTCCGTTCCAATTGGATGGCGTAATTTGGGATACATTGTCATGGGGGTATCAGCAGCGCTGGGTCGTCACACTTCCACCGCAGGCTGGGCAATGCTATTTGCGTTACCAAATCGGCGCATGGGCAGACGGTGAACCGGAAATATTTGCGGATTGGCCGAATATAAAACACATCGGTGAACTTGCTGCCTCAGCTTTTTTTCGCGGCGATCCCGTTTCCGATGACCTGACTGCGGGTGATTCCACCAAGCCTTATACCTTTGTTGTTTCTGTCGATCAGTTTACGCCTCCCCGTTGGGCGCGTGATGCCGTTATCTATCACATCTTTGTGGATCGCTTTTTTCCGGGGCAGGGCAACGATTGGCTGCAAACCGATGATTTGAATGGCTTTGTGGGCGGAACGCTCTGGGGCGTTGCTGAAAAGTTAGACTATATTCAGGACTTGGGTACGAACACCATTTGGCTCAGTCCCGTTTTTACCAGTAATTCCCATCACGGCTACGATGTAACCGACTACGTAAAAGTGGAACCTCGACTTGGCGGAGATGAAGCACTCCATCATCTCGTCAAGGAAGCCCATGCCCGTGGCATACGTGTCATTCTGGATATTGCCCTCAATCATATCTCCGACCAGCATCCCTACTTTCAAGACGCACGTACCAATCCTGATAGCAGCCATCGCGACTGGTTTACCTTTGATGACTCCGATATCGGCTATCGCTCTTTCTTCGGTGTCTCATCCATGCCTCAGTTGAATGTGGCAAACCCCACCGCAAGGCAGTGGCTCATTGAAGTTTCGCGTTTTTGGTTGCGTGAATACGACATTGATGGTTTTCGCTTGGATGTTGCTGATGGCCCCGGCCCTGATTTTTGGTCTTACTTTTGGCCTGCCGTCAAAGCCGAGAAAGCCGATTGCTTTTGCTTTGGCGAGGTTGTGGATGCCCCTGATACGCAGCAGCAGTATGTGGGTCGCTTGGATGGTATCTTAGACTTTCATTTGTGTGACGCATTACGGCGCACTTTTGCTCAACACAAATGGTCAGAGGCGGATTTCGAGCGCTTTCGCTCCCGTCATAGTCAGGCATTCCCAAATGACTTTCTAATGCCCACCTTCATAGATAACCATGATATGGATCGTTTTCTATTTCAATCCGGTGGTGATAAAGAAGCGCTGCGCCGTGCTGCTGCTGTCCAGATGAGTTTTCCGAACCCACCCGTCATTTACTACGGCACAGAAGTGGGCATCTCGCAATATGTCAGCGGTACAGAGGGCTTTGGTATGCATGTCAATCGTGTGCCGATGCTCTGGGGTGATGATCAAGACACTGACCTTTTCGCCTATTACAAAGGCCTCATTGCCCAGCGCCGCCGTTAGGCCATTTGCTAGCACATTACATTCTTCTGTAGGGGCGGCATTCTTGCCGCCCTATGTGTACCAACTTAAGGAAAATAGAGGTTCAAAAAGACGAGTTTGTACGAGAAATTCGGACGATTTTCCCACCGTGAACACGTCTTGAAGCACCTTCAGTGTGCTTGTCCGGCTGTTAGCATCACGGCTTTAGCCTGATGCGGCGCAAACCGTGACTTTTGGAATGTGCGAATACCTGCGCTAACGGGTGTGTCTGACCCAAAAATCCTTAAGTTGAGGCCTATGGGGCGGCAAGAATGCCGCCCGCTTCAAAATTTAATAGGCGTTATTTAATTCTCAAACGGTTGCAAACCAAACAGTGATTATCGCTGTAATAATGCCGATTTATTTTCACTAAGGTTTATTTTAAGTTTGTCGGCATACCCTTTTCTAACCATACCTCAACCCATGTCATTAACCTCCTCTCTCAAAATGGTTAATGTCAATACACGAAAAGAGTTACAAAATGTTCTTCCAAAATGTAACCCATTCGCCTCTCACATCAAATACAATAGACATCGGAGCGATTGCGTGAGACTGTACGGGCTTGGCGTTGAAAAGCCCTGCTAACCCAATCCCGACCGCGCAGCTTAAAATCCTCTGGATATCCAGTTTTCATCAAATAGTCTTGGATGTTTGCCGCATTTGTCGCTAATTGTGCAAATTACGTCACTTCTACATGATTTTTAGTCTCTTTCAGGTGACTGCATTCAGCTAGCCAAAGGGCTATTGCTCCCTTGTGGGGTTTATCCTTTGGCAAAGTTGGCGGCGGCAACCCAATTGCCAAGTTTGCCACGCTTGTAGCCGAGGAAACCGCTGAAACTGGAAAAGAGTTGCCAAATAATATGGCGAAAATCCAAGAATTTTGCCAGAATTGCCAATAAAAAAGGGTGCATGGGCACCCTTTCCTAAATCGACTAATTGCTAAACCGTCTTACGCAGTAATTTCGCTGATCTTAACCGGACGCTGTTCGAGATGAGACTTTTTCGCCGCCATGCCCATCACGACTGGCGCACGACCATCAGCTCCGGTCACTGGAACCGGCTTGTTGTTCACAATCGCATCCACAAATGCCTGCATCTCATTAGCATACGATTGGATGTAACGCTCCATGAAAAAGTTCAACGGTAAATCACGTTTGATGCTCTGTCCGTTACTAATCGTCGCCGCATTCGGATAAATATTCTCGGTCGAAATCGCACCGCCGCTGCCAAAGGCTTCCACCCGTTGGTCGTAGCCGTAAACAGCCTTGCGACTGTTGTCAATCGTCACCGTCGCGCCGTTCGCGAACTTCATCACCACAAACGCCGTGTCCACATCGCCCGCTTCACCAATCGCCGGATCAATCTTGACACTGGCAACGGTATAAACTTCCAGCGCTTCACTGCCCGTCAGGAAACGTGCCATATCAAAATCGTGGATCGCCATATCCATAAAGATACCGCCCGACACCTTCACATAGCTAATCGGGGGTGGGGCAGGGTCACGGCTGATGATATGCACCACATGCAGCTCACCAATTTCGCCTGTGCTGATGGCCTGTCGAACTCGCGCATAGTTCGCGTCAAACCGTCGGTTGAAACCAATTTGGAGTTTCACACCCGCTTTTTCGACTGCTGCCAACGCTGCATCGATTCGCTTCAAATCAAGGTCAACCGGCTTCTCGCAGAAAATGTGTTTACCCGCTGCTGCCGCTTCCGTAATAATCTGCGAATGGGTATCCGTCGCCGAGCAAATTGCCACCGCGTCGATGCTCTTATCGGCTAAAATCTCTCTGTAGTCGGCGGTCGCTAGGGGAATGTTCAGCCGCTTGGCTAAGTCTTGAGCCGCCGCAGGGATAACATCTGCCACCGCCATAACTTGGGCATCTGGAACCCGTTGTACCAATGTCTCCGCGTGAACCTTGCCAATACGTCCTGCGCCGATCACGCCTATCTTCAATACCATTTTATTTTCGTCCTTTAATGTAAAATCGCATGAGCATATTTTGCTCAGGTATAGTTTGATACTTCAATCAAGTTTCCGTCGGGATCACGGAAGTAAACTGAATTCAATTTGCCAATCGCGCCTGTCTTTTGGGCTGGCCCTTCAATAATCGTCACGCTCTCCGACTTCAAATGCTCAATTACTTCACTCATCGGTGTTGCTGTTATGAAGCACAGATCTCCCGAACCCGGTGTAGGTAAAATTGCCTTCGGTTCAAACTCTTTCCCATATTCATGCAGATTAATCTTCTGTTGCCCGAATGCCAATGCCTTCCGTCCACTTCCGAAAGTAGCCACTTGCATCCCCATCACATGACTATAAAACGCGCATGTCGCCTCAATGTCGGCTACCGTCAGCACCAGATGGTCTAATCGCTCAATTTCCATAGGTGAACCAAAAACCAGTATATTTGCCCGTTAGCATGAATGGGTAGGGGTGCAAGGCTTTGCGCCCGATTTCAAAATCAATTTATCACTCTACTAGAGATAATGTTGCTCTTTGGTTTTCGCCTCTTCAAACCCCTTACGTGCCTCTTGAACGGCTGGATTCTCAGAGACTTCTGCCACCGCCACGTCCCACCACGACTCGTAACCACCGACCCGCTGTCTGCGATCTGTTTCCACTACAATGCACACCGTTTCGCTCATGCCTTGTGCTTGCTGAACCGCGTTTGCTAGTTCGTCTCGGTTAGATGCTTTAATCACATGTGCGCCTAAGCTGCCTGCGTTCGCTCCGTAATCAACTGGAAGCGTTTCGCCATCTAGTTGACCCGACTCGCTCCGGTAACGGTATTTTGTCCCAAACCCGTCACTGCCGACTGCTTTGGATAGGCCACCGATGCTTGCGAACCCATGATTATCAACCAGCACGATGATGAGTTTCATGCCCTCTTGCACAGCGGTCACAATCTCCGAGTTCATCATCAAATACGACGCGTCGCCCACCATCACAAATACTTCGCGTGACGGATCAGCCATCTTAACGCCCAGCCCACCCGCGATTTCGTAACCCATCGTCGAGTTACCATATTCCATATGGTAGCCCTTCGGATTACGGGTACGCCACAGCTTGTGTAAATCCCCCGGCATACTCCCCGCCGCGTTCAGAACCACATCCTCAGCTTTGGAAAGCGTATTGATTACCCCGATTACCTCACCTTGACTCATGAGTGGCCCATGCTCAAGGTTATAAATCCGGCTCACTTCGGCATCCCAACTCGAGTTGTATTGTTGTGCGCGATCTTGATAGCTCTTACTCGTCTGGTAACCGGATAGTGCAGTCAGTAATTCTTCTAATGTCGCTCGTGCGTCACCGACTAACGGAATAGCATTGTGTTTATAAGCATCAAACTCCGCCACGTTGATGTTGATAAACTTTACATCCTCACCTTGGAAAGCTGTCTTGGATGCAGTCGTGAAATCGCTGTAGCGAGTTCCAATCCCTATGACCAAATCAGCCTCCCGTGCCAGAATATTTGCTCCCGGTGTCCCGGTTACACCAATCGCTCCCAAATTGAGTTTGTGGTCATAGGCCAGTGAACCCTTACCCGCCATCGTTTCGCCAACCGGAATGCCTGTCTGTTCGGCAAATCGCCGTAGTGTCTCAGTCGCTTCGCTGTATATAACCCCACCGCCCGCCACAATGATCGGCTGTTTACTCTGCTTGATCCACTCAATCGCCTGCTGTAAGCGTCCCAAATCAGGTCGATTACGTGGAATGTGCCAAACGCGCTTCTCGAATAAACCAGTTGGATAATCAAACGCCGTCGCCTGCACATCTTGAGGCAACGAGAGCGTCACTGCGCCTGTCTCACTCGGAGAAGTTAGTACGCGCATGACTTCTGGCAAAGAGGAGATAATCTGTTCTGGTCGGTTAATCCGATCCCAATAGCGTGACACAGGCATAAAGCAGTCGTTCACCGAAAAATCCTGTGAGTGTTCCCATTCAATCTGCTGTAGCACAGGCGCTTGTGCCCGTTCCGCGAAAATATCTCCCGGTAGCAGTAGCACAGGTAAGCGGTTGATAGTCGCCACTGCCGCACCGGTAATCATATTGGTCGCGCCGGGGCCAATCGATGAAGTACAGGCGAATGTTTGCAGGCGGTTCTTCATCTTGGTATAAGCTGATGAAGCATGAACCATCGCTTGCTCATTACGGGCTTGATAGTAACGGAAGCTGCCGGAGTATTGTTGTAGAGCTTGACCGATACCAGCCACATTCCCATGTCCAAAAATGCCCCAACATCCAGCGAAAAAAGCATTTTCCTGTCCATCCCGTTCAACATACTGGTTCTGTAAGAACAGGATGATGGCCTGCGCCATCGTCAATCGTTGAGTTGTCATCAAAAATCCTTAGCTTAAATGAGGCATATTTCCCTGAACAAATAACCTTAACAAGAGTGTGAAAGTACCATAACCCGCGTTTTTTCAGGTAGAGTCTCTTTGGTGAGAGTAATTTCCGAGTCGCAGGCAAAATCAACATCTTCAGGTTTGTAATAGTTTAAAAATGACTGAATCCAGAAGGTGTTGCGTGGCTTATAACGCAGGGTTCGGAAGTGCATGGGAATAGCCAACTTCGGTTGCGTTCGCTGGATAACGGTTTCTAAATCATCGAGATTGATGGTTGGGTGACCGCCTGCCAGTGCCAACAGCACATCCACACCCGCGAAGAAGCGCATCTGTTCGTCACTGAGTGGATTACCGACATCCCCCATATGGCCGATACTAATGCCGTCCACCACAAAACGATACATGCCATTTTGGTCAGGGTCATGGAATTGATGGTCAAGGGCTTCCATCGCGGCGATTGCCTGAACAGGGATACCATGTTCGGATTGGTGACCACCGTTTTGCGCCAGTTCCAATGCATTAATGACGGTTGGCGTGCCGACGATTAAATCTGCCCGACAGTGCGACATGTCATTGGCGGACGAAACAATCACAATATCGGGTGCATCTCCAATAGTGGCATAACCACTTGTTTCGGGCGTGTAGGGATCGGTGATGACCCGTTTGCCATTTTCAGCCGTAATCAAAAAACTTGCGTGACCGTACCATTTAATTTTCATGCGCTTCCCTATAAATTGTTAAACAATCTGCCGTACTATTTAACGATTGGTAGACGGGGATCGATGCCTGTCCACGTTTCTTTTACCCAAGCGTAAGCCGGATCATCCGCATTCGCTAATGACTGTGCCGAACCCGCTAGAAAGTTTAAGTAATAAGTCGTATAGCCATGAGCGCTGACCACTGGATGATAACCTTCTGGGACGAGCACCATATCGTGGTTTTGCGCCATCATAACCGCGTCAATGTGGCGATCATCGGTATAAACACGCTGGTAAGCGTAGCCTTCAGGACGATTGAGTTTGTAAAAATAGATTTCCTCTAAGTCCGCCTCAAGCACCTGACCATTTTCGTCTTCGCGGTGAATATCATGCTTGTGGGGTGGATAACTCGACCAATTTCCTGACGGGGTATAAACCTCAACCACCACCAACCGCTGGCAGTCAAAACCCGGCGGCAAAATGCTATTGATTTGGCGTGAAGCATTATCACCGCCACGTAGTTCGACTTTGCTGGTTTCGGATGTTACCAACTGAGCGGGATGATCTTCCTCGGTTTTGACCCAGCAGCTTGCCACTTCAAAGCCATTAGTGAGTGCCTCGATCTCAAAGGTCGTATTCCGCGACAGATAAACCGCATAAGGTTTCCCTGCAAACACGTTCTCGCGTTGGCCAATATTTAGAAAATCGCCACCACTCGAACGAACATTACATTTGCCCCCGAAAATCACATGCACATACTCATTATCGCCTGTATTTCCTTGCCACTTTTCGCCTGTATTCATCCGGCGGGCAGCCATATTCAGCCAATCCCAGCCTGCTTGAGCAGCCGATACCTCCGCAAACACGCCTGTTTTACCCGTATCTTTGGAACGAATGAGCATATTGTCGGCTGTGTATTTCATAAAGTAATTACTTTCCCGTGCCCACGCGGGGCACTTTTTCTAAATCAAACGGATATTCAACATCTAAAAATGCTTTATAAAGCCAAATTATAACACGCAGCTTCAACCAGTAATAATCCAATAGGGCTAAGTTCTGGTGACAATCGACATGTTTTGCTGGTTGGGTGCGTTAAATCCAAGTTTTTGAGTAAGGCTTGACGATAATCTCTATATTGGCTAAGCTATGTAAGCGCTTACATTTTGTTGGTAGTAAAAAGTTGTAGTGTCCAAATGAGTGAACATTCTCGTGCCACAATTGATGATGTAGCCGAAAAAGCGGGTGTTTCGATTGCCACGGTCAGCCGCGTTATCAACAAAACTGGGCAAGTATCAGAGGCCACGACTACACGCGTATGGGATGCGATAGCTGCGCTCGATTATTCGCCTCATGCTGCTGCGCGGGGACTTGCCAGTCGCCGAACTAATACAATTGGGCTGATTTTACAGGATATTAGCGGTGAGTTTTTTGGCCCGATGCTGCGTGGCATCGAGGCAGGAACACGCGAATATGGTTTTGATCTCCTCATTCATTGCACCCACAAAACGGAGAATGCCGAGCCGCGTCTCAGTTATCCACTGAGTGAGCATAACTCGGATGGTATTATCATTTTCAACGAAAGTTTAGCGCCCCACGAAATCGCACGCTTGTATCGCCTGCAATTTCCGGTTGTGCTGTTACATCGGTCACCGCCAGCAGGTTTAGACATTCCCTATGTAGGTTTCGAAAATAAGTTGGGTGCGCGCAAGCTGGTTGACTATCTAATTGACGAGCGAGGCTACCGACGCATCGCGTTTTTGAGTGGCCCTGAAGGCAGTGAAGACTCGCATTGGCGCGAGAAGGGTTACCGCGAGTCTTTGGCGGCACATGATATAGAGATTGATCCTGATTTGGTGGTGATGGGCGGCTTTAATGAGGCTCAAGGTTTGGCGGCTGTTGGGCAATTATTAACTTGGGGCAAACCCTTTGAGGCAATTTTTGCAGCCGACGATGACTCAGCCATTGGTGCATTAGCGGGTCTTAAAGAGGCTGGTTTACGTGTGCCGGAAGATGTGGCTCTAGTGGGTTTCGATGATATACGCCCCTCTCATTATCTTACCCCTCCGCTGACGACTGTTCGTGCGCCTATTGAAACCGCTGGACGAGAAGCGGTTCTTCAACTTATCAACCTGATACAAACAGGCAAGGCAGAACGGGAAATATTGTTACCCACGGAGCTTATTATTCGGCGGTCGTGTGGTGCGTTAACTTAAATTCATCATGAAATGGGATTTTGGAAGTGAGTAGAGCATTATGAAAGTTGCAGTGATTGGTGGTGGTTCTTCGTATACACCGGAACTCATCAACGGATTTTTAGAACGGCAAGATAGTTTTCCGATGACCGAGTTGTGGCTGATGGATATTCTGCCAGAACGACTGGAGATTGTCGGAAAGTTTGCTCAACGCATGGCGAAGGCGGCTGGCGCGAAGTTTGAAGTTCACTTGACGACTGATCAGCGTGAATCGGTTAAAGATGCCCAATATGTGATGACGCAGCTCCGTATTGGCTGGATGGCTGCCCGTCGAGAAGATGAATATCTCGGTATGCGGCATGGCCTTATCGGGCAGGAAACGACAGGTATTGGTGGGATGGCAAAAGCGTTGCGTACTATTCCGGTTATCCTCAAGATTGCGGCTGATATGCGCGAGTTAGCCCCCAACGCTTTGCTGGTCAACTTTACCAATCCGGCAGGTTTGGTGACCGAAGCACTTGCTCGATACGCGCCTGACATTGCCTCGGTTGGGGTTTGTAACGTGCCGATTACGACTAAGATGCATATGCTGGAAGACCTTGGAATAGAGGCGAAATCGACCGATGCCCAACTCGAAACATTGGGACTCAATCATCTGACTTGGCATCGCGGCTTGAAGTTGGATGGCGAAGATTTGTGGCCTCAAGTGTTTGAGCAATACGTTCAAAAGTTGCGTTCAGATGAACATCCGCCATGGGATGTAAACACGATTGAGTCCTTGCATATGATCCCGAATTACTACCTCCAGTATTTCTACTACACGGGTAAGAAATTTGAGGAGCAGCAGGGTTGGCCTCCTTCCCGTGCCGAAGCCGTGATGCAAATTGAGGATGAACTTTTTAAGCAATATGCCGAGCCTGACCGTACCACACCGCCCGATGGGTTAATGAAGCGCGGAGGGGCGTATTATTCGACTTTGGCAACGCAGCTTCTAAACGCTCATTACAACGATTTGGGTGAAACCCACGAGGTCAATGTTCCGCATCGTGGAGCGGTGAAGGGCTGGCCCGAAGATTGGGTACTCGAAATGCCCTGCATGGTGGACGCGAAGGGCATTCATCCACTACCTGCTGAGCCACTGCCGTTATCCGCGTTTGGACTGATTTCGCAAATCAAGGCTTATGAACTGCTGACGGTAGAAGCCGCGGTGCATGGCGACCGGAATGCGGCTTATCAAGCATTACTCACGCATCCTTTGGGGCCATCAGCCGACAAGGTGGAAGTGGTTCTTGAAGATTTGCTCCAAACCAACAAAAAGTATTTACCGCAGTTTTCAATTGGCTAACTCATAACCAGAAGGTGTTTGCTGTGAAACCTAATCCGGCCCTCAAGAAACTTGGTCTTAGTGATACGGATCGTGCGGTGATCTTGCATGTTGATGATGTGGGAATGTGCCAATCGACGCTCTCGGCTTATGAGGATCTGTTGGACTTTGGCCTGATCTCATCAGCGGCAGTGATGGTTCCATGCCCTTGGTTTCCACAAACGGCTGATTTCTGTCGAAAGCATCCTGAAGTGGATATGGGCGTGCATCTGACGCTTAACAGCGAATGGGATGGTTACCGCTGGGGACCAATATCGACGAGTGATATTGCAAGTGGCTTGATCGATAACGAGGGTTATTTTTATCGCAGACAGCCGCCGATTCATGAAAATGGAGATACCAACGCGGCGACTGCCGAGATGAAGGCGCAGATTGACCGTGCTTTAGACGCAGGTGTTGACGCAACCCACATCGACAGCCACATGGGTACTATTGCTCACGAAAAATTCTTTCCGGCTTACATCCAACTGGCGCAAGAATATCGACTGCCACCTACGATTTTGTTTCGCGAGGATAAGGTTGGTTTTCGGGCGCGTGGACTGGGCGATGCTCTGAGCAATATGGCAGTTGAGATGGAAGAACAGCTAGAAGGGGCAGGTGTGCCTTTACTCGACCATGAAGTCGGTTTGCCTTTGGATAAACCTGCTGAGCGAGTTAGTCAAGCCAAGCGCATACTTGAAAGTTTGCCTGTAGGGATTACTCATTTCTATATGCACGCCGCGAAGGATACTCCAGAATTACGGGCGATTGCACCCGATTGGGAAAGTCGCGTGGCGGATTATCAGGCGTTTTTAAGTACGGATTTGCGCGATTTTATCCACAATCAAGGGATACATATTATTGGTAATCGGGTGTTGCGCGATTTGATGCGGCAGTAAGCGATGAAACAATATTTTCTAGGTGTTGATGTTGGGGGAACGAAATCCCACGCTGTAATTAGCGATGAAACCGGACAAATTCTTGGTTTTGGCGCTGGTGGAACCGGTAATCATGAGATGATTGGCTTTGATGGGTTTTTGGCTGTTTTAGAGTTGGTTACCCGGCAGGCATTAGCCAGCGCAGGATTAGAGCAGAAAGATTTAACCGCCATCGGAATGGGCATTGCGGGTTTGGACTGGCCGACTGATGAACCTTTGCACCGCGATGTAATTGGTCAATTGGGGTTTCGCTCACCGACGGGACTGGTGAATGATGCGGTTATTGGCTTAATCGCAGGTTCGCGTACTGGATGGGGTATTAGTCTGGTGGCGGGTACGGGAAGTAACTGCCGTGGACGTGATGCGAGTGGGCGTGAAGGGCGTGTTTCAGGCGTTGGTCATTGGTCAGGTGAGTACGGTGGTGGTGGTGATTTGGTTCGTCAAGCGATGCATAGTGTCACCAAAGCATGGTGCAGCCGTGGGGCGGAAACTAACTTGAGCCAAAAATTTGTCGAGCATGTTGGAGCACGCGATGTTTCTGATTTGCTCGAAGGGTTATCACGGGAGCGCTATCACCTTACCGGATCAGCAGTGATGGTGGTATTTGAAGCGGCGCGGGAAGGCGACTCTGTCGCAATAGAAGTCGTTCGTTGGCTTGGCAATGAACTGGGCGATTTGGCGGTTGGTGTTATCCGACAGCTACAATTTGAGAACCTCGCATTTGATTTTGTGCTGACGGGCAGTGTTTATAAGGGAAGCCCGTTGGTTGCCGAGAGTGTCCGTCAAACGGTGCATGAGGTTGCACCGGGGGCGACATTGGTGAGACTGACTGCGCCTCCGGTTGTAGGGGCAGTGATGTTGGCGATGGAGCAGGTGGGCGTTGACCATATTGCGCTGCGCGGACAGCTAATCCAATCTACGAACAGCGTATTGGCTGGTCACAGTCAAATAGCTGATACGACCGAATAACAACTACTTGAAATGAAGGCTGATCGAGTTAGCGGATGCAATGTTGCATCCGCTTATTATATTTCAGCTAGGAGTTCAGCAGCTTTTCGTACTCGTTCTTGATAGTCTCAAAGCGTTTTAGACTGTCGTCGAGGCCGCCAGAACGATTGCGTGTGAGCCAGAGTTCACGTTGTTTAACCAGCAGATTTTTAAGTTCATCGCGCAGGGCTTGTGGTGTGCCTTCTTCATCGGTGACGAATAATAAGCGATGCGCCGAATGCAGCAGTAAATTCGCGGCTTGCTGGAACTCGGCGGTAATGGTTGCGGCATCGTCACGCGACATCTGGGCTTTATTCAGTGGTTCGATAATATGGTTAATGGTTTGTACGGCGCGGCGAAGTGTTTCCGGTTGAATGTCGGCTTTTTTCTCTGCCCATTTTTCATGTCCCGCGATGCTGCTTTGGATACGTTCGGTGGGTACTTGCATGGTGTAAGCTAAAACCTGCCCATTGATGTGTTCAGGACCAATGATTTTGTAGACTTCACCTAAATCGTAGGCGAGTTTGCCCATGATGCCCGCAGCGTCGTTAAAAATGAAGCGATCTAGCAGAGGCGGTAAATCAAGCTTTTCATTGGTTTGTAAACACCACGAAACACCTGCGCCGTAAGCAAAGCCGAGGAAACTGATTGAGAATGGCTGCCAATGCCCGTTATCGCCCCAATCAGTGTTGAGAAAGCCAATTGCGCCATGTTTGAGTCCGCTGATAGCGCTGATGCGGCAGTTGTCGATGGCATTATCGGTGCGACCCGCGATGCTGTTCCAACTGGAAGTGCCGGGGCAGACGTAGAAGGGCACACCTGATCTTTCAAGGAGTGTACATTGACGCTCCCATTCAGCAGCGGCTCGTTCGCCCCCTTCATAACCCCATAACATTGCCGTGACATCTTTGGGAAGCTCCGGCACAAGCTCAGGATAATGAACGATAATATCGCCCCAAAACTGCATTTTGTGCCCGAATGCTGAGACTTCGTTGTGCAACTGCCGGATGTAATCCAGATAGACCCGCCCACCGCGCGATTCGACGGCGGACTTACTCTTGCCTTTGCCGAGTTCCCAAGGCTCGTCACCGCCGACATTGATTAATTGACTGGTGAAGTGCGGTAGAAGTTCGTCATAGAGACTGGCAACGAGGTTCAGGCTACCGGGATCAAGCGGGTTGAGAGTCGATGGGGCGCTATGACCACCCCAAGGTGCTTCGAAACCTTCGGGACTTTCGGCAAGATGACGATAACGCTCATGTTTAAGCCAGCGTTCCATATGACCAAGGCTGTTCTGATTTGGCACCAGCTCAATGTGGCGCTGGCGACAGAACACGTCTAGATCAAGAATTTCTTCGCCTGTAAATGGCGTAGACTGCGCCCATATTTCGGGATGATGCCGATAAGCAAAGGTATGTTCCATATAAAGCTGAAGCTGATTGACTTTGAGGGAGGAAAGCCGGTCTACCAAATCGTAAATGGTTTGTAGCGTTGGAACTTTGTCACGGCTGATGTCTAACATAACTCCGCGAGCGGGAAAATCAGGCCAATCTTCAATCGTGAGGCAGGGCAAGTTGGTTTGATACTCTTGAATAAGCTGATTCAGGGTGCAGACACCGTAAAATATTCCGGCGGCATCTTTAGCTCGAATGGATATATCTAAGGATGTGATGCTTAGTTGATAACCTTGATCATGTTCAAACTCTTCATCGATTTCCAGCGCGAGTCCGATATTTAAATAACTTGTTCCCGCGACAATTTCCCAATTCACCTGAGCATATTGTTTGAGCGCGGCTTGTGACCGTTTGGCTTCAAAGAGCAGCTTTGCATCGCTGATGACAATAAACGCATGAGATGGCAGCGCGCAGGTATCCTTGTCTAAAGAGAGTTGTCTTGGTTTTGGCAAAAGAAGCGGTGATGCAACCATGAAATATACCTTTCGTTAAAAACAGCGTTTAGAAATAACCTTTGAAACAGAGGGCGGTCATCAATTTTATGTTTCTCTTTGACATGATAATGGAGAAATTGACTGGCTCAATTGGCTTGAAAAGGTTTAAGCAAATGTGAATAAATCTTTAACCTGAATATTAAAAGTTCATGAATTCTACCCAATTTGTCCGCTCAAGAATCATTATAACGGGTGAAGAAGCGTCCCGAAATCACCAAATTGGACGTGTTTGGTCACATGGTCAGTTGTCTATTCATGGCTAAGATAAGAAGTATTATACTGAATACCCTTTTTTACTCGAAACAATTTTTTGGGGGATTTATGAGCGACGTTTTACGTGCCGGTATTATTGGGCTTGGGGTAGGGAAAGCACACGCAAAAGGGTATACAACCAGTACTGACGCAGATTTGGTCGCAGTATGCGATACGAACGCTGAACGTTTGCAACTGTTTGCTGACGAATGGAATGTGCCGGAACGTTATAATGATATTGGCATGATGCTCCACGATGCCAAGCTAGACATGGTAAGCATTTGTTTGCCAAACGCGCTGCATGCCCAATATTCGATTGCTGCGCTCGAAGCAGGCATCAATGTGGTTTGCGAAAAGCCAATGGCGGTTAATATGCAAGAGGCCAAGGCGATGGTCGAAGCGGCGAAACGCACCGGCAAAAAATTGATGATGTCCTACAACTATCGCTTCCGATCTGATGCGCAGTGGATGCGCCAAATGGTCACATCAGGGCAACTCGGCGATATTTACCATGTGCAGGTCGGTTGGCGGCGTGAAACGGGTATACCGGGTTGGGGATTGTTTGGCAGCAAAGCAGCATCTGGCGGTGGCGCACTGATTGATTTGGGTGTGCATGTAATTGATCTGGCATTGTGGTTGATGGATTTCCCAGCGGTGCAAACGGTCAGTGCACAGACACGCAGTTTGTTTGGCCCTGCTGGGCGTAAAACATGGGGACGCATTCCCGGC